>NZ_QMDW01000062.1 GCF_003605635.1 Halonotius pteroides
TGTCATTACACCACCGTTCGAGCCTATCCTTAATAAATGTTGATGATCGTGTCCGGCCAGGGGGTCGGGGCCCCGCTCCGGCGGCCGTCGGAGACGGTCCGTCCCCGGTAGCACTCCCGTGAATTTAAATACCGAAACGGGGGCAGACGGCCCATGTCGATCCGAACCATCGCCGGCGACTGTCTCGTCCGTTTCGAGGGGCGCCGGGAGCGAACCGTTCGAGGCCGAGTCGTAGTGCTCATAGAGCCCGACGACACCGTGTTGGTCCACGACGTCGACGGCTACCAGCCGGCCGCGTGGCTCACCCGCCCGGAGTCGCTGTCCGTGAGGCGCGATCCGCTGTGGCTGCTCGCCAGCGACGGCGAGGAGACGCTGCGGGTCGAGGCCGTCGGGGACGTCGTCGTCGCCGAGCACGACGCCACGGACGCCGGAACTCCCGTCGGGGCGTGTCGCTGCGGCGGGCAGTTGGTCCGATCCGGATCTGACGTCGCCTGTCTCGGCTGTGCCGAGCGGTTCGGCCTCCCGGACGGCGCGTCGGTGACCGAGTCGGCGTGTGACTGTGGTCTCCCGCAGTTCCGGGTCGAGCGCGGCGAGCGCTTCGAGTTGTGTCTGGACTACGAGTGCGGGTCGTTGCTCGAGGCCGTCGAAGGGCGGTTCGACCGCGAGTGGGACTGCCCGAACTGCGGCGGCGACCTCCGGATCCTCCGGCGCGGCGGCCTCATCGCCGGCTGTGAGGACTACCCCGACTGCGAGACGGGGTTTGCGATCCCGGACGGGCACGTGGTCGGATCCTGTGACTGTGGGCTTCCGCTGTTCGAACGCCCGGGTGGGTTGCAGTGTCTCGACGCCGGCTGTTCGGCCGACGGGACCGAGGACACAGCGGCGGACACAAAAGCGAGGACGGATGGGTGAGCCGACTGCTTCGGCGTCTTGCCCGCCCGCCGGATCCGAGACCGGAGGTGGAGACGGGAGCGGAACCGAAACGGGGCGAACGGCGGACCGCAGCCGATTTACGCGCGGCACCGATGAGTCCGCGCATGGAAGGCCACCTGACCGACGGGGTCGTCGAAGTCGGCGCGAACGGCCGCGAGCGGTACTACGACTCGCGGGGCTACGGTCGGCCTCGCGGCGAGGGCGTCGACCTCGCCCCCGTCGAGGCCGCCCACCTCCTGTACCGCGGCGACCTCGACGCGGTCGACGGGACCGGCCTCGGCGGCTTTCTCGCCGACAACGACGGTGTCGTCGTTCCGTTTCTCGTCTACAAGGACCTCCGCGAGCGGGGCTTCTACGTCTCGCCCGCCCGGGAGGGGTGGGTCGAGGACGCCGACGGTGCGGACTTCGTCGTCCACCCACGCGGAGACGGCCCGTGGGACGGGACCGTCGAACACCGGGTCCGGGTGGTCGGCGAGCGCGCGTCGGTCGCGCTCGGGTCACTCGGCGACGTGGTCCTCGCGGTCGTCGACGAGGAGAGCGAGTTGACGTACCTCGAGACCGACCGCCCCGACGTCGAGGGCTCGAACGTCG
>NZ_QMDW01000063.1 GCF_003605635.1 Halonotius pteroides
CCGGAGCACTTATAAACTGTCTCGGGGTGCCTACAGATACCACAGCGAGTACGTCCCGCGAACCCCGCCGTCGTCGTCGTGGTACGCGACCGGTTCCTCGACGAGGGCGAGACGGTCCCCGTCGAGGGCCGCGGCCGTGCAGACGCCGTCGGTTCGCCCCGTTTCGAGGGGGCCTTCAGCCGCGTCGAACACCCGGACCCCGTGAACCGAGGGGTCGCGGTCGCGAAAGTGCTGGGCGACCGGCGCGAGGAGGCGGCCGCCGTCGTCGGCCACCTCGTGACAGAAGCCGCCGACGGACGCGCGCCAGCGGTGGTCGCCGTCGGACGTGTAACCGAACGCCGACTGCTCGTCGGGGTGGCGTTCGTCGGTCTCGCGGCCCTCCGCCGGGAAGGAGTTGCCGGTCACGAAGACGACGCCGGCGCCGTGGCCGACGACGTGGTTGGGGTAGGTGTACACCTCGTCGCCGTCCGGTTGCGGCGTCCCCAGATCGACCCGCCACTCGACGTCGCCGTCCGCGAGGCAGTACCCCCGGTAGTCGGCGTGACTCGTGACGACGAGGCGGCCGCCGGCCGAGACCACGTCGCCCACCCGGCGGGTCGCCTCCCGGTCGGGGTCCCACGTCCAGCGTTCGTCGCCGTCCGAGCCGAGGACCACGAGACCGGCGTCGTGGGCGCCGGGACAGCGGTTGTAAGCGACGGCGACGCCGTCGGCGACCGGTTCGAGCGCGATCGGCGAGGCGTCGGCGTCGTAGCGCCACCGAAGCGTCCCGTCGGGGGCGAAAGCGTACACCGAACTCCCGAAGGCCCGCCCGCCGTCGCGGCGCTCGTAGCGTCTGGCGGCGACGTATGCGACGTCCCCGCCCGGTGCGACGGCCGCGTCGACGACCATCGGCAGAAAAAACCGCGTCTCCTTCGCCGGGCCGCCGAGGGCGTCGGCGGCGTCGTGCCGCCACCGCTCTCTCCCACCGGCGAGCAGCCGGATCGCACCGCGGCCGGAACGTTCGCCGACTACCACGCCGTCGCCGAAGGGGACGAGCGTGATCGCGCTCCCCTCGCCGTCGACGCGCCACCGCTCCGTCCCACGGCCGTCGAACGCCCGGACCGACCCGTCGGCGAGCCCGACGACCGGGCCCTCGGCCGTCAGCGCGACCCCGGAGCGGCGCCCCGCCTGCCTGGAGCCGCAGGGGTCGACCTCGCCGAGGTCGATCCGGCGCGCGGCTTCGAGGGGCCCGGAATCGGTGTCGCTGTCGGGGGCGAACACGCCCTCCCCGTCGGCGTCACTCATCGGTCGGGAACGTCTCGTGGAGGGCGTGGTGGATGTCACCGAGGTCATCTAGGAACCCCTCTCCCTGGGTCAGGAGTCGGTCGAGGGCGGCCTCGGCGTCCCTGACGGCGACGAGTCGGCCCCGCAGGTAGTCGTACCCCGGGTCGTCGGCGTCCGCCGAAGCGACCTCGCCCTCGAGTTCGACGAGTGCGGTGTCGAGGTGGCGTTTGC
>NZ_QMDW01000064.1 GCF_003605635.1 Halonotius pteroides
GCGCTCCTGCAGTCGGAGCAAGCGGTTGAACTGGAGTTCGAGATTCGAGACCCGACAAATCTGTTCTTCGAACTTGCTGCAGAAGTTGAGTGTGATCTTGAACTCGAAGGAGTTGTCTCCAGGCCAGATGAATCGGCACTTGCATTTGTCAACTGCGTCAGTGACCAGCAGGAGAAAGTACTCCAAGCGACCGACAGACTGGACGGAATCGAAGCTGCAAACATACTCGAAAGGGCGGACAATACGCTAGTCCAACTGCAAGTAGCAGACCACCCCTTGACGACAGTGCTCTCTGATAGAGGCTTTATATTGCGGAAGTTGTGGGCTGAGGACGATACCCGGGGACGGCTAACAATCGAGGTTCCGGGCACAACGGACACACGACAGGCAGTCAACCTGATCTCTTCACAGTATCAGGAGGCACAGTTGCTTGCCAAGCACGACACAGAGTCTTCGTCTGAACTCGGCGACTCGTCAGAAAAGAATATTCTCGAAAGTCTCACACATAGACAGCGTGAAGTAATCGAAACAGCGTATCAATGTGGCTATTTCGATTCCCCGCGTAGTGTCACTGGTGGTGAAACGGCGGAGATGCTGGATTTATCGAGCGCAACATTCCATCAACACATTCGAAAAGTCGAAAAGAAGCTATTTGAGCGGTTGTTAGCGGGCAGGACAACGACCTATCCTATACCTGATGTCTCAAGTGCTGATTGAGGGGTAGGGCTTACATATTAGTGTGTGGCTGAGATGACACAGATATCTCTGCCCGAGTCTATTTTACTAAGATAACTTGTGGTGTAGTCGCGGAACCGAGTGAGAACACATGATCGAAAACATACTCCGGGCAATGGCCGTTGGCATGGCCGGTACAGGGACTAGTCCCCAAGCAGAGGCACCTGAAACGCACACGAGTAGTAATGGGGTGGAACCAACTTCTCAGTCCAAAACAGGGCAAGGAAGTGATCTGGCTAATATAGATGGAGACCAGGCTACAAAAAGCATTCTCAATGGATTAGCCACCCCGGCCATCTTCATCGGTACTGATGGTTTAGTAAAAAACATCAATACCCAAGCGTTAGACCTGTTCAATACAACTGAAACAGAGGTGGTTGGATCTGACCTTGGATCTTACCACGACGCAGATAGCAACGCAACAGACTTTGCCACGAAAGTCCTCCGAACTGAGAAGAATTTCCAGCAGGTTCAAGAGACGATTAAGATTGATGGAACAGAAATTGTCAGTGAGCGCTCTGCAACCCCCGTATACGACGGTGATAACGAGCTTGTGGGCGTTCTTGAGGTCAACCGAGACGTGACAGAACGGCAGCAAGAACGCAATCGCAAGGAGATTCTCGAGGATTACCAACAGCGTGTGCTCGACGATTTGCAGGACAACATCAGTCGACTTGCACGCGGCGACCTCACGATTGACCCGGCAACACCTGAACCATACGAGGGTGAGGATTTCGACGCGATTCAAGCGGTTTA
>NZ_QMDW01000065.1 GCF_003605635.1 Halonotius pteroides
GCGTCGAGTTCGTCGACGACTTCCCGGAGACGGCGACCGGCAAGGTCCAAAAGTACGAACTCCGCTCGGAGTACTGGGACGACGAGACCCGGATGGTCGGCCAGGAGTAGCCGCCGATCCGTCGGAACGTCCGGCGGACACGTTACCGACGATCGTATGACCCCGATCGCCCGCGGGAACGACCGACTGCGTTCGCCCCGATCGGGCCGTCGACGCTCCATCGTTGCGTCCGATTCGCCGTATCCCTAAACATTTAAAATGTCTATTTATAACCCATCGTCTTATCGTGCTCTGTTGAACGCAAGACAGCGACAGAATCAGTATTATGATATTAGATTTTTCACGGGTAGCTACGCTCTCTCTGCGGATTCTAAGATCGGACGATTCAATTTTAGCGGCTTTACGCAGTGGTCAAAACATCAGTTTCACAAGATACCGCACGAAGAATGAGGTGGACGATGGCGATGCCTCTCACGGATACGTCCAGAGAAGGAGAGCAGGCGGCGAGCCTAACTCGCCGCCTGCGTCAGGTTATGTACGATGCACTTGCGCGTGAGCTCCCGGAATTGGCCGTGCCAACTCCGGGAGCGAATCTCATCGCCACCGTCCTTCACCATCGCAAACACTGTCTCGCTCATTGACCGCTGATTGTAGACATCGTCGTCAATTCGAGCGTTGTGGGCCTTCTTGAGTCCGTTTTGCTCACAGTGTTTGATTACTGGTCGCGTTGACGCGTCACGGCAGGCTTCACGGAGATCGCTCCACGAGTACATCTTGTCAGCCAGCAACTCCTGCAGGTCTTCGGCGTTGCGCCGAAAGACCTGCAGTCCGATATGGCCGTCATAGGCTTTCTTCGTCGTGAAATGAGCATCCATGATGGCAAGTGAGTCCGTATCAACGAGCAGCGTCGTCTTCATAGCATTGAACGAGTAACCGACTCGATTTCGGTAGTGTGAGCTAGCTTGATCTCGTTGGAAGCCACTGGCATCAATCGACGCAGTGCCCGAAAGCCCCGCCTGCTCCGCTGACTGGCGGAGCAGGCGGCGCAACTCTTTCATCGGAAATTCACCGTCCCAAACGCTGAACGACGAGTAATCTGGAGATTTCTCAAGGCCGAACACATCGAGGATTCCCGGCATCTCGTTCAGGTAATCTTCGAGCTTCCGGAGTGGTTTATTGATTTCCTCTTTAAGTAGAAGCAGCGCGATTTTCGTGGAGTTAGCGTACCCGTCCGCGCCGTCCGGCGCGGCGGGTACGTCTGGTTCCTCTACGTGGTTTGTGGCAAAGTCTCGAAACGTTTGTGCGAGGGTCCTGAGACGCCCCATATCGCAAGACGGCGTCCAATTCCCCTGAAATCAGCGATATAATCCGCAGACGGCGTCGGTATTCAACGGAGCAAAATATTCTGAAGGGCCGCCACCTGAGACTCTCACATGGGATAATCTCGGGTACCGTCTTGGAAGCATGT
>NZ_QMDW01000066.1 GCF_003605635.1 Halonotius pteroides
CGGCGCGCCGGCCATCGTCGGCGCCGGCACGGCGACCGAACAACTCGAGGACGGTCAACTCGTCACGATCGACGGCGAGAAGGGCAGTGTCACCGAGGGGACCGTGGCCCCCGACGAACAGACCGACGCCGTCGAAACGGTCCGCCCCGAAAACCCCGTCAAACCGATGACGGCGACGGAGGTCAAAGTGAACGTCTCGATCCCCGAGGCGGGCGAGCGCGCCGCGGCCACCGGGGCCGACGGCGTCGGCCTGCTCCGGATGGAGCATATGATCCTCTCGACGAACAAGACGCCGGAGCGCTACATCGAGGACCACGGCGAGGACGCCTACGTCGAGGAGATCGTCGACGGCGTCCGCGGTGTCGCCGACGAGTTCTATCCGCGCCCGGTCCGGGTCCGGACGCTCGATGCGCCGACGGACGAGTTCCGGCAGATGGAGGGCGGCGAGTCCGAACCCCACGAGCACAACCCGATGCTCGGTTACCGGGGGATCAGGCGGAGCCTCGATCGGCCGGAGTTCTTCAAACACGAACTCGAGGCGTTCCGGCGGCTCTTCGAGATGGGCTACGACAACGTCGAGGTCATGTTCCCCCTCGTCAACGACGCCGAGGACGTCGTTCGCGCGCGGAACCTGATGGCTGAGGCCGGCGTCGACCCCGAGAAGCGCTCTTGGGGCGTGATGGTCGAGACCCCCTCGGCGGCGCTGTCGATCGAGGAGATGGCCGAAGCCGGGATCGACTTCGCCTCCTTCGGCACGAACGACCTCACCCAGTACACGCTCGCGGTCGACCGGAACAACGAACACGTCGCCGACCGCTTCGACGAGCTCCACCCATCGGTGTTGCGGCTGATCGGCGATACGATCGAGACCTGCCGCGAGTACGACGTCGCGACGAGCATCTGTGGGCAGGCTGGCTCGAAGCCGGAGATGGTCCGGTTCCTCGTCAACGAGGGCGTCTCGTCGATCTCGGCGAACATCGACGCCGTCCGGGACGTCCAACACGAGGTCAAACGGAAAGAACAGAAGCTGCTGCTCGACTCGATCCGGTAATCCGGGTCGACGACCGTCGAAAACACAACCGATAAACCCCACGCGCCGCTGAAACGGAGTATGCAGCGGGCCGAACCGCAGGAATTCTCCCGAGTATTGTCGTCGATGTGTACCGAACCGCATCCGACGGCCCGCGAGGCGGCCGAGCAGTTTCTGGCGAGCAACCCCGGCGATCCCGGCACCTACGGGACGGTCTCGACGCTCGAACGCGAGGCCGTCGACCGGCTCGGGACCGTCGCCGAACTCGCGGACCCGGCCGGCTACATCGCCTCCGGCGGGACGGAGTCGAACGTCCAGGCGATCCGGCTGGCCCGCAACCGGGCCGACACCCGAACGCCGAACTTCGTCGCCCCCGAGTCCGCGCACTTCTCGTTCCGCAAGGCCGCCGGCGTATTGGGCGTC
>NZ_QMDW01000067.1 GCF_003605635.1 Halonotius pteroides
GCTCCTCGTCGGGCTGTACCTCCTGTTCGGCCGGCAGCGCGGGGACGAGACACGCGAGCCCCCGGAGGCGGGCGATGCCGATAGCGACGGCGGAACGGCGGGGGAACCGACGGACGCGGCGGCCGAGAGCGCGACACCAGAGAAAGACGGTGCGAACGCCGACCCGGACACCGGGGCCGACGAGCCGAATCCCGAACTGCTCTCGGACGAGGAGCGCGTCGAGTACCTCCTCGAACGGAACGGGGGACGGATGAAGCAGGCGACGATCGTCAAGGAGACCGGCTGGTCGAACGCGAAGGTCTCACAGCTTCTCTCGTCGATGGACGACGAAGACCGGGTGGACAAACTCCGAATCGGCCGGGAGAACCTCATCAGCCTGCCCGGAGAAGGCGTCGGCGAACTCGGCGAGGAGCCTTGAAATTCTCTCCGCGCTGCAGCGCGAGGATTCCAGCGCGGGACGGCGAGCCGGTCCCACGTCCCCGCTGGCAACTTCTCACCTGCCGGATGGGGTCCGGCGAGGCGATACCGGGTTCGTGCGCGATACGTCGGCCCCGCGAGGGGTGTGGCGTGTTGCGCGTCCGTTCGGACGCGGTATCCGCTTGCACCGGGCATCCCGTTTATCTCGAAGAGACAGCGGGGATGCCCCCGGTCGCCCTTTTCGGCGCGTCCGGGCACGGGCCGTGCCATCGGCCTGCCTGCCTTTCGTGCCACGGTGGGCAGGCACACTCGGGCGAGGGTCGCTTTTTGTCTGCCGTCTCCCGACGGCTTCGGAGACGCCCTTGCGGGAACGGTGTGGTGGCCTTCGTCGTCCGGGCGGACCCCAATCCAACCGCCAGTTTTTGCCCGTTGTGCGTACCCACGGACACGCTGTCTGGGGGAATAATTCTGGCGGTTGTCGCCCTGGTGTCGGATTCATCCCCGCCGTGAACGGCGAGGCT
Source organism: Halonotius pteroides (assembly GCF_003605635.1). Classification (GTDB taxonomy): domain Archaea; phylum Halobacteriota; class Halobacteria; order Halobacteriales; family Haloferacaceae; genus Halonotius; species Halonotius pteroides. The sequence goes on from NZ_QMDW01000067.1 coordinate 939, forward strand.
CTCTCCTCGAACTTCCGTAACGACCCGCGAGCAGCGAGGCGAGCGCCAGCGAACGAAAACGCGTTTACCCCCGGGGGACACAGAGCCGCTAATGATAGTTCCGGGATCCGCATCACAAGAGGTCGCGGCGGCGCTCGCGAGCGAACTCGACGAGCCGCTCGCCGCCGTCGAGTACGACTGGTTCGCCGACGGCGAGACGCTCGTCCGCGTTCCGGACGCCGGCGACAGGGCGATCGTCGTCGCCTCGACGGTGTCAGATTCCGCACAGGTCGAGTTGCTGCAGCTACAGGACGCCGCCCGGCAACGGGCCGAGGAGGTCGTCACCGTCCTGCCGTACATGGGCTACGGGAGACAGGACGAGGCGTTCGAGCCGGGTGAGCCGGTGTCAGCGCGGGCGATGGCGCGGGCGATCTCGACCGGAACCGACCGGGTGATGACGGTCAACCCCCACGAGGCGTCGATCGCCGACTTCTTCGAGGTGCCGTGTGCGACCGTCGACGCGGCTAGTCACCTCG
>NZ_QMDW01000068.1 GCF_003605635.1 Halonotius pteroides
TCGCTAGTTGTCCACTCTGGCTCAAAGAACCAGTTGCTGACACGTAGTGATCAGAATGACGCGACTGAATCAGTCGCCTGATTCAGCCGCTGTCCGGATTCCTGTGTGTGATGGAGTTTCCAAGACTCAAACGCATCCTCACAGATCCGGACGAGTACATTTCGAACAGCCAGTTGAAGTCTCTTAGCATGGAGTTGCTTGAGTTGATACCGATGGAAAGAATCGAGGGCTCCGACCTCGATTCCGAGGATATCATGGGAGTCGTCTTGCGAGCCGCTGTTGGCACAACCTCAGTCAACGGCGTCACGACGGACACTGAAGACACGCCAAACCGCGAGCCAGTGATGGACTGGTTGCACACCTTGGAGAAAGAGCCGATGCTTGATGCTGTCAACGATATCCTTGCACTGGTGGCAATGACGGTTCTCGACCGTGGCGGGTCGAGAACCATCTGTCTGGACTTCATGGATAATCCGTTCCACGGTCATCCAGATGACGAAGACGAATTTAGGAGAATGGAAGCACGGGATGGAACTACGAAGTGTCACCGGTACTGTACTGCGTTCGTCATCGCGCAGGGAAAGCCACTCACACTGGCGGTTGAACCAGTTGACGGCGAGGACAGCAAGGCCGACGCGGTCGAGCGCGTGCTCGCCCGCGTCGAGACGTATCCATTCGAGACTGACCAGATTCTCATGGACAGGGACGCCTTTGTCGGGGAGTTAATCGGTGTTCTTCGAGAGACAGCACCGCCAGTCTTTCCGGTCATAACCCGGAAAGACTCGCTCCGGAAGAAACTCTCCAAGGCCGCGTCACACATGACCGAAGAGACGATTTGCGAAGGGAAGGAGCACGAACAGACGTATCCACTGGCGGTGAACATCACCTATCAGAACGGTGACCGTGGAAAGTCTGGTGTGAAAGCGACAGGATACGCGGCGTACGGTCTGGAAGACCGCACGCCCGCGCAGGTCGCTACGACCTACAACAAGCGTTCACGGATAGAGAAGAGCTACGAGAAGTTCCGAGAAGCGCGTGCCCTGACAACAACGCCATCGACGACAATCCGGCTGTTCTACGTGGGCGTGGGGTTTCTGTTAGAGCAGTTGTGGCTCGTGTTACAGTGGGCCGTGCTCGCCCGACCACGGCGTGGCGGGCGAGCACTTCGGAAAACATTCGCGTTTGGTGATGCGTTTTTGCACGGGATCGAACGGGTGTTAGACGACGAACTCAGCTGGAAAGAGGAGTACCAGACGAACGGAGAAGGACTGCCAGCAGGATACGAACACGGACTCGGCTGAGTCGCCTCGCTTCGGGCGAAGCGAGGCTGGCGAACAGCGACAGCTATCTTTGGAGATCGGTCTGAACGACGACTACAGCCAAAACAAACCGGATTTGTGATTCTTCCTCTACTCTCCGTGGCATCAGAAGTGTACTTCGCCTCGTATCAG
>NZ_QMDW01000006.1 GCF_003605635.1 Halonotius pteroides
CTCGCTGATTACAACCTCTCAACCTCTGCATCGGTCACTCCAAATATTCTAATATCAAATCTCAGGCATTTTTTCACCAGATTAGGCAAGAGCCTCTTCAAATTCCGCTTGAATATCTCCTTACTCCCCTCCCCCGGGTGTGTAGTGAACTCTACCAAAGAACATTCTGGGTGCGATCTTCTATATGACACCCCCGGGGGGTGTCGCGAACTATCAACATTCAGGCCCAACAGAAAGATCGAGGATCAATAACTTCACTATACACCCGTAGGTTCACGATGATAACTATACACAAGTTATAGATTGGCAAGGTGAATACACCCACCTTACTGAGAGGAACGAGCGTTACGACCGCCTCGGTCGGAACCGAGTGACGAACAGGCGGGTAATGAAACCGACATGAGCGAGTCACTAACCACACCACAATAGCATGGCCGGATATTCCACGTCTAACCACACCTTTTATAATAAAAACAATTATAAACGATTATACAGGCATTCAGAATGCTGGAAGTCCACCGCACCCACCGAGCGAAAATCTGTAACCGTCCACAGGTTGCAGAGTCGCTTGACCGTCATGGGTGGAGTGCCAGCAAACTCTGGAACGTCGCCAACTACCACTCCCGCGAAGTCTGGGAGGAGACGGGCGAGATTCCTGATCACGAGAAGTTGAAAGACGAGTTGAAGACCCATCCAACCTACAAGGGACTGCACTCACAGTCCAGTCAGCGGGTTCTGGAGGAACTCGCTGAAAGCTTCAACTCGTGGTACTCCTCGGACGACGACCGAGACAATCCGCCCGGCTACCGCAAAGAAAACCACTACGACGACCAAGGCCGCCGCGTCCACGAAGAACACCCGCGTTCGACGGTGACGTGGAAGCAAAACGGCATCAAACACGACACGAAGAACAACCGTGTTCGACTGTCAAAAGGTGCGAATCACAAAGAACACCCGAAAGCATGGGAGTACATCCTTGTCGAATACGAGACACGCCCCGGCGTTGAGGTTGATAACCTGCAACAAGTCAGAGCCGTCCACGACCAGCAGAAAGAGCGATGGGAACTCCATCTCGTCTGCAAAAACAAGATCGAGACCCCCAACCCTCCTGGCGACGAAGCAGCGGGTATCGACCTCGGAATCAACAACTTCGCGGCGGTCGCCTACAGCACCGAAGACGCCGACCTGTACCCCGGCAACCGCCTGAAACAAGACGGCTACTACTTCCCGAAAGAGATTGCTACGTGCGACAACAGCAATGGCGAAAGAGCCTCGGGACTCCACCACAAGTGGTCGGAACGCCGCACTCACTTTTTCCACAGTCTTGCGAAACACATCGTTGAACGCTGTGTTGAGAAAGGTGTTGGTCGCATCAACATCGGTGATTTGGCGGGTGTCCGAGAGGATGAAGACGGTAGCTCGAAAAACTGGGGCAAACATGGCAACCTCGACCTGCATGGGTGGGCGTTCGACCGCTTCACGAAGATTCTCACATACAAGGCGAAGGGTGAGGGAATCGAGGTCGTGGAAATATCAGAGCGTGACACGAGCAAGACGTGTTGCGTGTGCGGGAGAGAGGATGATAGTCAGCGCGTCGCCCGTGGATTGTACGTCTGTGAGTCGTGCGATGCAGCGTTCAACGCTGACGTGAGTGGAGCGGAGAACATCCGTCTCAACACCAACGATCAAAGTAACTCCGAGTCTTCGGCCAGTTTGGGCCAGGATAGGAGTACCGGCTGGTTGGCACAGCCAGCAGTCTATCTACATGACTTGTCCCACGGATTCTCACCGCGGGAACAAGTGGTAGACTGCAAACCCTAATATCCCAATCCAGCGGTGCGGAACCGTGGGATTCCTCCGCATTCAGGCGGATGGAGGATGTCAATTGTATGAAACTGGTGAGATCGCACTGAACCAAAGCGATGATCGCGTGACAGATAAGCATGCTCAGCAAGCTGAGGCAAAAGTCGACCGTCGTTCAGTAATGCGAAGTATCGAAGGGCTCACCCTATAGGATCATTTGGGACTTCTCGCACTCGTTCTGTTGGAATCCCAAGGAGAGACACCGGCTCGAACGAGGCAAGTGTATGCGACGTATCGGGATGTTTGTACGGAACTTGGGACGAACGACATCTCGTTGGATCGTGTCCGTGACCATCTCAAAGAGTTGGATTTACTGAGCGTAACGCAGTACTCAACGCGAACGGCGGGCTCCGAAGGTGGTCGCAAATACTTCTGGGAGCTGAATACCGATTTTGAGGCAACGATTGAGATGCTTGATTCGATCGATCGGCTCGATGGGGTGTTCGGCTTGGTGGATTGGTTCACGACGCACCCGGGGGTGGGAGGAGTGTATTTATTAAATAAGCATAACATCACTGCACTGAGGCTGTAGTGAACGTGTGGTATCTATGACGATCGTTGCCCGCCGTCGGTATATCAGAGCTTACCTGATTTGCTCCTGCCATCCAACGATCGAATATTTCTGGTGTGAGAACGAGTTGATTGACGTTTGTAAGATCTTTATGAGTCGTCGGTTCCGATTGAGTGTCAGAACGCCCATTCCTTGCGGGAAGAGAAGAAGTCTCTCGATGAACAAAAATAGCTATTTCTCGTGAACTGCCTTGGGGCAGTCGCCTTGACCGCCCGTACATCTGATCGCTCTCTGATTTGAGTGAGATTTTGGACTGTTTGTCGCCTTCCCCCACACTGCTATCACATGTACCTATCCTTCTTGTTATTATTATAAGTCGGTCTCTCGAACCCATTATCCGTTGTTGTCCTGCAATTATTTACATATCCACCGGTAAGTGGTAGAATAAAATACCAGGTGCACTATTAGGTACACATTATACTACTACTGACCGGTGTTCACAGCGAAAACTGTGGGTGTGACCCGAAAATTATCCACTAAGAACAGACACATTCGTACTGCAGTGACGCGTAGTCCAGAATGTATCGGTGGACTGCATCAGCAAGCGACAGCATTGCGTCGGCCTGTTCAGCACTGGCGACCGTTTCCCGATAGTACACTTTAGCTCGGTTTTGCTTCCACAGCTGTGCGAGGCAATCGGCAAACGCTTTGCTAAACAGATTTGCCGCTCTACCCTGTTGGTAGACCTCTGTATGTTCATATCGCAAGTCTTCCCCAGATGCGTGTCCACGGTATAAGAGATAGAACTGGATACTATGCTCGACAGCTACGAATGACGCCTCGATAACGACGGTATAATACCCATTCTGCTCACGAAGGGTTCGTGCGGCTTCGAGCAGCCGGCAGGCCTTCCGCAACTGAACGAGGGCAGCAGTAGAGACATCCAAGTCGGATTCGGCTGTTTGCCCACGAGTCTGTCTGAAGGCTGTTTCAGCATCAGTCAGTGCCTCATCCACGTAACTATTGTCCATCTGTCAATACCTCCGATTTGAGCTGTTTGAGGATATCAGAGTCATACAGCGTGATCCCAGTGGCAAAGATTTCGCGTAGTCGATCCCCGTACTCGTGGGCACTCTTGACGGATTCGACGAGGACATGGAATTTGTATCGGTCACCATGAAAATTCTCTTCGTTCAAATCAGATGTCAACTCGTCAGCGGTTTGCTGGGCTCTTGCCTGCATTCCCTCAACGAGAACGAAACAATCGATATCACTTCGCCGGTCAGCATTTCCACGGGCGACACTACCAAACAGGACGACACCGTGAATATGGGCAATCTTGTCAGTCAGCCCCGTGAGAAGTTCTCGTACTGGTGAATGAAATTCGTCCTGTGGAATCCGAATAACTGGATCGTCAGGCTTGTTGAGTCGACTTCGATTAATCCGAACGAGCTTTTTTCGCCCGGTGTACTCAATGTCGACGAAGCCAACCGTCTCAAGATCATCGACAGCCGACGAAATACTTCGGTGAGGATGATCCGTTGCCCGACTTAGATCCCGAATTCCAAACCCCGTGAAGGGATTGTCGACAAGTAAGCCAAGAACTTCCCCAGTACAAGCGTGACTGAAGATATCTGTCGACGGGACAGGAACCGGTAGCTCAAGTGATGCGCTATTCTGGATATTTTTTCTGCCCATAGATAGTTTATCTCCCCAATATCAAAGTAACTTGTGGAGGTTCCTATCGACTGTTTTGCATACGTCCAGGAGCTGACTCACATAGTGGCTGAGTACGAGTCAGAGATGATTTTTGAATCCCGGTCGTAGGTGGAGTCGTGTTTGGATATTCTCGGTCGGATCGAACAACGAGTTAACCAAAGTCGTAGTCGCAGGCTGGTGCACTAACATAGTCGTCACGACCAGTTCGATCCGGCACATAACAGGGTGGGTCGGACGGACGCTCGAATGCCGGGCCGCTCAGGAAGTCCCGATAAAACCACTGCGTCTAATGCGTCAAATGATCCCAAAATTGGCAAGTGTATTCGTAACAACACTCGACAGGGTAGGATGTGAGAGAACTCGTGGATCGAGTTTGCCCACTGCCGTCGATACAGAACACTCGACACGGTGGGGTGTGAGACAACTCATGCGATTGATTTTAATCACCGCCATTGATACAAGAACACTCGACATGGTGGGGTGTGAGAGAAGGAGGTTGATGCATGGCTTCTAATCAGCAGGAGAGCAGCTGTCAAAAGACATATTTGCAGTAGAAACAATATATTAACTACGAGTCGCAAACGCGCGGCCGACCAGCAACGCAACAACCACAAACCAACGGAGGTTACAGATGAAAATAGACCCACCACCAGACTACGAGGATGTGAACCAGGCGGCGATTGAGGACTGGAAAGCAGAGACAACGACACGAGAACGAATTCGCACTGTTGTCCAGCGGATCCAAGAGCCAACGTCAGCGGCTGCCATTGCTGAACAGGCATATGCGAGTGAACCTGTAGTTCGTGATGCACTCGCGGATCTGGCTGATCTCGGAGTCGTTGAGACACTTGAGACTACCCAGGGGACGCTGTACAAGCGCAATGATCACATGTACATCTATCGGCAGGTAGTCAAACTCCACGAAGCATACGACGAAGATGAACTCGTGACAGAACTCCAGACCATCAAGGAGACGGTTAATACGTGGAGAGACAAGCACAATGTCGAATCTCCTACCGAACTCGCCCAGAAACTAGAACCGGATGATACAGAGGGTTGGGAGGATCACACCGCTTGGCAAACCGCAGAACAGAACCTGTATCTCACGAAGGTAGCGATCAGCTTCTATGATGCCAATAGGGTTCTTGCTTGACGATGGCTGATCTGAGAGGTGATACCGGCCCAATCGACTACGACGCGCTCGTAAACATTCGAGACATCTTCCTTGACACTGAACCACTCGTCAGTCATCACAGTCTCGACGGTCGGCTTGATCCACAGCCTGAGTTGACCGTTACAGTCGATGCTGGATTCGGTTCGAGTCCGTGTGGGCGTTTTGATGTCGTCTGGACAGAAAACGAGTGTTACAATTTCCATTACCGCGGAGATACTGGGATGGAGTTTCGATTCGATCGGCATCCCGAACCAAATGCCCCACCAAAGCATTTCCATACACCTCCGGATGCAACATCGCGGGTTCCATCATGTATCGATGTTGAACCGCCAGAGCTGGTCACGAGGGCCATACTAAAATGCTGGCGCACAGCGTTGAGTGTGGACAATCCCTCAAAACTCAACTCCGTCTCAAACCCACCCTGAACTGTCTTGAGGATAAGATCTACTCAAGTTGACGGACTGTCTGTGAGGAGAACAATTTCAGAATCGACAACACCAGTATTTCCAATGGCATCCCCACTTTGGCGAACAGCCACACCCCCACCCCACCGCTTCCGCTGTTAGACCACAACAAGAGCTGGTCTCAACAACAGACTCACCGAAGTCATCGATTTAATTGGAGTCTAACAACGTCGACAATCCACTTCGGATCGCAGCAATAGACTGCTCCAGCCGATGTTCTTTGTACTTTCCACCGCCTTTCCCGCGATTGTGCTCAGCTGAACTGGCGATCCCCAGTTGCGCTAATTCGCCAATATAGTCACGTACCGACCGTTCCGAAACGGGACTCATTCCTTCTGAATGAGCTACATTTCGATACGCATCCACAACCTCCCGTGTCCGTGCTGGCGTCTCACCGCGTTCGTGGAGTAGCGTCAGTGCGTACAATACGAGCTTCCCGTGCTGGGAATAGTTCTGTATGCCCTCTACCACCTGGTCTGTCTGGACACGTTCACGAGCGTCCTCGACGTGTTGTTCAGTCACCGTCTCTGCCCCATTTTCCCGAGCGACATCACCAGCCTCCAACAGTAGATCCAGTGCCTTCCGTGCGTCACCGGAATCCTTGGCTCCGTAGGCTGCGCACATTGAGACGACCCCGTCTTCAAGAACATCATCCTGAAACGCGACACGTTCGCGTTGTTCAAGCACAAGCCGAAGTTCATCGGCATCGTAAGCACTGAACGAAACCTCCTTCTCACAAAGTGACGACCGAACCTTCGATGACAGTTGATTTCGGAAATCAAGGTCATTCGAGATACCGATTACGCCGAGTCTCGCATCGGTGATATCCGCATTTGAACGCGCACGCGGCAGTTTGTAGAGAAGTGAATCATCCTCAATGTGGTCGACTTCATCGAGAACAATGAGCACTGTTCCCTCACAGGCATCGAGTTCATCGAAAAGGAATTCATAGACACTTGCCTGAGGATATCCCGTGTTCGAAATCTGTCGGCCAGGTTCCCGAAGTTCGTTGACGAGTTTCACCGCCACCTGGTAGGATGTGTTCAGCCCATCACAGTTGACTTCGATCATCGTAAGCGCAAGTCCTGGGACGTTTGTAGCATCTGTTTGAAGCGTACGGAGAAGGTAGCGAGTAGCTGCTGTCTTTCCTACCCCGCTTTTTCCGTAGAGAAAGATGTTCGAAGGGGTCTCTTTATTAATAACCGGTTGAAGCGCGGCGTGATACTGACTGAGTTCTTCATCGCGGCCGACCAGATCATCCGGCGTCCACTCCTCAAGAAGTGCTTCGCGATTCTTAAAGATGGAGTTGTTTGGCACGAACGAGAAATCGCCCATGATACCGACAACTCCTACGATATTTATAAAACCAATGGTTCCGTTGTTTCTGTTGTTAGCGTTTCTTTATATAATTTTGACCCCACCGCTTCCGCTGTTAATCGAAAATAGCCCCCTCAATAATATGAGTGAGTGATTTGAGCAAGTGTAAAACAGTATTCACGATGCTATAACAGCGGAAGCAGTGGGGTGGGTGTACCCGCGTCACGGAAAGTTGTCACGCTAACAGCGGAACCACTGGGGTGTGAAAGTTCACCAGGCCACGAGCCCTGGTGCGCTAACAGCGGAAGCAGTGGGGTGTGAGTGTTCCTTACACCGCATGGATTCGCGTTCTGTGAGCGGTATCACAAAATTCACTTCTTCATTATATACCAGCAAGGAGCAGATCAGCTGATTTCGAAGATCGCCGTGTCAGACAGACTCCACAGCAAGCTCCCACAGCAACACATTTCCAATCTTTTTACTTTCTACTTTATTCTCTTCTTCAAGAATATTGAGTTTAAGATAGGCCGTACGGCGGTCACAACCAACGGATTCAGCTATATCGGTCGTACCAGTTGATTCGAGTTCTTTCAGGGCCTTGATAAAATCTTCTTTTGGGTATTCCTCGGTAAATTTCCCACTTTCTTCGTCTCGCCCTCTCTCGGCCATGTATTCTCTATTATCATTGCGCCACATATGGTTGCTGGACTAAACCCATTAGTCGATTAGCCAAAGGTATTTACCAATAGACAATCGACTAATGGATGGAAGCTGAGTCCGCTCGGGCACTAACCACGAAGAAGTGCCCTAGTGCTGAGACACTAGGACTCGGTTCCCGTTCCAACGAGAACCATGAGAACATCTACCTCAAGACTGGAAGATAGTATCGAATTCCAACTAAAACAGAGCTTATTATACCTTGATCTGCAGTCGGTCGTTGGAGAGGAAGCGGGCTGTCAGGTCTGCAAGAAGACACTGAACGAAGACGATCATATCACGTTGTACCTCTACCGTCCAGCTGATCAAGGAAGGTACGCCATCGGCCAGTGTCGCTGCAGTGATCACAACGAAGACCTGACGACTCTCTTCACACTTGGTGTCGACGAACTCATCATTGACGGACAGGTCGGCCGCGGCAGTAACCACACCAGCCAACAGATATGGCCAGTCCTGTTGGCACCCCAACTCCGTCTCGTCTCTACGGCAGCAACGACGACTGCACAAAAAATCACAGTCAACTGTGACGATTCGACAGATCCACTGCCAGTACTTATACCACAACCCAACAAAATACCCACCCAACACATCACACCCACTGCTGAGAGTCCTTCGGTCGGCCAAGAAGCTCCACTACAAGCCACATCCAACGCACCATCAACAGTCACCGCATCCCTCCCAGCAGTTCTCGATGGGCAACTGCTTCCGGCCAACACACCAGTCACCTGCCAAGCGTGTGGCGACCCGCTACGGGAAGGCAGTCAGGTCATCGCTGAGCAGACACCCCCACAACACACCACCTGGCAACCCACAGCATGGTACTGTCTGGACTGCCGATTAAAAGCACCTCACCAACCACACCCACTACTCTATCGAGTCCTTGCGACCGTTGGCATGCGTTCCTTCAGTTCCCGCCAACAGCACCAGCCCTGTCTCAACGATCCAGTGGTGCTTTCGATCGACGATGCGGTGACTGATTCCACTGATTGCTCCCCCGAGATCACTCCATCCGTGCGTAAGGCAGGCATCAATCTCCACACCCAGTGCCATTCTATGAGTAACCATCCGAACAACCCGACCACTCCCACCGCCAACCCAACCAATGACTGACGCTACTGACCCCGACAACAAAACGGAGCCACCCAGAGAAACGACTCCCGGCCGTGGGCAAGGCAACGGCGAGTGGCTCGAAAACCGTCTCGCTGAAACGCTTGAATCGTGGGGGTATCTAACAGCCCAACGACAACAGTTGCTCGAACTGACCGCCGATGTAGTCGCCAAACGAGACTCTCATCGTGGCGAGCCGAGCGATTACCTCGTTTGTGAATGCAAAGACTGGGCGAATAAGCCAATTGGTGAGGAAACGATTATCAGGCTCTGTTTGTTGGCACACATCGGCAGTGCAATGCCTCTACTTTGTCACACCACGTATCTCACCGACCGCGCCTGGAAGCTGGCACAGGTCTACGATGTCAGATTACTCACCCATGATGATCTGCTTAAAGATCGACTGCCACCACTAACAAAACTCCGACCACCGCGTGGAACCCTCAGTCACAGACATGAACGCGATCTGCTCTCATTTCGATCGTCACTGACGACGATGCTTCGCCGCCACGCAGTCGACGACTATCCAGACCACCTCAGGGGGCCTGCCTTCGAGCATCCGTCCGACCCACCCTGTTATGTCCCGGATCGAACTGGCCGCGACGACTACGTGAGTGCCTTGGTCTGTGACTACGATTTCAGCTGAACCCTGAACCCACTGGAATCAGCTCTTGAATTAAGCGCACACTCGACGTTCTGGCTTGACATCCTCCCCGCGCTGAAGCGCGAGGCTTGCGCTCGAAATCCAGTCATCATCTTCGAGATTCTTTTGATTGCTCTTGAGCGACTCTGGAGGGAATGGGTATCGGTGCTCACAGCTCACCCGGAAGCAACACAGATTTCTATTCCCATTGTTCTCCCGTGACACGGTTATGTATGGATCAACCTCCTCGATCTATATCGTTGCTCTCGTGACTCATGGAAAGCTACTATACGCGCAAAGTGTATATACAACAGTTTCGTATACTAAAAAAGAAAGATGAGCACAACCGAGCACACATCACTCTCCCGGAAGCAACTCCAAGCAATCGGAGCGCAGTTAGCGAATGACCGGAAGCTAAACATTTTGACCTACGCGGCGGCGCATGAAGAGCTTACAGTCAGCGAATTGAAACAGGATCTCGATTTACCGCACTCGACAGCACACGAATACTGTCGTGAACTACACGAAGCAGGATTACTCGACCGACTTCAGGAGAAGCCAGCCACATATGCAGCGGTGGATTTCAGTATCGAACTCTCCCTCGACGAGGTCGTATCTGCTGTCGAGGAGGAAACCCAGACACTGGAGTATGCATCCCAACGGTATGGTGACGAGATTCTCGACGAGATTATGGCCCGCTGGGACGAGATCGAAGCTGGTGAGTTGACTTATCGAGAAGCTAGTGCGTCTCTCAAGATGGATCATGCGGACTTTCTGCGTGTTGCATCCGAACTTGATCTTCTCAATCGATGAGGAGGATTGTCCTTGACACGAACGCCGTCATCATGCACGGCCGCTCGTTCCCTACTCAAGCTCGGACTGCCGCAAGACAAGGAGAAAGGATCATTCTCCCTCGTGCAGTAAAACAAGAACTTGTGGATGATGTCCTATCGAGAGAGGACTCACCAGCAAACCACAAAAATTCTGCACAGACGATTCAAGAACTCATTGATCAAGGAATACTCAAAGTCCAGGTGCCTGATTTCGAGGCGTACAGCGATGTCATCGATGAAGCGAGGCGACGAATTGCCGACGAATCGTTACCAGAACACGCTGTGCAGGCCGACCAATATATTCCCGCGTTGATCTGTGAACTCGCCACCGATGGAACCGTTTGTCTGGTCACTGCTGATTCCAAGCTTCGAAATATTGTCGACGATATCACCACACGGCGTGGCGTAAACGAGCGAGTCGATCTTGAGAACCCGACGACAGTGTTGTAACTGTTTGATAGAGATACGAGCGCACACCTCTCCCTCTTCGCGGGTGGCAAATACCCCGACGATCTGTATTTCTTCTTGACATGTGGTCGACCCATCCCTCCTGAGAAACCACCGCTAGTATAAAGTACACAGACTTCGAACTAAGCATATGCCACCTGCTCGCGATCATGTTCGTCCGGATGGTGGAATCGACACCTCAGATCCACCACCGATCGATACAATGGACAAAGAAACACTTGAACCGGAGACATTGGCCCAGAATGCCTCCCAACTCGAAACAGTCGTCGAACTACTCAACCGCCCTGCACTCGCCCGCGTCTACATCTATGTTTGCTACTGGGCCCCAGTCACTCCGCCGCAAGTCATGGACGCACTGGATCTCTCGAAATCGACGACATACGAGTACATTGATCAACTGGTCGAGTTGGGCCTCATCAAACGTGACGACTCTACGCGTCCCCAACAATTGAGTGCCGAGCCAGTCCTCCTCGTCGAACAGTACGCCCCAATCGTCATCACGCCGACCGTTCTTCATGCCCTCTCACTCCAAGAGATCGACGAGGACGTCGAGTACTTCATAGACCGATACGGTCTCGGGAAGCTTATTGCTGCCCTGCGCGGTGCCGGACTCCATTTCGCAGGAAAAACAACCCAGCGGATGGTCGCCACTGATATCGACGTTCGTGCGACAGAAGCGATGATGATCATCTACGCACTCAAACCGGCACTGGCCGTTGGCCGAGACCATGATCCATTTTTTGAATATCTGTTTCCAGACGTGGATGACGAAATGGATCTCCCGACTCTCGATACCGGCCAAAACGGCCCACCACGATCGTCGGACACTGAAAGGTGAGTCTGCTAGATGGGTACCGACAGTCCATTCTCTGCTGAGGAGGATGTCCTTGTCGACGCGAATATCTTCTTCGCGATTGGGCGTCCATCGAATCCACAGTATCGGCAATTCCGAAATGCAGTGCGGAATGCCGACGTCGTCTGCAAACTCCCTCGGCGCGTGATCGGTGAGCTCGGTGGCCCAGAGATGGATCGCGTCCAGACGGCACTTGAGGAGGGCTGGGCCGAAATCATCGATACACCCTCTCCAGCTGATGGGGATGCTGTCACAGCGAGCGATATTGCCAGACGAACCATCGCGAGTGAAACCAACCAAGCCGAACACGAGGTCGAAAAAACAGATGGAATATTGGCAGGGTTGGCCATTCAGTACGTTAGAGACCGCTCAACCATGGGTGTCATCGTGCTTACCGACGATCAGCCAGCAAAGAAAGGAATCGAAAATGCAGTTCGAGCGCAGGGATACACAGACTCGATTACGATATATGGCTTGACAGATATCATTGGAGACGATCCCGGTGACTCACTGGAAATAATCTAACGTTTCAGCATTGTTATTCAGCTGCTGGCTGTACGCTGTCGGCGGTGAATGGAGGGACTGCTAGGCTACTTCTTCCAGCTTCGAAAGCAGCTTTGAATAGAGGCTTGGTGAGCAGTGCCACCCCGCCTCAAGCATCGCCTCAAGTGTCTCCCGTGCGTCATCCGCTTCGAGTTCTCCGTCCCGAACCAGTGAGAGAACAAGATAGGCGGTTCCTCGTGTTTCGATGCCTTCCACATCGGCGATATCCCGACCGTACGCGTCGTCCATCACGGCTGTCGCTCCGTGGTCAGCTGCGAGTGCCAGTACTGCAACGTCGGCATCACTGACGTTTGGGCTTTCCCTGAGTCGTTTGGAGAGCGCATTTGCAGGTGCTGAAACCACATCGAACACACCTTCCGCTACTGATTGTTCGATATGACGGGCATCCGGATAGCCGGCGTCGAGACCGACCGTCACAACCTCCTTGTATACACGCTGTGGAATCAGTCGAGATGCATCGAGACGACTGAGCAAAGAGAGTCGCTCTGTTTTGGCGAGGTATATGAGCGGCGTCGCATCGAAGACATACATTAGATATCGTCGAGGTCGGATTCAAGGTGGTCGCCGCCGACCCACGTGATGTCCCGTTCGTGGGCGAGGCGGGCGAGTTCCCACGTGTCCACGCCCACAAGTTCAGCCGCTTTATTGAAACTCACCTCACCGCGCTGCAGCCGTTCGAGTGTCTGTTCCGTTCGCCACTCGTCTAATCCTTCTGAGAGCAGTTTTCGGATCGCCGTGCTCGTATCCAGGCGTTCCTCGTCGATGAACGTCTTCAACTCCTCTTCTAAGTCATCAGGAACGCGTGCGGAGATCGATCCCATATGTATACTGTGTTTTCAATGTATACAAGTACTTCGGTGCATCCGCCTTGGAATTCTCTATGCTTCCCCACGATGTGGTCTAGTGGAGCTTCTGTCGGCGGAAATAGTGGCTCTGTCGTCGCCTTTGACAAGCGTAATGACTGCGCTGGCATCACTTTGATAAATTGATAGCTATTCCGACGGCTGAATGCGATATGTCTGAATGCGATATGTCTGAATATAACTTGTAGAGTCTGAGCTATGGTCAATCGATTAAAACAGCGGGGAATCCTGAACGTAGTATATATACAAACTATTGGATATATGGTTCTACATCGCATAGGAGGATCTATGACCAAAGACACAGGTGATCGTCGTGAAAGGCCTTCGAGAACACGAGGAGAACGCGTGCGAACCGCAGCACGAACGCTTCGAGAGCCTCAAACTGCCTCGTGGGTTGCCGAAGAGACGGACGTGTCAGTGAAAACTGCACAAAAGTACCTCGATCAACTCGTCGAAGACAATGTCCTCCGAAAACTGAAGCAAGGAGAGCAGACTCTCTATCGTATCGACCAACTCATGGCAACCTATCGGGAGGTTGCCACCCTCCAGCGGGAACATGATCGCGAAGAGCTTACCTCAACACTGGAGTCAATGCGAACGCAAGTCATCGATTGGCGGGACACATATGACGTCGACACGCCGAGTCAGTTGCGTGCGAGTATCGCAGATCTTGATGAAAGAGACGAGATTGATCAGCGACGAGAAGTTGCCAGTGAGTGGGAACACATTGCAGATCGACTGTCGGTGGTTCGAGCAGCACTCAACGAATACGATTGGGCGACCGAACGAGACGCCCTTGCTACCAGATAGGAGTTACTCAATGGGGCTCTCAGGCGTTATCGACAGCACAGTATACGAAGGGCTAAAAGACGTTCTCCAACGACAACCCGAAGTGAGAACGGTCAATTACGAACCTAACAGTATCAGTAAGAAATTTTTGCGAGCACAGATCGACCCCTCGCGAATCAATCCACCTACTGGCCCCGAGCAGCCGAAACTCGATGTCGAATGGCGGTTCGATACCGAAGAACAGTACTACCAGATCCACTATGCTGATCCGAATACGGGGCTCAGTTGCGGCTGGTACCAAGACGATGACCATCCAGACCTCGGCCCCGTTCATTTCCAATACACTCAACCGGAAACCCGAGGTAGTAGCCATGAACAGGCCTACTTTTCGAAGACTATCCCGTCAGAAATTCTCTGGACTGCTGTTGAACGACTTTTTGAGGAACGGATACCAGCACTCACAGAAGACCCGTGAAACACGTCCAACAATACGACTGGGATGCAATTGCCGAGCAAGCGGAGGCCGTCTGTCAATGAAGCGTCGACAACGGGTGATCACATCGAACCGTTCGGATATTTTCCACGAGAGCATTGTAGAAGTGGATCGTATCGCTGCTTACCAGTGGTTTCACCGCAGGACAGAGAACTATCCGGCAGCCGCTGTGAGATTCATCGACTCAGATGGATTCAACATGGCTGCTGAGATTTCGGTTGGGAAGTACCGATTATGTATAGGATAATATTATCATCTGTATAACAACTGTTGGGTCGTCTTCGACAGGGAAGTCTAATTTGATATGTCGATATTTCTATTTTGGTAAAGATATATATCGATATAGCTCAAAGGAGGATACATGTCTGAAGAAACATCAACGAAGCAGTCACCACCGAGCGACACGGAGACAGCACAACAACAGTGGCGTGAAGATCGAACGACATTCCAGCGGGTATATGACGTGCTTACCGGCGTTACTGAGTACGAACGGGCAAATACAATTGCAGAGCGTGCGCAATGTTCGGTGGATGGGGCTCGAAATGCACTCACACAACTAGTCGAAATGGAAATCGCTACAAAGCGTGGAAGCCGTCCGGCAGAATTCCGGCGGAACGGTTCATACTTCCGGTGGAAACAAATCGAAACGCTCGCCGATGAGCATCCACCGGCGGAACTCCGAGAGCGGCTCACGGAATTAATTGACGAAGACACACAGTTTCAAGAACAATTCGAGGTTCCAGATCCGAATGCTGTCCCCTCCACACGGCTGGCCGACACTAATCATGAACAGGTACACGAACAGCTTGCGTCGCTGTCCCGCTGGCGAACCGTTCGATACGATATCGAACTGCTCCAAGATGCCATCACACGAGCTGAGCGTTCCCAACACGATGACGGCCAAACTGAGGCTTCTGCGTAAATAGATGCTCGATAGATGACCGATGAACATGACGGCACACAAGGTGGTGGTCGGCTTGACAGAACAACGATGGAGACACTTGCCCGCCGTTCCGAAACACACCCATTAGTCACATCGTGGGCGTTTCGCCCGGATCGGTTGTCACCACGAGTGCTGGAGATCACACTCGATTCATCAGCATATCCTGCATCCGTTGATGCCGCACGTCTCGATATCCACTGGTTTGTGACCGGTGACTACTACGTTCACTATCTGGAAACCCACGACGAGACACAGTACCAGTGCCGATGGGATCGACATCCGAAAACAGACCTCCCACGAACACATTTTCATCCACCACCGGATGCTGGCGATGCGGAGCCCGCGTCCGCCGGAACCCACCATCTCGACGTACTGTTTACGGTACTCGATTGGGTTGCTGAACGGGTGTCGACACTTCACGATTCTTGAGGCAGGAGCAGGTAGCCTTACCACCCGGATGAGTGGAATCAGAAGTGCGATCACCTCGACGGCGTCGACATTCCACAGAAAGCATTTACTGTCATCGCTGGTACAGACTAACATGATCTCTCCGAGCACAGATGAACCTCACTGAACACACGGTATACCGACACGAAGAACTCGGAGAGGTACTGGTACTTGGCGTTCACCACATCTTCGAAACGTACGACACAGAGTCGGCAGACGGCCGTCTTCGATCGAGAGTCGTCCGGTATGCCACTGAGTGGGACGACTACGGGCCCATGCCCACAAATGTCCGTACCACTCCTGTCGAAGAGTTTCAGACTGTTATCGGAGACGCCGTCCGAACTTGGGATGAGGCTAAATCCAGGACTGATAGTGATGTCTGATCGATTGCGACACTCCTCCGCCAACCGATGAAAGTATATCCGAAGATTCCACGATACGACCACCCTGTCGTTCCGGAATCGTTCTTCGACAGCGAGGACTTGGTGATTCTTGAGAAATTCGATGGGAGTTCGTTCCGCTTCACGCTCTACGACGAGCGGTACACAACTTCGTATCCCGATCCCGTTGTGAGTGCCGCTGATGGAGATGGAAGTCTCGTCTTCGGCACACGCCGCTCGATCAGGGGCTGTCATCGCGACACGCTTGCGAATATTGATGGGGCACTCCACCGGGCCGTTCGGTGTCTCCGCGATGGGATCGAGACGGACGCCCTCCGTCAAGTCCACGACGAACACGGCAGCCCCCTCATCGTGTACGCAGAGAACTTGGTGTACTCCACGTTGGACTACGGATACACTGAACAGAACCTTCCCGCACTGGTCGGCTTCGATATTCTTCCGTACGGAGCCATCGACTCGATGACGCCACCAGGGAATCCATACGCCGAGACGTTCGAGGGCTTCCTCTCGACCAGGGAGGCTTGGGATGTCTTTGACCGAATTCAAGTCGGGAGTACACCCCCTGATCGCTCGTTCGTTCCCGCGACAATCATCACCGAGCCAACCGAATTTGATCCCGAAAGCTACGACGTTCCGAACTCATCGCTTACAAACGATATTCGTGCTGAAGGTGTCGTCATTCGTAGTGACAGCCACAATCGCCGTGTCAAAGTGGTTCGTGACGACTTTGAGGAGTTGAACCGTGAGCAGTTCGGGCGCGATCCGGCTGACGCAGAAACGGGGGCTGAACAGTTCGTTGCAACGTACTGTACATCTGCCCGAATCCGGAAGACGGTTCGGTCACTCGTTATCGAGGAGAACCGAGAGTTCGGGCTTCATCTCGTGGAGGATCTGTATCCGCGGGTGGTTGAGGATATGTGGGCCGAACACTGGCAAGAGATCATGGAGCTTGAGTTTGCGTTTACGCCCGCAGAGGTCTACCCGCTTGTCGCCAAGCGATGTGTCACGGAACTCCGGAAGATGGAGACAAACGCCGAACTGAACGACGCCGATCCAACGACTGTCTGGCAACACCTTTCATGAGGTTCACCGTCAGCTACCAACGAGTAAACTCGTTGTCTTGTCGGTGGACTCCCGTTCTGCCGACCAATTGTGGTCGGACGCCACGTGAGCGGGGAGTACAACCGATATGCCACGTAGGTATTGGAACCACATATTTTCGTCTGAAACATATATATGTTTCAATCTTCTACGCTATCGTAATGATGGATGATTCGATACCAGAGGACGAATCAAACGGGCCGGACGTGTATCCAACCGGTAACGAACTCCCGGACGAGGAATTCTCGCCGGACGACATTGCTCCATTCGTCGGCAAAACGAGTGGAATCAGCGACATCAACGAACTCGCTACCGCAGAGTGGAAAGAATCAACAACAGCAGACGAACGAATCCGAGCCGTTCTCAAGCGGACTGTCTCAGCGAAAACAGCACATGAGATCGCCGACACTGCTGCCGTCTCGGAGACCAAAGCTCGAAACGCACTCAATTCACTCGCTGAGGAGGGGCTTGCCTGTATCGAGCGAACTGAGTCTGGAACCACATACCGGCGTGACCCGGATCGGTACCTGATCGAACAAATCCACCGCTTATCGATGGCCGATGACCTCGTCGATCGAATACAGGCTGCGAAAGGCGAGATCGCCGACTATCGCGAGCGATACGACACGGACGCTCCCAACGAACTGCTCGTCTCTGACCGGACGCTTACAGCCGAGGAACTGACTGATATCTCCCACTGGCGGACAGCCGTCAGGGATTTGGAGTACCTTCGCGCCGCGTATCGAATCCAGCAGGCGAAACGCCGAACATCCACATCGAGTTTGGAGACGTTAGGAGAGAATTCCGATCCTGCGTCCGCAGGATAATGGTACTCGGAAACGGAACAACCCTCGACCCGGATGCAACTCTCGTGAGCGTGAACACGGCGGCGGATCAACTCGGACGAGGGTTGCTCCGAGCTCGGTACAAGAATACGCGCCACGGGGCCTACGAGGATGCCCCATCCAGGCCACGAGAGGCGAGAATTACGGTTCAACCGGGTATCCATCAGGAGGCGGGGTACTTCGACATCCAATGGTGGACAAACGAGGATTACAAATACCACTATCGAGAGCAAGGGCTGGAATTCCGGTTTGGATGCGAAAGCACAAACGAGAGCACTGCATACCCAGTCTATCACTTTCATCCTCCGAATAATATAGACACGCATGAGCAGTCGTGTATTGGGGCAAATCACCCACCTGAACGGGTGACGCGTGCTGTCCTTGCGACGTGGTGGGCTGCTGTTCGGAGCGGCGACGAATCAGTACTAAACACACAGGATGAGATCCCCTGAGTTACCGTCAGCAGTGTTCGCTCGAGAGTATTGGAACGCCGACACTGGAGACAAGTGGTACCAACTCTCAGCAGAGACCTATACTCGTTACCCACACTGGATGCACCGTAGGGTTTTCTACACTATTACGCTAGTGTGCTCGTATGGATCAGAACCGCGACGAGGACAGGCGGTTCACCGAACAAGTTGGACTCACCGACGTGCTTGACGTATTTGATACAGTCAGTGGTCCGGTTGTCACCTCTGATGACGTCGCCAACGTTACCGGCTGTTCACGAGACTCCGCCCGGCGAAAACTGAACCGACTACACGATCAAGGTCGACTCGGGCGTCGAAAAACAACCGGGCGCGTCGTCTACTGGCGTCGTGAGAACGCCGCTCCAAATCGGGTCAACACAGATGATACGATATTCACCGATCGACCGTCATTTTCCTCGGGTCACGAAGCCCTGTCCGAACAAGTTGATGAACTCCTCTATCAACCAGGTTCGTGAGCGACCCGAAAACGGCGTTCGTCGATACTATCCCGTTCGTCGCACTATTCTGTCAAGAGGGCAGATATCATGACTGTTCCATGTCGTGAGGGCGTGCTACAGACAAGATTCCGCGGCCTTTTCACTCGTTGTCAGATAACCCGGAGCAATGACCGAGAACACTGTACCCGCTGACCTCACGTGGGGTGAGAAGCTGTCCGCCCTCCTTCGGGTCGCCCGCTATCGCCCAACGTTCACCGCCGGGCTCATCCTCCTCGGCGGGTTCGTCGCCGGCCTCGAAGGCGTTGGCCTCGGCTTTATCCACCCGATCATCGAGGTCGCACAGGCCGAGGGCCCCGTCGACGGCGGCGGACCGGTGTTGGAAACCTTCCTTGCAATCTATGAGTTTCTCGGGGTTCCCTTCGAACTCGGCTACCTCCTCGTCGGTGTCACCGCGGTGATGACCATCCGGTATACGCTCTCGTTTCTCGTCGCGTGGCTGAAGGCGTGGCTCGCAACCCAGTACGAAACAGCCCTTCGAACCCATGCGTTCGACGGCGCGCTTGCGGCGAGCGTCGGCTACTTCGATGCGGAAGGCTCCGATGACATCCTCAACGCGATCATCACCGAAACACGGTTTTCCGGCCAAGTGATCGAAAAGGGCGTGATGACCATGGAGCGGCTGTTTCTGGTCGGCATGTATCTCGCCATCATGTTGTACATCACGCCGGTGATGACCGCTCTTGCGGTTGGCATTCTCGGGACGATCACGGTTGTTCTCCGGGTTGGCATCGAGCCCGCTGTCACCGTCGGGACGCGCGTCGCCGAGGCTAACGAGCGCGTCCAGACCGCTGTTCAGGCCGGCACACAGGGGATCCGTGACGTGAAACTATTCAGGATGTCCGGGGAGTTGTTCGAAAGCTTTCGTGGCGCGATCGACCAGTACGCCGACGCCGAGGTCGCCATCTCCCGCAACGAGGCGGCGATCACGAACTTCTACCAGCTCGCCGCGGCGGTCACGATCTTCGTGTTGATCTACGTCGGCTTCGTCTTTTCGGGGCTCGAACTTGGCGAACTCGGGATCTTCCTGATCGCCATGTTTCAGCTCGCTCCACGGGTGAGCACCCTTAACAGCCAACTCTACAGCCTCGAAGGCGCGCTCTCACATCTTGTTCGTACCCACGAGTTCCTCGATCAACTCGACGAACGACGAGAGTCCGACGGCGATCAGCCTGTGTCGTCGGTCGGAGAGATCACCTTCGACGATGTCGCCTTCAGCTACACCGACGACGAGCAGGTGCTCGATGGCATCTCCTTCGACGTTGCTCGCGGCGAGTTTGTCGCTTTCGTCGGCCAATCCGGGGCAGGCAAATCGACGATCGTCTCGCTGCTGGCTCGCTTCTACGAGCCCGATACCGGCGAGATCCGCGCCGACGGCACGCCGATCGAGGCGTTCGATCTCCAGGAGTGGCGCAAGCGGATCGCCGTCGTCCGCCAACGACCGTTCATCTTCGACGACACACTCGAAGGCAACCTGACGGTGGGCAACCGTGAAGCGACCCGAAGAGAGGTCGAACGGGTCTGTGAGATCGCCATGGTCGATGAGTTTCTTGAAGAGCTCCCAAACGGCTATGACTCACAGCTCGGCGACGATGGCGTCCGGCTCTCCGGTGGCCAACGCCAGCGGATCGCCGTCGCCCGCGCCCTGCTGACCGACGCTGACTTTCTCGTCCTCGATGAGGCGACCAGCGATCTCGACTCAGGGATCGAAGCCGACCTCCAAGCGTCGATCGAGTCGATGGATCGGGAGGTTGGCATCATCGCCATCGCCCACCGGCTGTCAACGATCCAGAACGCCGATCGAATCTACACGCTTGAAAGCGGTCAGATTGTCGAGTCAGGGACACACAGTGAGTTGATCGAGGCATCGGGAACGTACGCCGCACTAAATGACATGCAGTCGAGACGCTGATCCTCTCAGCAGGAGGTATTTCACCTAACGCAGAATCAACATAGTCATTACTCGCGGTGGTAAGATGCGAGTATGCAGAACCAACGCGTTCTCGTCACTGGTGGCGCGGGCTTTATTGGCTCGAATCTCGCCAACCATCTTGCTGCGGACAATGAAGTAATCGCCGTCGACGACACGTATCTCGGGACACCGGAAAATCTCGACGACACTGTCGAGTTCGTCGAAGCCTCCGTGCTCGATGACGACTTGCCGGCCGATGTTGATGCCCTGTTCCATCTCGCCGCGCTTTCCTCGCGGAATATGCACGAGGAAAATCCACAGCGGGGCTGCCGCGTCAACGTTGAAGGCTTCGTCAATACCGTCGAACAGGTCAAAGAGCACGGCTGTGAGACCGTTGTGTATGCCTCGACCTCCTCAATCTACGGGAGCCGAACTGAACCCTCCCCGGAGAGCATGGCTGTCGAATCCCAGACTGCCTACGAGGCCTCAAAACTCGCCCGCGAACGGTACGCCGAGTACTACGCGCATCACCACGACATGAACATGGCCGGGCTTCGCTTCTTCTCTGTGTATCAGGGCTTCGGCGGCAACGAGGAACACAAAGGCGAGTACGCCAACACAGTCGCCCAGTTCGCCGACGCCATCGCCAACGACGAGGCTCCGGAACTGTTCGGCGACGGTAGCCAAACCCGGGATTTCACCCACGTCGAGGATGTCGCCCGCGCCTGTGAACTCGCCGCTGACCACAAACTGACGGGCGTTTATAACGTCGGTACCGAGGAAGCCTACAGCTTCAACGAGATGGTCGAGATGATCAATGACGCACTCGGCACTGACATCGATCCTGAGTACATCGAGTGTCCCTTCGACGGCTACGTCCACGATACAATGGCCGACATCTCGAAGTTCCACGAAGCAACCGGCTGGGAGCCACAGATCAGCTTCGAAGAGGGCGTTGAACGCGTCTGTGAGCCGTATGACGACTAAGCCAAATACGAGCTAGGTGTCATATAAATCATCACGAATTCTGATCGTGTGAGTCCCAGACATCGGCAATCCGTTGACGGATATTTGCGATAGTTCTTGTGAAGAGGTCATTTGGGTGACAGGCAGATAGCTGGTCAGGGATCGCGTCGGCTGAATTGGCGCTTGGTGGTGGGTGAAAATGAGTTCTCGTTGTGTGGGGGTTCACGTGTTTATCCCACCGACATTGCCAGATTTCATCGGAGGTGTGTGTTTCAATATAGTGAAAATTATAATCGCCGTTCGTATACCATCGTATTTCGATCCGAGCATCCTGAATCCACTCGGGATATCGATCACAATCAAGTTCGACGACAACAAGCGAGAGTATGCCGCCGGTGTATTGTGTACGGACGGTTTGGGCCAGTGGGTGTGTTCGTGCTCTCTCAGCGAGTAGTTCGAGGATCGAATCATCAATCGGTGCTGCCGACCCATCCATATCTATGCTGTGAGTCGGTCGTCTGTCCGGCGAGCAATCCGAACAGCTTCCTTATGCCGGTCGATAGAAGTTCGAACTGTTGCCCATTCTGAGAGTGCTTCGAGCCGCTCTTCGAGATCAGTATGGCTTAGCTCCGCAGATAACTCGACCATTTCAGGGGCTGACTCGTCAAATTGTGCTTGGAATTGTTCGTCTTGATCTTCAAGCTCGGCAAGTGTGGTCAGCAGCTCTTCAGCTGTGTTGGTTGTCGCCAGTTTGTTGGCTCGTTGCCATCGAATATACGCCTCATTACGGACATAACGCGTTCCAGAGGGGTCATCAACTTGATGAACCACTCCAAGAGCAGCGAAGTCTTTCAGATGTTTTCGAGCTGCATTTTCCGAACAGGCTGCCCGATCAGCGATCGCCGTGACGGGTGCTGGCTCTTGGAGACCAGTAACCACCGACTGAATTCGTCTTCGTGTGTCCTCCGTCTCCGTCCACACCGCTTGTTCCTCGGAGAGTGTGGCCGCCGATGGCTCCGGGTCAAACTCGCTCATAGTATATATTTGAGTTATGTGCTCAAATAACTTATCCCGCCTCCACAGCCTCAGCAGACTACAACTTGATACGAGAATACCCATGAGATACAATTATTTCTGTGAGAGCAGAATAGTTTTGCCGGCTGCACCGAACGATCAGCCATGCAGACAGTCGTCCTCGCAGCCGGTCAAGGAACACGAATGCGACCGCTGACCGACGCGACACCGAAACCGATGCTGCGGGCCGCCGGCAGGCCCCTGCTCGAACACACCCTCGACCGCGCGGCCGACGCCGGAGCCAGCCGGTTCGTCGTCGTCGTTGGTTACGAGGCCGACCAAGTCCGCGATCATTTCGGCGACAGCCACCGCGGGCTCGACATCGCCTACGCCGAACAGACCGCCCAGCGCGGCACCGCTGACGCCGTCCGGGCGGCCGCACCCGAACTCGACGACGCCCCGTTCGTCGTCCTCAACGGCGACGCGCTCTACGATCCCGAGTCGCTGGCGACACTCTACGACAGCGGCCCCGCCGTCGGCTCCTACCGCGTCGATAATCCCTCGAACTACGGCGTCCTCCAACTTGACAGCGACGACAACACGCGCGTCACTGGTGTCGTCGAGAAGCCCGCCAACCCCGAGTCGAACCTGATCAACACCGGCTCGTACGTCTTTCCGGCCACCGCCAAGGATCGACTCGACGTCTCAACCTCCGAACGCGGCGAGTTGGAGTTGACAGACGTGCTCGAAACCGTCTGCGGGGAGACCACGGTGACGGCCGTCCCCTTCGACCGCTGGCTGGATGTCGGCCGGCCGTGGGAACTACTGGCCGCCACCGAGTGGCTCTCGGAGTCGCTCTCGCGGCGGCTTGACGGTACCGTCAGCGACGGCGCGACTATCGAGGGCGACGTTGTCGTCGAAGCCGGGGCGACGATCAAAGCCGGCGTCACCATCGAGGGGCCAGCCTACATCGGTGAGGACGCGACCATCGGGCCGAACGCCTACATCCGGGGGGCGACCGCCATCGGCGCGGGCGCGAACGTCGGCCACGCCGTCGAGATCAAAAACAGCGTCCTGCTGAGCGGTGCCACGGTTGGCCATCTCTCGTATGTCGGCGACAGCATCCTCGGCCGCGGCGTCAACTTCGGCGCGGGGACGACAGTTGCCAACCTCAGACACGACGACAAACCGGTGGAAGTCACAGTCAAAGGCGAGCGCGTCTCAACAGGCCGCCGAAAGTTCGGTGTTGTCGTCGGCGACAAGGCGAAAACCGGGATCAACACGAGCCTCAACGCAGGCGTCGTGGTGGGCACAGAAATGACGACGACACCAGGGGAAGTCTTGACACGAGATCGACGAGAGTGACACGGTGACCAAGTCAGCCCCGTGAAACAATCATCGCCTGCGGTTACGACAGCCGGCTTCCTGAGGAGTAGAACTTGAACATCCCAGGCATCGGTGGGAGTGGGCTACTGGTCAGTTCGCCGCTCGAGCACTGCAACAATATCGGGAAGATCGAACAGACGGAGATCATCTCGCTCGGCTGCAGCATCTTCAACCGAGGCGGTGAATCCAGACCGGCTGAACAGAGCGAATTCATATGTCGGCTCACCACCAGTGGGAGGCGTCCAGTCGATGTGTCTTACGTCGTCCTCAAGTTTTGCAAGCACATCATAGCGAAGCGGCGTGGTAGTGAATTTCACCTCGCCAGCGATAAGTGTCGATTCGTCGGTCGGAGCGACAACGTCTATTTCCCGGCCTTTGTACCACCATTGGCTTGGAAACTGTGTGATCTGGTAGTTGTCATACAGTGTTGGCAGTGTCTGCTGACAGAGTGATTCAAACGTCTCACTGGCGAAATCAGCCAGCTCCGGTTCGATGAGATCATCGTAGGCAGACTCACCGTACAGTTCATACTGACCACCCCGCCCGTAGAGGAACTGAAAATAAAACCGGAAGACAGGATCTCGGATTCGATACCGGGTTCGCTTGCTACGGGCCGGATCGGCAAGTGCTGGATGCTGGGTTTCGATAATCCGGAGTGTTTCCAACCGGTCAAAATAGTACGATGTATTTGTGCTCTCAATGCCGGCACCCTGGGCGATTTCGTTCCGGCTGCGATTCCCGCTGGCCATCGATTCCAACACTGAAAAATATGTGTCTACTTCCGTGAGTTCCATCTGTAGAACAGTTTCCGGTTCGTCGTGCAGTGGGCCATCAGGAGCATACAACAACTGCGTGATGTTTGCTCCAAGACTTTGTGAAGGGTCAATCGGGTTGAGATATCTGGGCGTGCCGCCAAAGACCCCATAGACGAAGACTCGTTCTTCGGGATCGTAGGTCGGCACAAACTCCTTGATAGCATGAAATGGCAGTTGGGTGAGCTCAATCCGACCGTTCGGTGTCTGGGAGACTCGACCGTAGAGTGGTGCACCGCCATCGAGGACGTGGGTATGCATCATCCCGATTGCGGAGCCGGTGAGTACGAGGGTAGCCTCACGTTCGTCGACAGCTGTGTCCCACAAATGTTGTATGATTGAAGGAAGGCTTTCATCTGAGGCGATGAGATATGGAAATTCATCGATGACAATGATCGCATCTCTCTCTACGAGATGCCCCAAAAGCGGTTCCCACTCTTCTTTGACACTCGTGATGCTCGGGTAAGTTGTGGATGCGGCCTCAACAAACCGTCTGAGTTGGGTCGTTGCTGTTCCCTGGACTGCTTGGTAGTACACAGCACTATCACGGTCGGCGATTGACTGGCGGACGAGTTCGCTTTTCCCAATTTGTCGGCGTCCATAGACTACTGCAAGTTCTGCACTAGCACTGTTATAGAGGTTCTGTAGCCGTTGTAGCTCTGTGGCACGATCAACGAACTGATCCATACCATTAGTTATCCTGTAGATGCGAAAATGCTTCGATGTTATAGTCCAAACTATTATAGTTTCAGCAATAATAGTTTAACCAGTAAAAAATAACCTTTGACCAGCCACATGACAAAAATACGCTGCTTGTGGACTGTCTTAGCCTCGAGGCACTCGCCTTGCCTATATATAGATTAAAAGACACTTCACTTACGAGCGGCTTCAACACGCTCGACGGTCGCAGCAAGCAGGTCATCAGCCACGTCTTCGGTCTCGGCTTCGGCCGTAATCCGGATCAACGGTTGGGTACCGCTTGGCCGCACCAACACCCACCCGTCAGCCGTTGAAACGCGAACCCCATCGATCGTCGTGACACCGTCGTAGGCATCTCTGAGCTTTGCGGCAACCCGTTCCATGACGGCTGTCTTGTCGTCGACCTCGATGCTTCGGCGTTGGATCGGGTAGGTCGTCACCGAGGCAACTTGCTCGGCGAGTGACCCCTCAGCGGCGACAAGTGCGGTCAACTTCGCGGCTGCCAGCGAACCGTCTGGACAGAGGGTTTCATCGGGCCAAATCCACGCCCCGGAGGGTTCACCGCCGAAGACAACCTCCTCGCGTGTCGCGGCCTCGGCGACAAACACATCCCCGACCTTCGTTCGCGTGACGCGGCCCCCAAAGGAGTCGATGGCGTCGTCGACACAGCGGCTGGTGTCGACCGGTGCGGCGACGACACCGCCACCGGCACGGGCGACAGCGCGGCGGGCAAACAGCGCGAGCAGCACATCCTTCGGCACGAACGTCCCGGTTTCATCGACAGCGACCATCCGGTCAGCGTCGCCGTCGTGGGCGATCCCGAGGTCGGCATCGCCGTGTTCGACCTGCCGACAGAGCGTCGTCAGCGTCTTGGCGGTCGGTTCGCTGGGTCGGCCGGGGAAAGAGCCGTCAGGTTGGGCGTTGAGCGTCGTTACGTCGACGCCGAGTTCACCGAGTGCGGCGGCGGTCACACTGCCAACACCGTTGCCGACATCGACAACCACAGAGAGATTATCGATCGGTGCGTCGGTCTCGACCGCCTCAACGACGGCAGCGGTGTGGGCTGCGGTCGCTCGGTCGTCGCTGCGGCGTGTTCCGGACTCGTCCCACGCCGCGAACGTGTAGGACTCATCCTCGACGATCCCGGCGATCCGGTCGCGGCGGTCGGTGTCGAAGGCCTGCCCTGACGGCGTCCAAAGCTTGAGCCCATTGTCTTCCGGGGGGTTATGCGAGGCCGTCACGACGATCCCGGCGTCGGCATCGAGTCGTGCGATACTCCGGGCGACTGTCGGCGTCGCTACCATTCCGAGATCGATCACGTCCGCGCCACATTCCCGACAGCCGGCGGCGACGGCGTCACGCAGAAAGCCACCACTCTCTCTGGCATCGCGACCGAGGACAACTGTTTCGGCTCCATCCGTGGCAACTGCCCGGCCGATCGACAGCGCGAGGGCGGCTGTGACAGCGTCGCCAACCGGCCCGCGAATCCCGCTGGTTCCGAACATATGGCGTGGGTACCGCTACACGGATAGAAAACTACCGAAGGGGGTCGCTTAGTCGTCGGTGCCGAGAATAACGCGGTGGGTCATCGATTCGGGATCAAGCACCTCATCGGCTTCGTCCTCGGTGAGATACCCCTCGTCGACGGCGACCTGCTTCACCGTCTTGCCCTCAGCGAGTGCCTGCTTTGCCACCTTGCTAGCCTTGTCGTAGCCGATGGCGGGGTTGAGCGCGGTTGCCAGTGCCATGCTCTGTTCGACCTGTTCGGAGCAGTGCTCTTCGTTCGCCTCCAGTTTCGCAACAAACCGCTCGGCGAAGACCTCCGAGCCGTTGGCGATGAGCTCGGCCGACTGCAGGAAGTTGTGCGCCAAGACGGGTTTGTAGAGATTCAGATCGATCTGGCCCTCAGCCGCGCCCGCAGAAACGGCGGCGTCGTTGCCGACGATCTGTTTGTGGAGTTGGTTCACGGATTCGGCGACGACGGGGTTGATCTTCCCCGGCATGATTGAGGAGCCCGGTTGATTCTCTGGCTGTTCGATCTCCCCGAGGCCGTTGCGCGGCCCCGAGGCCAGCAGCCGCAGGTCGTTGGCGATCTTGTTCAGCGAGCCGGCGACCGTCCGGAGCGCGCCGTGGGCCTCGCTCATCGCGTCGTGGGCGGCCTGGGCTTCAAAGTGGTTGTCAGCCTCGCGGAACGGGAGGCCGGTTTCTTCGGCGATGTAATCGGCCGCGCGCTCGGGGAACTCGGGGTGGGTGTTGAGCCCGGTGCCGGTCGCGGTACCGCCCAGCGCGAGTTCGGCAAGGTGATCCTGCACGCTCTCGACGCGGTCGACGCCTTTCTCGATCTGGGTGCGGTAGCCGCTGAACTCCTGGCCGAGTCGAACGGGCGTCGCGTCCTGGAGGTGGGTACGGCCGGTTTTGACCACGCTATCGAACTCATCTTCGTTTGCTGTGAGCTCATCAGCCAGCGTTTCGAGGGCTGGCACAACGTCGTTGGCAACGGCTTCGAGACCCGCGACGTGCATCGCCGTCGGGATCACGTCGTTGCTTGATTGGCCGTAGTTGACGTGATCGTTCGGGTGAACGACGCGGTCGCCGATCTCGTGGCCAAGCAGTTCGGCGGCGCGGTTGGCGATCACCTCGTTGGCGTTCATATTCGAGGAGGTGCCGGAGCCGGTCTGAAAGATGTCGACCGGGAACTGGTCGTCGTGATCGCCGGCGATGACCCCGTTCGCGGCGTCGATGATCGCTTGGGCGATCTCGTCGTCGACGAGGCCGAGATCACGGTTGGCCTGCGCGGCGGCCTTCTTCACAATGCCGAGCGCGCGGACAAACCGGCGGCTGAAGGAAATGTCAGAGATCGGAAAGTTCTCGACGGCGCGTTGGGTCTGAGCTCCCCAGTAGGCGTCGGCCGGGACATCCATCTCACCGAGACTATCGGATTCCGTGCGGTAGTCGTCTGCCATACCCGAGCCAACGGTCGAATCCGGGGTAAAAGCTACTGATCGGTTGTGCGGTCGGCCGTGCAACTGTTTATTACCGATGGCGCGTGTATGAACGCTATGGGCGAGATCGTCTCTACAGAGGGCGTCCTCGGCGGCCAACCTCGGATCGCGGATCGGCGGATCAGCGTTGTGCAGATCGTCGAGTGGATACAGGAGGAGGAGATGGAGCCGGAGACGGTCGCCGCGGAGTTCGATCTCAACCTGTCGTCGATCTATCGAGCACTCGCCTACTACTACGAGCACGTCGAGAAGTTATCGGACTACCGCGAGCAACGGGAGACTCGTCGCCGCGAGAGTCGAGCCGAACAGCCCACCCCGGAAACTGTCGAACGGTCATGAGGTGCTGTTGTGACGAGAATATCAAGCGGTCGATCAGCGTGCTGTTGGGACAGGAAGGCCACGATGTCGTTCGTGTCCAAGACGAATTGGGACTGAGCACCCTGACAGTGAGATTATCGCCTACTGCAACGAAACGAACCGCGTGCTCCTGACCAATGACGACGATTTCTTTCGGTTTGATTCACACCCGGGAGTCTGTTTTCTCGAAGCACAGCGAACCCCGCCACGGGATGTTACGACCGTGCTCCGCCGACTCGAACGGCACGTTGGCGACCTCTCCGATACGGTGTGGCATATTCCGAACGGATGGATCTAAGCCCGCCCTTCCCTGCGTTTCGCTCTGTCACTCGCCGTGTTCGTCGTACTCTTCGGGCGTGTACGTCGTCAGTTCGATGGCGTGGATGTCGGTCGTCATATGCTCGCCCAACGCGTCGTAGACCTGCTGGTGTTGATCGACCAGCGACTGGCCCTCAAAGGCCGGCGAGACAACAGTTGCAGCGAAATGTGAGTCCTCATAATTCTCGTCGACGACGCGTGGGCGGCTGACAGTTGCCTCACAGTCCTCGATTCCGGCTTCGATCGCGGTCTGGATGTCGGTGGTGTCCATACCGGCTAACACACGGGGATCGACAAAAACGCGCGGACTTCGGGAGCGGCTATCCCGGGGCTCAACGCCAGCGATCAAGGCCGGTCTGGACGACCGACGACTCGATCCGCTCGAAGCCGCGTTCGACCTCGTCGGCGTCGACTTCCCACCGGTCGGTCACGTAGGTTTGGGCCGCGTCGAGATCGGGGTTGATTGCGGCGTCGATCTCGTAGTCATCGGTAACCGGCGGATCGAAAAACAGCTCCCGGATGCGGTCGGCGAACTCGATGTGTGCGTCGCGGGCCTCAAGCACGCCGAAGAGATCACCGTGCTCTGTGACGAGTTTCACGCCGGTTTTCGGGCCGATCCCGTTGATCCCATCGTTGAAATCGGTGCCACAGAGTAGTGCCACGTCGACCAACTGCTCGTAGGTGAGGCCATGATCGGCAAGCGTCGGTTGAAGTTCCATCAGTTCGGGATGGCCCTTGCTCGTCAGCCCTCTGAGCGTCCGCGGCGCGCCGAACAACAGCGTGTCGTAATCCTCGCTGCCGACAAAGTCGGCGTCGCCGACGCGGTTCATGTAGGCCGCTTGGGCCTCGCCCTCGGCGGGGGCGTCGATGTATGGAACGTCGAGCAGATCGAAGATATTGCGGGTCGTCTCCTGGATCGTTTCCGTGAGTCGCACCGTTCGGGCCGACAGACGGGCGGCTTCAAGCTGGTCGCCAGCTTCTTCAGCCTCAGCTAGCCGTTCTTCGGCTTGCTCACGTTGCTTGCGGCGTTTTTCGACCTCGTCGTCCTTCAGGTCGGTGACGCCGCCGTCAAACACGAAGATCGGCGTCAGATCGTGTTCGAAGAATTTTGGCAGACCCTGCACGACACCGATCAGATTGGCGACCTCAGTGCCGTCGGCGGTGGTGTAGATCGCGTCGTCAGTCCATTTGACGGTCGTCGTCAGATACCGATACAGCCAGTTGTGGGCGTCGACAGCGACGGTGCTGCCCTCGATATCCGCGAAGGGACACTCCGAGAGGGCCGCCAGCGAGCGAAGATCCGAATTTCCCATACAGAGCAAACGGCTGCCGGCGGCTTGAAACTCCCGAGTCGATATCGCCTGAACAATAGAGAGTTAGTACGACCGGACTTCGAGGCTGTCGATTCGGTCGAAATGCGCCGTGTTTCGCGTGATGACTGGCTCATCGATCAGGAGTGCGGTCGCCGCAATGATACAGTCCTCGCGGTCGATCCGTGCACCCTCACTGATCAACTCGCCGGACAGCGTTCCTGCCTTCTGCATGATCGTCTCGTCGGCAGCAACGACTGATTTCGAGTCGAGAACCGCAAGAATCCGATCTCGTTTGTCATGTGGCGTCTCGGCTCTGCCTACACCCTCATACAGTTCGAGGACAGTGACAGAGGAGACCTTTTGTGGCTTGCTGTCGCGTTCGATCACATCGAGGAACGTCGCCGCGAGGCAGATCAACGATGAACGAGGTATCCTGATTGACCTCCTCCTCCGCGTGAACGCCGAAGAATCCCGCCACGGGATTTCAGACCAAGCGAAGCGGCCTGTGGGTTTCAAGACGCATGCGTTCCGCGCGTCGTCTGCTGGGTTTCAGCATCGGCGTGGCTGTCTTGTGGCCCGGTCAAAGAGGCCCCATCCGTAGCCGAGTCATCGGCACCAGCCTTCTGACCGGAGGTTCGGCCACTTCGGCGGTGACTCTCTCCACTACGGTAGCGGTCTGCAATGTTTATCGCCCCGTTCACGTCGGCTTGATATTTACTAACCCAACAGCTGTCGTTTGAGCAGCTGAACGTCGCCTGTCGTGGTCTGGAGCCATGTTCACCGCAAGCATGACACGCCTTCGACGTGTTCCGGGGATTCACTGTCTCGACTGGAATCCCCTGCTCGGCGGCTTTGTAGCGAATCTGGGCATGGAGTTTGCCAAAGCTCCATCCGTGCAACCGCCGGTTCATGTACTCGCCGTAGTCCATGTTCTCGCGGATGTGCGTCAGGTCTTCCAGCACCAGCACCGGGTTCTCAACAGACTCGGCGTATTCCACGACCTCGCGGGTCACGCGGTGGAATACATCATCTATTTGTTTCCACAGCGACTCGCCGTAGGACGCTGCGATTCGGTCACTACCACGCTTCTGAAGCCGTCGCTTCGCGGTGAAGTAGGTTTTGCGGAGCCGACGAACGGTTTTGCCTTCGTCGGCCCACAGCCGGGGGCGAACCGGAGAACCCGAGTTGTCACGGTGACACACCGTGACGAGGCTCGCTTCTCCAATGTCCACGCCTATCGGCGTCCTGTCGAGTCCAGCGAGACAGGGCTCGCCAGACTCGTCTGGCGGCGTCCGCTCGTCGGCGGACACCGCAGATTGATCCTCCACGTCGCGGGTAACGGTGATATGGAGATACCACGTCCCGTCACGCTCGAACAGCCGACTTTCACCCATCTCGGCGTCGGCTGCGTACACCGCTTCGAGCCACTCCCGCTGTTCTGGGTTGGCGCGTGCCGGAATCCAGAGGTGGTAATCCTCGTGGTGCGGGACTTTGACGTACCACTCGGTGGCGTTCTGTGGCTTGTGATCGAGTTGTAGGCCTTCGTTGGTGAACCGTACCGGGTGATCGTCATGCAGCTCGTCGGCATCGTAGCTGTTCCCACAGAGTTGTGGGACGTACTTCTTGAGGGCGTTTTTCGCGTAGCCACTCAGGTCGTACTCAACAACCACGTCGTTGGCCGCTGCCTGTGTGTCACAGCCAGCGGCGAAGGCGTCCTGCAGTGCCTGCTGGTAGGCGTCCCGCGTCTCACGAAGCTTCTGTCGCTTGTGGGTATTTGGGCTCACAAGCTTCAGTTCGAGCGTTTTCGTGAATTCAGCCATCGGTGGCGTACTACATTGTATGAGTATATTGGGTAAATATCTCAGCCATCCAAAGTGAAAGTGAAACGGCGGGAAATCCAGCAGTGCAATAGAACGGTGGCCTGTTACACCCTGCTGTCCGCTCAACCTCCGCCTGTTCGCTCCTCGGTTCCGACTGCAGTCGTGACACTCGTCGCTCACAGGAAAACAGCGATATGCACTCGTATCTCTAGCATTCCGTGGCCTTATCCGTCGCGTCCGCCAGTTCGTTTGCCAGCTGATCACGTCGACGATTTGAGGCTGAGCGGCCGCCCGTGATCGATGCTTCGAGCGCATCCGCCTCCGTGTCGGTAAGGATGCCAGTGACCTCGCTCCACGACTGTTCGCCGGCCAGTCGCTTGACGACATCGCTGAAGCTCTCGCCCGCCTTTTTTCGGGTTTTCAGCTGTTCGTAGGCCTCCTCGTCGAGTGAGACCGTTTTCGAGGACATACGTACACAGTTGTCTGTGTATGTTTATATAATATAGGGTCAGGACTGCCGCAGAGCCGGGAGCAACCGCGGTGGCACAGCGTCAGTATGAGCTGCGAGAAACTCGGTTTCCGCCGCCGACAACCCCTCACGTTCCCGAAACACGTCGAGACCGCGCTGGTAGCCCGATTGCGACGCGACGGCTGGCTCGCTGATTGGGCGAGCAAGCACGAGTTCGGCCAGCCCGGTCTCCCGATCAGTGTAGGTGAAGCCGGCCTTGTAGAGTGCGTGATACGAGAAGGCGTTGTTGACCGCGATGGCGATCCGGTCGTAGCCCGCCGCGGCCGCCCGCGAGGTCAGAAACGTGACCAACTTCGGGCCGAGTTGCTGGCCGTCACCGCGGAGATCGTCACGGACTGTGAGATACCGAATTTTTAGCGTCGACGGCTCGGTTCGATCCGGGCTGAACGTGATAGCGGCGAGGATATCGTCGGCGAAATCGCTCTCGGCGACGCCGTCCGGCAGCGACGCCAGCGACTCGGATTCGGCCGCACTGTCGTCGCTCTCGCCACGGATCACCGCGACGCCAGTCCCGCCGGTGACGAACTTCCCGGCGTAGCTGAATCGCCGGTAATCGAGCCGCACGGTGGGATCGGC
Source organism: Halonotius pteroides (assembly GCF_003605635.1). Lineage (GTDB taxonomy): Archaea > Halobacteriota > Halobacteria > Halobacteriales > Haloferacaceae > Halonotius > Halonotius pteroides. Next base: position 33,805 of record NZ_QMDW01000006.1, read on the forward strand.
CTCGGCCCACCCCAGCAGCGCGAACTCCATACACTGCGGTAGCGGCGGCACCGACAAGAGTGCTTTTGCCGACGGCCGCCGAGGACAACGTATGCACGGCATCGGCGATGTTCGCTTCTTCGACCGGTTCGCCCGCATCTACGACTGGGTGATGCCGGCAGCCGACCGGGACTCGCTGGCGGCAGCCCTGTCTCGGGCCGACGGCGAGATCGACCGCCTGCTCGACCTCGGCGGCGGCACAGGCCGTGCGAGCATCGCGGTCGACGCGGGCGAGCGAACTGTCGTCGACGTTTCCCGCCCCATGCTGGCGCGTGCCCGAACCCGGACAGCGAGCGGGCCGGGTCGACCGGCCGATCCGCCCGGCCCGCTGAGCGCGATGCAGGGCGACGCGGGGCGACTGTCAGTCGGCGACAACGCGGTCGACGCGGCGATCATCGTCGACGCGTTCCACCACATGCCACAGCAGGCGGCGGTCGTCGCCGAAGCCAATCGCGTGATTCGTCCGGGCGGCGTCCTCGTCGTTCGGGAGTTCGATCCAAGCCATCCGCTCGGCTGGCTGCTGGTTCGCGCCGAACACGCTATCGGGATGCAATCGACGTTTTATACGCCGGATGATCTCGCCGACCTGCTTGCCGACGCCGGGTTTTCAGTCAAGGTGCTCGATTCGGGCTTCGAGTATACCGTGGTCGGAACGACTCGCTGAGCCGTTGGGCCGAATCGCTGAAGGTTTTACCCCACAGTCGAAGGGGTGGGTATGCGCAACGACCGCGTCGATACGGCCGGCCTCCCGCTGGCCGTCGGCGATCTGCTGGCGATCCTCGGCGTGTTGACAATCGGGATGATACAGCACAGTACGCTGACGCCAACGCGGGCACCCGGCGTCTACGCGCCGTTCGTGATCGGCTGGCTCGTGGGTGCCGTCGTGATCGGAGCGTACTCCGCGGGTGCCGGCGAATCGGCAAAGGCGGCGATCCCGCTGGGGCTTCGGGCGTGGGTGGTCGCCGCGCTGATCGGCTTCGGCCTGCGGGCGACACCGGTGTTTCCGGGTGGTCTCGCCCCCGCGTTCGTCGGTATCGCACTCGTTCTCACCGGCGGGCTGATCGCCGGCTTCCGCTGGCTGTTTTTCAAAGTCGTCGGCTGACGAACCGCGGCCGTTTTTATTCCATTCGGTAGTTCTCGACCGTACGGCGCGCATAGAGGAACGAAAACAGGCCGAACGCGACGCCAAGCACCGCCGTTACCGCGATCCCAACGCCGCCGAAAACGACCCGCGAGATGCCGAGGGTGTCGGCAACGAGGTGGGCGATGAAACCGGTGTGTGTGAGCAACAGCGGGAGGGCGACGATAGAAACGATCAGCGAGTAGACGACAAACGCGACCGTACTCGGGATGATCGCCTTCCGGCTTCGGGAGACGCTGACGGCCTCGTGTCGCGGGAACGCCGCGCCGATCCCCGTCGCTATCGGGCCGGCACAACCCCCGGCAACGACGGTTCCGACGGTCAGCGTGGCAACTGTCGTGAGCGACTGCGGGCCGGCGATCCCGAGTACGGTGACCGCCAGCACCGTCGCGGGGAGGCCGGCAAGCGCGCCTGCGGCGATGTGACCGCCGACAAGTGCGCGCTCCGGGGCGGGGCTCAACACCGTCGCCGGCAACACCGCCCCCTCGTTACCGACGACGTTGAGCGTGAACAGCGCGCCCGTGATCCACGCGCCACAAAATGCTACCAACACCGGGAACGAGCCAGCAACGCTGCCGGTCTGAACCGTCTCCATGATCGGCGTCACCAACACGAACACCGGGTAGATCGCATACGACAGTGAGATCGGCGCGCGGCGGGCTCGCGTCCAGTCGACGGCGACCACACCGGCGATTGGCGGGGGGAGCCAGCTGAGAAGCCGCCCGCCGGTCGCGTCGGTCGGTGTCGCCGTCGATTTCGTCGTTTCGAGCCCATCGGCATACCAGAGCCAGCCCGCCAGCCGCGTCAGAACGGGCGCGCCAACGACAAGCCCACCGGCAACGACGACCAGTCCGACGGCGGCGCGGGCGAGCGAAGCCGCAGCACCGGCTGCGAGCAGTGCGACCTCGCCAACCCAGCCGATGGGCGTCGGCGTCAGAACCCCGATCAGCGGGCCGAGCACGTCCGACGTCGAGTTCGAAAACAGCACCGCAAAGTACGCCAGAAAGCCGGCGACGAAGACGACCGTTCGAAGCCGGTAGAGCAGCCGTGAGCGAACACCGCCGTTTTTGACCAGTAAGGCGACACCGACACCGGTAGCAAAGCCGGTCGCCGCCAGCAGCGTGGCCGCCACAAAGACAACCGGTGCGGCGATAAGCGAGCCGGAACCGACGGCAAAGGCGAGAGCCGCGAAGGCGAGCACGACGACCGCTGGAACGCCGAGTACCGTCGCCTCGGCGACGAACAACCCAGCCAACAGCTGGCCGTGAGAGATCGTCGTCAGCAGCCCGTCGCGGTTGTCGGGATCAAGCAGCGACGTGTAGCCCCGAATCCCGCCGAAGACGGCGGTCAGGAGCCAGATGCCGACGGCGGCCTGTCTGGCAAGAGGGATCGGCGTCGACACATCGCCGGTGAGCGCGCTGCCAGCGAAGTAGGCACCACCGACGAGGACACCGACAGCAGGGAGGAGAAACAACACCATCAGCGCGATTCCGAGCAGTTGGCTCGGATTGTCCCGGAGCGTCCGCCAGCGACGACGAAGTTCTGTGCGACCGACCGTTCGGGTTCGCTGCCAAGAGACCGCCATCTATCGCTCCGTCGCCGCCGCGTCGGGCTCGCCAGCGACCTCGCCGTCGTTGCTGTCGGCGACAGCTGTTGTCGCTGTCGATGACTCGGTTGTTACCGACAGGAACACATCCTCTAACGTCGAATCCGCGCCGGCTTCGGCGGCCGCCGTCAGCTCATCTGGCGCGCCCTCGGCGACGAGTTCGCCCTCGTAGAGCACCCCAACGCTATCGGCGAGTTCCTCGACAACTGAGAGGATATGCGTCGAGAGAAAGACCGTTTGGCCGTTGTCAGTAAGGGCGTTGATGGCGTTGATCACGGTGCGGGCGGCACGGGGATCAAGGCCGCTGGTCGGCTCATCGAGAAAGACGACTTCGGGTTCGTGCAGCAGGGCTTGGATCAGGCCGATCTTCTGGCGCATTCCCTTTGAGTAGTCGTCGAGCCGGCGGTCGGCGTCGTCGGTGAGATCGAAGCGGTCAAGCCACGTCTCGATCCGGTCGGCGGTCGGCTCCGGCGGGAGGTCACGGAGTTGGGCGAAGTACCGAAGCTGTTCGCGGCCGGTAAGTTCATCAAAAACCGGTGGTTCCTCGGGGAGATAGCCGACATGGCTGCGGACGCCGTCGCGGTCGGTGATCGATGTATCGAGAATCGCGGCGTCGCCGCTGGTCGGCGCGGTCAGCGTTGTCAACATTCGCATCGTGGTCGTCTTGCCCGCGCCATTTGGGCCGAGAAACCCATAAACCGAGCCCTGCTCGACGGTAAGGTCGATCCCGTCGACGACCGGCTCGCCGTCGAAGGCCTTGGTCAATTCGCGGGCGGTGATCGCCGGCGGCTCGTCGGTCATTGGTGACCTGTCGACACGAGGGTAGTTGCCAGCAACGGCGGCGATACTGGACGCTCGGAGGTGGGAGGGCCGAACATGCTAGTAGGTGTCTGTTTCGGAAAGAATCGCATAAACGCTGTGGTGTGAGCGATCGAAGCTTCCGCACGGTCGTGAGCCGTAGGATCAACATAAGTTATGTTGAAGTTCGGTGTGGCCACGTAGAAGTCACGAACAAACCACGGGAAAATTTATTAGTGATTTCGCCGTAGTATAAGGTAGCTATGGTACAGTACTACGACTACGTACTCGGCGTGATTCCGCTGGTGTTGGTCGGCCTCACCGCCCTCCTCACGCTCGCCGGGCTTGAGCTCACCGCCGCGATCCCGGCCGGAGCTGGCGTTGCCGCGCTCATCATCGGCCACGCACTGTTCATCAACGTGCCGACTCACCCGACAGCGGAGTCCGCCGACACGTCCCAGCGAGTTAACACAGAATAGCCCCACAACTAGCCCGTGACTCTTTTTGACCGGGCAGTGCTGAGATGAGCGCGTGACGGAAACGCTGTTTCTCACCAGTGACGATATTTCGGGATTGGCAACACCGGCCGACTACGTTGACCGCGTTGCTGACGGGTATCGCCAACGCGGCGACGGCGCGCCGGCTGACCCTCGTACCGCGCTATTTGCCGACGACCCGACAGGCATGTTGACGAGCTACACCGCGATCCTTCCTGAGGACGGCTACATGGGTGGCTACACCTACAGTGCCGGCTTCGGTGCGGGCGACGCATGGTTCATGACGCCGCTGTTTGATGCTGACAGCGGCGAACCACTGGCCCTGTTGGACGGCGCGAGCATGAACCCGTTCAAAACCGGCGCGATCGGTGCCGTTGGTATCGATGTGCTTGCCAGAGAGAACGCAACAAGGGTAGGCGTTATCGGTTCCGGGGCACAGGCCCGCGGACAACTTCGCGCAACAGCGACAGTGCAGGAGCTGACTGCTGTTGAGGTGTACTCGCCGACAGCGGCAAACCGTGAGGCGTTTGCCGAGGGAATGACCGAAACACTCGGCGTCGATGTCACCGCTGTTGAGTCAAGTATGGCCGCTGTTGCCGATGCCGATATCGTGATCACGGCGACGAGTGCCAGCGATCCAGTTTTCGATGGCGACCAACTGGCCCCTGGGACACACGTCACCGCGATGGGCCAATACAACCCAGACAAACGTGAACTCGATACCACAACCATCGAGCGGAGCACCTACGTACCAGATCTCCGTGATCGCGCCACACAGGACGCTGGCTCGTTTCTCCACGCAGTCGACGGAGGCGTCGTCGACGAGAGCCATATCCACGCCGAACTCGGCGATGTTGTCGCCGACAACGCGGCGGGTCGGACGAGCGACGACGAAATCACCGTCTTCGACAGCGGCGGGACGGCCATCGAGACGGTGGCCGCGGCGGGCATGCTCTACGAACGTGCCCGCGAGCAGGGCCTCGGCTCGACGATCGAGTTCGCGCCGGCCAGCGACGCGCTGACAGGAAAATAAATCGCGGGAACAGGGTCGTTACTGCAATCGATACCGCAATAGGGCAGCAATCCCACCGAAACTATCGAGCTGTTGGCCGGGCTGGAAATCCGACGAGAAAACGGTGATCTCACCACCCTGCTGTTCGACGGTTTCGATCACGTCGTTGATGTCGAGGGCCCAGTCGCCGTCGCCCTGTCGTTCGTCCCGCAGGCGGTCGTCGAGGATCAGCAGTTCTGCGACCGCGCCGAAGTCGGCGGCCTTCTGGACTTCGTCGATCCCGTAGGCCGCCTTCGCGCCGTCGGCGATCCGCTCCATCAACTCGTCGATGGTCTCGGCCTCGCGGGCGATCCGGGTCTCGTCCTGTACCTCCTCGACCGCGCCGCGTTTCAGGACTTCGTGGACGCCCCGGCCGCCCGCGCTGGAGGTGTCGACGACGGTGATCAGATCGGCGAGGTTGCGGTACTCCTCCTCGATGTAGTCGCGGGCATCCTGCTTCGTGAAGCCGGGGCCGGCGAGGATGATCGCGTCGGTATCGAGGTGGCTGAGGGCGTCGCCCAACTCGGCGAAGAGTTCGTCGCGCGGCCGGGAGTATTCGCCCTTGCCAGTGGGTTTGGTGAATGAGGCGTACTCGTCGACGCCGTACTCCTTGACGAGGTGGATGTAGGCCTCGCCCTCCTTGACGGTGGCGATGGCGACATCCGGGCTGTCGGCGGCCGCTTCGGCCTCCTCGATGCGCTCGATCTGGTCGGGTTTGAACTGCTTTTCGATGGTGAGTTCGTCGTGGGCCTCAACGTTGAGCGTGTGGTGGTGGCCGAGCTGGTCTTCGCGTGAGCAGCCCGTGATCTCGCCGCCGACGCGCAGGCGGTTGGCGAAGCGGGCGAACTCCACGTCCGAGATCTCGATGGTCACCGAGAGGTGTTCGCGCTGGCCGCCGGTGTCGCGCATCTGGTCGTCGTCCCGCTGGATGCGCCGGGTGGTGTCGCCGGAGACGAGATCGCCCGGTTCGAGGACGTAGGAAAGATGCCAGAGATCGTCGACGGTTTCGGGCGTGAGCGTCAGCCGCTCGCGGCCGGCCTCGCCCTGTCCGCGACTCGAAATTCGCATAGCGAGTGTTCAGGGGGCGCGGTAACAACGCTTGTGTTCTGGAGTTCAATATTAACAGTGGGAAAATATTTTGATTTATTTTGAAAATGCACTATTATTCATAAATAATTTATATAAAACCATATGCAAGTGGATAATCCCATCTTTCACCCCCATATGACTTTATTGTAGCTAATACACAGAAAATAATACTGATAAGACCAAATAAAATCATACCACCACCTCCAAGCAATATAAATGTCAGAACAATTAGGTCGTTTGAAGAATTAAAAATATAAACTGGAAAAAACACAAGAGATGCAAATAAATTCCATATAATAAAAAAAGATAGTTGCCAATTGAACGATTTTTTCGAGTTCTCTTTGTTGAATTCGTTATCAGATAGAATATATATAATACCAGAGCATATAAAAGAAAAAAAGAACCCAATCAAATGAACAATAATTCCTAACGTATGCTTTTTGTCGAACAACATATTTATTTCTATGGTCGGATATGTTAAAAATTATCTAAGTTCAGGAGGAAAATCGAGATATGTTTCCACATTTTTACATTCTTTCCCTTTAGAAGGGTCATACCAGCATATCTCTCCTTCAATTATAAAAACTAACCGATCTTGATTAAATATATAACCCTCGAATGTGGCATCAATTGGAATGGTGGAGTCACCAACTGATATTTGAATTTTTTCTTCACAATCATATAGCACACCGCTGGCACAAGCAAGGTAGCACCCTTCGAGTTCAAAATTACAACCTCCATAGTGACAAACATTTATGCCAATTGAATATCCAAAAGCAGAATATTGTGTTCCTAAACAAACGCCTTCTTGTTGTTGTGTTGATATTTGATCCGACTCCTTTCTAATTATGGAGGATTGGGGATTATGTTTTACTTCGTCTTCCGATCCGATTTTGTACCAGTCAGGAGTCTTGTTATTATCAGTCGTGAATTCATCTGTTCCAGTTGATCCTGATTCCTGTGTTGCTGCAACATTATTAATTGCGAGAGTTCCAGCACCAACACCGCTTAGGACTCTTAACAGGTGACGGCGTGATTTCACCATGTCAGTACATTATATTTTTCTAACATTTAAGTGTTTCTAAATATTAATTATATTTAAAACATATTGTTTTTATATGGCTATTTGTTGCACCGTCCAAGGTTGGTACTGTCGCGTAACGACCAACACAATTCACCTATGTTAAATTGATCAGCGTCATTCAACCCTTAGCGGCATCCACAACATCATTGAGCCCCATCGCTACCGACCCGCTGCCTAATCGCCTTTAGAATCTCGGCCTCGTTGAGCGTAATCCCACTCATCGAATACCTGCTCGATTCGATCATGTGACACCGCTGAGTCTCGCGTTTCGACGACGATATGCGGTTCGTAGCGGTCGCCGTCGAACCGCTCGTCGGCCATTTCGTCCTCGATAGCGTGGGCGGCGCGCTGGGCGGCCATGCGCTCGTCGTCAACGACAACGAAGATATCGAGATCGCTGGCACGGTCGGCCTCGCCGCGGGCAACGCTGCCGAACAGCACAATACCTGCGTCGTCGCCGATGGCGTCGATGAGTCGGTCGCGGACAGCCTGGACTGGCGAGCGGTATTCCGACTGTGGAATTCTCGCAATCGGATCAGTAGGCGAACCGGATTTTCGCGGATCGACATCGGAATCGGCCCAGCCGGTGAAATCGTCCTCGGCGTATCCATCCTCGAACGCTTCCATGCTGAGCATTGTGGCACCAACAGCGGCGACGCGGTCGTCGTCGCCGACAGACCAGTATGGTGGCTCGTGTTCGACGAGCCCCTGTTCCTCCAGTCGTGAGAGTGTCGGATTGAGGCTCCCACGCGGCACCTCGGTTTCCGCGCCGATTTCCGCTGGCTTGAATCCGAGTTCAGGGTGTTGGGCGAGAAACGAGAGGATCCTGTAGGCGTTCGACCCCGGATCGATTGGCAGTGCTTCGACTGCCTCCCGAGCCTGTTTGTACTCGTCGAACTCTACCGGCATATTCGAATATATCTGTTGTATGCGTTTGTATGCTTCCACGCGAGTAGCAGGAGAACATCACTGCATCGAATCTGCCAGTGGCGGTCGAATCAGTCGTTGGTTCGACTCAACGACCTGCTCGCCGAGCAAAATAGCAGTCTGAACTGCCCGATGTCGCGTAGCGTCGCTCGCGCTGGCGACACATCTAATAGTACCACCTGAGTACCACGAAGATATGAACACGGAGACGCCCGAAGACAACGAGATGGTGAAACTCAACGTCAAAGTTCCAGAGCCGCTGCTTGAGGAGATCGACGAACTGGCCGGCGAACTGAACTACACGAATCGCTCGGAGTTCGTACGCGAGGTACTGCGCGATACGACCGAGCCGATCCTGACACCTGGCGCAAAAGAGGGGATCGCCCAGGGGTATGCCGACGTGGCAGCCGGCCGCACGATGACCCACGAGGAAATGAAAGAGAAGTACGACGTAGACGATTGAGAGGGCCGACAGGTGGCTCACGATATCGTCTACGCTGAGACGCTCGATGAAACTCTCGAGGATCTAGAAAAAGAAGACGCCCAGCGCGTCATCAGAAAACTCGGTGACATCGCTGATTTTCCCGATCATTTCCTCGACGGTCTGAAGAATCATCCGGGCTACAAGCTGCGTGTCGGCGACTTCCAGATGCTGGTCGACTGGGACAAAGACAACGAAACGCTGTACGGTATCGATGTGTTCGAGCGAAAACACGAGTACCGCGAACTCGGAAACTATCGGGAAGTGTGGGGTTCGTGGCGCGACGATAGCTAACCCACACGACCACCCAGTATCTTAGTCCGACTCGGCGACCTGCTCGATACCCGACTGCGACACACCAGACTCCACGAGCACGCCGTGAGCACTCTCGCGATCCTTCGCGCCGTCGGAGAGTTTCACGAACACCGCGTTCTCGCGGGCCTCAGAGATCGTCTGCCCGCTGCAGTAGCTCAGCCCCGAGCGAATCCCAGCGCAGAACTCCTCGGTCAGCGGCGCGAGCGGGCATTTATACGGCGTCAACGCCTCAACGCCATCGCCGGAGTCGACATCGATCTCCTTGTCTTCGCGGTCGTCGTTGGCCGCGGTCGAGGCCATCCCGTGGGAGCGTTTGAACCGCTTGCCGTTGTGTGTGACGACGCGGCCCGGCGTCTCCTCAGTATCAAAAAAGCCGCCTATCATCACTGCCTCCGTGTCGGTCATGACCGCAACCCCCGGTTCGTCGGCGCGGCCGACCCCGCTCTGCTCGCAGCTCGTGTATCGGTCGTTCAGGTAGGTAGTGACAACGCTTGCGTTCTCTCTGCACTGTTGACCGACTCCGTGCGGCAGCGAGAGGACGATCTATCTCATCAGATATCATATAAGAACGACTTTGCATCGCCATAGTGAAAACTGATCACATCCCGGATAGTCGGTTAAGATGGCTTATTAATTGGTTTATAATGAGTAATCGTATATATTCAGTCGCTGGGTACCAACCATAATTAGGCTGGTGATTTGTAGAATCACACCAGATAGTTCATACAGCAAACGCACGTATAATCTGCTACAGTACGACGACCGCTTAGACCATGACCGAAGAAACTCAATCTACCGCGTTGACGACATACAGAGAGCAGTTTGCGGCTATTGACACACGGGCCACGGAGCTAATGGATCGATGGAGCATCCCCATGTTGCGTGGTTCTGTTGCGATCATCTTTATCTGGTTTGGCGCGCTCAAACCACTGGGTATCAGCCCCGCGGCTGAGCTCGTTGCCAACACCGTCTACTGGATGCCACCGGAGATCTTTGTACCGATTCTTGGTGTGTGGGAGGTTGCAATCGGGATCTGTCTTCTCTATCGGCCGCTGATTCGAATCGGCCTCCTGTTGTTGTTCCTCCAGATGGTGGGCACGTTTCTCCCGGTTGTGCTGCTGCCGGATGTTGTCTTCGCCACGTTCCCGTACGGTCTCACCCTTGAGGGACAGTATATCGCAAAGAATCTCGTTGTCATCGGAGCCGCCCTTGTCGTTGGCGGGACACTCAGAGAACAGTAGCCGGTCACCACGGAAGGCGTTGATATCGATGTGTTTGCAATACCGTTGACGGGCTGGGAGGAATTTGAATCCTCGATCTTCTGGTTAAGAGCCAGACGCTTTAAACCTGCCTAAGCTACCAGCCCAACACTGAATCGAAACAGTTGCACACTATTCAAGCTGGCTGTTTCGGCCGGCGGATCAGTCCGACTCAGCGACCTGCTCAGCGCGTCCCTGCTCAACACCGGACTCCACGAGCACGCCGTGGGCACTCTCACGTTCCTTCGCGCCGTCGGAAACCTTCACAAACACCGCCTTCTCACGGGCCGCCGGGATCGTGTGCCCGCCACAGTAGCTCAGCCCCGAGCGAATCCCGGCGATGAACTCTTCGGTCAGCGGCGCGAGCGGGCCTTTGTACGGCGTCAACGCCTCGACGCCCTCACCGGAATCAACGTCGATCTCCTTGTCCTCGCGGTCGTCGTTGGCCGCGGTCGAGGCCATCCCGCGGGAGCGTTTGAACCGCTCGCCGTTGTGTGTGACGACGCGGCCCGGTGCCTCGTCGGTGCCGGCGAAAAATCCACCCATCATCACCGTCTCCGCGCCGGCCATCAGGGCCTTGGCGGCGTCCCCGGAGTTTTGAATCCCGCCGTCGGCCATGACCGTGATCCCGAGTTCGTCGGCACGGTCGGCACACTCGTCGACCGCCGACAGTTGTGGGTAGCCCGCGCCAGCGACCTCGCGGGTCGTGCAATGGGAGCCCGGCCCGACGCCGACTTTCACGCAGTCCGCGCCCGCATCATAGAGATCCTCGACGGCATCAGGCGTGACGACGTTGCCGGCGATCAGTTCCGGATCGTACTCCGCGCGGATTTCCGCGACCGCGTCGAGTGCGCGTTCCATGTGGCCGTGGGCGACATCAAGCACGACCGCGTCGCCGCCAGCGTTCAGAATCGCCTCGGTGCGGTCGAGATAGTCCTCGTCGATGCCGACCGCCGCGGCGACGGGGCCACCCTGCTCGACGACCTCGTAGACCGCCGCGGCCTGTTCCTCTATCGAGAGGAAGCGGTGGATAACACCCAGTCCGCCGAGGTCGGCCAGTGCGGTCGCCGTCTCGGCTTCAGTGACGGTGTCCATCGCCGCGCTGACGATGGGGATGTCCAGCGAGAGCGACGGCGTCAACTGTGCGGTGAGGTCGATGTCGCTTCGACTATCCACAGCTGATCGCTGTGGAACCAGCAATGCGTCTCCGTACGAGAGTCCGGTGCGGAACTCCATGTGTAACCTTCGTCAAACAGGAGCGACACGGTATTAACCCTGTTTGTCTCGGATGCTACTACCGCAGCGCAAACGATTTAATCGCTGGCGCGTTTATCTTGAGGGAACACACGTCACGCTTGCGGGACTCCATGTGTAACCACCCCCGTTTTGTGACGTGTGTCTCCAGTTCGTGAGCAACAGGTCTCCTTTAGCCGCCAGCAACACAGTCCTCAGCCTGTGAGTGACGCGCTGGCGGTCGATTTCTAAAGGTTGAGGCCGCGAATCGAGACACCAGCCCCGGCGTCGTGGTCACCGCTCGCTTCGACGTGACCGATCACGCGGCCATCGGTCGCGGCTGCGAGATCAGCGGCGGTCTCGTCGGCGGCGACGGCCGCGACAAAGCCGGTACCCATGTTGAACGTCGTGTGCATCTCGGCGTCGGAGACGTTGCCCTGCTCTTGGACAAAGTCAAAGACCGGCTGCGCATCGAAGGGGTCGTCAACGACGTAGCGATGCTCGCCGAGCCGCTGGAGGTTCCCCCAGCCGCCGCCGGTGATATGGGCCGCGTCGCGAACGCCGTGGGCGCGCATCGGTGTCAACAGTTCGGTATAAATACGGGTCGGCTCCAGCAAGGCCTCGCCGATGGTCTCGTAGCCGTCGAACGGACAGGGGTCGGTGTACTCGTGATCGCGGGTCGTCGCCGTCCGCGCGAGTGTGAGTCCGTTGGAGTGAATCCCGGAGGATTCCCAGCCGACGAGCGTGTCGCCCGGCTCGGCCGCGCCGTCGAAGAGGCCGTCCTTGTCGGCGAGGCCGACACAGGCACCCGCGAGATCGAGGCCCTTGACGACCTCCGGCATCACGGCGGTTTCGCCGCCAACGAGCTCGATATCGGCCTGGTCGGCACCGGCGGCCAGCCCCTCGCCGATCTGTTCGGCGAAGTCGTCGTCGGGCTCATCGACAGCGAGATAGTCGACGAAGGCGACTGGCCGGACGCCAGCAGCAACGAGGTCGTTGACGTTCATCGCAATGCAGTCGATCCCGACCGTCGAGTAGTCGCCGAGGGCGTCGGCGACCAGTAGTTTCGTGCCGACGCCATCAGTAGCTAAGGCGAGATATCGGTCGCCGATGTCGAGTAAGCCGGCGTAGTCGCCGTCGCTGTCGCCGACCGCGTCGATCAGCGCGGCCGTCGCCGACTCGCTGGCTGCGATATCGACGCCCGTATCGGCGTAGGTGAGTTCGTCGTCCGCGTCGTCAGTCATACCTCACAGCGCGGGCAGCGAACACAAAAGCGCGGTGATTCGGCGGGTCGCTTAGATGATACTGATGTCGAGCGTCGTCCACGCAATGTAGGTCAACACCGCACTCAGCAGGAACGTTCCGCCCCAGACCGGTTTGCTCCACGCGATGACAGTCTTCCCGTCGAGCGGGCCGAACGGCACAAGATTGAACGCCGCCAGAAACAGGTTGACGATGATCCCGAGTTGGCCAAGCAGGACAAGCAGCCCCAGATTTAGCCCGATGCCACCGAGATACACCGGGAGGAAGACCGCCGCCAACACGAGGTTCATCACCGGGCCGGCGATGGCGATATGGCCGTGTTCACGCTCGTTGAGGTAGCCGCGGTGGTGTACCGCACCGGGTGCGGCGAAAATGAATCCAAGCAGCGCGCTCATGACCGCCAGAAACAACATGTTGTAGTCGGCCCGAAACTCCGCGATCTGGCCGTAGTTGACGGCGACGACCTTGTGGGCGAGTTCGTGCAGCAGGAAGGCGACACCGGCGGTCAACAGGCTCACCCCGAGCAGCACAACGATGCCGGCCCCAAGTGCAAGAACGTTCGGCCCGCCGCCGGGGAAAAAGATCGTGAAGGCCAGCCCCAAGGCGGCCCAGGCGACCAGCAGATCACGCACCTCACGGCTACTGAACTCGTAGTCGCCGATCCGATAGGCGGTGCTCACGTGATCGTCCTCCAGATCAGCTCCGCGCTGTTGGCCGCGCCATCGAGCATAAGCTGTGAGATCCCATCGACACCACCGAGTTCGGCCCCAAGCAGGGGCAGGATGTAGCTCACAAACAGCGCGCTGGCGACGATGCTGCCGACATTCGTCAGGGCAACGACCATGATCAACTTGAACAACGGGACATCAAACATCTCACCGAGGATCTCGCCGATCGGTTTCGTCTCATCGGACAGCAGATCGTTGAGCGTCCCGATGTCGCCGACATTGACCGTCAGATGCCGAAGCTCAACGTAGCCGGCGAACCAGCCCGGCGCGAGGGCGGGGTTGATTGAGGTCATCCACGCAACCGCGCCGCCGACGCCGGCCGACAACCACCGCGCGCCAGCCAGCTTGGCAAAGCCAGCGGCGAAGACGGCGTTGATCAGGAACCACGCGCCGAACACACGCAGCAGAAACCCGTTTTGGACGCCCGCCATCGCCAACAACACAAAGAAACTCACAAACGCGACCGAGAGGGCGATCCCGATGATCTTCCCCCACGGGATCCCGCGGCCGGTTTCCTCGCCGACCAGCGTGTCCATCGGCGGCAACGAGGCCGGATCGTCGAGATACCCCTCGATCCCCGCACGGTGACCCGCGCCGACGACCGCCAACACGTCGTAGCCAGCATCCCGAAGCCCGACCAACTGGTGGCCGATGTAGGCGTCGCGCTCGTCGATCAGGGCCTCCGCGCCGCCAGGGCTGAACTGCCGAAACTCCTCCATCATCACCGTCACCACGTCAGCGTCGGTCAGCTCCTCGATCTCCATCTCGTCGATGCCGCCCTCAGGAGCTGGGCCACTCGGGCCCAACAGGCCGATCACCACAGCGGCGACCAGCCCAAGGGCAAGCCCGCCGACGAGGCCGAGGGTCAGGCTGCCGATAATCGTGACGGCGAATCCGCCGAGCAGCGAGCCGACAGCGGCGTCGGCAACCCCGGCGGCGGCGACAACGGAGGCAACGGCCCAGCCACCGCCAAGCGAGGCAACTAAACGGCGATCAGCACCAAGCGCGAGGCCGGCGAGTTGATCAATGAGGAGGGCAGCAGCGAGGCCGAGCAGGCCGCTTGCGGCAGCGCGAAGATAGACCGCCTCGGTGATGCCGACCGCACCACCGAAAAGCGCGAGAGCAGGGCCGGCGACCAAACCAACGATGAGGCCGACCATCACGCCGACGACGCGGCTGTCGGTGACGCCGAAGGCGAGGCCGCCGACCATCCGCAGCTTTTCGGTGATCGTCATCCGCGCCCAGAACCGCTGGATCGTCTCTTGGATGTCGCGGTCGACGAGGGCGACATCGATGCCGTATTCCTCGGCGGTTTCGACGGCGGCCAGCATATCCGCGCCGGGATCGATATCGAACTGCTCGCCAAGGCGGGTTTGGACGTACGACAACATCCAGTAGGCGAGAAACTGAAACACGGTGTTGCCCTGCAGCAGGTCACCGGCCTCGAGGTCGTCGGGCTCTTGGCCCTTCAGTTGGCGATATCGGCCGTCATCGAGTTCGACGGCGACGACATCCGGCTGTTCGTCGGCGATCGCGGCTTCGACCTCCTCGACGCTGGCCTTCGAGACGTGGGCGGTCCCGATGACCGATACCGACCCCTCGCCGTCTGTCGGCTCGGGTGGTCGATCCGCGGGCGTGCTCATTGGCCGCGTTTGTCCACCGGCGGGTTTATTCGTGTCGGAGTCAGCGTTTGGCAACCACAACAGTCGGAACGTAGAGCCACCGCGGGAACAGCTATTCATACGTCCCACCCAAAGAGTGGGTATGTCACACGATGCAGCGGTCGAGGGGATCGGAATGGGCGTCGGTCCCGACGGAACCAACGTCCCCGCCGTCATCCTCACCGCACGCGAGGAGTACCTCCCGATCTTCATCACCAGTGATCAGGCACAGTCGATCCGCCACTCGCTGTCGGGCGAACCCTTCGAGCGGCCGCTAACCCACGATCTGCTGGTCGAGATGGTCACCGAGTTCGGCGGCGCGATCGACGGCGTCCGGATCGACGAGCTGGCCGACGGCACCTTCTACGCCAAGGTTGACGCCGAGCGGTATGTCGACGGCCAACCGGAAACGTTCGCCTTCGATGCCCGCCCCAGCGATGCCATCGCCCTCGCCGTCCGCAGCGAGTGTCCGATCACAGTCTCCGATGAGATTCTCGATGCTGCCGGGCGCGATCCAGACGAGATCGAGGTCGAAAAGCCGGAACCTGACCGCGACGATGAACTAGTGCCGGATGACCTCTTTTCGGACGACCCAGAGGAGTAGCTACGCGTCCGGCAATGTTCCGAGCGTTACGTCAACGACAATCGTTTTGCCATCTCGCAGTACTCGGATCGGGACGGTCTGTCCGGGGCGTGTCTCCAAGGCGAGTACCCGGCTCAACTCGTCGGTATTGTTGATTTCGCTACCGCCGATGGCCAAAATTACGTCGCCACCGGTCGGAATCGCCGGCGCGCCGGATTGCGGTTGCTCCGGGGCTGGATCATCGGGCGAGGGTGGTGTCGGCTCGGTGCCGTTTGCCGGCGGCTCTTCGGTGTCACCGTCGTCAGCATCGGCGTCCGCGTCGCCGCTGTCGGTGATACTCGGCTGTAAGATCCCGTCGCTGGGGCCGCCGTCAGTTGTTTCGACGACCAACACGCCACGCGGGCGGTCGAGGCCGTTGGCGTCGGCGATCTGCGGTTCGACCGTGAGGATCGTCACACCGAGATAGGAGTGATCGTAGCTCCCTGTCGAGCGGAGTTCGGGGATGACACGGGTTGCCAGCTCCGCTGAGACCGCGAAGCCGACATTGCCGCCCTGGGAGGCGAAGACGACGCCGGCAACATCGCCCGCGAGATCAACCAGCGGGCCGCCGCTGGAACCGGAGTTGATCTCGGTGTCGGTCTGGATCGCCGCCGGGATCGAAAACCGGCTAAGCCCTTGGACGGAGCGGCCCCGGGCGCTGACAATCCCCCGCGACAGCGACTCACTGAGGCCGAAGGGCGCGCCGATGGCGACGACCTCAGCGCCGACCGGCGTCGGCGCAGCCACGAATGACAACGTCTCCGGCACCGACACCGAGGAATCAAGTTCAAGCACCGCCAGATCGCTGTGTCGATCCGAGCCGACAACGCTGGCGTCAGCCCACTGACCGTCGGCCAGCCGAACCGTGACCGCAGAGCCGGGGTCGACGACGTGGTGATTCGTGACGATCGTCCGTGGATCGATCGCAAACCCGGATCCTTGGCCCACCTTGCGGTCGTTTTCGGCGGTATGGACGACGACGATAGCAGGCAGTGCCTCGTTGTACACTCGGGTGTAGGGGCTCTCGCCGCCCTCGCTGTTAGTCCCTCGCGGCGCGGCACAGCCGGCACCCGCGGCCACGCCCGTCGCAACCGACGCCAACAGCGCGCGTCGCGTCTGTTCCATACATCGGGAGGTGTCGCCGCCGGCAAAAACAGTCCGATCACCGGCGCGGGGCCGACGACCACACTTATTCGTCGCGTCGGTATAGCTGAGGTATGCCAGTCACCGCCGACCCGCCGGAGCCGCCGACGCTTGAATCGGTCGATCCAAACGAGTACGAGGACGCCGAGGTCGTCGGCGACACCGATTACCGACGCGAGGAAATCGAGACGTTTCTGCGGGAAGGCGCGTGGGCCGAGGCCTTCACGCTGTGGGCCACCGACACCGATCTCGACGACGCAGGCTTCGAGATCGTCGTCGACATCGAGATGCTCCAGGCCTTCGATTTCTTCTGGGACGGGTTTGCCGACCGGGTCGGCTACCATGCCCCCGGTATCCCCGAAGATTGGAAACAGCGCGATCTCCACCCCGATCTCGACAGCTGGGCGACAGTGTCGGCGATCAACGCCGGCCTGACCGAGCTTGGCCAGCAGGTCTGTGAGGTGCTGTACGACGAGTATATCGATTGGGAATCGGAGTACGAAGCTCCAGACGATCTGCCGGATTTTGATGACTAACGGGTCGACATCGGCTGAGGATGCCGATCCGATCGCGGTATCGATTCCACCGCTGGACGAATCGGCCCGCGAGACCGCACAAAATCGACAGGCCGAACTGCTCAAGCCGCCCGGCAGTCTCGGTCGCCTCGAATCGATGGCTGTCGACATCGCCGCCATGCAGGCGACGCCGACCCCAAGTGTCGATCCCGCGGTGATCCTCACGCTGGCGGCCGACCACGGCGTCACCGCCGAGGGCGTCAGTGCCTACCCGAAATCGGTGACCGCCACGATGGTCGACGCTGTCGCCGGCGGCGACGCCGCGATCAACGCGCTGGCCGGGGCCACCGATATCACCACCCACATCGTCGATATGGGTGTCGACGGCGACGTGCCGGCGAGTGTCATCGAGCAGCATATCGCCGACGGAACCGCGAACATGGCAGTCGAGCCTGCAATGACGACCACGCAAGCACGCGAAGCGATCGCTGCCGGGCGGGCACTCGTCGAGGAGCACGCCGCCGAGGCAGGTGTCATCGGCCTCGGCGATCTCGGGATCGGCAACACGACCGCCAGCGCGGCGATCACCGCCGCGTTGACAGAGACCCCGGTCGAGGAGGTGACGGGGCACGGCACCGGGATCGACGAGACAACCCGACAGCAAAAGATCGAAACGATCGAGCGGGCACTGGCGGTGGCCGATCCCACCACCGACGACCCACTCGACGTGCTTCGGTGTGTCGGCGGCTTCGAGATCGCTGGGCTCGTTGGGGTGACGCTTGCGGCTGCCAGTCGACGGATTCCGGTCGTCGTCGATGGCGTTGTGACAGGCGCAGCCGCCATCGTAGCCGCCGAAATCAACGAGGGAGTTAACAAGTATCTGCTTGGCTCCCACATGTCGACGGAGCCGGCCCATGCGATCCAGCTTGCTGCCCTCGACGTTTCGCCCTGTCTCGACTACGAGATGGGGCTCGGTGAGGGCACCGGCGCGGCGGTTGCGATCGGTACCTACCGGGCGGCCTGCCGAGCGCACAGCGAGATGGCGACGTTTGCTGAGGCCGGCCTCGACAGTGCTTAGGCGTGGTGGTTGAGGTGATCAGCCACCGCCAGTCTGGTAAATCTGTGTCTCGGTGCCGTCCTCGTAGATCGCATAGACCTCGATCTGATCCTGATCGACGGTTTTCTCCTGGCCGGAGACCTGCAGCGTGTCGAGGAGATTGCCCTCGGTATCACGGATCTCGACGTAGGCGGCGTCACCGGGGTTTGTCCATGTGACAGTCGTTCCGACCGCAGTCGACTGGGTATCGACCGAGACATCTCTATCAGGAGTGTCATCGTCGGCCTGATTTTGTTGTAGGCCGCGGTCGTCAAACTCACCGCTAAACACCGCCGCACCGACGACAGCGGCTGTCGAGGAGGTGATAACCAGCAGGATCGCAACGCTCAGAATGTTGATGATATCGATGACCGCGCGTTCTGACGAACGGTCGGCATGACTGGTACTCATAGACAGGTGTGCTCCCCCGAGCAGCGGCGATTGGTTGATGTGAGAAGGCTAGGAGTAAAAACCCACCGGCACGGCTGAACGGGTGGAAAACGGCGAGTCAGCCGTCTTCGGCGTCGATACACGGAACTGCTGGATCATTGCGCGAAAACGACAGCCGCCGGCATCGACACAAAGGGAACTGTCATTACCCCGGCGGGCGATCGCCGACACATGCGAGGCGCGCTCATCGTACTTGACGGCTGGGGACTCGGCGATCACGACGGCCGCGATGCGGTGCAGGCGGCCGAGACACCGACATTCGACCGACTGCGCGAGACAGGCGCGTTCGGCACGCTCCGCACCCACGGCCGACGCGTCGGCCTCCCTGAGGGCCAGATGGGCAACAGCGAGGTTGGCCATCTCAACATCGGCGCAGGCCGAGTCGTCAGACAGGCCTACACGCGGATCGTCGACTCGATCGACGACGGCAGCTTCCGCGACAACGATGCCCTCAACGATGCCCTCAGCTACGCCGACGATCACGACGGCGCGGTACACCTGCTGGGCTTGGTCAGCGACGGCGGCGTTCACTCGGATATCAGCCACTTCCAAGCACTCATAGAACTCGCCGCCGACCGGGGTGTTGAGGCGGTCACCCACGCCTTCACCGACGGCCGGGATACAGCCCCGAAATCCGGCGCGGGCCATCTCGAAACGATCGCCGAAACGGCCGCCGATCACGACACCGGCGGTGTCGCCACCGTCTCCGGCCGCTACTACGCGATGGATCGCGACGAAAACTGGGAGCGGACGAACCGCGCCTACGATGCGATCGTCAACCGCGAGGCCGACCACGAGGCCGATACAGCGGTTGCGGCAGTCGAGGACAGCTACGCCCGCGGCGACACCGACGAGTTCATCGAGCCGACGCTGGTGGCCGACCAGCCGGCACTGGCCGACGGCGATGCGATCATCTTCGTCAACTTTCGGGCCGACCGCGCCCGCCAACTCGTGCGGACGCTCGCCGACATCGAGCCGGAGTGGTCGGTCGAGACCAGCCCGCCGGAGACCAAGCTGGTGACGATGACCCAGTACGACAAGACGTTCGGCCTCGATGTCGCCTACCCACCGGAACAGCCCGCGAACACCCTCGGTGAGGTCGTCGCCGACGCCGGCCTCGATCAGCTGCGACTCGCCGAGTCGGAAAAATACCCCCACGTGACCTACTTCCTCAACGGAGGCCGGGAGATCGAGTTCGACGGCGAGCGCCGCGAGATCATCAAAAGCCCCGACGTGCCGACCTACGACCACCAACCCGAGATGCACGCCGAGAGGGTGACCGACACCGCAATCGACAACATCGAGCCCGACGACCCCGAGCTGCTCGTTGTCAACTACGCCAACCCGGATATGGTCGGCCACACCGGCAACTACGAGGCCGCCATCACCGCCGTCGAGACGGTCGACGAACAGCTTGGCCGGCTTGCCGAGACGATTCAGGCCGCTGGCGGCCATCTCATCGTGACGGCCGACCACGGCAACGCCGACGACATGGGCACCGACGCCGACCCCCACACCGCTCACACGTTCAACCCCGCGCCTGTCATCTACATCTCGCCGGATGGCGACGATGGCGGGCAGACGATACGAGACGGCGGCGCGCTCTGTGACCTCGCGCCGACACTGCTGAAGCTGATGGCACTGCCGACGCCCGAGGAGATGACCGGCGACTCACTGCTTGACGACGCCTGAGAGCACCGCCGGCAGCACAGACTGCCCTGAGAGACGGTACGGTTTTGCCGACCGGCATGCATCCACCTGTATGCCCGATTTTGCGCTCAGTTTTAACGAGTTTGTTCTCGCCGCCTCGACCGATAGCCTTGCCGACGAGCCGGCGGCCCGCGCACACGCCGACGCCGTTGAGTTCCGACTCGATCTCGCCGACGACCCACTCGATCAGCTGGCTGGCTACGACGGCGAGCTCCCGATTATCGCCACCAACCGCGCCGCGTGGGAGGCCGGTGGCGCGAGCGATGAGACCGAGCGACTTCGCACACTGGAGACGGCGCTTGAACACGATGCCGTCGCCGCGATCGACCTCGAATGCCGCGCTCTTGATCGGAGTGTGGCTGCGGCCGATACCGAGACCGCCAAGCAGGTGCAAACGAGTGCCCGCGAGGCGGGAGTGCCCGTGATCGCCTCGATCCATGACTTTGAGGCAACACCGCCACGCGAAGAGCTGATCGCGCTGTTGGATCGCGCAGCCGACGCCGGCACAGTCGGCAAACTCGCTGCGACGGCCCACGACCGCGGGGACGCGCTTGCGTTGTTGTCCGCGACCCACGCGGCAACAGCAGCCGGCAAGACGGTGGCGACGATGGGGATGGGCGCGGCCGGCCAACACACCCGCGCGGTCGCCCCGAGCTACGGCTCAGCGATCGGCTACGCGCCGGTTGAAGCCGCCGAGGCGACCGCCCCGGGGCAGTACCCGCTTGCGACGCTCCGGGAGTTAGTCGACAGGCTGGCGACGCCGACGAACAACGACGTTTAACACGGACATGGTCTAATCCGGGGTATGGACAGCGCACGACGACGGGTGTTGGTGACCGCCCTTGTCGCCCTCGCCGGCGCGGTGATCGGCGTCCCGGGGGTCGGCCACGCGTATCTCCGTCGCTGGAAACGGTCGCTGCTGTGGCTGACGGTGACGCTTGGGGCGGGAATCTTGCTGCTCAGCTACTACGTGCCGGATCCCTCAACGCTCGATCCCTTCGATTTCGGAGCTATCCCGATGGAGGTGCGGCTGACCATCTTCGTTATCACAGCCGTCAGCGTTTTCGATGCGACGCTGCTGGCGTATCTGGACGGCCGATCGACAGCCGGGATCGGCAGCGACGACGAGCCAAGCGAGGATGGAACACGCTCGTGTCCGCACTGCGGCAAGCCGACCGATGCCGATCTCGACTTCTGTACGTGGTGTACGGAACCGCTCACCACTGAAGCCGAACAGGAACCGCCTGCGGAGCCGACCGCCGACGAACGCGGCCGGTAGCGAACTTATTTTTCGATAATGCTCTCTTCGACGGCTTCGCCGAAGTGCCGGGCGACATCCTCGTAGTACAGTAGCATCTCGTCACCGGCTTCGAGATCGGTGACGGCTTTCCGGCCCTCGCCGGTGGCAACCTTGATCGTCTCGGCGTTCTGCAGCAGCGTCTCGATGCGGTCGCCGTCGATATCCAACTCCACCCGAAACATCGGTCGCTTCTCGATTTTGACGCGGCCGACAATGGCCTCGCGGGTGTTGCCATCGGTGTCGACGACCTGCACCTTGTCGCCGCTTTTGAGCTCCGAGAGGTATTTTGTGCCGCCATCAGGCGTCCGCACATAGGCGTGTACCGCGCCGGCGTTGACCCGGAACGGCCGGGAGGCAACATAGGGCGATTCGGCGGTTTCGGCGTGAACAAAAAAGAGGCCACGCGACATCGAGCCGATAAGCATCCCCTCGTCGTGATCCATCAGACTGCCCGTGTCGATACAGACCCGATCGGCCATCCCGGCGCGTTCGACATCAAGCACCTCGCCGTACGTGAGATCGAGCGTTTCACGCTCGGCGGCATCCCGAACCTCGACCGTGTTGTGGATCTCATCGGGGTTGTCGGTGTCGAGCAGGACGCCATCCGCGCCGAGTTCCAGCGTCTCGAAGGCGGTTTGGGCCTCCTTGGCGGTGGTGACGCCGGCCAGCAGATCGGTCTCCTCGCCGATACGGGCGATCAGGTTTTCCAGCGGGATGATCGTCCAATCCTCGCCGATGACGGCGGTGTAGTCGGCGTCTTCGGCGGCGGCCTCGGCGAAGGCCTCGTAGTTGTCATCGAAGATCCGAACGTACGCGCCCTGCGGGCCGGTGCGACCGCGGCGGAGCGTCGAGAGGTCGGCGGAGCCGGCGAAATCAGCTGGGAGATCAACGGTGCCGTCGCCCTCGCCGTCCTTACCGACAAAGTAGGCGTCAGCAGCCGCGCCCTCGCCGGCCGGCTCGGCCTCGTCGAGCATGTCGGCATCCGAGCGGAAGGCAGCGACGTTGATCGCGCCGAGTTCGCGGACGCGGTTGACATCGGCCTCGTCAACGAGCACCCAGTCGACGCCGGCCTCGATGGCGGTCGTGATCCGTTGTTTGCGGGTCTCCCAGTCGCCGACGGTGTCGTCGGCTTTGATCCAGACGGTGCGTGTCATTACCGGGCTGTCGCCGCGCGTCGGCTTGAACATGGCGGAAGCGGGTGACGTGGGGAGCTACAGATACCGCCTGGTAGCGGAACACAGCCACAGAGGTGATGTGGTGACTGATCTACGAAAACGGATTCTCAGCGGTATCAAGCCGAGTGATCCCATCGACGCTATCGAAATCATTGTCAAAGGAATAGATGTACTCTATCCCTTCTCGATCCATATATGCTGCAATCGTCGCGTCACCAAAGGCAAGCCCATCGCGCGTTTTGAAGCGGTCGATTGCGTTGATGAAATCCTTCTGTGCAGCGTGAACGAGTTCGAAACCGGCGGATTGGTTGAGGCGTGAATACGTATCAACCGCCTTTTGATGGCGTTTCCGGGTATGAATCCAGTTGAGCGTTTCGAGGAGCACGTAATTCGTCACGCGACCAGTCGGCAGCGTTCCGTGGTCGATCTCGCGGACGATCTCCATCGCACCATCGTGGTGTTGATCATCAGTATCGACCATCCCGATGAGGACACCCGTGTCAACGACTGCGACTGCCATTACTGGGACTCCGTGACCGTCGGATCGTCTTCATGGCCTGCAACGTCATGTGTCTCGGTTCCACCGCCGCCCATCGCTACCGGTTCGAAATCGTCGAACGCACCGTATCGCTGTTTGACGACCTCGACGGAGAGGTTCCCCTCGTCGTCAGCCTCCCACCGTAGTTTATCGCCAGCCTCAATGTCGAGCCGGCGGCGAAGTTCGGCGGGGATCGTGACCATCCCCCGATCGCTGACTTTGGTTTCCTCGACGGCCATACGCAGGAATAGTTCCGCAGCTCGTATACATGTTGCGCCGCATGTGAAGGAACTATAGAGACGAATCAACACATAGAATACGGATACATCTGAACAGCCAGCTGTTGCTACATGCTACAAACAAACGTCTCAGACGCTAACGACCTAACTCCAAATCGGTAGCCGCTTTGCTCCTCACGTTTGTTCGTCACAAAAGCGGGCTGAGCGCGATTCGAACACGCGACCGACGGATTAAGAGTCCGTCGCTCTGCCAAACTGAGCTACCAGCCCTCGCCGCTCCGTACCCGTGTCGTTCTAAAAGAGGTTTCCTTTCGTGGACGCCTGCCGGCGGGCCAGATCGCCAGCAAATCGTTTGACAGTAACAGCCGGTTGCCGGCAGAGCCGCGGCCTCGGTCGCGTTGGCGGCCGCTGTGGCGGTCATAGAGAAACAAACGGCATTAAGTGGTCACCGACGCTGTCTCATAGTAATTATGAGCCCTGGTGTGACCGGCTCCTCACGGTCGACCTACGCGATCCTCGGCTGTGGCAGTGTCGGCCACGCAGTTGCTGAGGATCTCGCCGAGGCGGACAACGACGTGCTCATCCTCGATACGGACGCCGACCGGGTTGAGGCCCTGCGCGATCAGGATCTCAATGCGACGGTACAGGACATCAGCAAGCCCTCGGTCGCCGAGGCGGTCGCCGACCGCGATATTTTGCTGGTGTTGGCCTCCGATATCGAGGCCAACAAGGCGGCGGTCGCGGCGATCCGAGAGGCCGGTGGCGATCAGTACATCGTTGTCCGTGCCTCCGATCCCGTCAGCCAAGACGAGCTCAGCGAGCTTGGGGCAGATGTCGTTGTCAACCCCTCGGAGGTGATCGCCGACTCCGCGCTGCGCAGCCTCGAATCCGGCGAGCTCCAGTATAAGGCCCGCCAGCTCGCCGATATCCTCGAATCGACGGAAGGCCGGCTGGCGATTCTCACACAGGATAGCCCCGATCC
Organism: Halonotius pteroides; assembly: GCF_003605635.1. GTDB lineage: Archaea > Halobacteriota > Halobacteria > Halobacteriales > Haloferacaceae > Halonotius > Halonotius pteroides. The sequence goes on from NZ_QMDW01000006.1 coordinate 58,747, forward strand.
CGATTCGATCGCCAGTGCGACCGCGCTGCAGGCGATCGCCGCCGAGTTCGGCGTTGAGGCCGACATCCGCTATGAGGGCGATATCGGCCACCAAGAGAACCGCGCGTTCGTCAACCTGCTTGGGATCGAACTGCTGGCCAGCGACGACGAGCCCGCAATCGAGGAGTACGACCGGGTTGCTCTCGTCGACAACGTCCAGTCCGGCAGCGACGATCCCACCTTCGAGATCGATATCCTCATCGACCACGCCGAACCCGACGAGGAGGTCGACGCCCCCTTCGTCGACGTGCGGACAAACCTCTCTTCGACATCGACGATCCTCACCAAATACCTCCAGGAGTTCGATCTCGGTCCGGGCGAAACGGTCGCTACCGCGCTGCTGTATGGGATCCGGGCAGAAACACTGGATTTCAAGCGGGATACGACACCCGCGGATCTGACCGCCGCCGCCTACCTCCATCCCTTCGCCAACCACGACACGCTTGAACAGGTCGAATCGCCGTCGATGTCGCCGGAGACGCTGGATGTGCTCGCGGAGGCGATTCAGAGCCGCGAGGTACAGGGGAGTCACCTGTTTTCGACAGCCGGCTTCATCCGCGATCGGGATGCCTTAGAGCAGGCCGCGCAGTATCTGCTGGATCTGGAAGGGATCACCACCAGCGCGGTCTTCGGGATCGTCGACGAGCGGATCATCGTCGCCGCTCGCTCGAAGGATATCCGGATCGATATCGGCAGCGTCCTTGAGGGAGCCTTCGAAAACAGCGGCGACATTGTCGGCCACTCCACACAGGGCAGCGTCGAAGTCCCGCTGGGCATCTTCACCGGTATCGAGACCAGCGAGGACAACCGCGACACGCTTCTGCGGTTGACCGAAGAGGCCGTCAGAAAGAAGCTCTTTGCGGCGTTGGGCGTCGAAGGCAGCGATACAAACGGGTCTTAGGCAGCGGCTTCGTCGGTGTCGTCGGTCTCTTGGAGGCGTTCGATCGTACTGTTGACAAGGACGATATCGCCGACGGCTCGCACCCACCGGTAGGGGATCAACACGCCCTTACCTGGGCCAACGGTGTCAGCAAACAGTTCGTCGTTGAGTTCACCGACCGCCAAGCTCGTGACCGATTCGCCATCCAAGTTCAGCTGTACGTCCTCGATCTCGCCGACAAACACACCACTGTTCGAGTAGACCTCACGGCCGACGAGCGTCGTGATCTCCTGGGGAGTCCCATCCATGCACCTACCGTTGGGGGCACCGATAATAAGATTTCGTGGTCGACAGACAGGTGTCAGACAGCGACGCGTCGACGACACCACTACCAACCTGTCACTGCCCCGAACCGAGCACGACGGTTATCGTAGCATCGACTCCTCGCCATCGAGCTCGGCCAGCGGCAGGGGTGTCGATGCCCCACGCCAGTGATCGAGTCGGCTGGTGGCCCACGAGATGGCGTCGTCGCCACAGTTGCGGATCAGCGCGCGGCCACCACTGTCATCGATAACCAGCAAGCCGGCCGTCGATCCCATGGGACGGTCAACGACAACAAGACCATGCGACGGCGTCGTCTCGAGCAACCGGAGATCGGCACCGGCCTCTTTGAGTGCGGCTAAGGCGTCCGAATAGGTATCGACAAGTGCTGACACGACCGAATCGGTGACGATGATCTCAACTGTTTCCGTGTTGTCGGTCGCCAGCGCACAGGCGTCGATCAGCTGTGGAAACACCGCTGGACAGAGAATGCGGATCGACTGGGCCTCGCCTAACAGCGCACAGAGCGCGGAGATCGGCTGATGGGGCGTCGCCTGGGTGGCGGTGATGATCGTCGCATCATCAAGCATCGACCGATCGATCTGCTGTGTTGGCGGCAGCTCGGCAAAGACATCGCCCGCCGAGAGCAGTTCGGCCGTCTGAGCTTTAAATCGGTAATACTCCGAGAGCAACAGTTCGCCGAGGAGCGTCCGTCGGTAACCCTCCGGCGATCGAGTCACGAGGCCAGCGGCTTCGAGATCACGGATGCTTCGGTCGACAGTCGAGCGTGAGGGTGGAACCGCTTCAACGATATCGCGTTTCTCACAGCCGGCGACATCGACGGCGTACAACACCGACTCCCGCTGGATGAGCGTCGACAACACATCGGATGGGTCAGTGGTTACCATTGGTGGACGTGCGGGAACCTCGTATACTGGTATAAACGACCGTGATATATTTAAACGTTCGTCACACGGCGATACGTTCGTGCAGACGGTGATGTAAAACCATAGCCTACCATTATGTTAGACGCCGGAGTGCCTCTGATAACCCGGCAATCCTGTCGGTCGCCCTGCCCGGACGACCGTATTATGTTTGTCGACCCTGCCCGGATCGACAAGCGATACCGGCCGGCTTGCCCGGGTCGGCTTGGTACCGTCACGCTGGCTGCCAGGTGGCGGCCACACGACACTTTTCAACGCCTGACCACGTGACATCCATGTCGCCTGTGTTTATTTACCGCTCCCGCACCCACAGCAGGATATGAGTCAGACTGACGCTGACGCGACCGTCAGTATCGTTGGTGGCGGCCCCGCCGGCCTGAGTGCCGCGCTATTCGCCCAGAAAAACGGCCTCCAAGCCCGCGTTTTCGACACCGACGGGACGTGGATGCACAAAGCGCATCTGTTCAACTATCTCGGCGTTGGCTCCCAAGACGGCACAGCGTTCATCGAGACCGCTCGCCAGCAGGTCGATAGCTTCGGTGTCGAGCGACACCAAGGCGAGGAGGTCACCGACGTGACCGCAACTGACGATGGCTTCAGCCTCGAAACCGCCGAGAGTAGCTACGACGCCAACTACGTCGTGTTGGCGACAGGTGCCAACCGCGACCTTGCGGAATCGCTTGGCTGTGGCTTCGACGGTGATGTCGTCGATGTTGGCGTCGACATGGAGACCAGCGTCGATGACGCCTACGCTACGGGCGCGATGGTACGCGCCGAGGAGTGGCAGGCGGTCATCGCAGCCGGTGACGGCGCGGCGGCCGCGCTCAACATCCTCTCGAAGGAGAAGGGCGAACACTTCCATGACTTCGACGTGCCGGCCGACGCCGACGGCGTTTTCGGCGCGATGAGCGACGAGGCGTAACTCGACGGCAAGGCTCGTCGTCACCGCGGCCGCCGAAGACCACAACGTTTGACACGGATGCCACCGACAGTGCGGATATGGAGTTCGATCGAACGAGCGGCGTCTTCCTGCATCTCACCTCGCTTCCGGGGCCACACGGCATCGGCGATCTCGGCGACGGGGCGCGGGAATTCCTCTCATTTCTCGACACCGCCGAACAAACCTACTGGCAGTTCTGCCCGCTGGGGCCAACCTCGGCGGCCCACGGCAACTCGCCGTATCAGTCGTTTTCGGCGTTTGCGGGCAACCCGCTGTTGATCAGCCTTGACCGCCTCGTCGACGACGGCTGGCTGACCGACGACGACCTCGAACCTGTCCCTGATTTCGATCCCCACGCCGTCGAGTACGAGCGGGTCGCCGAGTACAAACGTGACAAGCTCAGAGCCGCCTACGGGCGGTTCGACGAGACGGCGACCGAGGACGACCGCGCGGCCCTCGCCGAGTTCCGTGAATCCGAGCCGTGGGTCGAGGAGTACGCCCTGTTTCGGGCGCTCAAACAGAAACACGACGGCGTCGCGTGGATCGACTGGCCCGAACCGATCCGTACCCGCGATCCCGGCGCACTCGACGAGGCGCGCGAAGAACGCAGCGAGGAGATCGAGTACCGCGTGCTCGTCCAATACTGGTTCGACAAACAGTGGAACGCGTTTAAAGCCGACGCCGAAGACGCCGGTATCAAACTCGTCGGCGACGTGCCGATCTACGTCGGCCTCGACAGCGCGGACGTGTGGGCTAGCCCTGAAACGTTCCAACTCGACGACCAGAACCGGCCGACAGCGGTCGCCGGTGTTCCGCCGAACAGCGGCGACGACGGGCAAAAATGGGGGAACCCGCTGTACGACTGGGGAACGCTTGCCGACAACGACTACGACTGGTGGGCCCGCCGGCTTGAGCGGCTGTTCGGCCAGGTCGATGTGACGCGACTGGATCACTTCCAGGGCTTTCTGGAGTACTGGGCGATCCCAACCCATGCCGACTCAGCAGCGGCGGGCGAGTGGCGCGACGGCCCGGCCTACGACTTTTTCGAGACGATCCGGGATCGACTCGGCGAACTCCCATTTATCGCTGAGGATCTCGGCTTTCCGGACGCCGAACTCAACGCCCTGATGGATCAGTTCGGCTTCCCCGGCATGCGCGTCCCGCAGTACGCCGACTGGTGTCAGGACGGCAACGCCCACCAGCCGATGCATTACCCCAAAAATTCGGTCGGCTACACTGCAACGCACGACACCAACACGTTCCAGGGCTACTACAACGGGCTTGGCGACCGCCAGCGGGAGTGTCTGCACTACAATCTCGGCGTCGATGGCGAGGAGATCAACTGGTCGATAATCGAGGCGGTCTGGCGATCCGACGCCGTGTTGGCGTTTACAACGATGCAGGACTTGCTTGCCCTCGACAGCCACGCCCGGTTCAACACGCCCGGCACCGCCGAGGGCAACTGGGCCTGGCGTGTTACCAGCGATGGTCTTGACGAGGATGTTGCCACCAAGCTCGGCACGATGACGATGATCGAGCTTCGATAACACGGCCAGCCGCGGAACCGAAACCCCGAAGCCCACCGTATCCTACCTACTGTGTAATGGAGACAGGCGTTATTTCGATCGATGACCTCGCCGGGCCGTTCGATCTGCAAGCGACGGTCGAAAGCGGTCAGAGTTACCTGTGGAGCCGCCTCGACGGAAAGATGTACACCACCGACGACGCCCACGGCGGGCAGGCGTGGTACGAAACGGTCGTCCCGCCGCTCGACGGCGTCAGCGACGAGCAGGCTGTCGTTCGTATCCGGCAGGTCGATGACGGAATCGAGTGGGAGTCGACGACCGATGCCGTCCCGATTCTCACCCATCTCCTCCGGCTTGACGACGATCTCACCGAGATCACCGCCGGCGCGCCCGATGAGCCGCTGTTCAACCGCGCCTTCGAGCAGTATCGTGGGCTGCGCCTCGTCCGCGATCCACCGTTTGCCTGCCTCATTTCGTTCATCTGTTCGGCCCAGATGCGCGTCAGCCGAATACACGGGATGCAGCAGCGACTCGCCGCCGAGTACGGCAAGTCCGTTGAGTTCGACGGCCGCACGTATCAGGCGTTTCCAACGCCGGAGGCGTTGGCCGCCCGCACCGAAGCCGAGTTGCGCGACCTCAGCCTCGGCTACCGCGCGCCGTATGTCCAGCGAACCGCCGAGATGGTCGCCGACGGCGAGGCCGATCCAACCGCTGCTGTCGGCCGCGAGTACGAGGCCGCCCGCGAGTATCTCACCCAGTTTGTCGGCGTCGGCGACAAGGTCGCCGACTGCGTGTTACTGTTCTCACTTGGCTATCTCGAAGCGATCCCCCTTGATACGTGGATTCGCACCGCTATCGAGGAGTACTACCCTGACTGCGAGCAGGGCAACTACACCGACACGTCGCGGGCGATCCGCGGGCGGTTCGGCGGCGAGTACGCCGGCTACGTCCAGACGTACGTGTTCAACTATCTCCGCAACGGCGGCGAGTAGGTCGGCAGCGACAGTTCTGTGCAAGCTGTCGTTGCGGCCGAACTTTCATACTTGCTGCCCTGCTATCCAAACACATGGATTGCCGGGTCGTCGTCGAAGCTGCGGTATCGGTATACGACGTAGAAACAGTCGATGAGGCCGTCCGTATTGCGATCTCGAAAACCGGCGAGCTGTTGAACCCGGATCTCAACTACGTTGAGATCGATATGTGCTCACCGACCGGCCCCGACGGCGAGGAGTTGCCGCCGGCGTACATCGTCGCCGACGAGGCCCTCGTTGCCCTTGAGTTGACAATGGACGTCTTCAACGTCGAACAGGAAGAACACGCAAAGCGGGTCGCCCGCACGGAGATCGGCCAGCGACTCACCGAGATCCCACTGGAGATCGCATCGGTCACCGAGATTGTCGACGAGGAAGCCGACACCGAATCCACCGACGAGTAGTCTCCGCCGAGCAGGAGTGTTTTTAGGGCCCTCCCCACCACCACCACGTATGCAAACCCATATCGTCCCGGTCGGCTTTGATTACGACCGGCTCATCGCGCCACTGATCCGCGATCAGTTCGACGTTGATCGCGCGATCCTGCTTGAGGGCGCGGTCGGCAGCGAGGCCAACGTCGAATACTCCCGCAACCTCGCCTCCAAGCTCGAAACCGACTTCGAGAGCCTGCTCGGCGCGGAAACCGACCGAATCCGCCTCGAAGACGTCTACGACTACGACACCGCCTTCGAGGGTGCCTTCGAGCTCATCAACGAACAGCTCGACGGCGGCGCGGAGGTCTGGGTCAACGTCTGCTCAATGCCCCGACCCGTCAGCTTCGCCTTCGCAACCGCGGCCCACTCGGTGATGGTCGAACGCCAGGAGGACAGAGACCGGATTCACACCTACTACACCGCCCCTGAGAAGTATCTCGAAACCGAGTTGGCCGAGGAGCTGCGGGCCGAGCGCGAACTGCTCGGTGATCTGCTTGCGGCCGACGATTTCGACCGCGATCGCATCGAAGAACGATTAGAGAGCACGGCCGACCTGCTGGCTGAGTTCGACGAACGCGGCAGCACCATCGGCGCAAAGGAGATCAACGGCAAACATATCGTCGAACTCCCGGTGGCCTCCTTTTCGAGTGTCAAACCCTTCGAGGAGCTCATTCTCTTTACGCTCGGCGAACACGGCGAGTTCGACTCCGTCAGCGAGCTTGCGGAGGCACTCGCCCGCGATCTCAACGAGGAGTACACCGACAGCTTCCGATCGAAGGTGATCTACAACGTCGACCGCCTCGGGCCCGGCGGCAAGGGCTACATCGAACAGGAGGAGGTCGGCAAATCCTACCGGACGACGCTCTCGCGGATCGGCGAGCTATGGGTTCGCTCACACGCCGATACGACCCGGCAGTGAGCCTTAGAGGACGACCGTGATGAGTTGGTAGAGCAACCCGAGGGCAAACACCGCGACCAACAGCACCGTCGTCATAACGACCGCCGGCGAGAGCTCCGTTTCCTCGGTGGTGATGTACGAATCCAGTTTCATATCCGGAGTGATCACTCCGAGGTGTAATGTTTTGGGACTTCAGGTAGCTGTATTTCAATGACGACGCCAGCACGCCAGAGCGGTCGCTCACGAGCTACCGACAGAGTGGGACTGCCGAGAGTCGAACTCAGGTCCTACGGACCCCATCCGCAGAGGATACCACTACCCCACAGTCCCGCATCCGGGAGAATGCGAGGCGGTCGTTTAACACCTTTGTTTCACTCGTCGCTGCCGACCCCGTCCGGCGGTTTGCGGTAAAACAACGCGGCCACCGATCAGACCAACACGGCTTCGAGATCAACCACAACACCGCTGTCGGCGTCGGGGTCGCCGACGAGCCGGCCGAGACAGACCGCACTCCCATTGGGCGTATAGCAGGCCACAAGCGCGTCGTCGACGACGGTGTCTGGGCCCTCGATCACCCCCGGCGCGTACACCGGCGCGCCGGTGGCGACTTGTTCGGCCGCCGAGGGGGCGATAATGACGCTCGGCAGATGGTCGAGTGCGCGTTCAGCCGGCTGAACAACCTCCCGCAGCCACTTGGTGTCGCCCTCGCGGGCGACCGCCAGCGCGTCGGTGAACTCGTGAAGATCGATCAAGGAGGTGTCGTCGAAGGGATCGGTCGCGGTGCGGCGAAGGTGGCCCATGTGGGCTCCTGTCCCGAGTGCCAACCCGATATCGTGACACAGTTTGCGGACGTAGGTGCCGCTTTCACACGCGATCCGGAGCAACGCCTGACGGTCGGTGTAATCCAACAGCTCAAGAGCGTAGATCTCTCGAACACGAAGCTTGCGGCGCACCGCGCTTTTTTTCGGCGGCTTCTGGTAGAGTGGGGCCGCAAACCGATTCAACACCGACTCAAAATCCGCCGGCCGCGGGCCATGGAGCTCCAAAACGGCGATATACTCCTTGCGGCCTTCGAGAAAGACCTGGGCCGTTCGGGTGGCGTCGCCGAGCAGCATCGGGAGACAGCCCGTCACCTTTGGATCCAGCGTCCCCGCATGCGCTGCGCGGTCGACAGTGGGTGATTCCGCAGCCGATGGCGATCCCTCGTTGTCCGCAACCGAGGCACCGAGGTCGTCAACGGCGTCGCCGGCCAGATCCCGCACCCAGCCGGCGACCTGGTGGGCCGAAGGGCCGGCGGGCTTATCCAGATTGACGACGCCGAAGGCCAACAGTTCGGCGGGCGTGCGGTCGTCAGGCGCGGAACGAAGTGGATCACTCATTGGTAGCTGAGCTCAAAACTCGTAGGCGACGCCCTCGACCGGGGCTTTCCCCTCATCGATAGCCGGATCGTAGGCCCCGACGGCGGTGGCAAGCATCCGCTGGATAGCCTCAGGCCCCCAGCGGGCGGTGTTGTAGGTGATATCGTAGATCGAGAGATCCGCGATATCGATGTTGTAATACGCCTGATACCGCTTGCGCTCGCTGTGTTCGCGACGTTCGGTCTCCTCGCGGGCGACGCCGATCGATTTGTCCTCGCGGTCGGCGATACGCTCGGCGCGGACAGCCAGCGGCGCGTCGAGCCAGATTTTCACGTCCGCGTGGTCGCCGGCAAGCCAGCCGGCGAGCCGGGACTCCAAGACGACATCGTCGTCGTCGACGGCGATCTCCCGCAGCCGGGCGTCGAGATCACGATCGATCTGGTCGTCTTCCTCGGCTAGCTCGTTGAACTCGACGGGCGAGAGGCCGCGTTCGGCGGCCAGCTCACGGAAGATATCCCCGCCGCTGACGTGGTCGAGATCGAAGGCGTCGGCGAGGGCGGCAGCGTTCGTCGACTTCCCGCTGCCGGGGGGGCCAGAGACGGTGAGTAACATATCCACCCTGCGGTCGTCCACCTAAAAGAGATTACCCTTCACCGCGCCCATGAGTCCCAATCGCACACCGACGCCGGTAGCACCCGAGGCCCCGGTTCAGTTTGCGGACGGCGTCATGCTGATGTTGAGCCCCTTCTGGATGATCTGGTTGAACGCCATCGAACACAGGAAGTACCAGACGATCCAGATCTGCATCGGGCCGACGATCCCGGTCGTCCACTCGACCTCACCCGCAAACGGGATGACGATATTCTGGAAGGCGTAGTGTTCGACCCCGCCACGGAAGCCAAGCGCCCAGTACATCCAGAGGAACGCCGGGATGGTGAGAAACATAATCCAGACCATCGGGCGGAACTGCTCTTTGAACATGCCGAGTTGATCGCCCATCGCCTCCATCTGCTCCTGTTGGATCTCTTCGAGAGCCTCATCATCGCCGCGCTCCTTGGCGGCCTCGCGTTTCTCCTTGATCTCATCCATGCGGGCCTTGTACTCGCCCATCTTTTCGGTGTCCATCAGCGCGACCCGCAGCAGCGTCGAGTACAGCCCGGTCGCCAACGCGATGATCATCACGACGACGTAGAACGGCACGACGTTCGTTAGCGGCCCGATGACAACGTCGATCGCCCCAGCAACGACATTGCGAGCGGGGGCCCACGCGTAGCCCGCAAAGAGGCCGACGGTCAGGCCGGCGGCGGCCTTATCCCATTTCGTCCAGGAGGTCGATTCGATCTCCTCGGCGTCGCTTTCCTCGGTCAGCCCCTCACGGACGGCCTCGGGCGATTCGATCCGGAACCCACCCTCGCCGTCAACGAGAATCCCCTTTTCGATCAGCCGGCCCCACTGGCCGCTGGTGATCTCATCCCGAACGTCGACCCACTGCACCTCGTTGTCAGTGGCGTTATCGAGGACGGTCTCGATGGCGGGTTTCATCTCGGCGTCGGCGGTGACCAACGAGCGAACTTTGCGTTCGATTCGGCTCATTGTGCTCTCGTTGGCAACGCGTCAATAAGAAGGTTGTACTCTGTCGGCGTCAGCGTCGATGGGTTGCCGGTCGGTCGACAGGCGCCGATCGCCGGTCAGTCGTCGAGACCGACGGCGTTGACGATGCGATCGAAGACACCGTCCGGGTCGGCTTCGCCGTCAACTTCGATCAGCTCGCCGGTCTCCCGGTAGTGTTCGACGACGGGCTCGGTGTTTTCCCGGTAGACCTCCAGTCGCTCGGTGGCGACCTCCTCGGTGTCGTCGTCGCGCTGTTCGAGTCGCTCGACGATCTCGTCGTCGTCGGGCATGTTGAACTCGGTGTGATACACGTCGCCCGTTTCAGGGTCGACACGTCGGCCCGTTAGGCGGCGGAGCAGCTCGTCTTCGCCGACATCGAGGAACACGACCGCATCAAGCTCGGTGATCGAGTCGAGATACTCGACCTGCGAAAGATTTCGCGGATAGCCATCGAGAATGAAGCCGTCGGCCTCGTCGATGGCGGCCTCGACGATCTCGTTGACTAGGCCGTCGGGGACGAGCTCGCCGGCATCCATATACTCCCGTGGGGTGCCGTACTCGGTTTCCATGTTCTTGTTTGCCCGGAGGGCGTCGCCGGTCGTGATGTGTTCGAGATCGAAGGTCTCGGCGAGTCGTGAGCTTTGGGTTCCTTTACCGGCACCGGGCGGACCAAGCAACAGCAGTCGGTTGCTCATATCACATTCACTTCGGGCTGCCTTATAGGTTTGAACAATTCCGTCTCTCGGCGTCGATTGCGCCGTCGAGATCGGCGCTGCTGTCGCCGACGACGACCATGCTACCCTTGTAGCTGCGTCGTTGTTTCGACCAGGGGGTGACGATCCTGTTCGATAACGGTTACATCCTCGATCGAGGATAGCCCCTGCTCGGCGGCGGTTTGGGCCATTCCCAGCTCCAGTGGTTCGGCGGGGACGATAACATAGGAATCCATCTCGTCGATGCCGAGGCGGTCGGCGGCGAGCACGCGGTGGTGACCATCGGCAAGATACATCTCCTCACCGCCGCCGGCATCGATCACGACCAGCGGCTCGGCAAGACCGCGTTCAAGTTCGTACCGCCGACCGTCGAGTTCGTCGCCGTACACCTCCGCCTGTGTTGGCACAAGCTCGGCGAGTGACACCTGCCGGCGTTCCTGGGTAAGCTCAACGCCGTGGAGCTCGGTGAGCGTTCGGCTCAGCTTGGCGACCTTCTCGGGGGTCGCTCGCTCGATCTGGCTGCGGATCACGTCTGTGTTCGAGAGAATGCCGACGAGTTCGCCGTCATCGACGACCGGGAGCTTCTGAATGTCGGAGCGAACGATCACCCGCGCGGCGTCGGTGACCGCCATCTCGGGGTCGGCAACGATCGTCTCCTCGCTCATCACCGCCGCAACCGTTGTCTCGGGGTCGGCAGCAAGCAGATCCCGCCCGGTAACAAACCCCTCAACGTGGCCGTCACGGGTGACCGGAAACCCGTTGTGGCCGTCGTTGCCGCCGATCTGCTCGCGGACAGCCCCGACAGTATCGGTCGGATCGACCGTCGTGACCGATTGGGTCATGTACGCTGCAACCTGTGGCTCGCTGTCCATCAGCGGTTCTACACGAAGCCTCGTAAAAAAACCACGGTCGTTACTCCGGCGGAAACCGCACCAGCGGGTGGCCGTACTGGCCTGGTTCGGGTGCGGTATCGAGGGCTTCGAAGAACCGCCCGGCGATCGTGTCGTGGACAACAACCGACAGCGTCTCCCAGTCTTCGACGGCATCAAGGACGCCCATCGGTACCTGCGCGCCGGCCATCGTCGCGTGGCCGCCCGCGCTGCCGACCTGGTCGAAGGCCTCACGTAACGTTTCACCAAGATCGACCGCCGAACCGCGGGTACGGCCGGAGACGTAGATGGTTTCGGCGTCGTAGCCGAAAACGATGATCGTCTCGACACCATCCATATCCAGCAGCTTGTCGGCAGCCTGCGGGAGTGCGTCCCGCTCGGCGAGCCGGCCGACACAGCTCGCCAGCGCGGAGCCACGAACCTCCCGTCCGTCGATGGCGGCCGCCAGCGTGTCAGCAACGCTGTGGCTCATCGTTGGCGATTCGATCTTTGTGAGCGCGCGCTCGTCGGCATGTGCTGAGAGGAAGGCAGCCGCCTCGAAGTCAGCGGGGGCGACCCCACGAGTGAAGCCATCGGTGTCGGTCTGAATCCCATACAGTAGCGCGGTCGCCAGCGATTCGTCGGGCGTCAGGCCGAGCTGTTGGAAATACTCGACCATGATCGTACTCGTCGATCCCAGTGCCGGGCGGATGTCCAGATAGCCGCCGCGCTCGTCGATCGGCTCACGCTGTGGATGATGGTCGACAACGAGCCGAACGATCGTCTCCGGCGGCAGCCCGTCGTTGACGCCGGGACGAGCATGGTCAACCAACGCGATCGCCCCCACGTCATCGACCGCAAATGACTCCGGGGTCGTCGCCGTCAGCGACAGCGACAGGAGGTTTACCAGCGCGCGGTTCTCTTGATGGGTAATCTCCCCAAAGTAGTAGGCCTCACTGTCGACGCCAACATGGTCGGCGATCTCGGTGAGCGCGATCGCACTGGCGATAGCGTCAGGATCTGGGTTGTCGTGGGCGACAACCGCCAACGGCTCCGATAGCGGCCGGATCGCCGCCAGCAGCCGCGCCATTCGGCCGCCGCGGTCGTCGCCGGCGATCGAGTGGAGTTCGGCCGCCACCGCGTCGGTCGATTCGACGAGGTCGTCGGCAACGCGCCGGAAGGTTGTGCGGTGGGCGTCGTCAACGGTCTTCGTACAGACCGCGATCAGCGTCGCGTCGGGAAAGGACATCCGCGCGCGCTCGGCGATCGCACAGCCACGAGCGTCGTCGCTGGCGGCAACAACGACCACGTCGGCGTTATCAGGATACTGTGCCGGATCGGTCGGATCACCCTCAGTCGCCCCGATCCCGGCCTCCCGAAGCGTGGTTGACCAGCCATGGTCGTCGGTGACGACGTACAGCGTCCCGGGCTTGTCGGCGACGCTGGTCGCGACGGCGTTGCCGACGGCACGGTCACCGAGGACGAGCCGACGCATCATAGCTGTGGGTTGGTGGGAGTTTGGGAAAACCCTGCCGTGTCGACGACAGGCGTCTTAGGCGAACAGTGCGGCCGCGGCGGCCTCGGCGGTCTCGATGACCGGCCCGAAGCCTGGTAGCAGCAGGACGGTCACAACGCCGGCGACGATGACAGCGGCGTAGAGCCCGGTTGGCGCGTCGCCGATGGCGTCGAGATCGGTTGTCGCCTCTTCAAGCCACAGGGCCTTGACGACTCGGCTGTAGTAGAACAGCGACAGTGTGCTGGTGACCGCCCCGACCGCCGCAAGCCACCAGAAGCCGGCGTTGATCGCCCCAAGGAAGAGAAAATACTTCGAGAAGAAGCCGCCAAACAGCGGGAGACCGGCAAGGCTGAACATAAAGACCGCCATCGCCAGGCTGGCCATCGGCGCGCGCTCGGCGAGGCCGGCGTAATCCTCGAAGGTGCGGCCGACGCCCCAGCGTTCGACCATCGCAATGAAGAGGAACGCGCCGGTGTTCATAAAGCCGTAGACGAACAGATGCGCCATCGCCGCGCCCATCACCGTTGCGTTGGTGGCACTCGCGCCGGCGGTGACCGCCGCCAGCCCGATCAGCGCGTAGCCGGCATGGCCGATCGAGGAGTACGCCAGCATACGTTTGACCTCGGTTTGGGTCGCCGCCGCGAAGTTGCCGAGCACCATCGTCACGACCGCGAGGATCCCGAACAACAGCCCCCAGTCGATGCCGATATCGATGGCGGGCTGGAAAGCGGTCGCGAACACGCGGAACCCAACGGCGAAGCCGGCGGCCTTCGACGCAGAGGAGAGGAAGGCACTCACGGGGGCGGGCGCGCCCTCGTAGGCCTCCGGTGCCCAGAAGTGGAACGGCACCGACGCCGTTTTGAACGCGACGCCGCCGGCGATCATCACGATCCCGATCCCAAGCACGCCGTTGAGATCGCCGATCGAGCCGATCTGGGCGGCGATATCGGGTAGCAACAGCGATCCCGTCGCCGCATAGACGAGGCTGATCCCGAAGGCCAAGACGGCCGAGGAGACCGCACCGATCAGGAAGTATTTCAGGCCGGCCTCGACGCTGCCACGGTTGTCCTTGAGATACGCAACGAGCGCGTAGGATGGCAGCGATGTCATCTCAAGGCTGACAAAGACGGTCACAAGCGAGTTCGAAACCGCCATCAGCCCCATCGCCGTCGTCGACAGCAACAACAGCGAGTAGAACGACGCCGGGTTGGCGTCGGTCTCGAAGTAGTCGTAGCTGGCGGCGATAACGAGCGTGGCGACGCTGGTGAAGATGGCGGTGAAGAACAATCCGAGCCCATCGACGACGATCGCCCCGCTGAAGAGGCTGATCGCACCGCCGTGAGTCGGCTGGCCGGTGCCGGCGAACAGATACCAGACGGTAACCGCCAGCGCCGACAGCGTGCCGGCGATCGAGGTCAGTGCCAACAGCTTGTTGTCACGACCGTCGGGCCGCAGGCTGTTGATGCCGAAGACGGCGAGGCCGGTGAGTGCCAGCAAAACGACCGGCAGCAGCGCGCGCACGCTGAACACCCAGTCGGTTGTGGTGCCTTGGAGAACGAGGCTCATGGGGCCCCACCTCCCAGCAGCTCAACCAGCGGAACGGTTGCATCGCGGATCATATCGAAGAACAATGACGGAACAACGCCAAGCACGATGATCGCCGCCAGCAGCGCGACCAGCGGGGCGACATCGTGGAGCGGCGCGCGGTCGAGGTCGTAGTCAGTTTCGAGGTTGAACGGGCCAAACAGCGTCCCCTGCATCGCACGCAGGAGGTAGCCCGCAACGATGACGATGCCAAACATCGCTACGGCGGTAAACACCGGCGCGTACGGCAGCACCGTCGAGCCGAAGGAGCCGACGAAGATGAAGAACTCCCCGGCGAAGCCGGCCATCAACGGCAGGCCCATGTAGGCGAACGCACCGGCAACGAGAATCCAGACGGCGATCGGCATCCGATCGGCCAGCCCGGACATGTCGCCGACCAACCGGGTGTGGGTCGCGTTGTAGATGACGCCGACGGCCATGAACATCAGCCCCGAGATCAGGCCGTGAGCAACCATCTGGAACGTTGCACCGCCGAGGCCGAACTCGGTGAACGCGACTAACCCAAGGAGGACATACCCCATTGAGGACACAGAGGAGTAGGCAACGATCCGTTTGAGATCCTCCTGGGCGAGGGCCAACATCGCGCCGTAGATCACGGAAACGACGGCGATAATCGCGATCGGCACCGCGAAGTACTCCGCCTGTGTGGGCAACATCGTGTAGTTGTACCGGAGAAGCGCGTAAGTACCCATCTTCAGCAGGACGCCCGCCAGCATCACCGACACCGGTGTCGGAGCCTCAACGTGGGCATCCGGCAGCCACGTATGAACGGGCACGACCGGCACCTTCACCGCAAACCCGATGAACATGGCCGCGAAGGCGACCAAGGCGAGGGTGTCTGCGGGCAGCCAGAAGAAACTGCCAAGTTCGCCGGCGGCCAGCGACTGGCTGATCTCCGGCAGCCCAAAGCTGTTGACCGGCAGCCCGATCACCAACATCATAAACCCGATAAACATCACCAGCGAGGCGATGTTGGTGTAGACAAAGAACTTGATAGCGGCGTACCTCCGGCGTGGGCCGCCCCAGATCCCGATCAGGAAGTACATCGGGACGAGGACAGCCTCCCAGAAGACGAACCAAAGGAAGAAATCCAGCGCGGTGAACACGCCGAGCAGGTTCGCCTCCATCAGCAACATCAGGCCGTAGAACTGACTCTTGCGGTCGTCGATCGGTGTCCACGCGCTGACGATCGCCAGCGACGTGAGGAAGCTCGTGAGGATGACCAACGGCAAGCTGATACCGTCGAGGCCGACGTACCACTGCAGTTGGTAGCCAGCGACCTCCAGCCACGGCACGGCCGTGCTGAAGGCGATCTCGCCGCCGGTCAGCGCGTTGCCGCCGGCCTCAAAGGCCGACCACAGATAGAGGCTGCCGGCGATCGGCAGCAGGCTGAGGCCGAAGGCGAGTTTGGGTGCGTACTCGTCGGGGGCCGCAAAGACGAGCAGGGCCGCTGCGAACGTGACCGCCAGTAGTGCTCCGAGTATCATTAGAACCACCCTCCGAGGAGGCCAAAGACAACAAGCAGCGTCGTCAGCCCCAGGGTCAACAGCAGGGCGTAGTTGCTGACGACGCCGCTTTGAATCCGTCTGATCCGCTCGCTGCTCAGCAGGCTCACCGAGGAAACACCGTTGACCACGCCGTCGATGACACCCTGATCGAAGATGTCGGCACTTCCGGCGGCCGCGCGGGTGTTGTCGGCGACCCAGACCTGGAACTCATCCTGATAGTAGTTGTTGTACAGCAACTCCTTGATCCCGCCGAGTTTGTCGGTGTGCTCGTCGGGATCAGCCACATTGTACAGCACCCACGCCAGCGCGAGGCCACCGAGGGCGAGCCCAAGCGAGACAGCCGCACCGGCGAGGACGGTTGGCACCTCGCCACCGAAGAGGTACTGACTGCTGTAGGGGTTGAGCTCGGCGTAATGATGCGACGAGAGCCCCTCAATGCCGCCCCAGTGGTTGTCAAGCCAAAGATGCAGGTAGTCGATCCCCTTGATGCCGAGTACCTTTTTTACCGGCACAAGGTTGATGCCGCCGGTGACGACAGCCAACACGCCGAGTACCGACAGCGGCCCTTTGATGTTCCACCGAACCGGGTGTGGGTCGCGAGCGAGGCTGCTCCGTGGCTCGCCGTGGAAGGTGAGGAACACCATCCGGAACGTGTAGAACGCTGTGACGGGTACCGCAAGCAGGCCCATCACGTAGGCCCCGAGGATCAGCGGCTCGTCGAGGCCGTGGATCAGCGCCTCATACAGAATCTCGTCTTTCGACCAAAAGCCGGCAAACGGGAAGATGCCGGCGAGTGCGAGCGAGCCAGCGAGAAACGTCCAGTAGGTGACCGGTAGCTTGTCTTTCAGCCCGCCCATCTCCCACATATCCTCGTTGTGGTGCATGGCGATGATGACCGAGCCAGCCCCGAGGAAGAGGAGTGCTTTGAAGAAGGCGTGGGTCGTCAGATGGAAGACCGCCGCAACGTAGCCACCCGAGCCGAGTGCGAGCATCATATAGCCGTACTGTGAGATCGTCGAGTACGCAAGCACCTGTTTGAGCTCGCGTTTGACGACGCCCATCGTCGCCGCAAACAGGGCGGTAAAGCCACCAACGAAGGCGATAATCGCCATCGTCGTCGGCGACAACACGTAGAAGCCGTACATCCGGGCGACGAGATAGACACCCGCCGCGACCATCGTTGCGGCGTGAATCAGCGCCGAAACCGGCGTCGGGCCTTCCATCGCGTCCGGCAGCCACGTATGCAGGGGGAACTGCGCGGATTTCCCGATGACGCCACCCAAAACCAGCAGGCCGACGATCGTAAACCACGTTGACTCCGCGAGGCCGCCGGGCGTCCACACCGTCGCCTCACCGTTGAGCGCGGCCTCAGCGAGTGCCGGGAACGATTCCGCGCCCGCAAAGGCGGCGGTTCCAAAGGTCGTGAAAACGGCGACGACGCCGACAAGGAAGAAGTAGTCACCGAACCGGGTGACGAGGAACGCCTTCTTCGCTGCCGACGGCGGGCCAGGCTCCCGGAAGTGGAAGCCGATCAGCAGGTAGGAACACAGCCCCACCAGCTCGAAGAACATGAACGCCATGAGCAAGTTGTCGGCGATGACAAAGCCGAGCATGCTGGCCGTAAAGAGGCCGAGCCCGGCGTAGTACCGCGGCAGATCACGCTCGTCCTCGTCGTTCATATAGCCGAGACTGAAGATATGGACGAGCATGGCGACCACGGAGACGATCACAAGCATGAGCGCCGACAACGGATCGATCAGCGCGCCGAATGTCAGCGTCCAATCTTGAGCACCGGCGCCAGTCGCCCACGTGTAGTAGGTCTCCTGGAACGCCGCGCCGTTGCGCACGGAGAGAAGTACCCACAGCGAGAGCCCCAGCGACCCCGCGGTCGCGGCGATCCCGCCGAATGCCCCCCGTTTTGGGAGGTGCTCACGACCAAACAGTGCGATGATAAACGAGACGAACGGCAGCAGGACGATTGCCGGAACGGATGCGGATGCTGATACCATGGATTACCACCTCATCGAGTCGGCGCTCAGCACATCGATCTCACCGAAGTTACGATACAGTACGAGGACGATCCCGATCCCGACGGCGACTTCGGCGGCGGCCAGCGCGATCACGAACAGCGCGAACGTCTGGCCGGTAAGGTTGCCCCACTGGAAGGAAAACGCGACGAGGTTGATGACCGCCGCGTTCAACATCAGCTCGGCGGACATCAGGAAATACAGCGCGTTCCGCCGGGTGAGAATGCCGAACAGGCCGATACAGAAAACGGCCGCCGACAACACCAGATAGTATTCCGGCGGCACCATCTATCGGTCACCCCCCTTATCAGCGGGGTCGCGTTCAGCCACGTCGCCGGCGACGATCTCGCGGCCGCCGTCGGTCAGCGCCGAGACGATCGACCCCTCATCCTCGCGTTTGGCGAGGTAGATCGCGGCATCGAGGGCGACATCGAGGGCCAGCGCGATGATCAGGAACGCGGCGAGAAAGCCCTCCGCAGGGATCTCGCCGAGGCCGATATCGAACAGCGCGTAGCCGATGTTGTGGACGATCGATGCGTCGGCCGGGAAGCCGGTTGGCGCAGGGAAGCTACCGGCAGCCCCGAATGCCATCGTTGCGATGACGGCAAACAACGCGGTCACAGCCAACGCCGCGGCTGCGCGGTCTGAGCCGTCGGTATCGGTCATACGTTGGTCACCTCCGGGTCGGTCTCGCGTCGGGTCAGCATCACGGCAAACGTGATCAGGATGAGAACCCCGCCGACGTAGACGAGGATCTGCATCGCCGCAAGGAACTCCGCTTGCAGCAGGACGTAATGCACCGCGACGCTCAGCAAGGAGCCGCCCAACAGCAGCGACGCGTGAAACACGTCGTCGACAAGGACAACACCCAAGCTGAAGCCCACCGTCAGGAGGGCGAACAGCGCGAACGCGATGGTCTCATAAACCATTACCTGTATGTCCCAATGGAATCCCTTTGAAGATTTCGAGACTGATCCGTAACCGATAGATCCGCTCAGACAGCTGCACAGCTCTGTATAGCAGGAAAACAGGGACAATACGTGATGGGATAACTACTGGTAGTCGACTTCGCCGTCGCCCTCGCCGATCCAGGCGTCCCGATCCGGGTTCCGTGAGTTCAGCGGGTCGATCCCTTTGTACCACGGCACGTTTTTGAGCTGTTCTTTGTTGTAGACGAACTCGTCTTTCGTGTCGGCGGTGAACTCGAAGTTCTGTGTCAGCAGGATCGCATCGACGGGACAGACCTCCTCACAGAGCCGACAGTAGATACACTGCCCGATGTGGAGGTTGTACTGCTCGCCGTTGCGTTGGTCGTCCATCACGATCTGGATCGTGTCGTTCGGACAGACGTTTTCGCACTGTCGACACCAGATACAGCGTTCCTGGCTGAACTTGTGGACACCGCGGAACCGCGGGCTGACTTCCGGGGCTGTTTCGGGGTATTCGACCGTGAAGGTCTTGCCGTTCAATGCGTGTTTCATCGTCGTCGCCATCCCTTTGAGAAGTCCGATCATGCTATCACTCCCACGATAATGGCCGTGAGCACCAGGTTAGCGAAGGAGAGCACAAGCATCCCCTTCCAACCGATCTCGATCAGTTGGTCGATACGAACGCGCGGCAGCGCCGAGCGACACCACTGCGTGAACAGGAAGAACGCCCAGATCTTGATCACAAACCAGACGAAACCCGGCAGTACCGGCCCCGCCGGGCCGCCGAGGAAGATCGTCGCCATGATCGCCCCGCCGAGGAAAACGTGGAGGAACTCCCCGAGATAAAACAGGACGAAGTACACCGACGAATACTCCGTCTGGTAGCCAGCAACGATCTCGGTCGGTGCCTCCGGGATATCGAAGGGGTTGCGGCCGATCTCCGCCATGTTTGCCACGAGGAACAACACGAACGCGAAGGGGTTGACGAAGGCAAACCACGCCGGAATCGACACCCCAGCGATCGAGAACAGCGTTGTGCTCTGTTCGGCAACGATCGTACTCAGCTGCAACGAGCCGGTGAAAACGACAACCGACATCGCTGTCACAACCAGCGGGATCTCATAGGCGATGTTTTGGGCGACCGCCCGCAGCCCGCCCATCAGCGAGTACTTGTTGTTCGAAGCGTAGCCGCCCATCACCAGCGACACTGATGCGATCGACGCAAACGCAAAGACGAGCGCGAGGCCCGCCTCGGGGTCAGCAAGCTGGATGTTGAGCGGGCCAAGGCTGCCCATCGGGATCACCGCAAAGCCAAGCATCGCCGACGCCGGCAGGATCAGCGGCGCGAGATCGTAGGATGGGCGATCGGCCCCATCCGGGATGATCAGCTCCTTCGAGAGCAGTCGCACTGAGTCGGCGACGATAATGAACAGGCCGAACGGCCCGATCCGGTCGACGGCGATCCGGTCGGTGAAGGCGGCCGTGATCTTCCGTTTGGCCCACGGGCCGGCAACACCGGTAAACGCCAACATAACATTGCCGACGACGAACGCGCCGATGAGCGCGCCGACAGCCGCGCCAAGGGCACCCTCAAGCCCGAGCAGATCGGCGATCTGTTCCGGCAACAAGACCTCGCCTTGGAGCACGCCAGCCATCAGCGATCCACCTCGCCAAGCACGATATCGAGGCTCCCGAGTGAGGCGATCGCATCGGGGACGTACTCGCCGTTGGACATCTCCGGCAGCGTCTGCAGATTCGAGAAACACGGGCTCCGGATCTTAAACCGGCCGGGCTCCTCGGTGCCGTCCGATCGGATGTAGATCCCAAGTTCGCCCTTCGCACCCTCGACGGCTTTGTAGATCTCTGTGTCGTCGTCGGGTTTGATCGTTCGCGGGACGTTTGACTGAATGTTGCGCTCATCTTCGGGCCAGTCCTCCAGCAGGTCGATACACTGCTCGACGATCTTGGCTGATTCCTCAACCTCGCGCATCCGGACGAGCAGGCGGCTGAAGTTGTCACAGCCATCCTCGGTGACGACATCCCAATCGAGGTTCTCGTAGTAGCCGTAGGGGTCGTCACGTCGCACGTCGTAATCGATGCCCGAGCCGCGGGCGACCGGGCCGGTCGCACCGTAGCTTTTGGCAACCTCCGGCGGCAACACGCCGGTGTCGACCGTCCGCACCTGCAGGATCTCGTTGGAGGTCATCATGTCGTGGTATTCCTCCAGTGCGGTCGGTAGATCCTCAAGGAAGTCCCGGGTCATCTCGAAGAAGTCCTCGCGGGGCTCCGGCAGATCCCAGACGACGCCGCCGAGCCGGAAGTAGTTGAACATCAGCCGCTGGCCGGTCAGCTCTTCGAGGATGTTCTGCACCTTCTCGCGATCCCGGATCGAGTACATGAACAACGCGGTGAAGTCGCCGTAGATGTCGAGGGCGAACGTCCCCAACGCGAGGAAGTGCGCCGCCATCCGGCAGAGCTCCGCGCCCATGGTTCGGATGATCTGGGCGTATTCGGGCACCTCGATGTCAGCCAGCTCCTCGGCCGTCCGCGCGTAGGCCCACTCGTTGAGCAACCCCGCCGAGATGTAGTCCCAGCGGTCGGGGTACGGCATAATCTGGTAGCGATACGTGCTGTTCTGACACATCTGCTCCTCACACCGATGGAGGTAGCCGATGTCGGGTTCGAGGTCGACGACCTGCTCACCGTCGAGGACGGTCTTGATGTGGAGGACGCCGTGGGTTGCCGGGTGATGCGGGCCGATGTTGAGGTACATCGTCTCGCTGTCGTTGTCGGCTGTCTGATCCTCCAACAGCGGGTTCTGGTGTTCCCGCAGCGGGACAACCTGTGGCTGATCTTGGTCGTAGGACTGCCCCAGCGGGTGGCCCTGCCACGTTTCAGGAAGGAGAATCCGGCGGAGATCGGGGTGGTCGTCGTACTCGATGCCGATGAGATCGTAGGCCTCCCGCTCGTGCCAATCAGCCGTCCGGAAGACCTCGTTGGCCGATTGGCTGACGGGGTTTTCCTTGTCGGCGGGGACGACGATGCTGACCTCCTGGGTGCGGTCGTCGTAGCTCGTCAGGTGGTAGATCGACTCGTAGCGATCCTCGTACTCTTGGGCGGTGACACACGAAAGGTGATCGAAGCCGGCCTGATCGCGGAGCCGACGCAGGGCATCGACAACGGAATTAGGTTTGATGACGAATCCCGGCGCGTTCAGGTGTTCCTCACGGCCGATGACGAGGTCACCAAGGAGGTCGGCGACCTCCGCGGGGGTCTGTACCGCGTCGGCGTCGGCGGGGAGTTCCACGCTCATGGTGAATCAGCCCAGTTGTACCGCATCACAAGATCCTCGACATCGATCTCCTCGGCGAGTTGGTCGATGATCTCATCGCGTTCGAGGTCGCCGAACTCCTCAAGCTCGTAGGGTTTGACCGTCACCGGCGAGGACTCGCCGTTGGCGATCCGCTCTTGGAGCTTGGCAACGCCGTAGACGAGCGCCTCCGGCCGCGGGGGACAGCCCGGGATGTGGATGTCGACCGGGATGACCTCCTCGGCTCCCTTGACGACGTTGTACCCCTCCTGGAATGGGCCGCCGGAGATGGTACAGGAGCCCATGCCGATGACGAACTTCGGCTCGGGCATCTGGTCGTAGACGCGTTTCATCCGTGGGGCGAACTTCGAGACGATTGTGCCGGGGATGATGATCACGTCGGCCTGCCGGGGCGACGCGCGGGGGACGCCAGCACCGAAGCGGTCGAGGTCGTGTTTGACCGCGTAGGTGTGCATCATCTCGATGCTACAGCAGGCGATGCCGAACTGCAACATAAACATCGAGGAGCCCCGCACCCAGTTCATGAACTTATCGAACTTGGTAAGGATAAACGGCGAGGAGCCAAACGCCTCCCGCAGCCGGGAGTTAAACCGGTTGTCTTGTCCCGAGAGCCGGGCCTCGCGGGTTGCTGTGCCTACCTTCGAACTGTCGGTAACGAACGGTTGTTGATTGTCGCTGCTCATGTGTTCTGTCGCTCCGTTTTCTGTGTGGCCGCACGAATACTCCGCGTCCACTGGACGGCACCGACGCGCCACGCCCAGATGAGGCCGACGACGAGAATCCCGATGAAGGCCAAAAGCGGGAGTACCGCCTGCGAGAGGGGGACACCCGCCTCTAGCGCGGAGCGGTACATAACCGCCCACGGGAAGACCATCACCGTCTCAATATCAAAGACGACGAACAGCAGCGCGACCATGTAGTACTGAATGTTCAGCTGGACGCGCCCCGAGCCGGTTGGGATCTCACCGCTCTCGTAGGTCGTTTTCTTACCGCTTTCTGGGACGGCTGGACGTAACAGCGCCGACACCACGATCATCGCAAGCGGGATCGCAATGCCGACCAACGCCAGTGCCCCGATAGCTAACCATGACATTCGATATACTCCGTAACACCTCTTGGTTCGCGCTGGGCCCTCATAAGCATTGATTTTCTACCGGCTAGGTGGGCATTCATGGGTCGACACACCGGTCGGCGAGCAGCACGCTACGCGTCGCGCTCGCGAAAGCCGTCGATTCCGCGGTCGTGAAGGGTTTTTGAAACCTCGCCGACGCCGCCCTGCAGCGAATCGTGGTACTCGATCAGTGCCTGCTCGATCTCGTCGTGTTCGCGCGCGATGATCTGACCCGCTGAGAGCCCAGCGTTGAACGATTTACCGGCATCAACTGCCGTGAGCGGCGCGCCGGTCGGCATCCCGATGACGCTATCGACGGATTTCTCCTGTACCGGGACACCGATCACTGGAATCGGGTAGGCGATCGAGGCGGTCATATTCGGCAGATCGGCGGATTTCCCGCCCGCGCCGGCGATGATCACATCCAGCCCACGGTCGGCGGCGGTCTCGCCGTAGACAGTCATCAGTTCCGGCGTCCGGTGGGCCGAAACGACGTAGCTCTCGAAGGTAAATCGACTTTCAGGCGGATTCTCAACATCCGTCTGTTCGGCGAAGCCGAGTTCTTCGAGGGCGTCGTACGCGCCGGCCATCACGTCGAGATCTGAGTCCGAGCCCATAATGATGCCAACGTCCGGCGTCGCCGCCGAACCACGCTGTTGGTCGGCTTCGGCTTCGAGTCGATCCATCAACGCTTGGACTTCAGGTGCGGTTGTCATTGGCCGTGAATGCTCCCAGCGGCGGCAAGTGCGTTGCGGTTGTGGCTACTGGGCGTGTTCAGATACATCGGAAAAATTGGAACCTTCTCGAAAGCCCCGAGTCGCTCCGGTCGAGAGCCTCGCCGCGCGCCTCGTTCGCTCCGCTCACTGTGGTGCTTGCGTCGGCCGTCTTCCCGGAGCGACTCGCCCCTTTCAGTCCCGCCCGACTGCGGCTGCTCGGCCTGCCAACGCGGGTGGGACTGAAAGGGGCCGGCGGCTCGGCGCGCCTGGACGACGCAAGCACCGCAGGAGTGAGCACCGCGAACGACAAGGAGCGCAGCGAGTCCCGGGAGCCGAGCCGTCGGGGGCTTTCGGGGTGGTCTCGATACAATCGCAGTGAGCTAAACAGTACCGTGGCTACTCGTCGACGAAGGTGACGCCGTCGCGGAGCGATTCCGCGCGATCAAGGAGTGCGTCATAGTCGTCGGCGTCGGCAGCGTCGGGATCGGTGACGGTGATATGGCCCATCTTCCGGAGCGGGCGGGCCTGTTTCTTGCCGTACCAGTGGAAGTGAGCATTCGACGATTCAAGCACGCTGTCGACGTTGTGCAGCGTTGCAGACTCCGGTTCGTCGACATCGCCGAGGAGGTTGACCGAGACCGTCGGCTCGGCGAGATCAGTCGATCCGAGCGGCCAGCCGAGGACGGCACGAACGTGGGTTTCGAACTGTGAGGTGTGCGCGCCTTCGATCGTCCAGTGGCCGGAGTTGTGTGGCCGCGGTGCGATCTCGTTGACGAGAATGTCGCCGTTCTCAGTTTCGAAGAGCTCGATCCCGTAGACGCCGTAGCCGTCGAGGAACTCCAGTACGTCAACGGCGACCTCGCGGGCGCGATCACGTACGCTGTCGTCGGTGCGCGCTGGCGAGACGCTGGCCCGAAGGATTTCGTCCTCGTGGATCGTCTCGGTGACAGGATACGTAGCGACGCCGTCGGGCCCTTTGACGCCGATCACCGAGAGCTCACGCTCGAAGGGGACGAACGCCTCGGCCATCGTGTCGACGCCGAGTTCGTCGAGGGCGGCAGCCGCGTCGTCGGGCTCCTGTACTGGTGTGTTACCCCGGCCGTCGTAGCCGCCCTCCCGTGCTTTCAGCATTACACCGTCGAGTTCCTCAACTGCCAGTTTGAGATCTTTCTCGCCGCCGACCCCGATAAAATCCGGTACCGGAATCCCGGCGTCAGCGAGGGCCTCCTTCTGGACGAGTTTGTCCTGAATCGTCCGGAGGGTGCCGGGATCGGGATTGACCGGCACGTCATGCTCGTCGGCGACATCTGCAAGCAGGTCGGGATCGGCGAGTTCGATCTCGAAGGTGAGGGCGTCGCTTGCGGCGGCGAGTTCCCGTACTGCGTCGGGATCGTCGAACTCGCCGACGATCTGCTCGCGGGCGACAAGCGAGGCCGGACACTCGGGCGTCGGATCAAGCACGATTACCTCGACGCCAAGCGGCGCGGCGGCTTCGGCGAGCATACGACCGAGTTGACCACCGCCGACGACGCCGAGCGTCGGGCCGGGAAGCGTTGTCATACGCGAGAGATTCCGGCGGGCGAAAATAAGGGTTCTCACCTGGGATGTCGTCGGTGCTGACCGGACGTTTTTATCCAAAGCCGCAGCAGACCCAGCGTGACCTGTCACCGCTGGCTCCGGCCGGTTGGTTGGCTTCTCGTCTGTGGCTGCCTCCTCCTCGCCGCGCCAACTGTGGGTGTAGCGGACGCGACAACAGCGGTAGCAACGACAGCAGCGACAGGAGAGATTACCGAACTCTATCCGAATCCAACGACCGACGAAAACCGCGGTGAGTACGCGGCCGTTAAGATCGCCGAACCGGGCAACTGGACGCTCACCGACGGGGAAGGCGTCGTCGACTTGCCGGATGGTCAGACGGGACGATTCGTCGCGACACGGCACCCCGACAAAACCGCGGCCTACACGAACGCAGCCCCGGTCGTCGCCAGCGGCAGCTTCCAACTCGCTGTCAGCGGCGAAACACTGCGGCTCCGCCGTGGGAACAGCGTTGTCGACACCGTTAATTACGAGGATGCGCCTGAAAGCCAGCAGTGGCGCGCCGGCCGCGAACCACGCTGGCAGCCCGCGGGCTTCGAGCCGCGGGCACCCACCACCGTTAGCGACGCGTCAGTCGAGGCCTTCGTGCTCCCTGACAATCCGGCCGCGCCGGTCGAGGCGATCGACAACGCCGACAACCGACTGTATCTCGCGGCCTACACGCTGACCGATCAACGGGTCGTCGACGAGTTGATCGCCGCCCGCGACCGCGGGGTCGACGTGGCCGTCCTCGTTGAGGGTGGCCCAGTCGGCGGTATGACCGAACAGCAGGCGACCGTCCTCGATGAGCTCGCCGCCGCCGGCGTCGACGTGCGCGTGATGACCGGTGACGCTGCCCGGTTTCGGTACCACCACCCGAAGTACGCCGTCGCCGACGACACCGCCGTCGTGCTCACCGAAAACTGGAAGCCGGCCGGCACCGGTGGAGCCGACAGCCGCGGCTGGGGGCTAACAGCCGAGTCGGAGGGGGTCGCCAACGAACTGGCCGGGATTTTCGAACACGATACAACGTGGAAGGATACCCCAGAATGGGAGACTGTCCGCGAGGAGATCGAAACCGTCGAAGCCGAGGCGGCGACCGGCTCGTATCCACAGCACCATCCGCCGGTGTCGACGACAGCTGAGGAGCTCACCGTGCTCGCTGCCCCCGATAACGCCGAATCGGCACTGGTCGAACGCATCAACAACACCGACGACGAGTTGCTTGTGATCCAGCCGTCGATCGGCGACCGCGACTACCGACTGCTTCGGGCGGCGATCCGCGCGGCCGACCGCGGCGTTGAGGTGCGGATCCTACTAAGCGGAACCTGGTACGCCGAAGAGGAAAACACAGCACTGGCGGAGCAACTCCGCGAGCGAGTGGCCGATGACAACGTTCCGCTCAATGTCCGCGTCGCCGAGGAGAACAACCGGTTTGGGAAAATCCACGCAAAGGGGATCGTCGCCGACGACACCGCTGTCATCGGCAGTCTCAACTGGAACGACAACTCCGCCGAAAACAACCGCGAGGTGGCGGTCGCCGTCACCGACGACGTCGTCGCCGACTACTACCGGGAGGTCTTCACCGGCGACTGGCAGGCCGGCGGCGACGGTGGTGGATTCAGTCTTCTCCCGAGTGGTGAGCTTCCGACCGGGCTCGTGGTTGTCGCTGTCGCTGTGATCAGTGCCACCGCGCTGCTCGCAAAGCGGTGGCTGGTCTTCGCTGAAAGGTAATGTGAAAACAGCGGTGACGGAGCCGTGTTATTCCAGCGGAGCGGTACTCGACAGCGACTCATCGAGGTCGGCGTCAGCCATCTTCTCGACCAGCAGATCGATCACAGACTCGCGGCGACCCTTGACGAACTTGATCGAGCCGACAACGAGGTGGCCGCCGCCGGAGACGCCGGCACCCGGCAGTTCCTCGTTGAGTTCGGTGACCATCCGCGGGATGTCGAGGCGGACGCCATCCGAACGGAGCACGGCGAAATCCGGACCGTAGCCGATCGTGATCACGGGTTCGCCGGTCTCGGTAACCTTCCGGTCGTGGAGGTTGCCGGTCGTCTTCCCGGGTGCGGGGTAGGTAAACCGGTGGGCGAAGTTATCGAGGTCGATGCGGTAGAGATGCGCCTCGGAGTCGAGTCGTTCGTGTTCGACGTGTGGCTCAAGAGCGTCAAGTTGGCGTTCCACGTCGCGTTCGGCGCGCTCGGCGAGGAACTCGATGAGGCGTTCGTGGCGCTCGGAGTCGTCACAACCCACGTCGAGCACGTCGTTGACGAGTGTTTTGCCCTCGTTGTAGCGCAGCCAGTGGGCGGCGTAATCAAGCGCTTCGCCGATGGCTTCGAGATCGTCGCGGTCGTAGCCGGCCTCCTTGGCGCGGAAGACAAACCGCGGCATCACGTCAGCCTTCGAGCGATCCGAGAGGCCAGCGACCGCCGGCACGTGTTCGACATCGTCGCTGATCGAGGGGTCGATCAGCCGGGCGAGTTCGACCGACATCATCCCGGTCGTGATCCGGTAATCCTCGCCGTAGAGATAGGGATTGATATGGGCATCCAACAGCGGGTCAACCGCCTCCGGATCGGGGTGGTGGTGATCAAGGACGGCGATCGGGATATCGTAGTGGGCGAGGTTTCGGTAGGCCGGCACATCCTCCTCGGTCGAGCCGTTATCCAGCATGACCAACAGTGGGAGCTTCTGGCCGTGGCGATCCTGGCCCTCTAAGGCGAAGTTGAGATCCCGCGTTACGTCCTCCATCTCGTAGTAGGGGGCCTTACTCGGCAGCCGTTTACAGAGGTGTTCGGGCGCGTCAGGGTCGGCGTGTACCTCGGCGATGAAGTTCTCCAAGGCGAGTTGTAGCGGCGTCGCCCCACACATCCCGTCGCCGTCGGCGTGATGCCGGATGCGGATCGGACGGCCCTCAAGAACGGTCTGTCGCAGGCGTTCAGCGAGGGCAGCGAGGTCGTCGAAGATCGGCTCAAAGGCGGGCCACTCGACCAGCGGCTCAATGTCGGCCGGTGTCGCCCGCTCCGAGAGCGTCTCATCGATCGTCTCGCGTGCTGCCGCGGCGGTCTCGTCGGCGAGCACCGTCAGCGACTCGATTTCCAACTGTCGCACATCGTCGTGGAGCTCGACATCGCCGGTGATCCGGACGGCATCGTCGACGGCGGCGTCGGGATACGCTCGAACGCCGGCCTCCTCAAAGGCCGCACCGCTGACGATCCCGGTGCCGTCGGTGGCCTCGAAGATGGTCGGGCCGCCGGTCTGTTTGATCTGGACGAGTCGCCCCTCGACGGTCACGGTTTCGCCGGTTTCAAGCTCATTGATCGGCGTGATATCCGGTTCATGTTCCCGAAGCTCTGTCCGGTAGTCGTCGAAGGCGGGGATAGCAAAGGCGATATCACCGTTTTCCTTCTGAGAATCGAGGGTAACGACGAGGCGGTCGCCCACGTCGTAGGAACGATCGAGATTTGACTCGTGAATCAACCCCGAGACGGTATCGGAGATATCGACGAAGACGCCGTAGTCGACGACACCGTTGACGACAGCGTGGTAGTGGTCGTCCGGTGAAACATCGGTGATCGTACAGTCAGGGGCGAGATCGTACACGACGGGACGCGAATCATCCCGAACGCCGGAATCCCCGGCGGACTTATCGCTCATATATCCTCGGTAGGAGTGACCAACGTGTTAACCTTGTTATCTCCGCTCGGCGGGGCTTTCGGAACGCTTAGATGGCCGCCCGGCCGAGATGGTGGCAATGCGGCTGTTCCGTTCGAGTGAGATCCTCGGCATCGCCCGTGAGACCTTGGAGTTCGCACTCGAAGCCAGCGAGGCGACACACCCCAACGAGTATATGGGCCTGCTTCGGGGTGAGGACGCCCGCAAGTTCGATCTTGAACGGCGCGGCCAGGTCATCACCGACGTGTTGGTGATCCCCGGCACCGAATCCGACCCACAGAGTGCGACGGTCAAATCAAATATGATCCCCAACGACCGCAAAGCAGTCGGCTCGGTACACTCCCACCCAAACGGCGTGTTGCGACCGAGCGACGCGGATCTGAAAACCTTCCACAAGGGTAACGTCCACATCATCATCGGCGCACCCTATGGCTGGCGCGACTGGAAGGCCTTCGACAGCAGCGGCGACCCACGATCACTCGATGTGCTCGATGTCGACCTCCCCGAGGAGCAGTTTTTCGACTTCACGCAGGCTGATATCGACGCCGAACTGCGGGCTGAGGGCCGTGATCCCGGCAACGAGGAGCCAGAGCGATGACCGAGCCGACACGCGCGGTCGCCCAAGGCACCTTCGACCTGCTGCATCCGGGCCATATTCACTATCTGGAGGCGGCGGCGACCTACGCCGATGAACTGCATGTGATCGTCGCTCGACGGGCCAACGTCACCCACAAGCAGCCGCCGATCCTCTCGGATCGCCAACGCCGGGAGACGGTTGGGGCCCTCGACGTCGTCGACGAGGCCCACCGCGGGCATCCTGAGGACATCTTCGTGCCGATCGAACAGATCGACCCCGATGTGATCGTCCTCGGCCACGACCAACACCACGACGCCACGGCGATCAACGAGACACTGGCCGACCGTGGGGTTGACTGTGAGATCGAGCGAGCAGGCACCCGCGAGCCGAGCCACGACGCGGAGCTGCTGTCCTCGCGGGCGATCATCGATCGGATCATAGAGCAACGCGGCTGAGAGCCGGGTCGGTGCCGACAAGGCGACATAGCGACATCGGTCGGTTTTTGTGGGCGACAGATGGTTCGATCAGTATGGGATTTGGAAGCTACGATGAATCCGAACAACAGGATCAGGACGTCGAAACAGATGACAGCGACAGCGTCGCGGTGCACGAAACCGACCACGACGGCGAGATGTCGTTTGAGTCCGATACCGATACCGACGATCTCATCGACCGGCTCGCAGAGATGAAAGACGACGAAGACGCGTAGGCGACGCCGATAGCAGTCCGGCACAGATGAGCGACCACCTCAGTTGACGGAACGATTATGCGCACCGGCGGCAAAGCCGGGCTGTGACCGACGGCGACCCGGCAGCCGGTGGAGCGTCCGACGGCGGTGAGACGGCCCAGCGGCGGGCGAGAAAGCGTGAGCTCGCACTCACGCTTATCGAACACCTCGAAGCCGATGAGCTGTCGCTGTCTGCGGTGATCGATCGGATCGAGACGGTGACCACGAGTCCATCGCTCACCCGAGAGATCCTCGATACCGCCGAAAAACGGGGGCTCATTGAGCGTGAGGACGGCAGAATTCAGGTACGGCGCGGCGGAAGCTTCGTCCGCTTCGACCAGCAGATCGTCGCCCGCGACGGCGAGTTTACCTGTCAGCGATGTGGTGCGGGGCTCTCAACGGGCCATTTCATCGTCTTTGAGACCGGCGAACTCGGGCCGTTTGGCTCGGCGTGTATTCGAAAGGTTGTCGGCCGCGACGATTAGACTAACAAAAATGAGGGCTGTTATCGGCCACGGCGAAGCTCTTCGATCAGCGTCTCGATCAACTCGTTTTGACGGGCCAACTGCTCCTCTTGGCGGTCGATCCGCTCGGCGAGGGTGGCAACTGTCTCGGCCAGATCACCCTCGTCGACCGGGCCAGCGGACTCAAAGCCGGAGTTTGTAAAGCCACTCGACTGTGTCGTTTCGGGCGTCGTGGCGTCGGCGGTCGTCGCCGAATCAGCTGTGGATCCGGCGGTAGTCGTCGGCTGGCTCTCAGGTTCGGTGTCAGTGGGTGCCGGCGGTGTGTCCCCACCGGTGGTCGCTGTCCCGCTGTCAGCGGTCGTCGCGGGCTGACCCTCGGCAGCGGTCGATGATTGGTCGCTGCCACCGTCGTCGAGCGACGCCGCAAGAGCTTCATCGCCGACGGTGTCTGTCGATTCCGTACCCGAATCCAGGGCTTCGTCGGCATCGACCGCTGGTGGATCAGCTCCGAGCGGGTCGATCCCTTCGCCGAAGTCGAGCTGATCAGCCGAGGCCTCCGCGTCGGCTGGCGTGTCCGGCTCGTCGGCGGCCGCCTCGGCGACCTGCGCGCGCAACGCGTCGATGCTATCGACATCGTGGAACGCACAGACCGCATCAACGACAGCCTCTCGGACGGCACGAGCGTCATCGCTGGGGATCTTAAACCGATCCTGCCGGCCGTCGTGGGTGAGGACGACCGTGGTGGCGACGCTGCCCTCCTCGAAGGTCACGTCGGTGATCGACGCGTACTCAAAGCTCTCGAAGTCCTCGGTCCAGACCGGCGTCCCGATATGTTTGACGACCTGCCGGCTGGTGATAATCAGCGTGATCTCACTAAATCGGAATGTCTTCAACACGCTTTCGCCGGGGTCGGTGACGCCGGCGGCGTTGATGACGCCGGCAAGGATCGGGAACAGCGCGTCGTCGATCCGGGATGACGGCAGCGACAGCGTCTCCGTGCCATCGAGGCCGTACTCCATGGTCAGCTTGGCCTTCCGACGGCCCTCCGACAGCGTGAGGCGTTCGGCGTCGTGAGGGTACTCCTCGACGGCCTCATCGGAGAGGAGCCCCTCAGCACGGTAGACAAGCGTCCGCGTCGGCGTGACCGCAAGGATGTCGTCGCCGCCCAGCGAGACCTCCGCGACGGCAGGTTCCTCGCCCAGTGCGGACGTGAGTGCGTCGGGCAGACTCATTGCCGTATGATGCCGGTGGTGGGTGATAAATCCGGCTGTCTCATTGGGTATAAAAGGGCCGTCGACAGCGAAATCGACGGGACACCGGCAGTTCGGATAGCCGATAAATCGCCTGCCGAGAGACCGTCGCAGATGAGAAGGTTAAAGAACCGGATCGGGGTATATTGGGGTGCGGCCGGGTGGCTTAGCTGGACATAGCGCCGCACTCATAGGGTTACTGAGATTCGGTGCGGTACCGCCTTGGAAGCGTCCGCTCCCATGAGGCCTGCCGAGCCTCGTACCTGGGATATGCGGAGATCGTGGGTTCGGAGCCCACCCCGGCCATGATTCGACTGGCAGCCTCGTGTGACACCGAGTAACCACGCTTTGAGCAGTTGCAAACGAAACGTGAGCCGTTAGACCGGTCGTTCGGTACCGCTGGTGCCAAAGAGATAGGTGCCGGTCGTCAACAACACAGCAGCGACAAGAAGAATACTGTACGTTAGCAGTCCCCCCTGCCACAGCAGACTGGGGATGAAGAGCAACGCCCCGACAACGAACAGTGCGATCCCGATACCGGACTGATTCGGTATATCCATACTGCCCGACAGTCCGGACGCAACTGTCTTGAGCGTTCTGCTCTCCCGGCTTCAGGTGGTAGCAGTCACTCACAGTCACACCAACGGTGGCAGAAACGCTGGGATCGGAGGCAGAGTGCCACGCAAACGAAAGCAATGTGATTCGGGCATATGGCAGAACAGACCGACCGCAACAGAGGACGCCGGCAACGAACCGGTCAGCTATCCGTCAGCGGGTTTGATGACTGTCGTTGCGCTGTCGGCAGCCGCGGGAATGAACACGTCGGTGTCAACCGTCTTTTTTTGTCCGGACGCGATAGTGCCAACCGGACAACTCCGACTCGATAGCAGTGTCTCGCCGTCATAGAACTCGACAACGAGGTCGATATCGATGGCTTCGCCGTCGTTGTCGATCGTGACCTCGGCGCGCCCAAGTTCATCGTTGATATCGGCTACAGCCTGTTTGGTATTCGTACTGTTGTAGAAGGTCGGGTCGGTGGCTGTAAAGTGCTCTGCTGTGTCGCCGATATACCGGAACAACCCTTCGCTGATCCGCTCGTAGTGGTTGTACGCCTGGCTATCCTCGTCGAGAATCGTCCCGATCGGGTTGAGATCGGCCCGGAGGTCACTGGCGATAGTCGATCGGTTGCTGGGGTTCGTTTTGAGCCGCTTGTACTCCGTAATAAACGGATCAAACTGTTCAGGGAGATCACCGTCGTACTGCTCGCTCAGTGCCTGGAGCTCCTGATCAAAGTTGAGCATCGGCGGCAACGACGCAGACACCGGCTCGGCTGGAACCCACGGTCGCTTTGTGTCGGTCGGACGGGAGGTCTCGGCGCTCTGCTCCGGCACCGTCGCATCGAAATACCCCAGCGAGTCAAGGAGTGCGGCAAACCCGGCACTGACCACGGTGATGATGAGCACACCAGCGGTCAACAGGTGTGAGACCGGCGGTTCAACCGGGCCGAGCTGAAACAGCGCGATAAACACGCAGGTAACGCCACCGATCGTCAACAGGAACGAGCCGAGGTTGGGATCCTCGCCGGTCAGAAACTCGATGCCAGAAAGGAACCCTGCCTCGGCGGTCGATGTCGTACTGTCAGATGAGGATTCTGGCGAGCTCATTAGTCGGCCTGTAGCTGGCTGGTGGCGTTGTTGGCATCGATGGCCCGCCGAAGCACCTGCACGAGGTGTGACACCCAGATGCCGGCGGTAAACCCAAACAGGGTGCCAACGGTTGTCATTCGGAGCGTGTATTCAAACGGCGAAAACGCGGCAAGAATACAGAGCCCACCGAAGATGACCATCAACACATACTGAACGCGGGTGTCGCTGTTTGCACGGCGTATCTCACTAAGCATCTTTACGCAGTGGAGGGGGTACAGTGTGTTAAATCCATTGCGTAGCACAGGCTCACAAGTTGCGGCGGTGTCGGCAGGATACGTCAGGAGAACAGCGATCCGCTATCGTCGTCGGTGATCGCTTACGCTGACTGCTGGCAGCAGTTGAGATGCAATGGTCGAGAGCGGGCAGTCGGTATATGCAACCGGTGGCTACTCGACGATTTCCTCGGGTGGCTTCCGCTCGCCGGCCGGCACAACGACATCAAGCCAGTTTTCCTCCGGCGGGAGTGGACAGGCGAACGTCTCGCTGTAGGCACAGAAGGGGTTGTACGCGAGATTGAAATCTAGTGTGACGGTGTCGCCGTTAGTCAGTTCCTCATCGGGCTCAGTCTCCATATACCGCCCGCGGTCGTAGGTTTGTTGCCCCGTCGTTTTGTCGCGGAACGGGATGAAGATCGTCTCCGTATCCTCGTTTTCCTGCTGATAGCCGGCGAGCTGTTGGCGTTCATCGCGGAGTTCAAACTCGAAGATGTAGGCACGAAGATAGCGGATCGGTTGGCCCGCCGTTACGTCAAGTTCGACCGGCTCAGGGTTCCCGTAGACACGGACGCGCGTCGGCACACGGAATTCTGGCTTGGGGTCGAAATACGACAGCCCCTGGAACGCATCCCGCACCTCTGGTTGGATCGGCGACTGTGGGTGTTCGGTCAAAAACTCGTCTTTATCGGCTCGCATCTGTTTGATCTCGCTGACCCAGCGTTCGTACTCTGCTTCGGCGTCAGTCGCGTCGGGATCGGTCATACCCCGAATGTGAGACGAAGCTACCTAACGGCGTTGCACCGTGGCGCGCCTCGTTGTCTGTGGTCGGCGGACGACCCGCAATCGAAGGGTCGTTACTGCCAGGGGTCGAACGCCGGGTATGGCCGATCTCAACCCGATCGCAAAGCGGATTCACAACGTGACACCAGACCCGGTTCAGCTAACACTAGCTGATGGCACCGAGGCCGTCTTCGAATTCGAGTGGACGGAGTTCTTCCAACAGGAGTTTCAGGCGGAGG
Source organism: Halonotius pteroides (assembly GCF_003605635.1). Taxonomy (GTDB): domain Archaea; phylum Halobacteriota; class Halobacteria; order Halobacteriales; family Haloferacaceae; genus Halonotius; species Halonotius pteroides. The sequence goes on from NZ_QMDW01000006.1 coordinate 94,265, forward strand.
GTAGCCGCGTTGACGACGATGCCAGCTATCGGCTCGTCTCCAGTGACGACAACGAGGACATACTTATCGGCCGGCAACCCGCCGGCGACGATGGCTGGGAGATGCTCGGCGCGATCGACGCCGCTGAGGCCGCCGACGGCGACGCGTCCTGACGGCTGTTAGTCGGAATCCTGGGCGTCGACGACGGCGACGCCGGCGAGATTAACGATATCTTTGACCTCGTCGCCGCGCTGGAGGACGTGTACGGGTTTGTCCATCCCGACGAGCATCGGGCCGATCGCCGCCGCGCCGCCGAGCCGCTGGAGTAGCTTATAGCCGATGTTACCCGACTCCAGGTTTGGGAAGATGAGCACGTTTGCGGGTGCGTCGAGTTGGCTAAACTCGTAGGTGTCGCTGAGGATATCCTCGACGACAGCGGTGTCGGCCTGCATCTCGCCGTCGATCGGGAAGTCAACCGCGCTGTCGCCGTGGAGCCGTGAGACAGCCTCCCGGATGGTGGCCGTCGCCTCGTTGCGAACGCTGCCGAAATTCGAGTACGACAGCATGGCTGCTCGCGGCTCAACGTTGAAGCTGCGGGCCAGCTCGGCGGTGTGTTTGGTGACCTCCGCCAACACGTCGGCGTCGGGGTGCTGATTGACCGTCGTATCGGCACAGAAGACAACGCGGTTTTTAAATGCAAGCAGGTAGACCCCGGCGGCGTAGTTGGCGTCGTCAGCGGTGCCGATTACCTGCAGCGGGGCGCGCAACGCCGAGGGGTAGTGGTGGGTAAGCCCGGTCAACATCGCGTCGGCGTCGCCGGTTTCGACCATCACACTGCCGAGGTAGTTGGTGTCGCCTTCGATGAGCTCCGCCGCCTCGCTGCGGGTGACCCCTTTGCGACGCCGCAGCGCATACAGCTGGTCGGCGTAGGCATCGAGTTCGCGGCCGCTTGGGTCGACGACCTCCGGCTCGAAGGCCAACCCAAGGCGGTCTGCTGTCCGGCGGATTTCGGCTTCATCGCCCAGAAGAACGGGGTCGGCGATCCCCTCCTCGGTGAGCTGGTAGGCCGCCCGGATCATCTTTTCATCCGTGCCCTCGGAGAGGGCGACACGTTTGGGATCACTTTTCGCCTTGTTGAGGACGATCCGCATCATCTCGCGGGATTTACCGAGTCGCGCTTCAAGCTGTTCGGCGTAGGTGTCGAGATCGTCGATCTCAGTGCGGGCACAGCCGCTGTCCATCGCCGCCTCGGCAACTGCGGGGGCGACCTCAAACAGGACGCGTGGATCAAGCGGTTTCGGGATCACGTAGTCGGGGCCGAATTGGAGTGGTTGGTCGCCGTAGGCTTTGACGACCTCATCGGGGACATCCTTGCGGGCCAGTTCCGCCAGCGCCTCGGCGGCGGCGCGTTTCATGTCCTCGTTGATGTCGGTCGCCCGCACATCGAGCGCGCCACGGAAGATAAACGGGAAGCCGAGGACGTTGTTGACCATGTTTGGATAGTCGGAGCGACCGGTGGCGACGATCACGTCGTCCTCGCGGGCAGCCTTGGCCGACTCGTAGTCGATCTCCGGATCAGGGTTGGCCATCGCAAAGATGATCGGGTTGTCGGCCATCGACCGCACCATCGACTGGGAGACGATGCCGCCAACCGAGAGGCCGACAAACACATCGGCACCCTCCATCGCGTCGGCGAGATCGCCGTCGGGCACGTCGCTGGCGAACCGCTGTTTGTACTTGTTGAGGTCATCCCGGTCGGTCGTGATGATCCCCGAGGAGTCACACATCGTGATACTGTCGTGGTCGACGCCGAGTGAGACATAGAACTCGGCTGTCGCAATCGCCGAGGCCCCAGCCCCAGAGAAGACGATATCCAACTCATCGAGGGGCTTGCCGGTGATATCGGCGGCGTTCAGCAGGGCTGCACCCGAAATAATGGCTGTGCCGTGTTGGTCGTCGTGGAAGACGGGGATATCCATCCGCTCGCCGAGTCGATTCTCGATCTCGAAGCATTCCGGCGCTTTGATATCCTCTAAGTTGATGCCACCGAAGGTTGGCTCCATGGCGGCAACCGACTCGACAAAGGCGTCGGGATCGCCGAGATCGAGTTCGATATCGAAGACATCGATGTCGGCGAACCGCTTGAAAAGCACACCTTTGCCCTCCATGACGGGTTTAGATGCCTGCGCGCCGATGTCGCCGAGGCCGAGGACGGCCGAGCCGTTGGAGACGACACCGACGAGGTTGCCCTTTGCGGTGTACTCGAAGGCGGCCGTCGGATCGTCGTCGATATCGCGACAGGGGGCGGCGACACCCGGCGAGTACGCGAGACTGAGGTCGCGTTGGGTGTTGGTCGGCTTTGTCGTCTCAATGGCGATCTTGCCTGCTGGGGGCTCCCGGTGGTACTCGCGTGCATCGTCATCTAATCCCATAGGCGATGATTACAGGGCAGTTACAAAAACGATTGGTCGATTGACGGCGACACCCAGGCGTTGTCGGCGAGTCAGTAGATCACCCCTCCTCGTCGACAGCGGGGAGACGCAGACCGGCTGCACCGTCACAGGTGTCCTGTCGCGGTGGAATCATACCGTGACGACCGCTGGCGACGGGTACAGACGGCGAAGTCAACTGTAGTTAGTCGATTACGGGGGATTCGCCATCGTCGGCACTAGTCGTCGTCGCCGGTCGCAGCCGTAGTTCCTCGTCGCAGGCTGCCAGCATCGCCACCTCGTAGTTTGTGACGTAGGTCAACACCGCGATCTGCACCGGCAACAGCACCACCCAGCCGATCAACAGCGTCACCAAAGCGAGCAGCCCCAACACCACGAGGGCGGCTGTCGACGAGGCGGCCGCGCTGAGCCCACCAAACAGCCCGAAGACGATGACAAGGCCGATCACGCCGCCGATGGTAAGAACGATCCCGTAGACGATGATCGAAAGGATTGCTCGGGCGATGCCGACAGCCAACAACAGCAGGAGGTGGACAACGAGGTAGACGCCGAACTGTGACAGCTGCCCGCGGAAAACGGGCCAGAACCGCCGCCACCCATCGAGAACGCCGCTGTCGGTGACGACCATCGTTGGGACAACAAACTCATCCGTAATGCGGCTCACAATTGTCGAGAGGAGCATGACGCCGATGATAAAGAGGCCGGCTGCCGCAAATACCAGCAAGCCAACCGGAATGTCGGCAACAGCGAAAAACACCACAAGTCCAGCGAGCGGCCCGACAGTCAGCAGCCCGAGCCCAAGCTTAAACGCATACAGCCGGAGTGCCTGCCCGAATCGACGTTTGGCCGGCTCAATGAGCCGCACCGTGTCGGTCTGGAGGTCGTCGTAGAAGACGAACCGCAGCGTCTCCGTGAGGAGGCCGATCACCAGCACGATAGCGAATGCCAGGAGCCCGATCGCAACAAGCAGCCCAAGCTCGGCACCGGCCATCTCAAGCAGTTCACTCGGTGGCGGCACCTCGCCGGTCGGCGGCGCGCCGGCAGTTACGTTGCCACCGGGGGCAAATTCGCCGCCGGATGGGGGTGTGATGTTCCCATCGGTTGTCACGTTGCCGCTGCCGGCACTCATGTTACCGGGAGAGTCGTCGCCAGGAATCGAGGAGGGGAGATTCAGCAGGCTGAGGCCGGAGCCGCCCGTCCCAACAAAGATCGAGATGAGGGCGAGTTTCAGCCATCGACCGACGGCAAACGGGGACAGAAACGACCGGGTTTCCTCGATCGCTTCGTCGACACTATCGATCGCGTGCCATGACATACCCGTGACCAGTCTTGACGAGCTAAAAGGGGTTTCGAAGGCTCAAATCCCGCTAAGGATTCCGATGTAGCACCGCCGGCCGAGCGAGTGTGGCGTCGCCGACGGTATCATCAACGGCGTCGACATCGATCGTCGGCCACGCGTCGGACAGCGTTAGTGGCTCGATGGCGTCGTCGGTGACCACCACGGTGCCCTCGCTTTTCGCGCCCTGCACGGTCGGATTCCACGCGTAAGCCATCGGCGTGAAGATGCTGGCCGCGTGGTCGGGCATGGCGATCCACTCCCGGCCGGCGAAGCCGGCGGCCCCACCCTGATGGTGGTGTGTCCACTCGTCGGGCCAGTCGACAGCGGCGTAGGCCTGCTGGATGGCGTCAAACACGTCGCCGGCGGTGCCATCTGTGGCTGCAACCTGCTGGGTCGCCGCCAGCGCGCTTGTCTCGACGACCGCAGCGGTGCGGTGGCGGTCGACGAGCCAGTCCGGCGCGTCGAAGGCAACCGTTCGGGTCGCACTCGCATGGAGGCCGCCGCGGTGGGTGGTCACCGACAGCAACGCGTAGTCGCCAACTGCCGTCTCGGTCGGCGTGTAGTGCCGATACTGTTGAGCGCGCTCGTCGCCACCGACGAGAACGACCGGCGCGACGAGCCCGCGGGCTTCGAGTGCCGCCCGGAGCTCGGTGGCGACCTCGCGTTCGGTATCCGTGGGGGCGATCGATCGCCCGGCAGCCTCGATGGCCGCGGCCACATCCGCGCCGACAGCCCGATAGCGGTCGATATCAGCGTCGGCTAGCGGTTGCCGGAGTGTTGTTGGGTCGACCGTCGCAAAGCCCGGCACATCGAAGTCGGCAGCGGCCGGCGTCGGCGACCGCTCGGCGACAGCCTCGGCCAGCGAGTCGGCATACCAGTCGACGGCGGCGACCGTGAACTCGGATGGAAGCTCTTCGTCGCGAAGTCGCGGGGCTTCGATGGTGTCGGTGACGACGCGGAAGCCGGCCTCGCGGTCGTAGCCGGCGGCGGCGACGCCGACCGACCCCTCACGGTCGACGACATTGCTGCCGCCGGTCAGCCACGCGAAGCTGTTTGGGCGGGCAAACCAGACGGCCGCGAGATCGGTCGCATCGAGATAGCGTTCAACTCGTGGCTGACGGTCGGCTACCGGCGGTGCTGCGGGTGGCATATCACGCTCTTCGGTTGCAGCTACTTGAAGCCGGAGCACCCATACAGATGACAGCGAGCGCGCGTGTGAACAGGTCTAAATAGCCGGCGGCCTGACCTGCGACCAATGCTTGAACGCCCAAACTGGTTCACGTTTCGACGGTTTGCGGCGGTCACAACAGCCCTGACGGTGTCGCTGATCACCCTCGGCGTCTACACCTCAGCGACCGGCTCCGGGCTGGCCTGTCAGGCCCAGTGGCCGCTGTGTTCCGACCAGTTGATTCCGACGCTAACGATCAACCCGGATTTCATCGAGTGGTTCCATCGTTTCGTTGCGATGATCACCGGCTTTCTCATTCTCGGCACGGCCGGCTGGGCGTGGCGACGCGGTGATCGGCGGACGACACGCACCGCTGTTGGAGCGGTTGTGCTGCTCCCGCTACAGATCTCGATCGGCGCGATCACCGTGACGATCAACGGGCTCGTGCCGTGGGGGTATGCGGTGCCGACACATGCGGCACACCTCGTTGCCGCGCTGTCGATTTTCACGCTGTTGTCGCTGACAACGATCTACGCCTACCGCGAGCACCACAGTCGCCCGCCGCGGGCACGGGGCCGACGCGCGCTTGGTGTCACCCTCGTCGCGCTGCTGGTTAGTGGCCTGTTCAGCCGTGGCGTCCCGCTGTTGCAGTATTCGCCGGGCGCACAGGCGTGGTATTATGCTGTGTCGCTGATCGCGGTCATCGGGCTGTTGGCGACGGTGTACTGGCTGACCGGCGTCGACCGGCTTGGTCGGCAGTTGGCCGGTCTCGCTCTCGCGATCATTGTCGGCACCATGCTGATCGGTCGGGATCTTGTCGCTTACACACCGACCGTCCAACTCCTCAATTTCGGGCTGTATGTGGCCGCGGTGGTGCTCGTCGCCGGCGGGCTCTGGCGGCTGTTTGGGCGGGTACAGTCGCCGTCAACGCCGTTTGGAACCGAGCACTCAGAGTAAGACGCAACGACGACAGATCCTCACGAGTGTGCCCGCCACCTACACGAAGTCGTTGAGCCCGGCCTGATTCTCATCGTCGTCGTCGGTCTTGGCTGGATCGTCGCCGTCAGTGTCGGCATCGCTATCGGAGCGACGTGTCTCGCTGTCGTCACCCCGGTCGGAGACAGCAGAATCGCTGTCCGCCGTTGTAGCGTTGTCGTCGCCGTCTCCTGTGCCCCCGGCAAACGCGCCGCTGGAGTGGGCTTTGATCGCCTCCGCGCGTAGTTCCTCGGCGTCGGCGACGATCGACTCAACCTTGTTCGTTGACTCGCCGCTGCCGGTAATGAAAGACACCGCCGCTTCGTCGAGGTCGTAGGCCGCCGTCATCGTCACAGTCAATTCCCTTGGTTTGCAGTGGTGTGTCATCGCCGACAGGAACGGCAACACCTCACGGCGGGCGGTGTCAATGCTGAGGCCGCTCCGCTCGGCGATCCGTTGGCAGACCTCGTCTGCGGTCTCATCTGATCCGGGCCAAAACTGCGGGCGGCTGTAACGCGTCCAGCCGCCGTTGGTGCCGTCGCGGGCGGCGGCGACGCCGGCAGCCGCGTTGTCGGTCGCATACCGCCAGTAGCTGTAGTTTTGGGTGGCACGCACGCGGCCCAGCCACCGGTCGGCGTTGGCTAAGACATCGTAGGCGCGGGCGGCCTCGGTTGGCTCATAGACCGCCAACAGATTGTTTTCGAGCCATTTTGTCAGATCATCGGGCGTCTCATCGACGCGGTAGGCCGACTGCAGGGCCTCCTCGGCGGACTCCTCTTTGAGAACAACATCAAGGAACGGAAAGAGACCCATCGCCCGATCCCGCCCGCTGGTGACGACATCCTCGGCGGTGATCGCATCGCGGCCCTCTGTGGCGGCTTGCAGATCCTTGATCGCCCCACGGAGGTCACCGTCGTTGGTGTCGGCGATCACGTCGAGGGCGTCCTGTTCGTACTCGATGTCCTCCCGGCGACAGATATCCCGCAGGACAGGAACGATCGAGCGTGCGGATACGTCGCGAAACTCGATGTCCTCACAGGCGTTGCGCAGTCCGCGAGACATCTCGTAGAACTCGTTGGCGATCAGCACGATCGGTTGGCTGGCGTCTTTGACCAGCTTCGTGATCGCCGACGCGCCGCCGCGGTCGTATGTGCCGTGGATGTTGTCGGCCTCATCAAGGATGACGAGTTGGCGGCTCTCGGTGTCGCCGCCGCGGGCGCCGCCACCGCCCGCACTGCCGGCCAAGGTGGCGTTGTTTGCCGCCCGCCCGGCAAACCGCTCGATCACGTCAGCGGTTCGCTGGTCGGAGGCGTTGAGTTCGACTGTCTTCCAGCCCATATCCGCGGCCAGCGCGTGGGCCGCGGAGGTCTTGCCGACCCCCGGCGAGCCATAGAGGATCACCGCCTGCCCGTGGTCGTCCCACGTTGTGGCCCACTCGTGGAACGCATCGCGGGCTTTGTCGTTGCCGCGAACCTCCGAGAGGGTCGTCGGGCGGTAGCGTTCGGTCCAATCAGCCATTATTGTGATGTGGCTCGTCGCTTGCTTAGTGGTTGCGACCGCGGGTGCCCCGACAGTCGGGCGGACTCGTTCCGCCGGTAGATTCATGCAGACTGTCCTGAAAGAGTGTGGTATGACAGAGCATCAATCACACGCGATGGACGACAACGAGATCGGTGCCTTGCTCGGTTCCGGCGGCACCGGCGTGATCGCCTTCGCCGACGAGGACGAGCCATACGCCATCCCGATCTCCTACGGCTACGATGACGACACCGAGGCGTTCTATATCCGGTGTGGGTTTGCTCCCGACAGCGAGAAACGCCGGTTTGTCGACGACGGCGTCACGGCGTCGTTGGTCATTACCGATGACACCGGCACCTGGCGGAGCGTCATCGCCCGTGGGTCGCTCACCGAGATCTCCGAACCCGCGATCGAGGGCGGGGCCGCCCAAAGCATCCGCCGGATGAACATCCCCTACGTGACGATTCACGAGACGCCAGCGACAGCGATGGAGTTTGAGCTTTACCGACTCACCCCTGAGTCGGTGACCGGTCGCAAGGAACAACCCTGACCGGCCGGGCGATATGGCACCACCAGCGGCCAATCAAGCATATACGACAGTTGTCTAGCCCATGGTTCGACAGATTTTTTCCCAGACCGTCGGTAGCAATGATATGGGACAACTGGCGGTAGGGCGGCGATGACAGCGACCGTACGCGAGGATCTCGCCCACCGGATCGCCGGCGAGGTCACGCTGAGTGACGACCCCGGCGCGACGCTGAAGAAGTGGCGCACCGATTTCAACATCTCCCAAACCGAGTTGGCCGCCCAGATTGATGTCTCCTCGTCGGTGATCTCGGATTACGAGAGCGGTCGCCGGGAGAGCCCCGGCATCGGCATCGTCCACCGGCTGGTCACCGCCCTGCTCGATGTCGATGAGGCCCGTGGCGGCAGTCACATCCGACAGTACGGCCGTGTGCTGTCGGCCGGCTTCGAGAGCGACATCGTCCACGACCTACGAGAGTATCCAGCCGCGCTCCCGCTGGATGATTTTTATGACGCACTCGACGCCACCGAGGTCAGCGAGGGCAAATGGGACTACGTCAACGGTCACACCGTCATCAACAGCATTCAAACGATCACCCGGCTGAGCAACGAGGAGTTTTATCGACTGTACGGGCAAAGCACCGACCGCGGACTCGTGTTTACGAACGTCAGCCGCGGCGAGGGGCCACTGGTCGCCATGCGCGTCGTCACACCGACGCCGAACGCGGTCGTCCTCCATGGGATCGAGGCCGATGACCTCTGGGAACACGCCCCCGCACTTGCCGAGATCGACGGCTTCTCGCTGGCGACCTCGACCCGGGATCTTGATGACGCGCTGGCGGAGCTGCGGGAGTTGGCCTGATTGACGGCATCGACACCGCTCGGTAGTCGCGCTGGTTGTTGATGCCGACGACTGCGACTATCGGAATCTCAAAACCGCTATCTGGCTGTCGGCGTAATGCCGTCGCCAACGGCGTCCATCACTTGGAGGACGGCACTGGCAGCCAGCCCTTGGGCAACCTCGCGTTGGGTCTCGTCGTCGAGGCCGGCTTCCAAATCATCAACGTCGGGCGTGTAGCCCGCGGTCACGGGGTGGCCGGCTGGGGGGTCGACCGCAACGGTGGCGGTCGGGCCGCCGTCTTGGAGTTCTGAGCCGACATGGTAGCCATCCGGGAGATACGACTCCGTCTCAGAAACGATAGCTGCGACAGCATGTCGAAGCGCGCGCTTCTGGCCGCCGGAGAGTTCGACATCAGCGGTCGGCTGGTCGTCGATGCCCATCCCGGCACCTGCCCCCGGATAGTTTCCGTTCATTGAAAGTCAAACGGAATAGGTGCGGCCGTAATAAAAAGGCGTCGGCGATCCGCCGGGGCGCGTTGGATCGATGGCGTCAACAGATCGGCTCGCTGTCGCCGTAGGCTGCGAGTACGACCGCGGCGGTGTGGCTACTACCGTCAGCATCAACGGTGGAGACAAGCGCGTCGCGATCAGTGAACTCCCACTCGCGGAGTTCACAGCCGGCATCGAGGCCGCGGCCGGCGGCAGCCTCGATGGCGTCAGGATCGGTGCCGGAGGCCTCATAAAACAGCCCTGGCCCTGGCCCGGTCGCCCACGCGATGGCGGTTGCCGCCGTCTCGGCCGCCGCATCGGGGCCGACGACAGACCGCCCCTCAACGACAGTCAGTTGATTGCCGGCCGCCCCGAGATCCGGCGCGCGGTCGACAACCTCGATCGTTGCGTCGGCCGGGATCACCGAGGAGACGGCCACAAGATTGTAGTTGTGGAGGTTCGCGTCGGCGAGGGCGGCGTCGTAGGCAGCCATCGCTGTGGGGGCGCGACCGATCCCGCCGGCGACGTGGATCGTCGTCATTACCATACCGCGGTGGCCTGACGGCTAATCGGTTACGACTCAGCAGAAGAAACGAGACGGGTCACGCAGCCGCTTGCGGATGCCACCGCCGTCAGTTGGCAGCAGCAGCGTTAGTGGCGGTACCGAACAACGCCGTCGTCTGTCTCGTTGGCGTCGAGTTTCTCGCGGGCGTCGTCGATATCCGCTCGGGAGACCGTCGTCCGGTCGTCACGGATGGCAAACATCCCGGCCTCGGTGATGAGGCTCTCGATGTCCGCGCCGCTGTAGTCGTCAAGCTCGGCTGCGAGATCCGCAAAGTCGACGTCGGTGTCAACGCTGATCTGCTGGCTGTGGATCTCAAGGATACGCTCGCGACCCTCGGCGTTGGGTTTCGGCACCTCGATGAGACGGTCGAAGCGGCCCGGGCGCAGGATGGCCTCATCCAGCATATCAAAGCGGTTCGTGGCGGCCATCAGCTGAATCTCGCCGCGCTCATCGAACCCATCCATCTCCGAGAGCAGTTGCATCATCGTTCGCTGCACCTCGGCGTCGCCGGAGGTTTTCGAGTCGGTTCGGCGGGAGGCGACAGCGTCGATCTCGTCGATGAAGACGACGGCTGGTTCGCGCTCGGCCGCCAACGAGAACAGATCGCGGACGAGCCGCGCGCCCTCGCCGATAAACTTCTGGACGAGCTCGGAGCCCGTCATCTTGATGAACGTGGCGTCGCTCTCGTTGGCGACAGCCTTCGCAAGCATCGTCTTTCCGGTTCCGGGTGGCCCATGCATCAGCACACCCGACGGTGGGTCGATGCCGACAGCGTCGAACTGCTCGGGGTTTTCGATGGCGTCCTCGACGGCTTCTCGCACCTCCGTCACCTGGTCGTCGATTCCGCCGATGTCGTCGTAGGTGACGTTGGGGGATGCGGTGACCTCCATCGCCTGCGCTCGGGCATCGGTTTCGTCATCAAGCAGCTGCTGGATGCCGAACGATTCGTTGATCGCAACACGGTCGCCGGATTCGAGTTTGTCCTCCAACTCCGGCGTTACCTCGGTAAGCACCTCTTGATTGTTGCCGTGCTGTTTGATGACGACATTGCCGTCGTCGGTCAACTCCTCGACGCTGGCAATATAAAGGGCGGCCGTCTTCAACGCCTCGTTGCGATCTTTGAGGCGGCTGACCTCATCATGGAGGTCGGTGCGCTGTTCGGTGGCTTCCGAGAGCCGTGTTTCGAGCTCCTCGTTGACAGCCATAAGCCGCTTAAAGTGTTTCTTGAGTGCTGACAGCCGCTCGGCTGGTGACATCTCAGGATCCAGATCCAGCCGCGGCCGATCGGGAATCGACGGGCTACGTGACATTCGTTATGTGGTTCGGTCTGGCGGTAAATGTGCCTTTGGGTCGCGGGGAATGTGCCGTGATACCACGGTTGATATGCGTGCTGAACACCGCCGGAGGCTCGTTCAGCGCAGCTCGTCGATCCGGTCGAGATAGGTGTCGTAGACGCCGAGAGCGGACTCGATGGGGTCAGCACTGGTCATGTCGATACCGGCGAGTTCGAGGGCCTCGATCGGGTAGACGCTGCCGCCGGCGGCCAGCATCTCGCGGTAGTCAGCGGCTGCGGCGTCGTTGACCGCGTTGTCACTGCTGTCGCCGTCGCCGAGAATCCGATCGACGATGGCAACGGCGGCGGAGATGCCGGTCGCATACTGATAGACATAAAAGTTGTAGTAGAAGTGTGGAATCCGCTGCCACTCGCGGTGAATCCGGTCGTCGATGACGGCTGGCTCGTAGTAGTCTGTTTTGAGGCCACCGTAGAGTTCGTCGAAGACATCCGGCGTCAGCGGCGCATCATTCTCGGCGCGTTCGTGGATCTGGTGTTCGAACTCCGCAAACATCGTCTGGCGGTAGAGCGTCGACCGGAACCGTTCGAGATACTCGTCGAGAACGTACAGCCGGAGTTCGTCGTCGTCGACGGTCTCAAGCAGGTGCTGTGTGAGCAGGGTCTCGTTGACCGTCGAGGCGACCTCGGCGACAAAGATCTCATAGCTTGCGTCGTGCCACGGCTGGGCCGCTTGTGCCAGCTCCGAGTGCATCGAGTGGCCCAACTCGTGGGCCAGCGTAAACATCGAGGAGATATCGTCCTGGTAGTTCAGTAGGATGAACGGCTGGGTGTCGTAGGTGCCCGATGAGAACGCGCCGGAACGCTTGCCGCGATTCTCATACACGTCGACCCAGCGGCTGTCCAGCCCCTCGGCGAGTCGATCACGGTAGGCCTCACCAAGCGGTGCGACCGCCTCGATGATCCACTCCTTCGCTTGTGTGTATTCGACATCCGGCCCCTCCTCACCGGTGATTGAGGTGTAAAGATCCCACATCCGAAGATCGTCGACACCGAGAGCATCGCGTTTGAGCTCGGCATGCCGGTGGAGGGAATCGAGGTTGTCGTGAACCGTCTCAACAAGTGTGTCGTAGACCTCGACGGGGACGTTTGGGCCGTCGAGAGCGGCTTGGCGGGCTGTCTCGTAGTTTCGGGCGCGAGCGACTTTCACATCCTTCCGCACCTGTTTTTTCAGCGATGTGCCGACGGTGTTGCGAACCGTCTCCCATTCGTCGTAGTAGGCCTCATACACTCGTTGGCGGAAGGCACGGGTTTTGTGTTTCTGGAGCGTCGTGAAGTTGGCCTGGCTGATCTCGATCTCTTCGCCGTCGGGGGCTTCGACGGTCGGGAACTCCATATCCGCATTCGACAGCATTGAGTAGATCTCACTCGGCGATGAGGTGACCTCGCCCAGCTCAGCCAGCAGCTCCTCGACTTCCTTCGATCGGGTGTGGGGCTTGCCCCGAAGCACGTCATCAAAGAAGTGCTCGTAGGCGGCGAGGGCCGGCTCTTCGTCGATGAATGCCTCGATGTCGTCGTCTGTCAGCGCCTGAAGCTCGGGTTCGATGTAGGAGGTCGCACTAGAGGCCTCCGAGGAGAGCGCTTCAGCCTTTCCCGAAAGCGCCTGATACTCCTGATTTCGCGTATCCTCACTGGAGCGAAGGTTCGCATAAACCGACAGTTGGGCGACCTCGCGCATGAGCTCCTCACGGAGCTCCAGCAGTTCCAACAGGGTTTCAGGGCTCTCGGTGACCCGTCCCTCGTAGGCGTCGAACGCCTCGATTCGCCCGGAGAGATGCTCAAACTGCTCGGCCCATGCGTCATCAGACTCGAATATCGATCCGAGTGCCCACTTGTGTTCCTCGGCGATCTCGGATCGCTCGGGTACCGTGCTCATACAGAAAGATGGCCGACAGCGCGCCTAAAGGTTGTCCTCCGCACCGTCGAGGTGAGCAGCCAACCTCGTGGTAACGCGATGGCCAACGAACGCATCGACTGCGCGCTCACCGAAGGCCGCAGCCCCACTGGCCGTGGCGTGGGGGTCGCGCTCGAAGTCGATTCCGGGATACTCGACGGCCGACAACACCAGCGGTTCGGGCGACGCCGTCTGTGGCCGCGGGTCGACCGGCGTCTCGCCGAGTAGCGAATCAATCCACGAGACGGGTTTGTTGCCGCTGCCGACGGCCTGCACGACCGCGATGAACCGACGGACGAAATGGCGCGGGAATCCGCCGGCAGCGATCGTGAATACCAACATATCGCCGTCACGGTCAAGGGTGGCGGTAAGGTCGCGCTCGGTACCGGTATCGTCGGGCGTCAAGTTGTGAAAATCGTGGAAGCCGGTGAGCGCGTCAACCGCGTCGGCCACGCGGTCGTCGTCGATGGTAGGTCGGCCGTCGAGCGTTCGGCCGTCGTCGCCGACTTCTTGGGGCGCGTAGAGCTGATAGACGTATTCGCGTCGGGTCGGGTCGTGAGTCGCATGAAAGTCGTCGGCAACGTCGGCACTCGCCCACGCCCGAATCGTCGCCGGCAACTCGCTGTTGAGCGCGCGCGGCGACAGCCAGTCGGGACACTCAAACGCAACTGTCTGGGCGACCGCCGACACGCCAGCGTCGGTGCGACCGGCGGCGGCGTAGCCGGTCGGCTTGTCGGCTTCGGGTGAGAGGATCGACAGCTCCCGGAGGGCGTCGAATAGCGCGCCCTCAACGGTCGGCACCGACGGCTGTCGCTGAAAGCCGTAGAACGGGCGGCCATCGTAGGCAAGACGGAACGCTCGCATCGGCTGTTCGTTCCACCGCGGCGGCGAAAAGGGTTCACCTGTCGCTCAGCGACGAACCGGGTTGAGAGGAGTAAGCCCCCTTCTGTTTTGACCCGACATTCGGCTGAGCAGTCGCGTCGTGTTCGGACTACCTCGGCGACCGTCGACCACTCCGCATGGCCGATCGACCGCCTGACGCGACCTTGCACCGGTGAGGATTCACCGTTCCATCCGTTCCTGCCCGTCTGGTAGGCAATGCCTACGACGGTTCGATGGCGATGCCATCGTAGCCCTCGCGGCTTCACCGCTCGGGGTAACGTGGCGCGTGGCACCACGCCCTCGACGGGTTAGCTCCATTCCCTTACGGGTCAGTTCACACGTCTCATCGGTCAGGGCAGGGGGTCTCGTTGCTGTTTCAGCGCCAGCCGTCTCCGACTCCGGACTTGCGCCCGGTCACCTGTCCGAACGGTGGGGGGACTTTCCTCATAGCCGTCACCGAGTGACAGCCACGGGGGTCGGGCTCTCTCTACCCAGCTGATATGGGCGCAGCCGTCGCATAAACGGTTCGGTGATGCGGATGGTCGGCGATCCCGGTTCCTGCACAACGAATGGGAAGAATTGAAGTCGGCAGCCCTCATGCATACCTCTATGTCCGAGGCACAGACCGTTCAGCTGAGCTATGATGACGGTGCACGAGCGGTCGAGCTTGCGCGGGAAGCAGTCGAATCGTACGTCCGCCACGGTCAACGTGAACACCCGGGAAGCATGCGAGATGCCTTCTATGCCCGAACGGGTGCGTTCGTCCGTATCCGATCAACACGCGGACGGGGACAACTCCGCGGCTGTGCTGGCGCGTATCGCACCGACGACCAGCTCGGCCACGCCATCGTCGACGCCGCGATTCAAGCCGCCTCTGGCGATTCGGCGGGCTCGGAGATCGGCGGAAAAGAGCTCTCCGATCTCTCGATTTCGGTCTGTGTCGTCAGCAACACGCTGCTGACAAACGATCCGACCGAGGATATCGAACTTGGCACCCACGGCGTTGCCCTCGACACCGGCAACGACCACGCGTGGCTGTATCCGACACTCCCCATCGAGCAAAACTGGAGTAAGGAAAAGTATCTCTCCTTGGTGTGTAAAAAGGCGAATGTCTCCCCGGTTGCCTGGCAGGATGATGATACGATGCTCACCCTTTTCGAAGGTCAAGTCTTCCGCGAGCGCCCGGATGGCGGTAGTGTCGAATCGCTCTGACTGACCGATCAAGCGTGTTACACCCGGTCTGTCCCACCGAATCCGACCAGCGACGCGTCGCGCGCCGCCCGCTTGGTAGCCCCTGACAACGACAGATCGAACTCGTCGACAACGTCGCCATCGCGGATAAGCGGCTCTAACAGCGGCTCGCCGTCGGCCGGTGGCTCGCTGTCACGGTGGCCAACGTGGTGGCCGCCAGCAGCCGTTCGATAGACCGATTTCACACCGGAGAGTTTCCCACGTTTGGAAACCGCCTCACCGTCGATAGCGACGATATCAAGCGCGAAATCCACCGGGTTGGCGTTCGATATCGCACTCCCAACCCCAAACCCGTCGGCAACGTCGCGTAGCTCCCGTAGGTCGTGAACGCCGAGGCCGCCGCTGACGAAGACATCCACGTCCTCGTGGCCGGCGGCGTCGAGCTCCCACCGTACCTCGCGGATGATGTGCCGGAAGTCGCCGCGCCGTGAGCCGGTCGTATCAAGCCGTACCCCATCGAGCGCGTCGCCGAGGGCGTCAGCCGCCCGGAGCGATTCGTCAACCTCGTCGCTGAATGTATCACAGAGGGCGATCCGTTGGGTGTCATCGCCAACGGCCGCATCGAAGGCCTGCCACGCGGCCTCCTGCTCGCCGCGACCGAAACACAGCAGGAGGGCGTGTGGCATCGTCCCGCTGGCCGCGCGGTCGATCTGGTCGCCGGCGGCGACGTGGGAGAACCCATCAAGCCCGGCCACCAGCGCGGATCGCTCGACGACCGCCGCGATCGAGGGGTGGACGTGTCGCGCGCCGAACGACAACACCGGCGAGTCGGGAGCGGCCTCCCGGACGCGCCGGGCAGCGGTTGCGATCCCCGAGGCATGCGACAGAAGGCCGAGCAGCGCGGTCTCCAGCCGGGCAAAGTCACGATACGGCCCCGAAATCCGCATGACAGGCCCACCATCGAAACAACGGCCGGGGGGGATCGCGTCGACATCGACCGCGTGATCGGCCAGCAGTGCGGCGGCGTCTTTCACACCCGCAAGCAGTTCGAACTCACCGGTCGGGAACTGGTCGGCGGTCACCTCAGCAACGACCTGAGGGGTGCGATCGGCGTGGGCAAGCGTGGCGTCGGTGCGCTCGAAATAGGCGTCGGTCGCCCGGCCGCTATGGATGGTTTCAGGCGAGATAATGTCGAGCTCGAGGTCGCGCATAGCCCGGCTTCGGTGGCGGCCATAAAAAGCCCGGTGGCCCACGGGTCGCTGTGGTCAGTCTCGCAGCGTTGTGGTCGACCACACGAGAGCCCATCCGGCAGCAAGCAACGCGAGAAGCGCGCCAGCGACACCAAAGCCGGGGCTCTGATCGGTCGTCGCCGACGGTGTGAGCCCGGGTGTGAGTTCTCGGAGCCCATCGGTCGTCAGCGCGTGGACGATCCGTACCCGGGTGTCGTCGCGTTCGATCCCGTATGCCCCGCCGAAGGCGTCGTTGTCGAGCTCGTAGACCCCAGGGTCGGTTTCGGTAGCGTTGCGTGCCGTGAGAATCGCCGTATACGCACGGTGGAACTCGGCGGCGTCATCGGTTGTCTGCCACTCGGTCGTCCAGACGTAGCCATCGTCGTTGCCGCGGCGGTAGGGGACGAGCGCGTCGCCAGCCCAGCCCGCAGCGGGTCGGGCGCTGTAGGTTCGGCTGTCGTAGTCGCCCTCTGACTCATACAGCGTGCCCGGATCGACCGTGTCGCCCCCGGCGGTCGTCGCCTGATACCAAAACATGACAAAGGTCGATGCCTCGCCGGCGACCTCCGTTCCGTTGCGGCCCGGCTCGGTGTATCGCTGCCAGCCGGCGGTCGCCGTCGACGGCGGGTCGACCGGGTGGGGATCGATCGGTTCGCGGTGGATGATCTCGCTGGTCGTCGTCGGGGGATCGGCCATTCGCTCGTCAACACCCGCCCACCCCTCTGTGGTGACGATCTCGTGGACGTAGCCCGGGCCGTCGGCGTACGGCTGGAGGACAACGGTGAGAACCCCGCGGTTGATCGCCCCGCTATCGCCGCTGGTTGGAGAGGCTCGCTGACATCGCCAACGGTCGTCGCCACACCGCTGTCTGTAGCGGGCCTCGATGTAGCCAGCCTCACCCTCATAGAGGCCGGTTACCGCCAGATCGGCATCCTGTGTCTCGCCGCTGAACCGCGGGCTGGTGAGATTGTGGCGTTGATCCTGCAGCGCGTGAGTTAGCTCGTGGATCAGTGTCGCCTCGCTGATCCGTGGGGACGCAGGATCGTCGGCGACGATGACGATCTCGTCGCGTGTCGGGCTGTAGAGCCCGTTGACCGAGCCGGTCAGCGTTTCGGTGATCGCCGTTCGCGTGCTGGTGTTGTCGCCGACGATGAACAGCGCCTTCCAGACCTGATCGTTCCAGCGCGTAAATCGCCGATCGGAGCCGTTGGCCGCCAACTCCTCGCGGCTGAAGGTCTCGCTGTCGACAACACGGATCGGCACCGACTCGGTGAACGGTTCGCCGCGGAGGTACTCGACGCGGGCCATCGAGCGGGCCAGCAGTCGGTCGCGTTCGGCAGCGTCCAGCCCGTCGACCTGCGTGACGTTGATCGGATCGTCATGGCAGATCCCATCGACACAGCCAAGGCTCGTGTTTGCGGGGTGGCTGGTCGGAGATATCGGAGGCGACGGTGTCGCCCCTGCTGCCGTCGTTGCCGTCTGCGTCGCAGGTGTCGTTGTCGTTGCTGCCGCTGCCGGAACCACAGTGCTGACGGCAAGAACAAGGGTGGCGACGACAAGCAGCGATCGACCGCGGCGATCCATACTGATCACACGTGGATGGGTCGGAAGAACGTTACTCGGCGTCAAAATCCCGGCGCATGGCGATCTTGAACCACGGACAGAGCCGCAGTTGGCGATACCATTCTGGGTGGTCGTGAAGATGATCGTAGTCGACCCACAGCAGGCCGCCGATCTCAGCTTCGTCGGGATCAAGCGTCGTGTCGTCAAGGGTGACCTGCAGGACAGCACAGACCTCCCACTCGACGCCGGCGTTCTCGTAGTAGCGTTTGTACTCAAACCGGTCGGTGAGTTCGACCTCGTCGTACTGGTCTGGGGTGACGCCAAGCTCCTCTTTAAGTCGCTGGATCGTGGCGTCGACCTGGCTTTGACCCTCGACGGGGTGTGAGGCGACGGTGCCGTCCCAGTGAGTATCCCAGAGGCGTTTGTCGGGGCTGCGCTGGGCAAGCAGGAGTCGCCCCTCGCCGTCGAAAACGAGACAGGTAAACGCCCGATGGCGGATGCCGTCGCCGGTATGGGCGTCGAGACGGTTGACAAGCTCCTGTTCGGTGTCGTCGGCGTCGACGGCGATCACGTCCTGACCGGCGTTTGCGTGGCGGTCGTCGCCGGCGTCGTCAGCACTCATAGGTTGGTATGCACACAGCGGGGTCAATAAGGGTTCGATACCGCGTCGGAACCCATCGCTGCCGGCTCAAAACAGACTTAGCATCTCAACGACCCCATCGACAGTCGTTCGTACCACGACCGCGAGTCGCGCTTGCTGCTCTCGTCGTCGTCCATACCACAACGAGTTCGGAGTCTGACAAATTTTCCTGTCGTTACCCGAGCCGTTCGTCCAGAATCAGCCGCGTTGTCGTCCCCTTGACCTCATCCAGTTCGCGGGCTTGAGTGATGAGGTCGTTGACCGCCTGCGTGTCGACGCAGTCGACAACGAGAACGATATCATCCTCGCCGGAGACCTGCCAAACGAAGTCGACTTCCTCCCAGTCGGCCATCCGCCCGGAGACCGCGCTGGTGGTGACGTTCATATCGACCGAGACTTCGATCATCGCCTTCACGTTCCCGGTGCGCGTGGTAACGGTGAACCGCTCGATGATCCCCTCGCTCGTAAGGCGATCGACGCGGTTGCGCACGGTACCCTCCGAGGTGCCGATCTCGTCGGCGATCTCGGTGTAGGGCGTCCGGGCGTCCCGCCGCAGGATCGAAAGGATCTGTCGGTCGAGATCGTCCATGCAAAATGATAGGCGAGCAGGCCCTTACCGATTACGAATTTCGTAACTAACCTTCGAACGACGCACTTATTAGCGATCACCGATACGTATCTCGTAATGTCAGATGCCTACATCGCCTTGGCCGACGGTCGCGTACTGGAAGCGCGCTGCCGCGCGCCGGGGCGCACTCGCGGCGAACTCGTGTTCACAACCGCCTACACCGGGTATGAAGAAAGCCTCACCGATCCCTCCTACGAGGAACAGGTGCTCACCTTCTCGTATCCGCTGATCGGTAACTATGGGGTGCGAGCCGACCGCTTTGAGTCCAGCCGCATCCACCCGCGTGCCGCCGTCGCTCGTGAGTTCACGGACGAGATGGCGACCTGGTTCGAATCTGAGGGGGTTCCCGCGATCGACCACATCGAGACACGTGATCTCGTGACCTCCATCCGTGAGGATGGCGCGATGAAATGCGGGATCGTCGCCGGCGAGGATGTCACCCCGGAAGACGCCAAAGCCGAGCTCGAACAGTGCAAGGAGATGAGCGACCACACCGAGATCGGCCAGCAGGTGACGACACCCGATCCGACCGTCCACCGCGGCGGCGGCGAAGCCGACGTGGCACTCATCGACTGTGGTGCGAAAGGCTCGATAACCGATTCCCTTACCGAGCGCGGCGCGGACGTCCACGTGTTGTCGTGTCAGGTCACCGCCGAGGAGATCCGCGAACTCGATCCCGATGTGCTGTTCATCTCAAACGGGCCAGGCGATCCCGCAAACTTCCAACACACCCAGTCGTTGGTTGAGGAGTTCGCCGGCGAGATCCCGATCGCCGGCATCTGTCTCGGCCAGCAGATCGTCGCCCGCGCCTTTGGCGGCGACACCGAGAAGATGGCCTTCGGCCACCGCGGCGTCAACCAACCCGTCCGCGATCTTGAGACCGACCAGGTCGTGATGACGACCCAAAATCACGGCTACACCGTTTCTGATCCGGGCGACCTTGCGGTCACCCAGCGCAACGTCAACGACGACACCGCCGAGGGGCTGGCCGACGACGATCGTGGGATCATTACCCGCCAGTACCACCCCGAGGCCAACCCTGGCCCGCATGACTCGCTTGGCTTCTTCGACGACGTGTTGGCGATGGTTGACACGCAGTCGGCTGTCACCGCCGACTGAGATACGACATCGAGGCGACCACAGAAGGCGATCGGTTCGAACCGTCCACCACGGGCCGGAAATCGGTGGTCGTTTACTCCTTGCTCACCGAGTTGTTAGTATCATGGCTGACGTGCTCGATCAGGATCTCTATGAGCGAACCAAGGCACTACTGGAACCCGGCGACATCGAGCTGGTTGGTGTAATCGTCCACACTGACCTCTCGGGCGAGGAAGACCTCGAAATGCAGGAGCTCACCGTCGACCTCAACGACGTGATCGCCACCTACACAGACAAGGGAGAAAGCTACATCTACGCCGGCAACGACGACCCCGAGTTCGCCTCCAACCAGTTTCATGGGCGCACCCTAGAGGACGACGAATTCGTCTGGGAGTGTCAACAGCTGCTGCGAGACGGCCGGTTTCATCTTGTCTTTTATTACGAGGCGACCGCCGACCACGCGGCGATCATCGAGGCGATCGAGGATCGTGACCTGTCGGTGACGCCGGTGCCGTAGTCGACCGCTGACAGCAGGCAGTGGCGACGATAACCGAGAGGTTGAGTAGGCTGGCGATCCAACTGCCGGTATGGCAGAGACGACGTTGCGAGAGTTTCTCAGCACGGATGCCCTGCTGTTGGCGGCGGTCTTGCTCGTCGGCGTCGCCGGCTCCGGGGTCGCTCGGTGGAGCCTCGGCCAACTCGGATTCACGACACTGGGTGAACTGGTCTACATCGCCGGTTACGGTGGGATGGTTGTCGTCGTCTGGTATGGCTGGATTCGGCCGCTTGATATCACCGGGCCGGAGTGACGGTACTCACATCGCAGGTGAGAAGCCGACACACCGGCGGTGACGGCGACAGAGAACGGAACTTTAATGCGCGTTTCAACGACACCTCCTACTAGGCATGCTGCCGTTATTCATCGACGCGATCCTGGTCGACTACAACATCGGGCAGTTCCTGCTGCTCGGGTTTGTCCTCACGACCCTCGGTGCACTCCCACTGAAATCACAACAGGTGATCGGCATCAACACGATGCTGTTCGGCGTGATCTTCGTGTTGACGCCGGCGTCGCTGCTGCCGAACGTCTACCTCTTTTTAGGATTGACGCTGCTGGTCATCGGGCCGATGGTCTACGTCACCGCCCGTGGATGACGGTCGTAGGCCGATACACACGACGGCAGCCACCGGCCGGCGGCGGCCGGCTTCGCTACCTTTTTTGGGCGACTGCGATAACCCCAACGCATGATTACGGTTCGGGCCCCGGCGACGAGCGCGAACCTCGGCAGCGGCTTCGATGTCTTCGGCGTCGCCTTCGACCGGCCGGCCGACATCATCCGCGTCGAACGCGCCGAGCAGACGACCATCGACATCACCGGGGTCGGCAGCCAGTATATCCCAACTGATCCCGATGCCAACACCGTCGGTGCGGTCGTTGAGGCCTTAGACGCGCCAGCGCACATCGAGATCGACAAAGGCGTCCGGCCAGCTTCGGGGCTCGGCTCCTCAGCGGCCTCAGCAGCCGGCGCGGCCGTCGCGCTCAACGAACTCTACGATCGCGGGCTCAGCCGATCGGAGCTTGTCCCAATCGCTGCCGAGGGCGAGGCGGTCGTCTCCGGGACGGCCCACGCCGACAACGTCGCCCCCTCGATCCTCGGCGGCTTCACGATCGCCACCGCCAGCGGTGTTGAATCCGTCAGCACCGATATCTCGCTTGTCGCCTGTCTGCCGGAGATCGCCGTCTCGACACGGGATGCCCGCCGGGTCGTCCCCGAAACCGCACAGATGGCGGCGGTCGTCGAGACCGTCGGCAACGCGGCGACGCTGGCCGTTGGGATGTGCCGCGGCGACCCGGGTCTCGTCGGCCGTGGGATGGATGACCCGCTGGTGACGCCCGCCCGTGCGGAGTTGATCACCGGCTACGGCGCGGTGCGGGAGGCCGCAATCAACGCCGGCGCGACCGGTGTCACTGTCAGCGGGGCCGGCCCGTCGGTGCTGGCGGTCTGTCGTGCACGCGATCAGCGAGCGGTTGGGAACGCAATGTTGACGACCTTCGATAACCACGAGGTCGACGCCCGCGTCTATCAGACGCAGGTCAGCGACGGCGCGACGATTCTGTAACGCGCGGGCTCGTTGTTACTGAAACATACGTGACAGAAGCGAAAAACAGTGCGAACAGCACAGCCAGAAACAGCGCGTCAACAGTGTTGCTGTTGTACCGAGTTAGACACCGCGGCCCTGCAGCTTTTCGTCCTCGTCAAGATCAACGTTTGCCTGCCCGCGCATGCCCTTGCCGGGATCCTTGGCGATCTCTTTCAGGGCCTCGGGATCGTCGTAGTTGTTGACCGCAGCGACAACCGAGGTGCCCATCGCTTCTGGGTTCTCCGCGCCGAAGATACCTGAGCCGACGAAGATGCCGTCACAGCCGAGTTGCATCATCAACGCGGCGTCAGCGGGTGTGGCGATCCCGCCGGCAGCAAAGTTGACGACCGGCAGCCGGCCCATCTCCGCGGTCTCGTGGACGAGCTCTCGCGGCGCGCCGTGTTCACGAGCCCACTCGTCGCGTTCCTCGTAGGCCATCTCGGCGAGCTTCCCGATCGCTCGCTGGATATTTCGCTGGTGGGTGACTGCTTGGTTCACGTCGCCGGTGCCGGCCTCACCCTTGGTGCGGATCATCGCCGCGCCCTCGTTGATCCGGCGAAGGGCCTCTGGGAGGTTTCGGGCGCCACAGACGAACGGCGCGGTGAACTCAGTTTTGTTGATATGATACCGGTCGTCGGCCTGCGTGAGCACCTCGCTTTCGTCGATCATGTCCGCGCCCGTGGCTTCAAGAATCTGCGCCTCGGCGGTATGGCCGATCCGGGATTTCCCCATCACCGGGATCGAGACCTCCTCGGCGACCGCCTCCAGCGCGCCGGGGTCGGCCATACGGGCAACACCACCGCGTTTACGGATATCCGCCGGGACGGATTCGAGATGCATCACCGCGACCGCGCCGGCATCCTCGGCGATCCGGGCCTGTTCACGGTTGACGACATCCATGATAACACCGCCTTTCTGCATCTGTGCAAAGCCGCGTTTGACCAACGAGGTACCACGCCGCAGCGTTTCTAAATCGGTTGCCTCCGACATACATACAGTAGGGGACGAACACACTTAACGGGTGCTTTTCTCGGGATTATGACGGGAGAGACGGCTAGGTGACACTGAGTAGCGCAATCGCTCAGATCAGGGCGTCTCCGAGGTAGCAGCAAAAAATGAGACGACAAATCGGCGTTGCGGCTACTCGTTGCCGAACATCTGGCGCATCATCGGATGCATCTCCATCAGCTGCTCCTCGGCGATCTCCTCGTATAGCTTGTACGTAATGGAGACCGTTAGCAGCAGCCCGGTTCCGGAGACGTTCCCGATCGTGCCGAGCATGTTCGCCATCACCGCAAGCAGGCCGACCAGCGCGCCGCCGATAACGGTCACCTGTGGGATGTACCGTTCCATGACCTTCTCGACGACCTGCGGGTTCCGGCGGAAGCCGGGGATCTGCATCCCCGAGTCTTGGATCTGCTCGGCGGTCGCCTCCGGGCCCATCCCGGTGGTTTCGACCCAGAAGATCGCAAAGATCGCCCCGCCGACGATCATGAAGATCAGGTCGATCCCGACCCGAAGACCGATCTGCCAGGGGTCGATCCCGCCGGGCGTCAGCCCGAGGAACCACATCCAATCCTGCCGCGACTGGATCGGCGCGAGGTAGTAAAACAGCCCGCCGATCGGCTGGCCGTCGCTGTACTGGCCGAGGATCGCCGGCAGCCCACTGCCAAGCTGGCTGTAGAGGATCTGGCCGACGAACTGGATATTTGCCTGCAGCGCCCGCACGAGGATCATCGGCAGAACACTCGCGTAGATCAGCTTCACCGGAAACCGGCCACGAGCGCCGCGGACACGGGTGTGGCTCAGCGGGATCTCGACCCGGACGGATTCGGCATACACGACGATCACGAAGATCAACAGCGTCGTGAACAGCGCCAGAATGCTGCCCGGATCAAACAGGATGCTCTGGAACCACTGGCCGGTAAACGTCGGGCCAAGCGAGAGGTCACCAAAGAGAATCCCATACCAGCTCGCAAGGATCCCGGTTGTCGTGCCGAGACCCTGCCAGCTGAGGATCCCACCGATGAGCTGTTGGCTCACGCCGGCGATAATGAAGAGACCGACACCGGAGCCGACCCCCCATTTGCTGACGATCTCATCCAAAAACAGGATCAGAATACCGCCAACGAACACCTGCGCGAAGATGATCAGCTGCACCCCAAAGGTGCCAACCCCAAGCGATTGGCCAAGGGCTTGATTCGCCGGGAGGAAGCCGCCGCTGAACACCATCGGCGCGGCGGTCAGTGCCGTCATGACGACGACGAGGAACTTCTGGAGCCCCTGATAGAGGATCTGATCGCGTGGATCATTGTCCGTATCAAGACCAAGGAGGTTCGCACCACCGAGCAGCTGCAGGACGATCGAGGCGGTGACGATCGGGCCGATCCCGACCTGCAGGATCGAGCCCTGCCCGCCAGCGATAATCGAGCGGAACTGTCCGAAGATGTCGCTGCCTTGGCCACCCAAGCCGAACAGCTGGATGTTCGTCAGGAAGAAATACACCATGAGGACACTCGCGGTCCACAGGAGCTTCCGTTTGAACGGGACGTGGCCCTCCGGCCGTGCCACTGTCGGCATGCGGGTGAGAACCGGTTCGGCGGCCTCCTTCCAACCCATGTATTAGTCCTCGTCAGAGTCGTCGTTTACATCTTCCGCTTTCTGGCCTGCCTCGGTGAGTTCCGCCGCGCCGCCGGCGTCTTCGAGCAGCGCGACAGCATCAGCACTGAAGGCGTCGGCGGTGACGACCAGCTCGTTGCGAACCTGGCCGTCGCCGAGTACCTTCACCACGTCGACATCGTGGCCGGCGTCGGCAACGTCGCGGGCGTCGATGACGTAGGCGTCATCGTCGGTTTCCGCAACGCCGTCGGCTGCCAGCAGTGCCGCGTCCTCATCGAGCTTCTGGACGCTGATCTCCGCAACCGAATCCTGCAGCGAGTCCGGTCGGGTGAAACCGTGTTTGCCGATCGGCTTGTAGTTGTGGAACTCGTGTTTGTCACGACCCGCGCGGCCGCGGCCGCCACGGTGGCCGGCACCGCGGCCGTTCTTGTGGGAGCCGCCGCTGTGGGTACGGGAGCCGCGTTGTCTGCGTTTTTTCGATCCCATTATCGCATCGCCTCCAGCAGCGCGTCGATAGCCTCGGTCTCATGACGGCCCAGCTGGCCGCCCTCAATGACCGGGTGTTTGATGCCGTCGTGACCGCCACGTGGCGGGTGCAGTCGGACGACCGGGGCGAGACCTTCGTCTCGAAGCGTCGTCTCCTCGTCGACGAGCGCTGTCGCAAGCGCGTCGACATCGGCGTACTCGGTGTTGTCGGCGACCCACGCGTCGTCGATGTCGCCGTTACCTGTCTCGGGCTCGCCACGGCGACGAATAAGCGTGGCCACCGTCGCAACGCTCGGTTCGCCGAAGGCAACGTAGTCGTTGACCTTCGTGATCATGCCGCGGTAGGGGTCGGTCTCAGGCACAAACGTGACGTGGTTGCTGCTGTGGAGATTCAACATTTCCAGGGTGTCACGCACGTCCTGTGACATGTTGACCTCACCGCGGAGTTGGACGATCGCTTGCATTATTGGTTGGCCTCCTGTTGGACGGCTTGTGCGCGCTGTGGTGTCCGCGCCTCGCCGGCGTTCTCCAAGGCGTTGTAGGTTGCCTTGGCGAGATTGAGCGTCGTCCGGGTGTTGCCGTGCGACTGTGTCCAGGCGTCCTGAACACCAGCCAACTCAAGGATGTACCGGACGGTTTCGGCCGCGGCCAGCCCGAGCCCCTGTGGGGCGGGCTTGACCTGCACGGTCACCGAGCCGGCTTTCCCCGCAGCTTTCCGGGTCAGGGAGTTGACGCCACCGGCGGAATCCTCCCAAGAACCCGAGCCACGGTCAACCTTGATAATGTTCATCTTAGCGACATCGATGGCTTTCTCGATGGCACCGCCGACCTGCTCGTCGCGGGCCTGGGCGTAGCCGAGATAGCCGTCACGGTTGCCGATGACACAGACACAGCGGAATTTGACCCGGCGACCCGAGTCGGTCATCCGCTGCACCATGTTGATGTCAAGCACCTCATCTTCCAGTCCCGGCAAGAGTTGGTCGACGAGTTCCGGCTCCTTCAGCGGGAGGCCGGACTCCATGGCCTGATCCATCGTCGTGATATCGCCATCCTGTACCTTGCGGCCGAGCCGCGTGCGCGGCTCCCAGCCGTTGTTGTTACTTTGGCTCATGCGTCCTCCTGCAGTGTCTCGAGCACATCGTCGAAGTGCTCAGGTAGTTCCGTGGCGTCGAATGCCCCGCTGTAGAGCGGCTCGTCCAACTGCTCGGCGTAGTCGGCGATATGCTCGCCGCGATTACGCGACCAGTCGGCCAAGACGTCGTCGCTGTGGGGGATTTCGAGGCCCGCGTCGATCGCTCCTTCCTGTACCGAAAACACCTTGTTACCCGGCGTTGCCGTATGCAGCCCGATGTCGAGGACGGCCTCGCTGTGGCCGGCTTCGACCGCGCGGCTGCCCAAGAGGTAGCCGGTCAGATACGCGCTGGGAACGTTGCCCGTTGGGGCCTCCCAGCCGTAGTCGTCGAGCTCCTCGCTTGTGGCGGCAACGTGGGTGATATCGCCGTTAGGGCCGGTGGTGATCAGCTGCGCCCTGACATGGCTGTTGCTCGTCCGAGCGACCAGACGGGGATCACCGGATTTCAACAGGCGCAACCGCTGGTGGTAATCAGTGCGACCCTCACGGCGGCGGCGCATCGGCACGCTGTATCGTGGTCCAGTTGCCATTATGCGTTCACCTCAATGCCGTAGTTCGTTCGCACGTACGCTTCCAGCCGGTCAACACTGTCAAACTCGCCACCGCTGGCTTTGTTGTACAGCTCGCGGTACTGTGTTCGGTCGATCGTTCCCTCCTCGCGAAGCTCCTTGAGGCGGGCGCGCTGGGCGCGAATGCGGGCGACCCAGTCGTCCTTCCGTGCCTCACGGGCCCCGGATTTCCCTTTGCGGGAGCCGGCACCGGTCTGGTGGCCGTAAGCACGCTTTTCGGCGCGTTCTCGCGCGCGGCCACGGGAGTTCGTCTTCGCATCCTTCGCGCGAATGATCCCCTCGTCGACAAGTTCGCGGATGTCGTCGCGGGTGATCGCTTCGGCGATTGCTTCTTGTTCGCCGGGATCGAGCCAGACGCGGTTTTCGCCGACATCGAGGATGTCAGCGGCCAGCCGCTTCTGGGAACCAAGATCAGTCATCGGATTCGACCTCCACTTCGATGTAGGTTGGGTTCAGCACGCGGATCTCTTCGTCTTCACAGATCTCCTCGATCCGTTCGCGCTTCCGCTCGCCGACCTTGCTGGCGATCCGCACCGCTTGGGTGTCGCCATCAACATCGTCGAGGTCGTCGGTGTTGTGGACACGAACCTCCTCGAAGCCGCTGGGGTGGAGCCCGCGGGCGGCTTTCGGCGATCGGAAGCCGGGGGCGACCTTCGGGCCGCGGCTCTTCATGCCGCGTCGCTGTTTCGAGAGGGTGCCACGCGGCGCGCGCCAGGATTCCGGCGTGCGCTTTTTCATGTGGTAGTCGTCTCGCTTGAAGGCGGGTTTGCCCTCACGTCGCTTCTGTTGGAGTGCCGATTCGGTCTCCTCATCAAGATCGGGCGTCTTGTCAGCGTGACCGCGAGCCCGAAGCTCGGTTTCGACATCCTCGTCGGAGTCGGCCTCGGCGGCCGCTTCCTCGGTGTCGTCTTCGACCTCGGCCTCGGTTTCCTCGCTGACCTCAAGATCGCCGACGCCGGCTTTGATTCGCGCGGCAAGCGCGTTGCCAACGCCGTCGACCTCACCCAGTTCGCCCTGGCTGGCGGCTTGGATGTCCTCAACGGACTCGTAGCCGGCCGCCCGCAGCGCGTCAGCCTTCGAGGGGCCGACACCGCTGATATCTTCAAGGGATTCGGGGGCGTCGTCAGCCATCTCAGGCACCTCCAGCCGTTGCCGGCTTCTCGACGATGTAGACCCCGTCCTGGAAGACACGGTTGTCCTTGTCGGTGACCTTCGTCAGCTGTTCGATATCGGCGGCAGTCTGCCCGACAGCCTCCTTATCGGAGCCCGTCAGGGTGATCTCTTCGCCGTCGATCTGTACCTCGGTGTCGCCGCGGATCGGCGTCCGTCGTGCCGCCTTCTCCCCGAGGAAGTTTTCGATGACAACCTCGCTGTCCTCGACGTCGACCTGCATCGGGAAGTGCGCGTAGTGGACTTCCATCTTGTACTCCCAGCCGTCGGTAACGCCGTGAACCATGTTGCGAACGTGGCTCTCGAAGGTGCCGACCGTCGCGGTGGTCTTGGCGTCCTCGACGTCGGTCGCAATGACGACTTCGTCGCCCTCGACACTGACGTCGATATCGGGGTACCAGAGGCGGCGTGAGACGCTGCCGTCCGGCCCCTCAACGGTGAGGTCGAGATGATCGACCGTCGCGGAGACATCGTCCGGAAGTTCGATTGTTGTACTGGTCATTGTTAGTAGACGTATGCGATCACTTGGCCACCGATGCCCTGCTGGCGGGCCTCGTAGTGGCTCATAACGCCGTGGCTCGTTGTGACGATGAGAGAGCCGTAATCGCGGGCCGGGAGGAACCGCTTCTCCCATTTCTCGTAGCCGTCAGCACCCACGGAGTAGCGGGGTTTGACGATGCCACACTCGTTGATCGCGCCTTTCAGTTCGACCTCGAACTCGCCGGCTTTGCCGTTGTCGACGAACTCGAAGCCGTCGATGTATCCTCGGTCGTAGAAGACCTCAAGAATGGAGCCGATGGTGTTCGAGGCGGGCTGTACGGTGATACCAAGATGGCCGACGCTTTCGGCGTTATCGATGCCGGACAGCGCGCTGGCCAGTGGATCGTTGCCTGCCATAGTTAGCTGTACTTCCTGAATCCCATATCGCGGGCGACCTCACGGAAACACTGCCGACAGAGGTTGATGTCGTACTTCCCGACAAGCCCCTGTTTGCGCTCACACCGGCGGCACTCGCGCTGCTGGCCGGTCTCGGTGTCGGCAACCTCCGTGGTCTCCTCGCTGTCGTCGCTTGTCTGTTCGCTCTGGCTCATTCGTCGACCTCCACGCTGTATTCGGATTCGAGGTACGCCGTTGCGTCCTCAGGGGTCATCCGGTGTTTGGACGGGATCGACCGCGTCTCCCGATCACGTTTCGAGACCCGGTAGCCCGGCCGGACGAGCGTGACGGTCACGTCAAGCCCGTAGATGCCGATCTGTGGGTCGTACTCCTGGCTCGGGAACTCGGTGTGTTCGGCGATCCCGAAGCTGATGTTCCCGGTGTCATCAAACTGACTGCGGGCAAGATCAGCAAGCGGCAACGCCGTTTCCAAGAAGGCCTCGGCGGCCTCGTCGCGGAGCGTCGTCTTCGCGCCGATCGGATCGCCCTCGCGGATCTCGTAGGCCTGAACAGTCTGTTCGGCGAGCGTCCGAACGCTCTCTTGGCCGGTGATCTCTTCGAGGATCTCCTGGGCGTTCTGCAGTTCACGCCCGCCTTCGCCGACGCCCATGTGGACGACGACCTTCTCGATTCGCGGCTGCCGCATCGGGTGGAAGTCGGCGGCTGACTCGCTCATTCGGCATCAGCCTCCTTGTCGGCGTCTGCGTCGGCAGCCTTGTCGTCAGCGTCGTCCGCACCAGCAGCATCGCTGCCGGCGGCGAACTCGCTGTCGGCGTCGACGAAGTTCTCGTCGATGACGACGACGTACTCTTCGACCGTCTCGAAGCCGCCGCTCTCGTTGTTCGCGTACACCGTGTTGGAGCCGCTGCCCTGCGTGACAACGATCTCGTCGATCTCGCCGATATCGCCGGCGTGTTGGCCGTCGACAGCGGTGACAAGCGCGCCCGCCTCGTAGGTGAAGTGGGCGACGATCGATTTGTCATCGGTGTCGATAACGAGCGAGTCGTTTGTCGCGTACTCGCTGGCGTCGACGGCTTCGCCGTCTGCCCGAGACTCCGAAGGAGTCTCGCTGTTCTCGATACGAATGTTGGTGCCATCGTGGAGCGTCAGCTGGAAGTCGCCACCGCTGACCTGCTCTTTGCGAATGATCTTGCCGAGGCGGCTGCCGGCGGCGTCGCCATCGATCGGCGTCAGCGCAAGCCGGCCACCCTCGTCAGGGAAGACCCGGTAGTACTCCTCGCGTTCGGTGAAGGCGATGATGTCGAACATGCCGATCGGCCGGCGTTCGTCGCTGATCGCATCACCGTTAACCAGCACCGAATCCTGGTTGAGCGCGTAGCGCGCCTCCTTCTTGGAGTCGACGTAGCCCAGCACATCTCGCAGCAACACGAGCAGCGGCACCCCGTCTTCGCCGTGGGGGCCAGCCCCTGCTTTGACCGTGTACGTCTCGGTCTTCCGCTCGACCGGCCACGAGTTCGGCACTGAGAGTCGTTTCTGGTGGTTGCTCATGCGTTATCCTCCTCGCCGCGGAGTCGGGCCTCGCGCCGCTCGTCCTCAAGGGTCAACTCGGTCACGGTGACGTTGCTGGCATCGAGTGGGCGGGGAACCTCCTCCCCGTCGGCTTTCTCGATGGTCACGTCTTCGACGTGAATGACGGCGTCCGAGAGATCGACAGTGAGGACTTCGGCCTCGGTGCCGGCGAAATCGCCGCGTTGGACCTCGACGGTGTCGCCCGCGTTGACGCGGACGCTGCGGCGCTCGTACTCCTCGCGGAGGTCGCTCGACAACGGGGCCATGACCTGCTTGTGTCGCTCGTGGAGCGACGCGGTCGCGTCGGCCTGTCGTTGTTTGTGTGGTTGTGTCGTCATACGATCATACTCGCCGTGGATGCAATGCTCCCGAAGCGTTCGGCGACTTCGCGTGCGATGGGCCCCTTGATGTCGGTGCCGCGGGGCTCCTCGTTTTCGTCGATGAGGACGGCCGCGTTGTCCTCGAACTTCATGCGAATGCCGTCGGGTCTGCGGATCGGCTTGCGCTGGCGGACGACGACCGCCTCCAGCACCTGCCGCCGCATTTCGGGCGTGCCCTTGGTGACCGAGACGGTCACCTTGTCGGCAAGCCCGGCTTTGGGGTGTCGATTCTTCGTCCCGGAGTAGCCAGCCACGCTGATAACGCGCAGTTCGCGCGCCCCACTGTTGTCGGCACACGTGATCAGCGAGCCCTTTTCGAGGCCCTGTGTCACGTCAGCTTTGAGCGCCTCCATCAGGCATCGCCTCCGCTTGCGACGACAACATGGGATTTCGTCTTCGACAGCGGGCGGGTCTCCGCGATCCGTACTTCGTCACCAACATCGAGTCCGTCGAGTACGCCGGGTACGTGCGCCGGAATACGGGATCGGCGTTTCATGTACCGATCGTATTTGGGCACGAACACGTCGTACTCCTGCTCGACGATGACGGTCTTTGCCATATCCGTCGAGACAACAGTCCCACTGCGGGTCTGGCCTCGAACGGGTAGCTGTCCGTAGAACGGACACGTCTCGTAGTCATACTCCTCCGGGTTTTCTGGTTCCGGAGGCATGGGTACGTCAAGTCCTATCGCCATTTCGAATCTCCTGTGCGTTCAGTCCGCGCTGCAGGCCGCACACACAGCGTGTGTCCATCCACCGTTACGTAGACTCCGCCCTCGCATCCACCCGTAAATGGGTTTGCGGAACATCCCGACGGCCACGACTGACGGGGGCGAACCCCCGCAGTATCCTCGCCGAGTTCGAACGGAGACCCTGCGGTCGGCCGACCACCCGAGTGGGTGTCCGGTGTGGCCTCAGCCACGCCGGCCGCAGCGGCTTCATCTGTGTCGCCTGCAGTCTGATCAGCGGTCGATACAAGTGCCATCTCGAAGGTCGTCCCCGCCTTTGGGACGCGTTTCTCACCCGAGTCGGTCGCAACCACGAACGTCTGCATCGTCTCGCTGACAACGCGGCCGCTGAGCCCGACAAGGTCGGGGTTGGGCGCGTCGGCGACCCGGATCGGGACGCCGATGAGTTCGTGTCGCGTGAGTGTCTCGGGTGTCAGTGGCATCGTTATTCCTCAGTCTCGTCTGCGTCGAGGTCGCCCGTCTCACGGCTATCGCCGTTCGACTTTGGTGATCTCATTCGAGATCACCCTCTTCGCGCTGGATCGTCTTGATCCGCGCGATCGCCCGCCGCAGCTTTTTCAGCTTGGTCGGATCCTCAGGCACGCCACCGGCGGCCTGCAGCGCCTTCGTGTTGAGCAGCTCAGTTTCGAGCTCTTCGAGCTCGACCTCGCGCTCGGCGGCCGTCATATCACGGAGTTCTTCGGGGCGAATCATCGTCATTGCTCAGCCTCCGTGTCCGCGTCGCCGTCGTCGGCGTCTTCCATCTCCTCAACGAGATCGGCTGCCTCTTCGGCAACGTCCTCGTCGAGATCCTCGTCGGCGACGGAATCGCCGTCGTCGGCCGCCGCGTCGTCGTCGCTGGCGTCAGCTGCCTCGTCGTCAGCATCGGTCTCGGCGGTCTCGTCGATAACTTCCTCGACGATCTCCTCGTCGATGACCTCGGCCGGATCCTCATCCGGCACCTCGACATCCTCGTCGTCGACGGCTGCGGCGTCGTCATCCTCGGGTTCGCCGGCGAGGAGCTCCTCGACGCTCTCGTCATCGTCGGCGTCAACAACAGCCTGCTCGACGGGGTCGATCTCGACATCCTCGTTGATGGCGAAGTCGTCGGGCAGGGTTGCTCCCGGCGGGATGATCTTCACGGTCACGCCGATCGTGCCGAGCTTCATCACGGCGACGCCTTGGCCGTCGTCGACCACGTCTTGGGCAGGTTCGCCGTTGTGTTTGATGTAGCCACGGTTGAACTTCTCGACGCGTGAGCGTGCACCCGTGACCTTGCCGCTGAGAACGATCTCCGCGCCGAGCGCGCCGGCTTCCATGATCCGGTCGATCGTGGTGTGACCGGCTTTCCGGAAGTACCAGCCGCGTTCTAAGGCGTTGGCCAGCCGGTCGGCGACGATCCGGGCGTTGAGATCCGGCTCGTCGACCTCTTGAACATCGACCTGTGGGTCGTCCATCCCGAACTCCTCGGTGAGGGTGGTGGTGATCTTGCGGATGTTCTTCCCACCTTTGCCGATCACCATCCCGGGTTTCTCGGCTTTGAGGACGATCTGGGTGCCCATCGGCGTTTTGGCGATGTTCATGCCGCCGTAGCCCGCCCGGTCGAGCTCGTCTTGGAAGAACTCGTCAATCTGGGCGCGCTGGAGGCCGTTTTCGATAAACTGCTGTTCGTCGGCCATCAGTCTGCCTCCTCCGGTGCTTCAAGCACCAGCTCAACATCACAGAGCGTGGTGTTTGAGGGGCTGGCGCGGCCGAAGGCTCGTGAGGTACGACCCTGCTGTTCGCCCACCTTGTGGGGGGCGACGTGGGCGATCTCCATCGCGGGGCCGTCGAAACCCTGCTCGCTGCCGTTGTTGCGGGCGTTGATCAGGAGCTTCTTGAAGTCCTTTGCGGCCTTCTCGGGGTAGCGGCCGGCATCCCAGCCGTCGATATCCGAGCGGTGACCGACGCCGGTGTTGTGTTGTTTGAACGGCACCGACCGCTCCTCGGCGATAACCGCATCGAGGTACTCGATGGCCTCGCTGACGGGCATCCCCTTGATCTCGCGGGCGATGGCCTTGCTGTGCTTCAGGCTGATGGGCCGCTCCCGGATAATTGCTTTCGCGGTGGTCTCGGGGTCGGCCTCGACGCTGTAGTTGATTCCCATAGGTTACTTGAGCGGCACGAACTTTGAGGAGCGGGTCGCGCCAATCCCGGCCTGTCCGTGCTCAACCGAGGTGCGGGTGAGCTGGAACTCGCCGAGATAGTGCCCGATCATCTCGGGTTTGACCTCGACGCGCTCGAAGCTCTGTCCGGTGTAGACAGCGAACGTCAGCCCAACGAACGCCGGCAGAACGGGCATGTCCCGCAGATGAGTTCGCAGCGGGTTGTTCGCCGTCTCCTCTTCGGTGCTGTCTCTGGCTTTTGCCAGCAGCTTCTGGTGTTCCGCGGACAGTCCACGGGTGATGGTGCGCCGCTGTCGAGCGGGAAGCAGTTCCGCAACCTCGTCAAGCTCCATGTCCTGCAGCTCGTCGAGCGTGTGACCGCGGTAGGTGAACTCACCGTCACGGCCGGTTCGGTATTCAGTACTCATTAGTTACCTCCCGTGCTGCCACGGCCGGTGCGTTTCGAGGCGATATCGCCGACCTTCCGTCCCGGCGGGGCATCCCGCGAGACCGATTTCGGCTTGCCGGGGTGTTGGCGACCACCGCCACCGAAGGGGTGGTCGATGGCGTTCATCGCAACACCACGGACGCGGGGGTACTTCGTCCCGCGAGCCTTCATCTTGTGATGTTTGTTGCCAGCCTTGACAAACGGCTTTTCGGTGCGGCCACCGCCGGCAACGACGCCGATCGTGGCACGGCACTCGGGGTTGAGCCGTTTGACCTCACCGCTCGGCAGCTGGATGACAGCCACGTTGCGGTCGTGTGTCATTAGCTGCGCCGAAACGCCCGTTGCGCGAGCGAACTTCCCACCGTCACCGGGGGAGCTCTCGACGTTGCAGATAAGCACACCCTCCGGGATCTCACCGATCGGCAGCGTGTTGCCAGGTTTGATCTCCGCGCTAACGCCGACCTGGATCGTCTCACCAACAGCCACGCCCTCGGGGGCGAGAATGAGGCGGCGGTCGCCGTCCTCGAACTCCACGTCTGCGAGGGGGGCACTCCGGGCGGGATCGTGTTCGATGTCGACGATCTCACCGGAAATCGTGTCGGTGTCTTCGGACTTTTTGTGCGACAGTTCGGCCTTGTAGCGGTGTGATGGCGCGCGGAAGGTTGGGCCACCACGGCCGCGTCGTTGTCCCTGAATTCGTCGTCCCATCTTAGAACACCCCGATTCTGGAGGCGATCTCGGTCGCGTCGTCCTCGTCGCTCAGCGTGATCGTCGCCTTCTTGTCGGCATCCGGTGTGATCTGCGTGTTGATGTCGACGACGGTCACGTCGTATCGCTCTTCGATCTCGTCGCTGATTGCGGGTTTGCTGGCGTCGATGTGGGTGATGAACTGCAGCTTGTTGTCGAAGTCCATCTCGTCCATCGCCTTCTCGGTAACCAACGGATGTTCGAGTACCGAGTTCATCGGTCGGCCACCTCCGCGATCGCGCTTTCGGTGTAGATCGTGAGTCGGCCCGGATGCGTGCCGGGGGCCAGATCCTCAACGTTGACATCGTGGGCGGTCGCCACGTCAGCACCCGCAAGGTTGCGAGCGGCCTTCGAGGGTTCCTCACTGGTCACGAAGAGAATCGATTTTGGCTCCTGATACTTGCGGCCACGGGTCGTTCCCTGACCGGCACGGATCGTCTTCCCCTCGTCGGCGCGCTCGATGTCGTCGTCGACACCGAGGGCTTCGAGCAGGGAGACGACCTCCTGGGTCTTCACGAGATCCTCAAACTCGTCGTCGACAACAAGCGGGAGGTCGAGATCATCGTCGAACTCGTGGCCACGGTCGGCGACGCGGTCGGCGTCGGTCGTGGCGGCGAGTGCGGATCGCGTTGCCAGCTGTCGTGTCTGTTTGTTGATCGATTTGCCCTGTTCCTTCTCGGCCTTCGGTGGGTGTGCACGGCGGCCCCCAACGGCGTGAGGGACGCGTTTCACGACGCCGTCCTGTCGGGGGTCGTGAGACATGCCGCGGCCGCTGCCCATCGATTCGGCGGGCGTTCGCAGCCCGGCGAACTCGTCGGCACCGTAGGCCTGTTTCCGGTTTGCCTGTGCGGCGACGACAGCCTGCTGGATGAGATCCGGACGGAAATGGGTCTCAAAGACCGCCGGAAGCTCGACCGAGCCGGCGTCGTCACCGTTCAGGTCGCGTACTGTTGCCTGCATAGTTAGCCCTGATTGGATGCGGTTGAGACGTACCGAACCTCGGGGTCGAGGCGCGGGGTGTCGTTCGGCCGGATGGCCGGGCGGAACCGCAGCAGCCGTTGGTTCGGGCCGGGCAGCGACCCTTTGATCAACACATAGTTGCCGTCGACCTCGCCGTGATTGACGAAGCCGCCGTCAACGCTAGCCTCGTCGCCGTCGCCGATGTCGATCAGGCGTTTGTTGAGCTCGGTTCGCTGCTGGTAGCCGGTCTGTCCTTGCTGTGGCACCGTCGAACGGACGCGGGAGGGGTTCCACGGACCGAGGTTGCCGATCCGGCGTCGCCAGCCCTGGCGGGCGTGTTTGCCCTTCCGTTTCTGGACGCCCCACCGCTTGACGGGGCCTTGGGTGCCTTTTCCTTTCGTGATCCCTGACACGTCGAGATACTCGCCGGCGCGGAACACGTCGTCGACGCTGTGTTCGCCGCCGTCGTCGAGGAGATCGAGCCCGAAGTCGGCGCGCTCGCTGAGTGCGCCGCCGCCGACGCGTGTCTCCATGATGTCGGGTTTCTTTTTCGGAACGTTGGGACTCTCGTCGGGAACGGTGTGGGTGATCAATCGCAGATCGTCGACGTTCCCGGCGTCGAGCTCGTTCCGAAGGGCCTCCGAGTCTGCCTCGAAGGTGTCTTCGGCCGGCAGGTCGAGGGCGCGGTCGAGTTCGTCGTGGAACTCGGTGGCCCAAACCTCGGAAACCGGCTTCTGTCCGTACGGCGTCTCTTCGTAGGCTCGGAGCGCGACCGCCCGCATCGGCGGCACCTCGACGACCGTGACGGGAACGGATTCCTCCATCCCTTCACGCGAGGAGTCCGCCTCGTCGTTGACCATGACAACGTGGGTCATCCCGGCCTTGTAGCCGGCGAACCCCTGCGGCGCGGGTGCGCCGTCGTCGTCAGGCCACGAGCGGATGCGTGGGACTTCCGAGTCCGCACGCGTGCGGGGGCTAAAGCCCAGCGAGCCTTTGCGTGGTCTGCTTGGTTGTGGCATGTGGTTACTCCGTGAGTGTGAGGCAGGCAAGCGTTGCGAACATCGCTTCCTCGGTTCGCACCGTCTCGCTGCCCTGTCGCGGAATCGTATTGAGCCAGCGGTCGAACCCCCGGTTGGAGTCGACGTGGTCGTCATCCAAGCCGTACGGCTTGGCGTCCCCAGCTGCGTCAGCAGCCGAGATTGCCTCGGGTGGGATCCCGAGTATCTCCGGCAGCCCGCGGCCCGGCGCGCCGAAAGCGACGGTCAGCCCGTCCCGGTAGTCGGGACGGAACTCGGCCAATCGCGTGATGGACAGCTGCTGTCCATGACGGGAGGTGGCGATCCGTCGTCCGGCGGCGTCGGCAAGGACGGCCGACAGGTTCACAGTCGCCACGTCGAAGCCCGGTGTGGGCTCGTCGACGAGGCGCGCGCGAACCGGTTCTCTCGAAGAGATCCTGACGGTGACGCGCTCCCCCTCAGCCGGTGTCGCCATCGACGGCGGCACGGTGAGAGAGATCGGGTGTTGCAGTCCGCAAGTGACCCGAACGCGGCCTTCAGATCCGACCTCGGTCACGATTCCCTGGTTGACAGCCGACTCGGACGAATCGGCTGTGGTCTGCGACGAGACCCGTAAGGGCGGAAGCACGCCCGCAAACTGCAGTTCATCGCGTTTGCCCCACACCTCATCTTTGAGCTGCGGCGGTGTCGCGGCGTACTGCAGCACGATGCGGACGAAGGCTTCGCCCCACCGACGTTCGCCATCCCGGTCGGGGAAGACGCGGAGTCGGTCGGCCCGGAACACCGCTGCCGCGCGGGCAACGTAGCCGAGCTTGCGAGTTGCCTCGCGTTTGTCCTCGGCTTCCCGGACGACCGACGACGGAATCAGTAGTGTGAGTCCGTCCATCGGTCTGTCTCGTCGCTAGACTGTAACCACGCTTTCCGACGGGAGCCTAAAAGGATAGCGGAACGACCCGCGCCGTGTGGGCCGTTCACACGCTCGTTAGCCGCTGATACGGCCGAACTGAGGGTGTGAACGGATCGCACGCACCGTGTTATGTCATGCCGTCGGTCATACCGCTTGTCTGTGACGTTAATGAATGTTTATTATTATTCGGCGAGA
Source organism: Halonotius pteroides (assembly GCF_003605635.1). Classification (GTDB taxonomy): domain Archaea; phylum Halobacteriota; class Halobacteria; order Halobacteriales; family Haloferacaceae; genus Halonotius; species Halonotius pteroides. The sequence continues at coordinate 132,697 of NZ_QMDW01000006.1, forward strand.
TATGCTATCATGCGCGCTGCACGATTACACGAGTATACCGACGACATGGCGCAGGGCCTCACAATCGATGAGATCGATAAGCCGCAGGTGACCAGAAGTGATGGGGTCGTTGTTGCCGTCGAGGGCGCGGGCTGGTGCCAGACAGACAACCACATCATCGAGGGGATGTGGGAGCAGTATGTGCCGCAGCCGCTGCCGATGACACTGGGCCACGAAAACGCCGGCACCGTCGTCGAAACCGGCGACGAGGTCGGCCTCGTCGACGAAGGCGATCAGGTGATCTGCCACCCCGTCCAGACCTGCGGGACGTGTCGGCCCTGCCGGCAGGGCGAGACGATGTACTGCGAAAACGACGCGTTCAACGGGCTGACGACCGATGGCGGCTTTGCCGACGAACTCCTGACCAGCGAGCGCGCGGTGATCCCGCTGCCCGACGGCGTCGATCCCGCCGATATCGCACCCCACGCCGACGCGGGGATCACGGCCTACCACGCCGCGAAAAAAGCCGTCAACGGGCTCAACCCCGGTGATGCCGCGGTTGTCATCGGGATCGGCGGGCTGGGCCATATCGGCCTCCAGTGTCTCAACGAGATGAGCGCGGCCGACCTCATCGCCGTCGACATCAAGGAATCCGCGCGGCAGTTGGCTGATGACCTCGGCGCACATTACACGGTTGACCCACAAAGCGAGGATATCGCCGACGCGGTCGCCGACATCACTGACGATGTCGGTGCCGCACAGGTACTGGACTTCGTCGGGGCTGACGAGACGACGGCACTGGCGCCCGACCTCTGTGCGGCCGGCGGTGATCATCACATCATCGGCTACGGTGGCCACATCCACGAACCGGCACAGGCGCTTGTCAACGGCGAGTTTGCCTTCCAGGGCAATATCGTCGGGCGATACGCCGAGTTACAGGAGTTGGTCGCGTTGGTCGAACGCGAGGCGGTTGACCTGCATACGACCCGGTACGGCCTCGACGCCGTCAACGAGGTCGCCGAAAAGTTGGAACACGGCGAGATCGACGGGCGAGCCGTGATTACGCCGTAGAACGCGGATCGCTTTCGGTCGGTTCTTTTTATCACACAGCCGGCGTCGCCGGATCGCTATCGTCTGTCCTCAGTAAGGAGGTCGGCGGCTTCTTCGGATCCACCGGGAACAGTTCGCTCCCAGCGCGCCTGGCTGGCGCTGGTCAGAACGCATATACCACCGTCTGGCATTAGTGGCGCATATCGATGGTAGCACTCCTGGCCGTCGTTGGAATCGGTGTCGCCGTGTTTGTTGGCTTCAATATTGGCGGCTCCTCGACGGGCGTGGCTTTCGGCCCGGCGGTCGGCTCCCGGCTTATCCGAAAGCCAACGGCGGGGGTGCTGTTCGTTGCCTTCGGGTTTCTCGGGGCGTGGACTGTCGGCCGAGAAGTCATCACCACGATGAGCAGTAGTATCGTGCCGGCAGCCCAGTTCACACCCATCGCCAGCGTCGCCGTCCTGTTTTTTACCGGCGTGTCGCTGTTGATCTCGAACCTCTACGGTGTTCCGGCCTCAACGTCGATGACCGCTGTGGGTGCTATCGTCGGCTTGGGCCTCGCGTCGGGTACCCTCAATCAGGCACTCATGTTCGTCATCGTCTCCGCGTGGATCGTCGCCCCACTTCTCTGTCTGGTGATCGGGGTAGTAGTCGGCCGCTACGTCTACCCCTATCTCGACCGTTATATCGCCTTCACCACGTTCGCGCTCCACTTCGTGCAGTTCGACCGCTCCGGCGTGATCCCACGGCCGTTTATCAATCCGAACGCCTCACTGCAGGATGTCGTCGGCTCACTGTCAGTGATCGTGATCGGCTGCTATATGGCGTTCTCGGCCGGAGCGTCGAACGCCGCCAACGCCGTCGCCCCGCTCGTCGGGGCCGGCGGCTCTCTCACCGTCAATCAGGGCGTACTGCTCGCGGTGGGCGCGTTCGGGCTGGGGAGCTTCACCATCGCCCGCCGAACGCTGGAGACGGTCGGCGACGATATCACCGAACTCCCGATTCTCGCCTCGCTGATCGTCTCGATAGTCGGCGGCACAGTCATCACGATTCTCTCCTCGTTTGGGATTCCGGCCAGTCTCGCCGTCAGTACGACCTCAACGATTATCGGGCTTGGCTGGGGCCGCGCGAGTCGGGCAGCGACGCTGGCAGCGCTGGCGACGCCGTCGCCCGATCAGCCGGATGTTGCCGTCTCGACCGGCGCGCTGGTCACCTCGCGGGCGGAGGACGCGCCGACGGGGCCGACGATCGGCGATATCGCGCGCAACGAGGAATCGGGCGACAAGCCGGCCGATACCCCGGATGTCCCGGATATCGGTGCTGAGGGCCCGGCGGATCTCGACGCGCGAAGCCTCTTCGACCCGGCGGCGGCCAAGCGGATCGTCACTATGTGGGTGCTGACACCGTCGCTGGCGATCGTCGCCTCGTACCCGGTGTTCGTCATCCTCCTGTGAGTGAGGCCGAACAACAGTTTGATACACTCGGATCGGTGAACGCACCCCGAGGTCAAGCCTCGGGGCTTCCTGCTTCCACGACGCGCTTTGCATCCACTCGCAAGGGAGTGAACGTAGGGAGCGCGGTCTGCACAGGCGTTGATTCGGAGCGTCCCGCCCCTAATTGCTTCCGACCGCGTGAAAGGATGTTCTTCGCCGCGTTCAAGTCTCGATCTTCGGTGTGACCACACGCTGGACAGGAATGTTCCCGAATCCAGATCGGTTTCGAGGTTGCCACACCACACGATGAACACTCTTTGGTCGTCCCGGCTGGCTCTACTCGAACAACGTGAGTACCATGCAGGTCGGCCTTGTATTCCAGCAGGTCAAGAAACCGTGACCATGCGGCATCCTGCCTGTTTTTGGCGTTCTGACTGGTTTCCAGCATCGGTTTCACGTCCAAATCCTCGACAGCCACTAACTCATACTCCCGTACTAACCACGTCGTGAGTTTGTGCTGGTAATCGAGGACTTTTCGCTTGATCCGACGCTTCGCTTTGGCTACCTTTCGCCGCTGTTTCTCCCAATTGTTTGAGCCGTGTTCCTTCCGGTCGAGGTTTTGCTGTTCGCGGGCGTAACGGTCGCACTCGTCGGACAGGTCGAGCGTATCCACAGCTGTATCGTCGCTCGTGTGGATATACGACTGGATACCGAGGTCGACGCCCACACAGTCAGTCGGTGCAAGGCATTCAGGACTCGGCTTTTCGGGGAGATCGTCGTCGGATGTTTTAGTCACAAGACAGACGAACCACTCACCGGTCGGCTCTTTCTTCAACACGACTCGTTTGATCTGGTCTGTGGATGGGAGTTCTCGGTGCGCTCGAATCGGTATGTAGCCGATTTTCGACAGTCGAAGCGTAGCGTATCCGTCTCGGCCCGTGTTGTGATCCACGTCGAAGCCTTCGGATTGATACGCCACTGATCGGCGTTCACCGCTTCCCTGCCATTTCAACCGCCCTGTCTTGTGACCGTTCTCCCGGCGGCTCTGCTGTGTTTTGATGTTCTTGTGAATCTCTGAGACGGTCTGTTGGGCGGCATGAGCCGACACTTCGCCAAACACCGGCCACTGCTGTTTCCATTCGGTGAGTTTGCGGTGCTGATCGTAAGCAGTGGGCCGATTTCCCGGCTGGTGAGAGTAGTAGTCTCGGATCGCGTGATTACGAATCTGTCGGTGGATGTCGATGTGACGCCACGCTTCGCTAGCGGTTTCCTCGTCGGGGTACGCACGAAAGCGAAGCGTAATGTCCATTGATTACTCGGCTTCTTTTTGTCGCTGATCTTTGATCGCCTTTTGTAGCAGTCCACTCGGAGAGAGGTGTGGTTGTTCGTCTAACCACTCTCCTTGTTCATCTGGAACGGTTACTGTGTACTTTCGTGTCACACATACGAAGACGTGTTTGCACCGTTTAACACTTATTGAGGGGTAGAAATTCATGTCGGCTTCACCCTCGGGGTCAAGCCCCGAGGCACTCGCCTTGCTTCTCGGTAGAACGACCAGTTGGACAGTCGTTCTCAGTTCAAGCCTGCTCACGTGGGCGTTTTCCGACGACTCCCGACACACTACGTCCTGCTGCTTGGGGTGGTGATGGCGACCGTTGTTCTGGGAATCGAGATCCGTCGGTACCGGGTCTACAATATCTGGCGATCACAGCTGCGGCTGCTGGAAGAATATGTCGTTCCCAACGTGTATGACTCCGAGAGGAGACGGGTTTCATATTGCGGGACGACGTGGAACGGCAGAGCGCAGGCGACGGCACCCGGCGTATGGCACCACAGACGCGGCTTCGGTAGGGTGGTTTCGCAAACCTTATACAGTCATCAGCGGCTATAATGAAATGCACAGGGCGTCGGTAGTGTAGTGGTATCACGTAACCTTGCCATGGTTACAACCCGAGTTCAAATCTCGGCCGACGCATGATTTCTCCGGCGACCAATCCCTAAGCGGCGCGTCTCGTCGCGCCGCGACCACGGTCTCCGGCTGTCTGCGTTCACGAGATTTGAATCAGAGAGCGAACGGAGTGAGCGACCGTGGTTTAAATCTCGGCCGATGCACTTTCTCTCAACACCTTGCTCCTGTAACAGCACCTACGTATGTCCAGCCGTGTCTATTTCTTCTGGATCGACTCGGTCAACCACTCCATCAAAATCGTCGTCAAAACTCAGGAGGTGGTCGATTTCGTGGCGTTCGATGAGTGCCACATTCGTCGCGTCGGTGAAACTCAGTTGCTGATCTCCATACTGTTCGAAGATCTCGATTGCTGCGGTAAACACCGGCTCTGAAACTCGAAACCGCTCGAAAGCCTCAGGATACGATCCGGCACCACGAAGCCGTTCGCCCAACTGTTTAGCTGGCTCGAACGACCCACCACGCATCAGCGTGAGTGTCACCGCTTCGTCGTAGATGTAATCACTGACGTACGGCTGGCCGAGTGTTCCGTCGTAGACGGCTTCGAGTGCCGCACTGGCTGCCTCGTGTCGTGATGCGTCCGTATCGTGATCGGCATAGAGAACGCCGGTATCGACCAGCACCGTCATCCGTAGAGCGTGTCGTCGATATCCTCTTCGGTCGTTTCGACGCCGGAGCTGAACCGCCCGCGCCGCATCGCCGCTTTCTCGCTCTCGGAGAGCGGCACTGTCGACTCCCGAAACGAGTCGATTATCTCCTCACGGGATTCGTAGGCCTCGTCGATGAACCGTTCGAGGAGTTCCTTCTGTGTAACCGAGGTTCCCGTCCGAAGCCTGACCTCGGCCTGTAGCTCTTCGAGGCGGTCTTTCCGTTCCTCGTCGATTTTGACAGCAGCTGTCACACGTATTAGTTTCGTCTGCAACCAAGTAACGTTTACTACCAAACTTATACAATCGACAGGAGTTCTCATCAGCGGAGTTAGGAGCTTCGAGCGTGACGCCTCAGCTATGACCGTTATCGCGCTCCTCAGCGTCGCCCCGGTGATCGAAGACAGCATGGCCGGCGAGGTCGCCAAGGCCGTTGACGCCCTCGACGACCACGACGTGCGCTACGAGACGAATCCGATGGGCACCGTCATCGAGGCCGACGGTATCGACACCTTACTTGCGGCTGTCGGTGACGCCCACAAGGCTGTTGACGGTGACCGCGTCAGTACGGTGCTCAAGATCGATCACAAACGCACCAGCGATCAGGCAGCCGCCGAGAAGGTCGATGCGGTTGAAGCCGAACTGGGTCGACCGGCGAAAACGGATCGATCACCCGGAACCGACGACGAATCTCTTTAACAGATCACGAGTAACCCACCTGTATGGAGAGCATCAACCGATCGGCGATCGAACTCGTCGATGAGGCGTTAGACTTTACAGACGAACTTGGCGTCGAGATGACTGAACTTGATTGTGGGGGGGTCGTCCTCGATTTCGGCGTCGGCGTCGACGGCGGGGTCGAAGCGGGCCTCATGTTGGCCGACATCCAGACCGCAGGGCTAGCGACGATCTACACCCAGATGGATCGGATCGCTGACGCGCCAACCCCCTACGTTGAGTTGACAACCGACCGCCCCCCGATCGCGTTGCTGTGTGCCCAGAAAGCCGGCTGGGAACTCGATTTAGGTGATTTCGATGGGCTTGGCTCAGGGCCGGCCCGCGCGCTCGTCGGCGAGGAAACTGAGTTCAAGCGCGTCGGCTACTACGATGAGTTCGACTTCGCCGTGTTGGCCGTCGAAAGCACCGAACTACCCAACGACGAGATCGCCACCTACATTGCCGAGACCGCCGGTGTCGATCCGGGCAGCCTCTTTTTACCAACCTACGCGACCGGATCGATGGCCGGTAGCGTCTCGATGGCCGCCCGCGCCGCCGAGTTGGCGGTCTTCCGGCTCTCCGAGTTGGGGTATCCGCCAACCGAGATCCTGACCGCAACCGGTCGCGCGCCGGTCGCGCCAGTCAGCTACAACGAGTCGGTGGCGATGGCCCGGACGAACGACGCCCTCGCCTACGGTGGCGAGGTGTATCTCCAAGTGCGGGAGGAATCAACCGTTTTTGAGGAGGTGCCGTCGAATGCCCGCGAGGAGTACGGCGTTCCCTTCGAGGAAATCTTCGAGGAGGCCGGCTGGGACTTCTACGAGCTGCCGGAATCTGTCTTCGCGCCCGCGAAGGTAACAATCGATGTCGTCGACGGCGACACCTACGTCGTCGGCGAGACCGACGAGGAGCTGCTGGCCGAATCGTTCGGACTGCAGTAGCGACACAGTCCGGGCGACCGGCATGGTGAGGTGGCTGCAACGACAGCGACAGCAGGGCCGTGAGAACACTTAACCCGATGCCACGGAAGGGGTAGCGCATGGAACCACTCGAAGTCGAGGGGCTTCGGGAGTCAGTCTCCTATGAGCCGGTGAGCGTCAAGGAGCTGCTCGTCGAGATGAAAGACACCTCGGAACTCCTCATCGATCTGGCCTACTCGGCGGTACTCCACCAAAGCGACCAGATCGCTAACGAGGTCTTAGCACTCGAAGCAAAAATGCAGGTGCTACAGGTGCGCGCCCGGATGAGCCTCATGTTGGCGGCCCGCAGCCCGGATGAGGCCGAGGCACTCGCCCCCGTTTTGGGTGTTGTCGAGGCCGCCGACACGATCGCCGATGCGGCGGGCGATATCGCCAAGATCGTCATCGAGAAGATCGGCCTTCCGCCGTCGATGCGGGGCGCGCTGTCGACGGCTGTCGAGCTGCTGGTTCGCGGAACCGTTGCCGATGACTCGACGTGGGCCGGCCAAACGCTCGAAGCGATCGATCTCGAATCCGAAACCGGTATTCGTGTCATCGCTGTCCGCCGCGGCGACGAGTGGATTCGTAACCCTGGCCCAGAGACACGGATCACGGCTGGCGACGTAACGCTGCTCCGGGGCCCTGAGGCCGCGATCGGCGAGGTTTACGAGCGGCTGACCGGTGAGGCATACGACCCCAAGCCGGCCCCCGAACCGGCGATGGCGGATCTCGAACGCGCCGTCGACTCGATCGTCTTGATGAAGAACCTCTCGGAGTTAGCCGTCGATCTCGCCTATGGTGCAATCCTCTTCGATGACGAGGCGTTGGCCAGAGAGGTCGCCAATCTGGAAGTCGAGGTCGACGCCCTTCAGTCACGGTTTGAGGCATGGGTGTTGCAGGCCGCCGCCGAGGCCGACGATCCGGTCGCGCTACGCGGGCTGATTCATCTCGGTGTCAGCACCGAGGTTATTAGCGACGCCGCCGTCTCGATCAGCGAGGGGGTGTTGCGCAACATCGGCGTCCACCCGGTTGTCGAACTCGCGGTGCAGGAAAGCGACGAGCTCATCGCCCGTGTCGAGATCGACGCCAACAGCGAGCTTGCGGGCACCGAGATCGTCGAGGGGGTACCGGCCGTCGACATCTCAACGAGCGTTATCGCGATCCGCCGCCCGGAGGACGGGTGGCTCGTTGGGCCGGATATGGACACACGGCTGCGAGCCGGCGACGTCCTCATTACGAAAGGCACCCGCACCTCGGCCACTGAGTTCGAATCGTTGGCGGTATCGCCCGATTAGTCGTCAGCCGGCGTCGATGGCCCATCAGTATCGGTCGACACCACCGTTCCAACCCCCTTGCTCGCGCCCTCTCGGAAGACGAACCGCTGGCCTTCCTCAATAAAGTACGGCCGGAACTTGAACTCGATGTCGGTCATTCCGGTGTCACCGGGCAGCAGTTTGCCGCCCTCGGGCCGAAAGATCGCGGTCTCGCTGAGCGTTTCGAGATGAACGACCGGTTCGTAGCCCTCCCGGATACGGGTTGGGTGGTTGAGCACCATCACCTCAGCCGCAAACGAGCGGGTCGCCGTCGGTTCGGCGTGTCGTGGGAGCAACGCCATCCCGCGTTTGATCTCGGCTTCGTCAACGCCTTTCAGCGCGATGCCGACGATCCGGCCGGCTTTGGCGGCATCAACACGGTGATAATGCATCTCGATCGAGCGGGCTTCGACCTCGCGGAAACTACCGTCGGGCATTGGCCCCAAGAGGAGTTCGTCGCCGGCCTCAACGTGGCCAGCGTTGATCGTCCCCGAGGCGACCGCGCCGACGCCGGTGACGTTGTAGGTGCGGTCGATATACATCCGAAACTCGCCGTGATCGTCGCTAGTGCGCTTCGGAAGTTGGCCAAAGAGCCGATCAAGATCGTCCATCCCGTCGCCGCGAACCGCGCTCGTCCGGATGATCGGGACGACCGTCTCGCTCAACTCCTCGGCGGCGGTCTCAATGCTGTAGCGGTCGGTTCGAAGCGGACTCCGCTGGACGTCCCGAAGCATCGATTCCACCGCTTTTTCCACCTCGGCGACGCGCTCATCGGAGACGGTGTCGACCTTGGTGATCGTGACGATTGTCGGGAGGTCGGTCGCAAGCAGGATGCCAAGATGTTCACGGGTCGTTTTTGTGGGGCCATCGTCGGCAGCAACCGCCAGCAGGCCGTAATCGAGTTTTTGTCCAACAAGGCCGCGGATCGTCGTTCGCAGCCACGGCTCGTGGCCGACGGTGTCAACAAACGAGACAAGACGGTTGGATTCCTCCACCACGCGTGCACGATCACTTTTCCGGTGCGGATTATCCATCCGGATCGGCTCGCCGGTCGCATCGAAGCCATACACCGCATACGAGAGATCCGCCGACAGCCCGCGTTCGACCTCGTGGGGCTGTACGTCGAGAAAGCCCCGGGTCGCGCCGTTGCCGTCATCGGCCTCGCCGGTGACCAGCGAGCCGACAAGCGTCGATTTGCCGTGGTCGACGTGGCCGGCGGTGCCGATAACGATATGACCGTCGTCGGCCTCTAACATTGCGCCCTCGCGTATCGTTGCCATGCCGACGAGGCCGCTGTCGCCGGCGGCCCACGTCTCCACGTTGTCGATGTGGGCGTCGGCCTCCTCGGCGAGCAGCGAGAGGACATCCATCGTTTCCGAGAAGGCGTCCTGTGAGATGCCGGCGATCCCGCCGTCGTCGGTGACACCGACAACGTAGGTGGCCTCGCCGTCGCCGGAAAGAACCCGATGCCGAAGTTGGGCGACAAGACTCTCCTTTCGGCCGTCTTCAAGATGGAGGGTTCGGGTGAGACGTTCCTTGAACTCGATGTGGCCGTCTTCTTTTTCGCCGTGCGCTAGGGCCTGCTCTAAGGCGGCCCGATCCGCGCTCATAGAGAGGCGTTGGCAAGGGGCGGTGAAAACGCTTTCCGTGGTGTGAGAATACATGTCATAAGTGGGTTCAATACCACTCGGGAGTATGCATGAACCCGCCACGCGCCCCTACTTGCCAAGCGTCTCGTAGGCCGCTTTTACCGATTTAAACTCGTCTTCGTCGCCGTCGGGGGCATCAGGGTGGGCAGTTTTGACCCGCTCGCGGTAGGCGGATTTCACCGTTTCGGCGTCAGCCTCGGCGTCAACATCGAGGATATCAGCGGCCGCTGACTTCGAGAGCCCGGACTGCTGGGCAACGCTTCCACCGTCGCGAGCGCGCTGTCGACGGCGGCGGTCTTGTCCGCGTGCTTGCTGACGGTTCGTGCGCTCGCGGGTGAAGCGACCCTCAAACGGGCCGGCATCGAACCCACCCGGGCCGCCACCACCGCGGGCCGATCGGGCGTAGCCAGCCGGGTTGGCACGGATGCGCTCGGCGAGTTTGCCGCTGGCCTGATACCACAGCAGATAGGCCGCACCGCCGAAGGGGGCAGCGACAAGCAGGAAAAACGGGGAGACGACGATCCCGGCGATCAGCATGAGCGCGGTGATCCCGATAAACACCGCCGCGATCCCCATGAGCAGGCCGTCTCGGTTCACACCCAGTGTTGGGGATCCACCGGTGAAAATCTCTCGGCCGTGCAGTGCGATCGGATCCAGCGAGGACAGTGATACTCAGTCATCGCCGCGATGCTGATTGAGTCGCTGTTTGAGTTGTTTGGCCGACTGGCCCGCAGCGGCGGCAAAGTTCTCACCCATATCTTCGCCGGCGAAAATGATCCCCCGCGAGGAGTTGACGAGGCCGACACCATCACTGCGGAGGCCGTACTCGACGGCGGCTTTGGCGTCGCCACCCTGCGCGCCGACACCGGGGACAAGGAACGGCAGCGACGGCACCTGCTCGCGGATCGTCTCAAGTTCGTCGGGGCCGGTCGCGCCGACGACGAGACCAACGTTGTTGTGCTCGTTCCACGCGACAGCGCGGTCGGCGACGCGCTCATAGAGTGTCCCACCCGAATCGAGGTCGAGATCCTGAAAGTCAGTGCGGCCGGGATTCGAGGTGCGACAGAGCACGAAGACACCCTTGTCGGCGCGATCCACAAACGGCTGCAGCGAGTCGTAGCCCATGTAGGGGTTGACGGTGATCGCGTCGACGTCGTTGAGGATCTCAGCGTACTGTCGGGTCGTATTGCCGATGTCAGCACGTTTGGCGTCAAGGAGGACGGGCACGTCCTTTCCGTGGGCGTAGGCGATCGTTTCCCGAAGGGCACGCCAGCCGTCGGCCGACTCATAGAAGGCGGCGTTCGGCTTGTAGCAGGCCGCGTGCTCGTGGGTGGCGTCGATAATCCGGCGGTTGAACGCCCACTGTGGAAGGTCGCGGTCGTGCAGGTGTTCGGGCAGCCGATCGGGTTGGGAGTCAAGGCCAACCGAGACGACACTGTCGATAGCGGCGATGCGGTCGGCAAGGCGGTCGAAGAAGGCGGTAGCCATTTGCCGAAGGGTCGCAGGCGACCCTCAAGCGTCTTTCGTGTCTCGGGTGACCGTCGGCGTCAGATCTCCAACTCGTGAGGGACGACCACGGTCGGACGGTCGGACTGCAGCAATACCTGCTCGTTGATATCCCCGATGGCGACCGTGCCCGTTTCCGTTGGCGTCCGCACGCCGATGACGACCTCGTCGGCATCAACCGCCTCTGCAAAGGAGCGAATATCCGCAACGGGGGCGTTGCCGGGGTTGAACTGCTCGGTTTCGACGGTTGTCACCGCCGCCAGCCGTGACGCGACGGCGTTGAGCGCGTCCTTGCCGTCGCGGCTCGCTTCGGGGGCATCATCGTGGGGGGAGTTGACCGCATAGACGGTGTCGGCCTCGTCGACGCGGTCGAAGAGATAATCACAGAGTGCCGCGCTCGTATGCACCGAGTCGGTCGCAACGACGAACGTTGTCATGGCTGTTCGGAGGCTGGTGGGCAAGTAAACCCTTACTCACGGACCCGGCAGGCATAACAACGAAACACCGGAACCAGTGCTGTTTAGCACATAGTGACAAAGGACAAGCTATGACCGACGACCCCCTCCGCTGGGAGACGAGTGGTAGCGAGATCGACTACGCATGTCCAGGGTTCGACGTGCGACGCGACGACGTTCGGCTGCCAGACGGCACCGAAACCGAGTACCACTACGTTGATGAGTCGCCGGCGGTCGTTATCCTGCCGCTGACGCCTGACGGTGATGTCGTTGTGATCGAGGAGTGGCGACAAGCCGTCGACCGCATCAACCGCGGACTACCCGCTGGCTCGATGGAAGGCGACGAGGATCGCACGGTTGCAGCCCACCGTGAACTTCGCGAGGAAACGGGCTACGAGGCCGACCGGATCGAACACTTGCTGACGACCGAACCATCGAACGGGATCGCCAACTCGGTACACCACCACCTCGTGGCCTCCGACTGCGAGCCGACAGCCGAACAGGAACTCGACGACAACGAAAGTATCCGCGTCGACACAGTTGGCTACAACGAATATCTCGATAGCGTTGTCAACGACGACTTAGACGACGGCCGGTCGGCACTGACGGTTATGCACTACGAGTTGACGCACTGACGGCCTGCGCTCGTTGCCGCTGTGACCCGAACGCAATCCTTACCGACCAGCCCGCGGTAGCGACGGGTAATGCGTGACCACTTCGAGAGCCGGGACGCCGACGCCGCCGGGCGGATCGGCCGACTTGAGATCCCACGGGCCGACCGAACGGTCGAGACGCCCGCCCTGATGCCGGTGATCAATCCAAACCGGCTTACGATTGAGCCCGCCCGTCTTGCCGCCGAGTTCGGCGTCGAGATCCTGATCACGAACGCCTATATCATCCGCGAGACCGAATCGCTTCGCGAACAGGCCCTCGACGAGGGCCTCCACGAGATGCTTGGGTTCGACGGCGCGATCATGACCGATTCCGGCTCCTTCCAGCTCTCCGAGTACAGCGATGTCGAGGTGACGACAGCGGAGATTATCGAGTTCCAACACGCCATCGGGTCGGATATCGGGACGCCGGTCGACATTCCGACACCGCCGGATGTGAGCCGCGAACAGGCCGAATCGGAGCTGGCAACGACCCAGCAGGCACTCGCCGACGCCGAGGGGCTGGATGTCGACGAGATGCTGCTGAACGCGCCGGTGCAGGGCTCGACGTACCCCGACCTCCGCGAGGACGCCGCCACCCACGCGGCCGAAACCGATCTCGACGTGTTCCCGATCGGCGCGGTCGTCCCGCTGATGAACAGCTATCGGTACGACGATATGGTCGAGACCGTTGCCGCCGCAAAACGCGGCCTCGGTGCTGACTGCCCCGTTCATCTTTTTGGGGCGGGCCACCCGATGATGCTTGCGCTGGCGGTCGCGTTGGGCTGTGACCTCTTCGATTCGGCCGCCTACGCGCTGTATGCCCGTGGTGGCCGGTATCTGACGGTCGCTGGTACCCAACAGCTCGATGAGCTCGACTACTTCCCCTGCTCGTGTCCGATCTGCGGTGAGCGAACGCCGGCCGACCTCCGGAACGAAGACGACGAAACGCAAACTCGACTGCTCGCCGAGCACAACCTCCATGTCACCTTTGAGGAGCTCCGCCGGATCAAACAGGCGATCCGAAGCGGCAATCTGCTGGAACTTGTCGAACGCCGCGCCCGCGGCCATCCGGCGATGTACGACGGCTACCGCGCGCTGTTAGATCACGCCGACCAGCTCGAAGCCGAAGATCCAGTCTCAAAAGGAACGTTCTTCGCCACCTCCGCTGAGAGCGCACGCCGGCCTGAGGTTCGTCGACATCACGACCGTCTCAACCGGCTATCGACGCCAGATCGGCTGTTGTTGACCGAGTCCGGTGTTCCCGATACCGATGCCTACGACGCCGTCTGGCGCGTCAAACCGCCGTTCGGCCCGTTTCCCCGTGCGCTCGCCGAGAGCTATCCGCTCACTGCGACAGTTCCTGATCGGACAGATCGTGCCGCTGAGTGTGCTGCCGCCGAGGGGGTTCGAACGCTCGTTGCGGCGAATCCGGAGACAGCGTTTACCCTCACCGTTGCGGCGTGGCATCCTGACGCCAAAAAGCGGATTCCGGATCGTGTCTCGGTTGAGCCGCTGTCGGCGATTCACCAGTCGGGCTCGGCGGAAGATTAGTCGGCTGACGCCGGTGTCTCGTCGGCTTGGGCCCCCCAGAGAGCGGCGTAGGTGCCATCGGTCGCCAACAGGTCGTCATGGCTGCCACGTTCGATGATCTCGCCGTCGTCCATCACGACGATACGGTCAGCATCCTGAATCGTTGACAGCCGGTGGGCGATCACAAGCGCGGTGCGGTCGGCGATCAGCCGCGAGAGACTGGCCTGGATGTGTTGTTCGGTCTCGGTGTCAACGTCGCTGGTGGCCTCATCAAGGATGATGATCGCCGGATCGTTGAGGATCGCCCGGGCGATGGCAAGCCGCTGCCGTTGGCCGCCGGAGAGTTTCACGCCGCGTTCGCCGATCTCAGTGTCGTAGCCCGCCGGGAGGTCGTTGATAAATCGATCGGCCTCGGCGGCGTCAGCCGCCTCAACAACGGCCGACGGCACCGAGCCACTCGTTCGAAGCTCGGTCAGCGTCTCGCGGTCACCGTAGGCGATGTTTTCGGCGACGGTGCCGGAGAACAGATACGGCGACTGGCCAACGATAGCGACCCCCCGCCGGAGATGCTGGCGGGCGTACTCACGGACGTCAACACCGTCGACACGGACACAGCCGCTGTCGACGTCGTAGAACCGCGGCACAAGCTGTGCTAGCGTTGATTTGCCGGCACCGGTTTCGCCGGCGAAGCCGATTGTTTCGCCGGGCTGTATCGACAACGACACCCCATTGAGCACCGGCTCGCGGTCGCCGTAGGCGAACGTCACATCATTAAACGTGATCTCGCCGTCGATCCGTTCGGGGGTGTGGGGGTCGTCGGGATCGTCGATCGTGGCTGTCTGGCCGAGCAGGCCAAACACACGTTCAGCACTCGATTTGGCCTGCTGGTATTTGTTTGCCGAGCGACCGATCCGCCGCATCGGCGAGTATAGCCGCCGGAGATACAGAAAAAACAACGCGAACGAGCCCGTCGACAGCGCGCCGGCATCCCCGAGGCGGATGATATCCCGGCCACCGATAAACAGGATAGCGACGAAGGCAACGCCGGTCAACAGTCTGAGTCCGGCAAAAAACGCCCGCCGTAGCCGTAGGGCGCTGATCTGCTCGTCGTGATACTGCGCGCTTTGGGTGGCGACCCGCTCGTGTTCAAACGCGTACCGGTCGAAGGATTTGATCACGTCGATGCCGCCGATGTTGTTTTCTAAGCGGCTGTTGAGCCGGGAGACCGTTTCGCGGATCGACTGATAGCGCGGCTCGATCCAGGTGAGAAACCTCGCGCTGGCAAGGCCGATCAGCGGCACCGGCAGGAGGGCGATCGTCGCTAGCTTCGGCGAGTAGCTCCAGAGGATGATCGCGATCCCAGAAACGGTGGCGACAACACGGATCAGCTGTCGGAACTCGCTGTTGAGAAAGCTCTCAAGCCGATTGATATCGCTGTTGAGCACCGACAGCATCGCTCCGGTTTGGTGGGTAATAAAGAAATCCATCGAGAGATGCTGGAGGTGGTCGTAGGCATCGTTGCGGAGATCCCGTTGTACCTTCTGGGCGGTCGACTGCAGCAGATACCGCGAGGCAAACCGCGTTGCCGAGCGAATAAGATAGGCAACCGCCGCGATGATGACAAGCCGGCGGAGAAGGTCGATTCGGGCGGCCTCGCCGGCGATAGCCCCGGTCGGCAACAGCCCAACGTCGGTCAGCAGCCCTGGATCAGCCCCCCCAAGGACGACGCGATCGATCGTGGCCGCGACGATCAATGCCGGGACTAAGCGAGCAAACCGGGTGATGACCGCGGTTACCACGCCGGTCAGAAGTCGCGGCCAGTACCGCAACGCATACCGGATGAGATTAACCATCGGGTGGCCGACAACGTTGTCGCGAACAGACTCGAAGCCCCCGTGCTCGTCAGCCATACTGTGGGTTGCGGAGCCCGACGCCTAACGCTGACGCTCCGGTGACTCACTGTGTGTCTCCGCCGACCATCGATCCGTACCCACCCATCGTTCGACGGCGACGACTGGGGTCGGTCGCTGAAATCCCAGGTATGCAACCGGTTGGAGTTGATCCGGATGCTGACCTCGTCGCGTTCGGGCACAAAGGCAAGATAGTTGCCCGTCGGCGGTCGACGGAAGGCAATGACCGAGTATTTTGAGATCCTCGACCGCGACGGCGCGGCGCGGATCGGCGACCTCCGGCTCGCCGAGCCGGTGACAACGCCGGCCCGCCTCGACGATGTGCTCGTCGACAGCGGGAGCCTGTGGAACGCCGACCACGAGGCACCTGACGGCGACGAACACGAGTTGACGATCCTCCCACATCGCTCGCTGCCGGCTGGGACTCGTGACGAGGTGCAGGATGCGTTCGCAACTGATCACGCTGACACCGATTTTCCAACGGCTGCGGTCGTCGCCAGCAACGACCCCACGCCGCAGGGAGCCGACGCCTACATTCTAAGCGACGCGTCGGGGTTCGTCGGCCACGGCGGGGGGTTCAAAGACGCGATCATCAGCGCGAAGGACGCGCTGCCAGCCGACACCGCGCTCGTGCTTTCGGGCGTTGCAACGCCGCGAAACGTCGCGCTGTTGGCCTACGCCGGCGTCGACGGCGTCGACGCGAAGTTAGCGAAGGTGAAAGCCAGCCAAGGGATGTATCTCACCAGCGATGCCGAGCTGTTTCTCACTGATCTCAACGAACTCCCCTGTTCGTGTCCAGCCTGCCAGCAACCCCGCGAGGAGTTCGACCGCGAGGACTGTATCGATCACAACGTCGCCGCCCTCGATGCCGAGTTGCGGCGCGTCCGCGAGCGGGTTCGGGCGGGTCGGCTGCGGGACTATATTGAGGGCCAGGCCCGCCACGACAACTGGCTGACAGCCGCGTTTCGGGAGTTCGACGACGAGTACAGCTATCTCGAAACCCGGACGCCCGTGATGCGAACCAGCGAGATCGCAGCGGCGACAAGCGACACCATCCGCCGCGTTGAGATTCAGCGATTCGCCGAACGCGTGACCACCCGCTATCGCAACCGCTTCGACAACCCCCTTGTCCTCGTGCCGTGTTCGGCTCGCAAACCATACAGCGAGTCCCAGAGCCACGGCCAGTTCCACGACGCCATCGGCTACCGCGGCCACACCGTCTCGATGACCTCGCCGATCGGCGTTGTCCCGCCGGAACTCGAACTAACATACCCCGCCCAACAGTACGATTCGGTCGTCACGGGTCGGTGGTCGGAGGATGAAAAGCAGTTCGTCGCCAGCGTGCTCCGGAGGTATCTCCAGCGCAATGACTACCCTCGCGTTGTCGCTCACGTGCCCGATCATGGCTACCGCGACATCGTCGAACGCGTCGAAGCCGACCCGGAGATCGACCTCGATTTCGAGTACACAGTCGAGGGCCACCCAACCGATACGGATTCGCTGGCGAACCTCGCTGGCGCGCTTGAGGGCGAACTCAAGTTCTCAAAGCGAGAACGCCAGCACAACACGATCAAAGCCATCGCCGACTACCAGTTCGGCGACAACGCCGGTGACGCACTGTTCGGTGATATCGAGATTCAGACGACGGGCCGCTATCCCAAGCTACAGCTCCGCAACGACGACGGCGATCAGTTGGCGACGATGGTGCCGCAGTACGGCCTGCTGGCGATGACACTCGCCGGCGGGGATCGCTGGCTCGCAAGCGACGCGCCGACAAAACGGGTCGACATCGAGGGGTTCGTCCCCCACGGCAGTGTTCTCGCACCAGGCGTTGTCGACGCCAGCGACGACATCCGACCGGGCGACGAGGTCGTTATCGATGGATCGGCCGCCTTCGCCGTCGGCCGCGCGGAGATGAGCGGCCCGGAGATGGTCGATTCAACCCGTGGCGTCGCCAGCACGGTGCGACACGTTCGCGAGCGATAGCAGGTAGAACAGCTATCACTCTGATGTAGCTGAATGAAACAACAATCAGAGTGGTGATATTGTTACTGGTTGGCGTGCAAGATAGAAGGCGCGTATCTTGCATGACGCATCTTCTAGTTCAGGAGGGTACTCAAGTGATACAACGTTCCTTATATTGAGGTCAGTTAAGAAGCGACGCAAGCCCAACACCAAGGGTTGCTGCGGCCAGACAGAGGGCCAACGTTCCACCTGCATAGATTGCTCCTCGTAGTCTGTCGCCCGTCTCCCACAATCGAACCACCCGTTATCGCCTAAGCAGCTTACCGTAAAATTACGGTAAGATACGGTATTTCTGAGACGCCAGATATCTGTTGCACCTTCTGCTTCAACGAGACATGGATCGGTGTATCTATCGAATCACTCAGTCACTTCGAACAGCCCTCCCAGAAGAGGCCGTGGCGCGAACTGCTCGCGCCA
>NZ_QMDW01000069.1 GCF_003605635.1 Halonotius pteroides
GCATTCGTCTTTAGCTAATTCGCTATCTCCTGCTGTGTCGCGGTAGCGAGTCTCTCTTGGAGGATTGGTCGTTCCTGATGGATTTTCTGGGCGTCTTCAGCCATCCGGTCGATCAATGGCGGTGGTGTGTAGCCGAGATGCTGGCTCAGTTCGTGGAGGATGAGCTGGGCGTGCGACCGGAAGGTCGCCGCCCAGCGTTCTGGCGGGAAGACAGCCTCATCTGCGGCGTACTCGCTCACCAGATCAAGCAGCTCTCTACTCACTAACAGCGTCAGTAGAGCCGCATACACGAGAATCTCTACGACGTGTTTCTTCGTCGTGTCGAACTCGTCGAGTTCGTACCGACTCTTCAGCTCACGGAATAACAATTCTACTTCCCAGCGACATCGGTATATCGTCGCAATATCTCGTGGAAGAAGCTCCTCTCGCGGGAGGTTCGTGATATAGAGGTGATAGTCGTCGGCGTCCTCATCGCGGACGCCGACGACGCGGAACTGCTTCGTATCCAATGACCGTGTCCCTTCGTACAGTCGACGCTGAAACTCGGCTTCAATCTCTACATCGATGATCTCTCGATGCAGGTCTTCGGCTACGTCCTGAATCTGCTTGCCCTCCAGCGGAATGGCGCGGCCGCGCCATTCCCGGAATTCCCCGGTTATCACTGGGTTCGCATTGTCTTTCAGCCGACTCACAAAGTACCCGCCGTTCTCATCGATTAGTGCAAATCGGCGGTATTTGAAATACGCCTGATCGAACAGCACCAACCGATCTCTGAGCCACGGGCCAGTGTCGAACCCATTGCTGTCGTGGGCTTTCTCGTCGGTGATGCTGAACTGCTCGATTGTCTGATCAGTGACGTTGTGGAGCAGGTGGAGCCGCGCTCCACCCTGCTCCCCTTTCCGTGGTTGAAACTCATCGGCGAGGAACTCGTGTAGCCGAAGAATCGTGCCATCAGCGGCGATGATGTCCCTGAATCGGTCGAACTCATCGCTGATCGTATGGGGGACAGCGACCTCGTCGAGCCGTTGTTCGACGAGGTCGCAGAGGAAGTCGGCAAGTCGTGGGGTTAGTCGATGGTAGAAGCCACCAGCGGTGAGTGTCTCGTCGGCAGTACTGTTGTAGCTGCGTCGGAAGCCTGCGAGTGTTCGGCTCTCGCCGGTGGCGAAGCCGAACACGAATGCCCAGACGAGGGCAGGAATCTGGAGTTTTCCCTCTCGCTCGACCACGCCGTGTTCCTCGGCGTGGTCTTCGAGCATCGTCGATGGAAAGAGCGTAGTGAGCCGATTCACAATTCGGGATGAGGAGGCGTCTTGGGTCACACTTGCCGCCTCCTTGCTCCTGTCTCAAATATATCTCGACAAGCCACTGCTGTCAAGCGATTTCACTATTAGCTAAAGACAGATG
>NZ_QMDW01000070.1 GCF_003605635.1 Halonotius pteroides
TCAGTCGATCACATCGGGTTAGTTTGAGTGTCTGCTTGGAGAAGATATGCACTCGTCCCCAGCAGACAACGAACTAAAAGAGGAACATCTGCTTAATTTCGTCGTCAGCAGTCTTGATGAGGAGCTCTCGCTGGATCTCGGAGATAACGTTGAGGTCACGGCTGAGAAGCTCTACGAGGTTCTCGCCGGTGCCAGCACCGGCGGAACCTCAATCAATCACGTCTGTGATACTACTGAGGACTCACCACATCCCAATACGGTTCGTGGACATCTCACCGATCAGTTTGATCTCGACTCCGTGGAGTCGGTTGGAGACACGCTCCTCCAACGAGATACGCTTGAGACACTCCCTGATCGACCGGTGGAGGTCTGTACTGACCTCCACCTCGACCCCTACTACGGTGAAGAGGAGGAGACAGAGGCACTGTATTTCTCGAAAGCGAAACGTGGTACTACGGCATTTCACGCCTATGCGACGCTCTACGCACGAGTACGAAACAAGCGGTATACCTTGGCGGTTCGCCAGCTCACCGCTGGCGAAACCACCGGTGATGTCCTCGGTGAGTTCCTCGAACTGCTTGACGGCCTTGACCTCGGCGTCAAGGCCGTCTACCTCGACCGTGGATTCTACAATAGCACCTGTCTCACCCTGCTGTACGCCTACAATTACGCCTACGTCGTTCCGATCATCAAATGGGGCGAAACGATACAGGACGAACTCAACAGAGGGTGGAGCCGTGAAATTGAGCATGAACTCGCCGGGAAAGTGACGTTTCCTGTGTTCATCGACTGCGTCTACCAGCGAGGACGATACGACGAGCACGGGGTGGCGCGTCACGGCTACGCCGCTGACGCGCCGTTTATCGACACATCACGTGATGCCAGACACCACTACAGCAAACGGTTTGGCATCGAATCGAGCTACCGATTAGTCAAGCAAAGCCTCGCTATGACCAGTTCTCGTGACGCTGGATTGCGGCTGCTGCTGTTTGTTGTGAGCCTCGTCCTCCAGAACAGCTGGCGATACCTCCATTGGAAGTACGTGGCGGCGCCGCGACGCGGCGGCCGCCACCTCTGGGAGTGGTCGTTCCTCGAATTCTGTGAGATGGTACTCCGAGCAGCGTGGACAGTGCTTGGCGTTCGTCGATCTGTTCCAGCGAATCAAACACTGGACGAGCGGTTCTTCCGATAGTTGTCGCCAACATGGGCGGCAGTCGTGAGTGGCGACACTGTCGCGTCGGCGGCAGATCGCCGCCGACAGCGACGGCCGAGACCAGAAGCTCCTGTTCACGATACCTTGACGCTCAGATAGCTACCGAAACTACCGATTTAGCCTCCACTATCGGAGACAGTGAACTTCTCAATGTGATCGACTGA
>NZ_QMDW01000071.1 GCF_003605635.1 Halonotius pteroides
CGCCCCCCGTCGACGCCTCCCCGTCGTCTCGATCCGCCCCCTCGACGCGCTCGTCAGCCCAGTCGTTGCCGTCGGATTCGTCGGCGTCGTCGCTCCCGTCGCTCTCGGCATCGCCGTCCTCGCTGCCGTCGTCGCTTCCGGGACCGGCGTGATCAGGCGGTCCGCCGTCGCCGCCGGGTCCGGCGTGTGCGGGTGGTCCGACTCGCCCGTCCGCTTCGGTTCCGTTCGCCGACTCGGTTCGGTCCTCGGCTGTCGCGTTCCCCGGACCCGCGTGTGCCGGCGGGTTACCGGGGTTGTTCGAGGTCGCGAACTCGGCGACGCGCTGGCCGACGGTCCCGTCGTCGACGTTCGAGAGCCCCCGAACGAACGCCACCACCTGGAACCCGAACGGCTGCTCCGTCCCGCGCTCGGCTATCGGACCGCTGTCGCTCTCGGAGCCGGCCGGAAGCGTCTCCCGCGTCGTCGCGGTCCGGTCGCCGACGGTCGCCCGAATCGTCACGTTCAGCCGCTCCTCGGGCGTCGGGGGTTCGACGGTACCGTCTTCCTCGGTGATGTACGTGCCGGCACCCGCGTACGCGTCGGCCCCGGCATCGACGCTCGCGTCCCCGGAAGCGGGGTCGTCGCCGTCGTCCGCCGTCTCGTTGCCGTCATCCGCCGTCTGGTTGTCGAGCGGGGCGTCTCTGTCGTCGACCAGCACGTTCACGGTGGCGTTCGCCACGCCCTCGCCATTGTCGGTCACGGTCACGAGGACGCCGTCGTCCACCGAAGCGTCGACGGCCAGGCTCCCGTTCGACGATTTCGCGTCGGCGACCGCCAGCCCGGGTCCGATCACCGACAGCGCCAGCAGCGCCGACAGCGCGACGGCGACCAGCCGTGTGTTTCGCTTCATGTTCGCCCGGCGCTACGCCGAGGACCAGATTAAACCGGGGCGCTCGTTCAGTCGGTTCACGCCGTTCGCCGGACGTCCGAGCCGAACGCAGGACGCGCGATATCGTTTATAATTGTCTCTGAGTGTTCATTCGTCCGACTCGGCGCGTTCGATCAGCGACTTCGCGCGTCGTTCGGCCTCGCGCGTCACCGCCGCCTCGTCGAGTGTCAACAGCTCCCGGTCGCGGACGACGACCTCGCCGTCGACGACGGTGTGTCGGACGTCCGACCCCCGGACGGCGTAGGCGAGGTGGCTGAGGAGGTCGTGAACGGGCGTGAGGTGTGGCTCGTCGAGGTCGACGACGACGGCACGATCACCGCGGGCGAGGCGGGTACTGCGACGATCACCGCTGAGCTGGACGCCGAGGACGTCGTCGGCGACGAGGGTGTCACTGCCGAGGCGGAAATCAACGTCGGCCTGATAACGGACCT
>NZ_QMDW01000072.1 GCF_003605635.1 Halonotius pteroides
GGGCGTCGGCCTTCGAAACGAGATCGTCGGCGAGGTCGGGGCTCTCGACGGCTGCCGACAGCCCGACGGACTTCGCCTCGCCGGCCGCCTTCGCGAGCATCGACGGCGCGGTCCGGGCCGTCGGGTACTCGGCGTTGAGCGAGAGATTCCGCGCTGCGCTGGAGGCGGCTTCGAGGTCCGCGACGTACTCCTCGACGTCGATGTCGAGCTCCTCGGGCGAGAACAACACGCCCTCGGAGAACACGCCGCGGAGGTCGAGGCCGACCTCCTTGGGTTCGATCCCGAGTTCGGCGAGCACGTTCGCGAGGTCGGCCGACACTTCCTCGCCGGCCGAGAGCACGGTCGAGTCCTCGACGACCTTGATCGATCCGCCGTCGATCCGGGCGTTCGCCCCGACCGTCTGGAGGTCACCGACGAACGGTCCCGGGTCGACGCCGGTGTCACCCTCGGGGATGACGATGTCGTTCGGCGTGACCTCCCCGGCGTTGATCGGCGCCGGCGTCTTCGACGCTTCGAGCTGTTGGTACAGCCCGAAGGGGTTGTCGTTCGTGCCGATCAGGCCCACCTGGCCATCGACGTGCTCGGCGATGCCCTCGAGGCCGTCGCCGACCTCGGCGAGGGCACGCTCGATCAGGGTGTTCCGCGAGACGCGCAGCGCCGCGGTCCCGTGGAGCTCACGGCGCATATCCTGGAGTTGTTTGCTCGGGATACCCGTGATGTCGACGACGCCGATCGAGCCGTAGCTCTCGAGGAACTCGACGATCGCGTCGGTCTCCTCGCGTTTCCACTGCGGGATCGTCTCGGTCTTGCGTTCGGCCTCGGCGCTCATGCGGGCACCTCCACCGCCGGCCCCATCGTCGTCTTCACGTACACCGAATCGATGTTCTGGGGGCCCTTCTCGAGGTCCGTGAACAGTCGGCGCAGGATGACGTCGATGTTGTCGGCGATCGCGTCGGCGTCCATGTCCTCGGCGCCGACGCGCGTGTGGAACGTGCGCCGCTCGCCGGAACGGACCTGGACGGTGTTTTTCATCCGGTCGACAGTCTCGACGACGTCGTCGTCGGGCTGCAGGGGCGTCGGCATTTTCCCCCGGGGACCGAGGACGGTCCCGAGATACCGGCCGATGTCCTGCATCAGATTGGCTTCCGCGATGAAGAAGTCGGTCTCGTCGGCAAGGTCTTTCGCCGCGTTATCGTCGTCTCCGAGGTCTTCGAGGTCCTCGCCGTCGAGTACCTCGTCGGCGATGTCCTCGGCTCGGAGGGCGGTCTCGCCCTCCGCGAAGACGACGATACGCGTGTCCTGGCCCGTACCCGACGGTAAGACGATGCTCTCGTCCACCCGGTTG
>NZ_QMDW01000073.1 GCF_003605635.1 Halonotius pteroides
CCGACGCAGCCGTTCACACTCCGTCTCGACCGTCCGCCCGACGCAGCCGAAGCGTCACTTCGGACCCACACTCGCAGTCGCCGAACAGGAGCTGGCCGTCGACGCCGCTTACGATCCACCGCGAGAGCCACAGCCCGAGCCCGACGCTGTGATCGAGCTGGGTTATTTCACGAGCGCCGCTGACGACGGCCCGCTCGCGCTCCGGAATGCCGGGACCGTCGTCGGCGACCGTGATGTCGATCCATCCGTCTTCGGCCGTCAGCTCGATGTCGACGGTCGCCGTACCCGGGTGGTGCTCGATGGCGTTTTCGATGAGGTTCTCGATGGCGATCTTCAACAGCTCGTCGGCGACGGCCTCCCCGGAGTCGTCGCTCGAGACCCGTATCGTCGCCTCGGGGTGGCTCGAACGGAACCGCTCGGCGAGATCGGTCACGAGCGGCTCGGGATCGAGTGCGACCCACTGACGGTCGATATCAAGCGCCTGCTGGATACGTCTGACCTGTTCGCCGAGCTTCGAGACGTTCATCGCCCGCTCGTAGATTCGCTCGGCCTGTGTTCGGTACTCCTCCATCGGCGCTTCCTCCGCCAGGATGTTCGCGTAGCCGATAATCGCGGTCATCTCGTTTCGGAGGTTGTGTCGCAGCACGCGATGGAGGACCCGGAGCCGGCGTTCCTGCTCGAGCCGTCCCGTCACGTCGGTGTAGATGCCGAAC
Organism: Halonotius pteroides; assembly: GCF_003605635.1. GTDB lineage: Archaea > Halobacteriota > Halobacteria > Halobacteriales > Haloferacaceae > Halonotius > Halonotius pteroides. The sequence continues at coordinate 714 of NZ_QMDW01000073.1, forward strand.
CCGCGCTCGGCCCCCTCGTGGCGGTAGCTGAACCCCCGAAACAGGAACGTCCGTCGTCCCTCGGCGGTCAGCCGCTCGACCTCGAGCGTCTCGTGGCGCTGTCGGGAGTCGGTCCCGTTCGGCCGTTCGAGCTCCAGGCTGCCCTCTGGCGGGACGATCGCCTCCAGCAACGGCGTGTCGATGACGTCGGCCTCGTCGTAGCCGAACGTCTTCTCGAAGGCGTCGTTGACGCGCCTGACGATCGGTTCGGCGTCGACGAACTCCACGTCGACGACGGCGTCCGGGAGCGCGTCGAAGAGGTGTCCGAACCGCCCCTCGCGGCGATCCCTCCCCGCATCCCCGACGGAGGGGGTCTCGGCATCCGGCACCGAGTCGCTTCGTTTCGACTTTGCCCCGTCGCCGAGGCGTTCGAGCGCTGCCTCGACCAGCGCCGCCAACAGCGCCAACCGCCGGCGCTCGCTCTCCGTGATCGATCCCGCTCCGTCGTCGACGGACAACGCCCCGCGTTCGCCGAGCGCCACCGCCGCCGAACGCGTGACGCCCCCGGCCCCCCCGGAGCCGTCCCCGATGACGAG
>NZ_QMDW01000074.1 GCF_003605635.1 Halonotius pteroides
GTTGTCCGTACCCCACGAGATCCCGGACGACGTAATAAACGAGGTCGTCGAGGCGGTCGCCGCCGACCCTGCGATCCGCCGATGGAACGACGATCCCGTGCTCGGCGAGCGTGGTCCGGACCCCGCGTCGGACCGTATCGACCCATGTACGGGTGTTCCCCGCCCGCAGTTGCCTCGAAAGCAGCGATTCGCCGCGCTTGCGGACGATTGCCGCCCGCTCTTGGAGCGTCGAGTGTTCGTCAATCCCGCCGAGTCCGGCCTCCCAGATCCGGTCCTTGCACTCGGTGATGAGCCGCTCGTCACCGGGGAGTCGGTCCGGTTCGATAACCGCGTATTTCTGTTCGAAGGGATCCGCCCCGAGCAGCCGTTCGCGGTACCGAACGACCGGGACGTCGTAACCGGCGAACTCGACGGTATAGCGCTCGATGCGCTCGGCGCTGAACCGCCCGACGAATTCGGCGTCCCGGATGCCCGTCGCGGCGGGGGCGTAGTTGGCCAAGTGGAGCGACAGTTCCTCCCCAGTGGCATCGGCAACTTCTATCGAGTCGTCGAGCGCGTGTGGCGTCAACGCCCCGAGGCACCGCAACTCGGCGAGGGCGTAGTACTCGAGTCGTCGCCGGGCGGCCGGTGGACACGAGGCGATCTCGTCGATGATCCGCTCGTACTTCTGGTCGAATCCAGCGCGAAACCGCTCGGCGGCACCCTCCCGCGTCCGGGGACGCGTCGGTTCTACATCGGCGAAGTGCTCGCGGACGGCGCGCAGTTTCGACTCCATGTCGGTCGACAGCGATGGCTCGCGAACGTCGTAGTGGAACCCGGCGTCGCCGCTTTCGACCGTGGCGACGACGCCGGGAACGATCTCGTAGTGATCGTGGACCGACGGTGAATACCACGCCTGAGCGCTATCCGGTGGCTCCGGGGCCGGAACTGTCGGCACCTCCTCGAGCATCTGTCAGGAGCTACTCACGTATTTTTATTTAAATGTTCGTCCGAAAACAATCCACGAGTGCCGACCCCCAACCGCGAGGAACAACGGCCTGTCCGATCCGGATTCGTTTATATACTGTGATGCAGGCGCGAACCCCACGAGTTCAGTCGTGGGATACGCGCGGTACGCTCAATCGGCCGTCTGTCCGCATCAATTTTTGTGTGCGGAGAACTGGCAGTTGGCCCGGTGTTTGCGACGGCGAGAGCCGGACGCAAAGACGCAAGTCGACCGCACCGACCGACGACACTGACTCCGCCACGACGTCGTTACTCTGCCGTGTCGACGGC
>NZ_QMDW01000075.1 GCF_003605635.1 Halonotius pteroides
CCGAGGACGATGCCGGGGACGGCTCGGAGGCGGACGACTCGGCGTCGCCGCCCTCCTGTTCGTTTTCGCCCTCGTCCTCGAGGTGGTCGTCGATCACGTCGTCGGCGTCCGGGGCGTCCTCGAAGGGCGTCGAGCGCATCCGGTGGCCGAGCGCGAACGACGCCGCCGTCCGGATGTCGTCTCGTACGACCGTCGGCCGACCGTCGAGGGCGGCGAGCGCCCGCGCGGCCCGGGCGGTCGCGATGTCGGCGCGGTGGCCGTCGACGCCGGCCTCGAGACAGAGTTCGGCGATCTCCCGCTTTTGTTCGTCCGTCAGCGCGACCGACTCGATCGTCTCGCGGGCGCGCCGCAACCGCCGGCGGTGGGCGTCGGTGTCGTCGTCGGCCTCCTCGGGCCGGCCGTCGCGGAGGTCGTCGTCGATGATGGCGACCCGGTCGGAGACGTCGCGTTCGCCCTCGACCTCGACAGAGAGCGCAAAGCGGTCCCGCAGTTGCGGCCGGAGGTCGCCCTCCTCGGGATTCATCGTCCCGACGAGCGTGAACTCGGCGGGATGGGTCCGGCTGACGCCGTCGCGCTCGACCCGGTTGACTCCCGAGGCGGCCGCATCGAGCAACACGTCGACGAGGTGGTCGTCGAGGAGGTTCACCTCGTCGACGTACAGCAGTCCGCGGTTGGCCCGCGCTAGCAGCCCGGGCTCGAACGTCGCCTCCCCCGACAGGGCGTCCGAGACCGAAAGCGTCCCCACGACGCGGTCCCGGCTCGCGCCGAGCGGGAGGGTGACGAGCGGCACGGCCCGCGTCTCGACGGGAACCGTCGCCCGGTCGCGACAGTCGCGACACTGCCGGCTCCGGTCGTCGGGCGGACAGCCGTACGGGCAGTCCGCGATAGCGCGTTGGTCGGGCAGCAGTCCCGCGAGACCGCGGACGAGCGTCGATTTGGCGGTCCCCTTCTCGCCGGTCACGAGCAGGCCGTCGAGGCCGTCGTCGGCGGTGACACACAGAAGTGCCTGCTTCAATTGGCGTTGGCCCACCACCGCCCCGAACGGCGTGGAAACGCTTTTATCGTCGGCGAGATCAAACACAGTTGTTTTAACACAAACGGAGTTTATCAAACTTATGGCAACCGTCGGACTCTACACCGCGACCGAAAACGAATTGGGCGCGCTCGCCCGCGCCGCCGGCGAGGTCGACGCCGACCTCGTCGCTCGATCCGAGAGCGACCTCGACGAGCCGGAGGCCGTCGAGGCGTTCTGTGAGGAACTGGCCGGCTGT
>NZ_QMDW01000076.1 GCF_003605635.1 Halonotius pteroides
GTCACCGACGGACCGAGCGCCGCGCCACCGATAGTCGAGCAACGGCTTCGGTCGCTGGAGGGGCTCTAGTCGTCCCCGAGCGCGCGGCCGATCCCCGGGACGACGGCCGCGAGGCGCGTGACCCACCCGAGTTCGAACAGGCCGGTCTGCGAGAGGACGCCGAGGGCGAACAACAAACCGAACAGGGGGACGTCGACGCCGACGATCGGGGCGGTAGCGAGCGGATCGAAGAGGATCGGGTCGGGCGTGAGGCCGTCCCGGGCAGCGGTGAAATCGGCGAGCGTGACCGACCCGGAGGCGAGGGCCGCGCCGACGAAGGCCGTCACGAACGTCAGCGCGACTCTGGTGAGCGTGAGTCCGAGGACTGCGCCGCCGACCCCGACGAGGACTGCCACGGGGTAGCGGACGAGTCCACCCGCGGTGAAAAGCGGCGTCACCGCGTAGAGACCGAGATACGCGCCCACGACGAACGACGGGACCGCCGTCGCAACCGAGAGCGCGACCGAGGCGAGGACGGCTCCAAGGACCCCGCCGGCGACGACGGCGGCGGCGAGCCCCACGACGCCCCCAGTACCGACGATCCCCAACAGTTGCGGTGCGAGGACGTAGCCCCCGGCAGCACCGATCAGGACGCCCAACAGCGCGGTCGCATAGACCGACAGCGCCGCGCCGAAGAGGACGAGTACCAGTCCCGCGAGCGCGACCCCGACGTCGAGGAGTTCCATATCGGGCCCTCGGGGGCCACCGGAATAAGTGTAGACGGCAGCGAATCGGGGATCGGCCGCCCCCTACCCCTCGACGGTCACCTCGACGTCGAGTGTCTCGAACTCGGAGAGGGCCCGATCAGGGCCGAACCGGGCGAAAAACTGCCGTTCGGCGCCCGCCCCGACGTCGTCTAGGGCGACGGTATCGCTGCCGAGCGTCCCGTCGGCACCGTCGGCGAGCGTGATGCGGATCGAGGCGGCGTCGGCGGGGCCGTCACCGACGTTTCGAACCGTCCCGGTGACGAGGACGGTTGCGTTTTCGGTTCCGGCGTCGTGGAGGGTGGCCTCGGCGTCGTGTTCGAGTTCGGGGTCGTCGAAGGCGCCAAACCCCACGAGAAACCCCGCGGTCCCGGCCGAACAGAGCACGAGAAAGGCGATCCAGACCGCGGGGCCGGCGGCCGGAACCCGCGCCCGTAGCGGGAGGATCGACAGCGCGAGCGCCCCGGCGAACAGGAGTGCGAGTCCGCCCCACGCCGAGTACGCGAGGACGAACCCCGAGAAGAC
>NZ_QMDW01000077.1 GCF_003605635.1 Halonotius pteroides
GATCGATGCTGCGGAGCACGCGGCGGCTGTCGATACCGTCGACGAGCGGCATCTGCACCAAGATGCCGTGTACCCCGGGGTCGCCGTTGAGTTCCTCGATCGTGTCGTACAGCTCCGCCGCCGGCGCATCGGTGTCGATCTCGACGTGGATGCCGTCGATGCCGACCGCCTCGCAGTCGCGCTGTTTCATCGAGACGTACGTCTCGCTCGCGGGATCGTCGCTCATCAGGACAGTCGCGAGTCCCGGTTCGATACCCTCGGCGTTCAGGCGGTCGATGCTCCCGCTCAGCGAGTCACGGATGTCGGCGGCGACGGCCTCGCCGTCGATAACGTCGGTCATTACCGGAGAGGGGGCGCTCCGGACCTATCAACGGTTCGGGTTCGTGGTGGTCTCGCGGTACCGACCCGGGTGTATATGCACGTTCGTGCTACAGCTGCCCGCCGAGCACCTTCGCGGCAGTCAGGATCGGATCCCACGTCGTGTTGAACGGCGGGGCGTACGCGAGGTCGTAGTTCGACAACTCGCCCACCGTCACTCCCTCAGTGACTGCGCCGACCAGCGCGTGGCTGCGGTGGACCGCCCCCTCGCCGTACTCGCTAACGAGACTCCCGCCGAGGACGCGGCCCGATTCCCGGTCGGCGGTCAGCGTCACGCGAACCGTCCCTCCTTCGGGGTAATAGCCCGCCCTGGAGTTCGCATCGATCGTCTCGGTGACCGGGTCGAACCCGGCTTCGCGAGCCTTTCCGTGGTCGAGGACGCCCGTCCGCGCGGCCTCGACGTCGAAGGCTTTCACCGCCGCCGTCCCGGCGACTGCACCGCCCTCGGTCGGCGTCCCCGCGATCGTCCGCCCGATCGCGCGTCCGTGTCTGTTCGCCGTCAGCGCGAGCGGGACGTACGCCGGGTCGCCGGTGACGACGTGTTCGGCTTCCGCGCAGTCGCCGGCGGCATAGACGCCTTCGACGTTCGTCTCCCGGTAGGCATCGGTCGCGATTGCGCCCGTCGGGCCGAGTTCGATGCCGGCGGCCTCGGCGAGGTCCGTCCGCGGCCGGACGCCCGTCCCGAGCAACACCATCTCGACCGGCACGCGCCCGTCGGCTGTGACGACGGCCTCGACCGCGCCGCCGCCGGCGATCGACTCGGCCGCGGCGTTCAGATGCACCGAGACCCCCTGCTCGTCGAGGTGATCGGCGACGGCCTCGCTCGTCGCGTCGCTGAACCCCTTGAGCACCCGGTCG
>NZ_QMDW01000078.1 GCF_003605635.1 Halonotius pteroides
GATGAGATCCCGCGACAGCCGGAGCCCTTCGTAACTCATCTGGACCCCGGCGCCCCGGCGCGAAGCGGTGTCGAGGTCGACCGACTCGTCGAGCGCCGTCGCCGTCACGACGGTGAGTGTACCGGGGGTCATCGACGCCGACTCGAGCACTCCCTCGAGGCGTTTCCGGAGGGCTTCGGGGACGATGTCGCCGATCCCCTCGCTGAACGCGGCCCGGGCGTGCGCGGTTTCGTCCATCTGCCATTCGGTAGGGACGGGAGGGGCAAATCAGTTTGGAAAGCGTGAACGTGCCGCCGAGGAAGCCGGATCGGCGACCGCCGCGTGACCGCAGCACTTACTGCCCGTTCCGTCCCCCGTTCGGTGATGATCGACATTGACGATCAGGGGGCGATCCGAGTCGTTACGCTCGATCGCCCGGACAGGCGAAACGCGCTCACCCCGGCCGGGCTAGAGGCGCTCGAGACGGCCGTCGCCGATCCCCCTGCTCCGGTGGTGTATCTCCGCGGCGCGGGGGAGGCATTCAGCGCCGGTGCCGACTTGGACTCCGTCGCGGCGCTTGCCGGCGACGCCGACGCCGATGTCGAGGCGTTCGTTCGCCGGGGCCAGCGTACTGCCGACGCCATCGAGACCAGTCCCGCAGTCGTGGTCGCCGGTATCGACGGGGCGGCCCGCGGTGGCGGCGTCGAACTCGCGCTGGCCTGCGACCTACGGATCGCGACCCCTCACGCGACGTTCGCCGAACCCGGTGTGACGTTCGGGCTGTTCGGCGCTTGGGGTGGGACCGTCCGGCTCCCCGAGACCGTCGGCCTCGGGGACGCGCTCGACATCTCGCTCTCCGGACGAGTCATCGATAGCGAGGAGGCCCGTCGTATCGGTCTCGTCTCGCGGATCGTCGAGGAGCCCCGGGCCGTTGTCGAGGAGATCGCCGAGAACGACCCCGCTGCTCTCGAGGCGGTGAAGGCGTGTCTCAGAGGTCGGGAAAACAAAGCCGAGCGGGAGGACAGCGAGGTCGCCGCGTTCGAGGCGCTCGTCGAGACGCACGCCGAGACGCTTCGGGACCTCGGTGGGTCGTCGTAGCGGTGCGGCGGTCGACGGCGCGCGGGCGCCAGCGCCGTCGGCCGGTCGGGCCGTTTATAAGGACTCTGGTGCCGGCGGCATCGAGCGCTTGTGCGCGCTGGTCTCGTGGAGTTCGACGACGCGGTCGACGGCCTCCTCGGGTACGTCGAGCGTCTCGA
>NZ_QMDW01000007.1 GCF_003605635.1 Halonotius pteroides
GGGTAGACCGGGAGTTCACTGACAAACCCCGGCGTTCACGCCGGGTGTAGGTGATGAGCGGTGGAGTAAAACCGTCGGGGGCCCTTTATCATCCAATGACAACGCGGCGGTGTGACGGCTGCGACACGAAGGTCAAGATCGCCGGCGGGATCGGTGACATCTGGAGCTTTGATTTCGGGCCGACCGATGGGATGATCCTCGAACTCGCCGACGGCAGCGAGCACTTCCTCTGTCTCGACTGTGTCGACCGCCTGCCAGATGACCACGACCCAACCGCCGAGGACGTGGCTGCGTTGCCGACCGCCGACGATGCGGACGGGTCGCCGGCTGACGACGAGTAGCTACATTCGGCTCGTGAACGCCTCACCGGTCTAGTGATCCGCCTCAATCGCTCAGCACAGCCCACTCAAGCCCCAGAAATCGCGGAGAGAACTGTTCCGAGAAGCGTCAAACAAGCGGCACCAACTAACGCGAAGATGGAAATAGCCGAGGCAATAAACTCCTCAGGGTCAGTTTCCAGTGCTTCGTAGACAGCGGTGACGGTCATCCCAGCCCCGCCGATCGCCATAAGCAGTATCGGGATGCTATGGTCTCCAGCAGCGAGTGAGCGTGTTGCTGGCCCGCCCAGTGAAAGTCCGATTACGGCGAACGCGCCGGTGTATATGTACAGCCGCTCCATAGTGACTGTAATAACGCGCAACTACTTGTGAGTTTGTTGAACGATGTTTTTTGTGCTGCTTGGCCGCCTCAGAGACTCGCTGTCGACACCGATGACCACCCCACCGCAATCCCTACGTTTTTTTCTCCAGCCTTCCGACCGACGGCCGTGAAGCCCGCCCGCATCGTCGAATCCTTCCCAGCCCCCGAGTTTCGGGCTGGGCAAAACCAAGCCCTCAGCGACATCCAGTCGGCCTACGAGGCCGGCAACGACGTGGTGTTGGTTCGCGCGCCGACCGGGAGCGGGAAATCCCTGCTGGCGCGAGCGATCATGGGCTGTGCGCGCTCGAAACAGACCGCCGAGCCCGCCCAGGCGACCGGGGCGTACTACACGACGCCGCAGGTCTCCCAACTCGACGATGTCGCCGCCGACTCGCTGCTCGACGATCTCAACATCATCCGCGGGAAGAGCAACTACACCTGCCTGCTGCCCGGCGAACACGACACGCCGGTTGATCAGGCTCCCTGTGCGCGGGAGTCCGGCTTCGACTGCTCGGTCAAACACCGCTGTCCGTACTTCTCCGACCGAGCGATCGCCTCCGCCCAGCCGTACGCCGCGATGACGCTGGCATATTTCATGCAGACCGCTGGCTCCGACGTGTTCGGGAAACGCGATGTCGTCGTGATCGACGAAGCGCACGGACTGGCCGAGTGGGCCGAGATGTACGCAACGATCGAGCTCTCCCCCGAACGCGTGCCGGTTTGGGACGATGTCGGCGTTCCCGATATCGCCGGTGCCGACGACCCACTCGACCGCACCGCCCGCTTCGCGGAGACGCTGGCGGGCGTCTGCTCGCAGGCGAAAGACGACCTGACCGCACAGCCTGAACTCACCCCCGAGGCGGTCGCCCGTCGTGACCGTCTGAGCGAACTTATTTCGGAGCTCAACTGGTTCGTCGACGACTACCGCGAGCCCGAGAGCCAGACAACCTGGGTCGTCGATCAGTCCGGTGGGGAGGGGACAGCGATCACGATCAAACCGCTTGATCCCGCTCGGTATCTCCACCACACAGTCTGGGATCGCGGCGAGGCCTTCGCGCTATTGTCGGCGACGATTCTCAACAAGGAGGCCTTCTGTCGGCAGGTCGGCCTCGATCCTGACCGCGTCGCGCTTGTCGACGTTGAACACACGTTCCCGGTGGAAAACCGCCCGCTCTATGATGTGACACAGGGTAAGATGACCTACGAGCATCGTGGGGAGACGCTGCCGAAGATTGCCCGCCTGATCGTCCGGCTGATGGCGCATCACCCCGAGGAAAACGGGTTGATCCACGCCCACTCCTATGCGATCGCCGAGGAGCTGGCTGACCGACTGGCTGAGTTTGGCGTCGGCTCGCGGGTGCGAACCCACACCAAAGCAAGCCGGGACGACGAACTCACCGCGTGGAAAGCCAGCGACGACCCCGAGGTCTTCATCGCGGTCAAAATGGAGGAAGCCCTTGATCTCAACGGCGACCTTGCTCGCTGGCAGGTGCTCTGTAAGGCCCCGTATCTCAACACGAACGACTCCCGGGTCGCTCGCCGGCTCGAAGACGACCAGTGGGCGTGGTACCACCGGACGGCGTTGCGGACGGTGATTCAGGCTTGCGGGCGGGTAGTTCGCGCCCCCGATGACTATGGGGCGACTTATCTCGCCGATTCGAGTCTGTTGGATCTCTTTGATCGGGCTGCCGCCGACATGCCGCCGTGGTTCCGCGAGCAGGTCGACCGGTGTTCGCGGCCGACGCTCCCGGCGTTTGATCCTGCCGCGGCCGTCGCCGGACTCGATGGCTCAGCCGGCACCGGAAGTCGTCAGCGGTCTGTGACGCAGCATCGCAACGAGTCGACATCATCCAGCGGGCAGACACGAACCGATGCTGACGCTGATCAACGGGCCGATCATCCGCTGTCAGATGTCTGGGGCGACGGCTAAATCAGCGTCGCGCCCCAAGCGACCATCGAGCCGACCATCAGCACGGTAAAGATGACCGCAATGATCTGTTGTCTGTCCATACCCCTTCTACTATGGCCGAGTAAGTTAGCTCCGTTGACTTCGCACGAGGCAACGACGAACCGAACAGCACAACGTACCCAACCCTACTAGAAATTTGAGATAGACATTCACAAATTTCCGAGTTTAAATACAAACAATAAATCAGTTATTTCTATTTTACGGCCATACTACGACACTAATTCTCACAGTAGACTTATAATCTACTATCCTATACAGAGCGTATGGCCACAGATAGCCTACCGATCGCACTCACCCTGTACCGTTGTGGAACACTCAGCTTCACACAGGCCGCGACGCGTGCCGGGCAGTCGCCGGAGACCTTCGCCCGCGTTCTCGACCGCTTCGGTGTCCCATGTCGCGGCGAGCAAACAGACCAGTCAACGTTCTCAGAACCAACAGCGTAGGCGGTTTGTCGCCCCGTTTCTCGACACCCGCACTCGGGTTCTGATTGTCATTCACTATCAGCACAGATAATTTGAAGCTGAGTATTATGTATGTGGCAACCCCTCTCACGAATGGAGGCACGCGTATGACAGCATCCGTAACCGACCCCTGTGGCCGGCTTGAACTGCCGCATGCCGAGGCTTGGGCTGCCCACGCAACCGTCGAGCACTGGCTTCGAGACGCTGTCGACCGAACCACCGTCGACGATGTTCGTATCGAACGCGTCTCTCGGATTCTTGACCGACTCGAAGCCGACGGGGTATTTACAACGGACGAGCTGTCACTGCTCTGTGAACTGTGTCGTGACCGCCTTGCGGCATCAGCCGTCCCCACGCGGGATCACTCCTCGTTGCGGGCGGTCATCGAGGCAGCTGAAACACAGCGCGAACGCTGCACACAGTAGCAAGGCGAAGAGGCCGACCGACGCTCGTCAGGTCGTCCGCAGGTGATCCTGCTTCGGTTCGTACACCTCGCCTTTCCGTCGCAACTTCTCGATCTCTTGTTCGGCTTTGGAAGCATCCATCCCGATCTCGTCGGCCCGATCTAACACTTCCTCGATCGGCGCGCCTTCTTCGAACTCCTCTTCGATATCGCTGATGAGCCCCTTGATATTTTTGATCCGATCACGCTGCGTCTTCGAGGTGCCTGTCTCGACGACATCGGCGTCGAACTGCCCGGTTTCGGGGTCGACACCGATATCCTGCAGACAGGAGCGAACGATATCGACCGATCGATCGGCGTCCTCGGCCTCAACGGTATCCGAAAGCCGTACCCGTGCACTCGCCTCCGCCAGCCTGACGAGGGCCTCGAGCTTTCGGGCGGTGACCGGGATCGGGGCGTCCTCGTCGGCCCCTTTCGATCGGAGGTCAACGTAGAACTCCCGGATCGCCGCCTTCGCCTCGTCGGTCATCGTCGGGAAACAGGAGCGTTTGGCGTGAGCGACGTATTTCCGCAGGAGTTCGGCGTCGATCTCGGGGGCGACCTCCTCGGTTACATCGTCGACTTGCTGTTGGGTAAACTCCGAGGTGGCAATCCGGTCGCGCTGGGTATTTAGCTCGCCAGCGTAGTTCGTTTTGAGAATGTGATCGGCGAGTTTGCCGTCGTGTTCGGGATCGGGCTGGTCGGTGACGGTGAAGATAAGATCAAATCTGGAGATCAAAGCGGGTTCGAGATCGATCTGCTCGCCGATCGGTTCGTACTGATCGAACCGGCCGTATTTCGGGTTGGCTGCACCCAAAAGCGAGCAGCGGGATTTCAGGGTGGCGTTGATACCGGCCTTGGAGATCGAGATCGAGTTATGCAACATGAGCCCCTTGCTGACGAACGTGTTGGTGGGTTCGACAGTTACGTCGTATACCCACTCGGTGTCCTCGTTCGGTACGGTTTCGACATCCGTAACCCGATAGTATCGCAGCTCACACCGGGATTCGAGCGCGTCAATCCGACGACGTGCATCGCCAAGTGCGTCCTCGACGGCGGTGACCGCAGCGCTCGCCATCGACCCCCGGCGGTCGGCGTCGTAGCCGCCGTCCTCGGCGTAGTAGATCGTACTCGTCGTCTCACCGTTGAGTCGGTCAGCAAGCTGGCGTCCCGACCAGCCGATCAGATCGCGGATCGATTCGAGATCGTCGGCCGCATCAAGACCGTCGCCCACGGCATCGATCCGGCTCCGAAGCGTTCCGAGCTGGTCACGGACGGTTTCGATCTGGACGCCGTAGGATTCGTCGAGATGGGGTTTGAACTGACCCGTCAGTCGGAGCCCGAGCAGGCGTCGAAGCGCACGGATCTCCGCAGCTGCACTCGTCGGCAACACGTCGTGATGCCGTCGCGTTTCGGCACTCCGCTCGACGAACGCCTGTGCCTTCTCGTACCGGTCGTCCGCCGGATCGACGACCGCGTCGACGAACCGGTCGATCGAATCACCCATGATGTAGACCTTCCAGGAGTCCTCGGCCCGATCCCGGTGAATCCGCGATGCGACGCCGATCTTCAACAGTGCGTCCGCATAATCCTCTGCGAGCCCGGCTGATGCCGTCGAAAACGATATCGCCTCGCTTTCGACCCCGCCGTCGCCGGCGAACGCACCGACAAGGAACCGCCGAATCTCCTCCTCGGAGCCAGCGAGCACGCGATCCGGAACCCGTTTTTCGCGGGCAGTCTGCATGACACCGGGGAAGTTCGATTCGAACCACCGATAGAGCTTCGTGGAAATCCATCGCTGTGTCACCGTTCCGGCCGCGTTGGTCGTATCGGTACTCCCGAACCCGACGGTTCGCTGCATAAGCATCTGCATCCGGCCGAGGAGTCGGTCGTCCTGATTCGAGAACCCGATTTCGTGTGCGGAGCCGGCATACGAGTGGCCCTCTGCGATGAGTAATCCGAGGATTTCGGCGAGATCACCGGTGAGCGTCTCGGGAAGGTCGATATCAGCTTCGCGGCCGCGCTGTGGCTCCGGTTCGACCGGGACTGCTGTTGTGGAGTTCGGTAGCTTTCGCGGCCCTGGCACGAACGCCCCGGTGTCGAGATCGGCGGCCTCGACTGTCCCGATCTCGCCGTCGGCAGCGACGAACATCGGGTGTTCGGGTGTCACCGTTACCGTCCGCCCGTTCGAGATCGTCACCCGAACGAACTCCTCGGGTGCGTCGTGTCGGCTCACTCGGTCAACAGGGAGTTTCGTAACCTCACTCGTTTCCGGATCAACCGAGTGGACGCGGAGGTCATCGACCGGCAGGATCTCACAATCGACGCCATCGACAACCGATTCCGGACGGTCGGCCATCGCGTCGTCGATCAGTGTCCCGATTTCGACCCGCTGACCGTCCGCGAGCAGTATCTCCTCGGATGGGTGATAGGATTGCTGTTCGAGGGCCTCGTGCATCGCCGAGCGGTCGTCGCTGGCCATCTTGTCGAGTTCGTCGACCGCCGCGATCCCTTTGTCGGCCAAGACGAGCGCGCCCGCTTCGAGCGTCCACTGTTGACCGTCGCCGAAGTCATCCTGCACAGCGGCGGCGGTGTTGTGTGTGACGAGACCGTTGCCAACGAAGTTGTGTGTCTCCGGGACGGTCAAATCGAAGACCTCCTTCTCACCGGTGTTTTCGACGGCAACGACCTCGTCCCACCGCAACTCCGCGTCCACCACTTCACGGACGAGCGGTTCGGCGGGGCCGAGATCGATATCCCGCAGCATCGAGCGCGCCCGCGCCCGTCCGGGGTTGTCGCCGCGGTGGACGTTCATGTAGTATTCCCCGGCTGACCCTTCGGCAGTGGCGAGTGCCGACCCGACCGGCATCGTTTCGCGCTGGCGTCGTTCGGTGCTGACGATCTCCTGCAGTGCCTCCGCTTTCGCCGACGATGCAAAGCCGATGGTGTCGGCATAGCGGTCGATGTCCGCGCCATAGATTTCGATGTGCTGGTGGACGTGCTTGGATTCGATTGTCCCGCCGCTGGCGAGTTCGTACGTGCCACGCCGATCCCGTTCTCTGGTTTGTGCCCGGACGCCGTAGGTCTCCAACATCAACTGCACCTGTTCGGCGAGATCGAGGCTGATCGTCGACATGAGAACGCTCGATCCGCCGTCGTTGCGTGCCGAGACGGAGCCGTCGGCGTCCATGAGGCCGCGGAGGAACGCATCCGCGTGCGCCGCCGTGGTCAACCGTGGATCGAGTGCCAGCCCATCTTTCGGCGTCTGCATCCCGGCATTGGCGAACAGCCGGGCAATAGTCGCACTGTTGATACGAATACAAGGCACTTTGTCCGCCCGCCGTTCGATATCGGGGTGTTTGTCGAACTGTGCGTCGAAGATGTCGGCGGCTCCTTCGAGTAGCTGTGTGTCGCTGTTCGAGATCCGAACCATCCCGCGGTTGCCGTCGCGGCGGTTCAGCGAGATATCCCCGTCTCCGAAAACGAGCCCGAGCAGGTACATGAGATCCTCGTCGAACGTCTTTGGAATCGTGATGCTGTCGCCGTGTCTGAGCATCGCTCGTTCAATACTGGCGTCCTCGCGGGTCGCACCGACGGCCTCCAGCATCCGATCGAGTTTATCCAGCGGAACGTGGCGATTCTTGAGGTGGAGGTAGATGAAGTTCTCCGAGAGATCGAGTGCCGCCGCGGCGTCCCGCAACGAGCCGAACGCCGCTGTCAGCTCCTCGCGAAGGAACTCGACCGTCTCGTCGGCGAGGCGTACCTTCTCAGTGGTCAACTCCAAGAACTCCCGAACAGCGATTTCCGACCGGTCAAGGTCGTTGTACCGCGGTACTGCCACGTACTCGCCGGGTTCGACCGCCGAGATTTCAGTCCACTCCATCCCGTCGGATCCGCATGTGAGGACGGGCGTACTGAGGGATGCTTCGAGTTCTTTCCCATGGGTCGTCTCAAGCCGTCGACATTCCTTCTCGGGCATTCGCCACGCGTGCGACGACGTATCACTCTTCATTTCACCCGTCTCACGGTCGAAGGTCTGGATGTCCACCTCCTTCTCGACAGCCGTCTCGTCGTCAACTGGTTCAGGCAGATCGCTCGTCACGAGGTCTCGTACTTGCCTGAAGCCCTCATTCGTGTGTACGAGCGTATCTCCTGTGACACACAGCCCGGCCGAACTGCTGCCCTTCCCAGAGGTGTACACTGACCGCGGGGCGATGTTTTCGATATATGACAGCATCTGGGAGTTGTGGGAGATGATGTTGTTCGTGAGGTAGTTGTGTGTGCCTGTGACCTCCAGATCGTAGACCCACTCTTCGGTCGATTCGACCGTCTCTATGGATGCTATTTCTTCGGCAACAACACCTCCGCCATCGGCAACTATCGGTGTCTCTCTCGCTGCCAACACGTCTTGCTGGGTTGATGAGACGCAAATCGAATCACTCGTCGAAAGTTTGTCTGCACGTACTGCGGTGAAGCGACCGTCTGTCTGTACAAACAACGGATGAGAAGGGGTGACAGTCACCGAATGTCCCGGTTCAGTCGTGATTCGATACATCTGTTCGGGAGCTTCCCGTTTCCACACTTTTGTTGCATGTCCGACCCCGAGTGTCCCGTCTTGCTGGAGCGACGGAAGTGCGATATCGATGTGATCCCACACGCCATCGTCGACCAGTTTTGGATCAGTCAGATTTTCCTCAACGATATCTTCGATATGTTGCTCCGAGCCATCTCCAAGTGTCACTTTTGTGTCACCACAAACACACTTCCCGGTTCCAGGGTCACCAATAAGAAGCATATGCAGATCGCCACGAATCCGCGAGCCGTCGGGGAGGTTCTTCGTCACCCCAGAGAACAACTGGAGAATCATCGCCAGCTTCTCCTCCTCGTAGCCATAGATTGCCGGCGCGACCGAGCCGACCATCTGGTCGTAGATATCGTCCTCGTTTGAGAGTTCGATGATCGTCTCGATATCCGTCTGCTCGATATCCATATCCTCGAACTCCTCATCTTCGACGGTGATCGCAACGCCGTCCATGTAGAGGTCGAATAGCGAGGATTTCTCGTTGCCCTCCGACATCTGTTCGATGTGGAGGACGCCGACGGCGGTGACGTGATCGCCGGGGGTGACCTTTCCGGTGATATCGTCTTCGACGTTCATATCGATGCTCTGTGGGGTCTCGCCGCCGCGCAGGCCTTCGGGACTTTCCTGGACGCGGATCTTCTGGGCGTCGATGAACTCAGATTGGTCGAAGTTGATTCGGAACGGCCCCTGTCGCTCACAGCCCTGACACTCGTGGGGCTCCTGAAACTCGCCGTCCTGCTGTGGGATGTAGTTCATCGTCCCACAGCGTTGGCACTCAAACGCGGAGTCGGTAATCTTCGGGCGCACATCAGTCGCTTTGCGGACGATGCCCTGGACAGAGACGAGCTTGCCGATATGGTTGTCGTGGACGCGAATCCCGCGAATGTCGACAGACTCGGGGAGGTTCCGCAGCCGGACGTGGGCGTTGCCGAGTTTGACATCCGCTGGGAGATCGTAGAGTCGGAGGGCTTCCTCGGCGTACTCCTGGAGCTGGTCGGGCTGGGAGCGGTAGTCCTCGGCGAGATCCGCATCGAACTGATAGAGGTCGTCGTAATCGATATACAGCGATCGCTGTTCGTTGGGATATTGTTGGGCGAGCTGTCCGATCTCGTCGCGGTAGTAGTTGCGATAGAACTGAATGAACCGATCGGTGAGTTCCTGATTGGAGGCCTGCGCCATTGAGAAAGGCGTAGGTCGGCATCGGTTATGAAATGTTGGTTCACGCGACCGCTGACAGCCCCCACAGCGAACAGCATCGAAACAACTTCCCCTGCGACGCGTTGACCCGGTGACACGATGCCCTCCCACGCCGACACTGTCGATAGCGATGCTACCACTGACGACCGAACAGCCGTGCCGTCCGTCGTTCGTACCGCCGCCCGCCGCTACTGGCGACGCACGCTCGCCTTGCGCGCGCTCACTTGTCTCGGCTACTTCGTCATCAGCATCGCTGTTCTGTTTACACTCCCATACATCCCAGCACTCGCCGGCATCGTCGTCCTGCTCGGTACGCTTGCCGCACCGGTGTTCAAAACCGGCGGCACGATTGAGCTGACGACCGACCGGTCGCCCGCGGCTGTCCGCGACGACTTCACCGACGCGACGCCGCCAGTAGTCGGATTTCAGGCGGCGCTGGCCGACGAGATCCGATCGACAGCAACGGGTGCCGAGTATGACCTCTCGACGGCGTTGGGGCTTCGCTCGGCGACGATGACCATTGAGACTGAGCGGCTCGCTGGCGACAGCGATACCGCCGACGGCGACGCCGCCGACAGCAACGCTGATCTCGAGCTCGTCGTCACCGTCGGCGACAAGCCGTGGGGTCGCTACACCGTCACAACGGACGAACGCGACGGTAAGACAGCTGTTAGGATCACGATGATCCCAGCCCGTCGCTTCGGCGTACGACGACTACCGGATTTCGTATTCGGTCGTCGCTACCGCCGCCAACTGTTCGACGGACAGGGGTACACGCTCGTCGCCGACGACACGTCGCTGTCGGTTCGATCGTAGCTGCTCGTCGGTTGTGACCCTCCGACGATCGAATGCTGAACTCACCGATCGGCAGGAGATAGTATTCGAATACTGTACCAATACTGCAAAATCAATCGAGTCACCAGCACAGATATGGCGTCATCGAAGTCGACAACGACACCGGACGCAAGTGGGCAACACGAGCTGTTAATAATTGGTGGCGGCGTCGCCGGACTGACGGCGGCGACGTTTACCGCTCGCGCGGGCATCGAGACGATGGTGATCAACGATGGCGAGACGGTGCTGCGGCGCAACGCCCATCTCGAAAACGTGCCGGGATTTCCGGCCGGTGTCAACCCCCGCCGGTTTGCGGATATGCTCCGTGCACAGGCAACCCGAAACGGCGCGGAGTACCAGACCGGCACCGTCACCGAGTTGGCCGGTGATATCGACAATGGATTCACGGCCACCATCACCGGCGGACAGGCCAGCGACGATACCGAGAATGCTACCGTCGACGGCGAGAACACCGAACCGACGCGGGAGCTCACCGCTGATCGGGTGTTGGCCGCCTCGTTTCCGGATGCCGAGTTCCTCGACGGCTACGATATCGACACGCGAACGGCCGACAGCAAACAGTACGCCGAGGCCGGCGAGCTAGGACGCACCGAAGTTGAGGGTCTCTACGTCGCCGGCCGGCTGGCCGAACATTACCATCAGGCTGTGATCGCCGCCGGCGATGGGGCTGAAGCCGCGATCACGCTGATCCACGACAGCGACATCCCCTTCTACAACGACTGGGTCGCCCCCGAGGGCTACTGGACAGATCGCGGCCGGGAGGTGCCGCCGGGCTGTGAAGAGATCGACCCAACCGAACAGCGCGCCAGACAGGAGGCCGCGATGGCGGCGATGCAGGAGTACTTTGCCGCCTCCCACGACCAACAGCAGCGAACCTTTCCTTCGCTCGTCGACGACGAGCGCAATCGTCTCGATTGGGAGCGGTAGCGAACCCCGAACGCCTATCTATCTACCGACCCCACGTTTGGGGTATGCTTGACGGCGTCAACGTCGCCCTCGGGGTCACGGGAAGCATCGCCGCGGTGAAAACCGTCGAACTCGCCCATGAACTCCGCCGACAGGGTGCAACCGTCCGCGCGCTCATGAGCGAGAGTGCGGCCGGCGTGATCCACCCGTGGGCGCTCGAATTTGCGACCGAGCGCGACGTTGTCACCGAGATCACCGGCCGCGTCGAACACGTCGAACTCTGCGGTCGGGACGGCTGGGCCGATGTGCTGTTGATCGCGCCCACGACAGCCAACACCGTCGGCAAGATCGCGGGTGCGGTCGACGATACGCCCGTGACGACCGCCGCAACCACCGCCCTTGGCGCGGACGTTCCAGTGGTCGTCGTACCCGCGATGCACGAGCCGATGTACGACCACCCCGGCGTGGTTGCGGCCATCGACCGCGTCGAATCGTGGGGTGTCGACTTTGTCGACCCTAGAATCGAGGAGGGGAAGGCCAAGATCGCCACCGCCGAGGCTATCGTCACCGCCACCGCGCGGGCGACAACCACCCAAGATCTTGCCGGCCGCAACATCGTCGTCACCGGCGGGGCGACAAGCGAGGCGATCGACCCGATCCGTGTGCTGACAAACCGGGCGTCGGGTCGCACCGGCCGTGAGATTGCCCGCGCCTGCCACGTCCGTGGGGCTGAGGTCACCCTGATTCACGATGGCCCGGCGGTGCCGTACGCCGATGTCGTCGAAATCGAGAGTGCCGCCGAAATGCTGGCCGCGGCCGACGCCGCCTGCGAGGCTGCCGACGCGATGATCTCGGCGGCGGCGATCGGCGATTATACCGTACAGGAAGCGTCCGCAAAACTCCGCTCCGGCGAGGCGCGGACACTGGAGTTGGAGCCAACACCGAAGGTGCTCGATTCTATTCGTCAGGGCCATCCCGAGCTCCCGCTTATCGGATTCAAGGCTGAAACGACCAGCGACGATGATGCCCTGCTTGAGCAGGCGGTCGCGCTCCGCGATCGGATCGGGCTTAGTTTTGTCGTTGCCAACGACGCCACCGTGATGGGAGAAGATGATACCCGCGCGCTGTTGGTCGACCGCGAGGCCGAAACGGTCGCCGACTGTGACGTTATCGAGGGGTCGAAACAGCTGTTGGGTGCTCAAATCGCCACGCGACTTGCGAATCTGCTCACGTCGTGAGACACGGTTTGTCACCGCAAAACTGGACAACTGACGGATCTCGCCACACACACTGCGTAAAACTGCATACTTGCGGTGGGATTTCAAAACACACCGCCCGTAGGCGGCCAAGATAAGAATAGTTTTGAGGCGTCCCCAACTCCGTTCAACTAGTATTAGTATGACGTTCGGACAACCCACTGTCGCGCCGAACGGAGTGAGCCACCGATGACGGACACACCGGCAGGCGTGATCGTTCCTGTCACGCGCTCGGTGACCCTCCGCCAGACGGTCGGCTATGTCATCCAGCGTGCACTCGACCAGTTGGCCGACGGTGAACCCCCCCAGATCCATTTTGTCTTCATCGCCTCATGGCGGGCCGATGACCCCGGCTCGACGGCTGACCGAAAGCAGGCCGACGAACTGCTTGAGCAGGTCACAACCTGGTCGCAGTTCGAGCTTGAAGCGGCCAACGCAGACCCCGACTCGGTGACCATCGAGACCGCAGTCATTGGCGATGACGACTACCGGTTCAGCCCGACCGATTACGCCGACCTCCTCACCGAGTACGCCGAAACACACAACAGCAGCCATGTCGTCATCGACCCCGAATACTCGCTTGTCGGCCACACGACGCTGCTGGAACCATTTGAGTTCGAGCTACAGCAACGCGACCTCAACGTTACGGAGGCTCCTGTCGACCGCTCAACACGCCGCGGCCGGCTGGTCGACCCCGGGAGTCCGGCCCGCTTTCTGACGCTATTCGGTGGCTCGTTCCTCTTTTATCAGGTTCTCGGCGGGTTCAGCGGGCTGTTCGATATCGTCACCGGGGTTGCGACCGCGTTGATCGTCGCCATCGCACTTGACGACGTGAGCTTCTATCGCGACCCGACATTGACTGGATCGCCGAAACGCCTCCTCCGTGCTGTCCTCTATGTGCCGTATCTCCTGTATGAGATCATTGTCTCAAATCTCGTCGTCGCTCGCGTGATCCTTGATCCGCGTGCCGATATCGATCCACGGCTGACCAAGATCCGGGTGTTCGTCGGCTCAGGGTTCCCGTTAGCGACGCTGGCAAACAGCATCACGCTGACGCCCGGGACACTGACGGTCAAAGCCGATGATCAGGAGCTGTACGTCCACTCATTGGTGCCGTTTGCCAGAGACGGGCTGTTCGACGGCGCACTGGAACGCTGGGTGCGATTCGTCTTCTACGGTCGAGAGGCCGCTCGGTTCCCGTCGCCGCTGGATCGCGGTGATACCGAGGTACTGCAAGACCCTGCGGCGGCTGACCCGCCGGAATCAGCATCCGCAGCCGCCGCTGACGGCGGCGTTGATCGGGGCGTCGACACCCAGGAGGGCGACCGATGAGCGTTGTCGACACAACACTGATCGCCGGCTACACCGTCGGCGACGGGTTGGTGCTTGCGGCCGCGCTGTTTGTCACCCTCGCTGTCGCGATGCTCTATCGGGCGATCATGGGGCCGACCAATCAGGATCGCGTGCTCGCGGTTAACGTGTTGGGCACCAATACAGTCGTCATTCTCGCCCTGCTTGGTGCGGCCCTCGGTGAGCCGTGGTTCCTCGATATCGCGCTTGTCTACGCGCTGTTGAACTTCCTGATGTCGATCGCCATCTCGAAGTTCACCGTCGAGCGGGGTGGTGTCATATGATCGCCACCGCCCGGATCGGCCTCATCGCCGTGTTCGTCACGCTGGGGCTGTTTTTTACATTCGTCTCGACGGCCGGCGTGATCCGGCTCCCGGACGTGTTTTCGCGGGCTCACACCGCCTCTCAAGCCGACACGCTGGGGGCGGGGTTCACGCTGGCTGCGGTCGCGCTCACGCTCGGCTGGCAGTCGGCGACGGTAAAAACGGTGCTCCTGTTGGTGTTCATCTTCGTGACCAATCCTACCGCCGCCCACGCCATCGCTCGGGCGGCCTACGAGGAGGGCATCGAGCCCTGGACAACGGGGGACGACCGCCGATGAGCGTTACTGGAGCGTCCGCCGTCGGCTTGCTCCCGATTCACAGCGTCGGCATCACGCCGATCGAGGTGTCGTTGTTCGTCTTCGTGTTGCTCACGGCCGTCCTCACCGCGCTGTTCCGGGATGTGCTGGCCTCGATTGTCATCTTTGCGGCCTACAGCCTCGGGCTGGCGGTCATTTACACGTTCTACCGCGCCCCCGACGTGGGGCTGACCGAGGCCGCGATCGGTGCCGGCGTCACCACCGTCTTCCTGTTGTTGACGATCGCGAAGACAACCCGGCCCGCAAGCGACGCCCGCTTTGAGGCGATCAACTGGCCGGCGGTCGGTATCTGTGGGTTGTTTGTCGCTGTCGTCGCCGTGACGCTGCCGGCGTTTCCGGCGGTCGGCGACCCCGCCTCGCCGATTCTCACAGATGCCGATGTCTCCGGCTACTACATCGCCAACGCCTACGACCAAACCGGCGCGGAAAACGCGGTTACCGCGGTGCTGGCGGCCTACCGCGGGTTCGATACCTTCGGTGAGGCGATCGTCGTCTTCGCCGCCGGGGTTGCCAGCCTGCTCGTGCTCGGTCGGGAGGTGTTCACCGCATGAGTAGCGATCCTGCCGACAACGACACCGGCGGTACCATCACGCGCCAACGACCGGTTTACACCGAGAGCCAGGTCATCATGACGACGGTGAAAGCCGTGATCCCGTTCGTGTTGACCTACGGGCTGTTCATCACGTTCCACGGGACAGGTTCGCCCGGTGGCGGCTTCCAAGGCGGCGCGCTCATCGCCTCGGTTGTGTTGATGATGGCGTTTGCGTTTGGGATCGAATCGACCCGCGAGTGGCTTTCAAACGCGCTTGTCGTTGGCCTCGGCACCGTCGGCGTGGCGATCTTTGCGGGTATCGCCCTCGTGCCGATGGCCCTCGGCGAAAACTTCCTTGAGTACACCGCGTACTACCCCGTGTTGGGTGACATACTCGGGCTCAAGGAGTATGAGTTCGTCAAATACGGGATGGAGGCCGTCGAGATCGGCGGCATCGCCCTCATCGTCGCTGGCGTCCTGATGGGGCTGTTTTTCGCGCTGGCAGCCGGCGTGACGCCTCCCAACGACACCACCCCCGACACCGAATCAGCAGCCGACACCGGTGCGGCATCGAATACAAACACAATGACCGGCGACATCGACACGGAGGGGGCAAACAAATGACCGACATCATTGGCGTGGCGACGACACGACACGCCTACGTCTTGTTTGTCCTGCTGTCAGCTATCGGCTTGTACATGATGATCGCAAACAAAAACCTCGTCAAGAAGATTATCGGATTGAATATGTTCCAGACCGGCATCTTCCTGTTTTTTATCACCTCGGCCTACCGGATCGGCGGCTCGGTACCGATCGTCGAACCCGGGGCTGGCCCCTACGTCAGCCCGCTGCCACAGGTGATTGTGCTGACCGCGATTGTCGTCGGTATCAGCCTCACCGCGGTCGGCCTCGCGCTCACGATCCGGCTCTACACCGAGTATGGGACGCTCCGGGCCGACGCGCTCCGGGAGGTGATCGGCGATGAGTGACGCGCTGCTCCCGTTGTTGATCGCCATTCCCCTGTTGGCGGCGATCTTCCCGCTGTTGTTGGGGCTGCGATTCGACCGCGCCGGCTGGCCGGTGGCGATGGCAACGTCGCTGATAGTCGCTGGCCTCGCGGGGCGGCTCGCATGGGCCGTTTCGCCGGCCAGCAGCGGCCCCCAGCAGTTCGTCCACGATCTCGCGGGCTACCCCGCGCCGTACGGGATCGAACTCGTCGGCGACGGGTTGTCGGCGATTCTTGTTGTCCTCATTAGCGTCGTTGCTGTCGCCGTGCTCATCTCCGCTCGGACGACCGGCCCCGACAGCAACGCCTTCTACA
This sequence comes from Halonotius pteroides, assembly GCF_003605635.1. Classification (GTDB taxonomy): domain Archaea; phylum Halobacteriota; class Halobacteria; order Halobacteriales; family Haloferacaceae; genus Halonotius; species Halonotius pteroides. The sequence continues at coordinate 16,214 of NZ_QMDW01000007.1, forward strand.
GCGGCCTGTTGCTGTTGACCGGCGGCCTACTCGGGATGGCACTCACCGGCGACCTGTTCAATCTCTTCGTCTTCCTCGAAATCGTCGGGCTGGTCAGCTACGCGCTGATCGCCAGCAGCGACGATGGCCGGGCGGCCTACGGCGCGCTCAAATATCTCTTCCTCGGGACGACGGGCGCGTCACTGTACCTGATCGGCGTCGGCTACGCGCTCGTGGCGACAGGAACGCTCAACATGGGCGATATGGCGACCGAACTCGCTGCTGTCGGCTACAGCGACCCGCTCGTACAGGCGGCCTTCGGCTTCATGCTCATCGGCTTCATGCTGAAGATCGCCATTTTCCCGCTGCATACGTGGCAGCCTGACGCCTACACCTACGCGCCCGACACTGTTTCAGCGTTCATCTCCGCGCTCGTCTCGACGACGGCGGCCTACGCGCTTATCCGGATCGCCTACGACGTATTTACCGTCGAGTTCTTCGCGGCGAACCCACTGATCACCGACGCCGTCCTGTTGGTCGCCTCGATCAGCATCGTCGTCGGCAGCCTCCTGGCCCTCCTACAGACCGACCTCAAACGCGTCTTCGCGTACTCCTCGGTCGCCCAGTTCGGCATGATCCTCGCCGCCATCGGGCTCCAAAGCGAGACGGCGCTGTTCGGCGCGATTATCCATCTCGTCGGCCACGGGCTGATGAAGGCCACGCTGTTCATGGGCGCGGGCGTGCTGTCGAGCGCGTATGGAGCCCAGACTGTCGCCGACTACGCCGGTCTCGCCAAGCGCGCACCGATCACGTCGGGCATGATGGCGGTCGCCGGTCTCGCACTCGTCGGGATTCCGCCGTCGGTCGGCACGCTCGGCAAGTGGTTTATCGCCCTCGGCGCGGTCGAGGAGGGCTCGTGGGGCGTCGCCGCCGTGATCTTCATCAGCACGCTGTTGACGCTGACGTACATCGGGCGACTGCTCGAAGCCCTGTACTTCACCCAGCCCGCCGCGACTGACGACGACACCGGTGTCGCTGGCGACGCCGATGGCGGTTCGATCGTCGCCGACGGCGGCGACACTGAAGGTTCGACCGCCGGCGACGGAATCACAGCCATCGCCACCGAACGGATCGTTGTCGTCGTTGTCCTCGCCATCTCGACGGTCGCGTTGTTCGGCGCGGCCGATCCGCTCGCTGCCATGCTTGATCCCGTCTTCGGGAGGTTCTTCCAGTGACTGCAATCCCCTCACTCCAACCCCTGGCTGCCGTCATCGTCTCGTTCGTCGCCGCCGGGCTGATCCTCGTCTCCGGCCGGCGGCCGAACCTTCGAGAGGCGTGGACGCTGCTGGCGTCGTTCTCGATGTTCGGCCTCGTCGCCAGCATGGTGCCGTCCGCTCTCGACGGCGAGATCCTCGTCACCAACCTCGGCACGATCGTCCCCGGCATCGACTTCGTTCTCCGGGCCGACCCCCTTGGTGTCCTTTTCGCCTCGCTGGCGAGCCTGCTGTGGATCGTCACCAGCTTCTACAGCATCGGCTACATGCGCGGCCTCGACGAACACAACCAGACCCGCTATTTCGCCTCGTTCGCCGTTTCGGTCGCTGCCGCCGTTGGCATCGCCTTCTCGGGCAATCTCCTGACGATCTTCGTCTTCTACGAGGTGCTCTCGGTCGCAACGTACCCGCTTGTCGCCCACGACGAAACCGAGGAAGCACGGGCCGCGGGCCGCAAGTATCTCGCCTACACCTTCTTCGGCGGCGGGGTGTTGGTGTTAGCTGGCACGACGCTGGTCTACTGGCTCACGGGCACGGTTGACTTCACGCCCGGCGGGATCACCGCCCTTGCCAACGCCGACCCGACGGCGGCGACGCTGGCGTTCATTGTCCTCGCGGTCGGTTTCGGCGTCAAAGCCGGGCTGATGCCGCTGCATCAGTGGCTGCCGGAGGCGATGGTCGCGCCGACGCCCGTCTCGGGGCTGCTGCACGCCGTCGCGGTCGTCAAAAGCGGCGTCTTCGGGATCGCCCGCGTCGTCCTCGACGTGTTCGGCCCTGACACGCTGGCTTCCCTCGGCCCCGACCGCTTCGGCGACCTCGGGATCGCGCTGCCGTTGGCCGCCGTCGCGGCGATCACGCTCACCGTCGCCAGCATCATCGCCCTGCGGAAGGATCACCTCAAACGCCGACTGGCCTATTCAACAATTAGCCAGCTCTCGTATATCGTGCTCGGGCTCGCATTGCTGGAGGGCGACGCGCTGATCGGCGGGCTGTTGCATATCCCCGCTCACGCGTTCATGAAGCTCACCCTGTTTTTCTGTGCGGGGATCATCCACGTCGAAACTCACACCGACTACATCAGCGAGATGGCCGGAATTGGCAAGCGGATGCCGCTCACGATGCTTGCGTTCGGCGTCGCCGCCGCAGGGATGGCCGGCATTCCGCTCGTCGCCGGCTTCGTCAGCAAGTGGTACATCGTGATCGGCGCGTTCGAAGGCGGCAATGGGATCTTTGCGGCCGTGCTGTTGCTCTCGGGGATCCTCAACATCGCGTACTTCTGGCCGATCGTCTATCAGGCGTTCTTCGAGACGCCCGACGACCACGACGCAAAACCCATCGCCGAAGGCCCCTACGGCGGTCGGGATCAGGTCGTCGCCGACGGCGGCGACGACACCGACCATGCTACCGACGCCCACAACGCCAGCGACGCACACGACTCCGACCACGGCGGCCCGCCGGCCGGCGGTTGGGACGAACGCGACTGGCGCGGCGGCGAGAGCACGTGGTTCATGCTCGGGCCGATCCTGACGGCGGCCACGCTGTCGTTAATTTTGGGGGTCGTGCCCCATACCGCCGTCTTCCTGCGGATCGTTGAGACCATCGTCGGCAATCTACCGGGGGTGATGGGCTAATGGCGACCGCGCTGACCGCAGTGCCGCCAGGCGTCGTCCTGCTGGCGGTCGCCGTCCTCGTCGCGCTGCTGCCGCGCCGCACCGGCCACGCGCTGGGTATCGCTGCCTCCGCCGTGACGCTGGCGTGGGTATGGACGATTCCGGCTGGAGCATACCTCCAAACATCGTTCCTCGGCTTCGAGGCGGTGCTGTTCAACGTTGATCAGTTCTCCCGGCTGATGGGGATCATCTTCGCGCTCATCGGTGTCGTCGCCGTGCTGTACTCCTACGCCAGCGAGGCCGAAAGCCTCCAGACCGCCTTCGCGCTCTCGTATGTCGCCACCAGCTTCGGAGCTGTCTTCGCTGGTGACTGGCTCACGCTCATCTTCTTTTGGGAGCTGATGGCCGTCACCAGCACGCTGCTCGTCTGGCACTATCGCGGCAAAGCGGTGCGAGCAGGCTACCGCTACGCCATCTTCCATGGGATCGGCGGCACGCTGTTGATGGCAGCGATTCTGCAGACCTATGTTGCCAAGGGCACCTTCCTCTTTGCGTCGGTGCCTGGCGGCCCGGAAGTCGCCGGTATCGCCGCTGGTCTTCCCGCCGCACTCGCGGCGGTCGGGATCGGCGTCAACGTCGGCTTCATCGGGCTCCACACGTGGCTCCCGGATACCTACCCGCGACCGCATATCGCCGCCAGCGTCTTCCTCTGTGTGTTCACCACCAAGACCGGCGTCTACGGGATGTATCGGGCGTTCCCGGAGGGTCACCTCGCTATCGCCTACATGGGCGGCGGGATGGCCGTCTTCGGGGCGACGTTCGCGCTGTTCCAAAACGATATGCGCCGGCTGCTCTCGTACCACATCCAATCGCAGGTCGGCTACATGATCGCCGGCGTCGGCATCGGCGGCGCGTTGGCCCAGTCCGGCGCGTTCGCTCACGTGTTCAACCACATTCTCTACAAGGGTCTGTTGTTCATGACCGCCGGCGTCGTCGTCTACCGGACAGGCGAGGAGAACCTGAAGAAACTCGGCGGGCTGGCACGGGAGATGCCGATTACCGCCGGCGCGTTCACGGTTGCCGCGCTGTCGATCGCCGGCTTCCCTGGGTTCAACGGCTTTGTCAGCAAGGGGATCATTATCTCGGCGAGTCACTACACCTTCGGTGCGGGGCCGCTGCCGATCGGTGAGTTCCACACCCTTGAATGGCTGCTGTTGCTCGGTGGGGTTGGCACCTTCATGTCGTTTATCAAGTTCGGCTACTACGCCTTCTTCCACGGTGCGCACGACGGCAGCGTCGCCGACGCGAATCCCGGCCAAAGTGTCGCCATGTTGGCGGTGGCAGGACTCTGCGTCTTCTACGGGCTTGCCGTGCCAACCTCGCCGCTTTCGTCGATCCTGCCGGCCAACGTCGGGCTGTTCGGTCTCCTGCCGTTCGACGTGACAAGCGACGCTGTCGTCGCACACGTGTACAAAACCTATACGATCGGTCACATTGTTGAGGGGGTCGTCCTTGCGGCCGCAGGGCTGATCGGCTTCCGACTCACGAAGAAACCGCTCTCGAAACTCGGTCGCGTGCCCGATATCGATGCGATCTACAATCGAGTCGTCTTCTACGGTGGCCACAGTGTGATCGTCGGCGTCACCGAGTTCTACGCCGCCGTTGATCGCGCTGTGATGAGCACTATCGCCCGCGCCAAAGCCGTCGGGGGCGATCCGCAGGCGACCGCCCGACGGCTCGGCTTCGGGGGCGACGACCAGCCGCCGGTACTCCGCTCGGGGATCGGACAGAGCGTCTTCGTGTTACTCGCCGTGGTGAGTCTCGTCGTGGCGATCCTGCTGATCGGCTAAGGGATGGAAACGGTTTTTCGCTGGCCACCCGAAGCCGACCCATGAGCTACCGAGTTATCGCGGATCTCTCGCCGGATGAGCGCGCGGCCTTTTTTGAGCGCGACGCCGGCATCGACGCGGTTCGGAGCGACGCCGCCGATATCATCGACCGCGTCAGCACGGAGGGCGATGTCGCGCTGCGTGATCTCGCATCAAAACACGATGATGTCGAGGTCGGCAATCTTGATGTGACCGACCTCGCCGAACGCGCCCACGAAGATGTCGACGACGGAATTCTCGACGCCATCGAGACTGCCGCCGCCAACATCCGCGCGTTCCACGAGCGACAGATGCCCAACGACTGGCGTGAGGAGTTCGACGGCCGTGAGTTGGGACGTCGCTTCCGCCCGCTTTCGGCGGTTGGCGTCTATGCGCCTGGCGGCACCGCCGCCTACCCCTCAAGTGTGCTGATGGGCGTCCTCCCCGCCAAGATCGCCGGTGTCGACCATGTCGCTGTCGCCACGCCGCCGGCCGACCCGATGAACCCAGTGACGCTCGCAGCAGCCCACGAGGCCGGAGCGGACGCGATCTATGCCGCCGGCGGCGCGCAAGCGATCGCCGCCCTCGCCTACGGCACCGAAACGGTCACCCCGGTACAGAAGATCGTCGGCCCGGGCAATAGGTGGGTGACCGCCGCAAAGGCCGAGGTTCGCGGCGACGTGGAGATCGACTTTCTCGCCGGCCCCAGTGAGATCCTTGTCGTCTGCGACGAGACAGCCGATCCAGAGCTTGTCGCCAGCGACCTCCTCGCCCAAGCCGAACACGACCCCAACGCCTCCGTTGTCGCCGTTACCGCCGACGAGGCCACCGCCGAGGCGATCGACGACGCCCTCGACACACAGGTCGACGGACGCGACCGAGCCGACATCATCAGCGATGCCCTCGACAACGATGCCAGCGGCGTCCTCCTGGCGCGGTCGATGTCGGAAGCCGTGTTGTTCGCCGAGGAGTACGCCGCCGAACACCTCTCGATTCAGGCCGATGACGACGAGGCGATCCTTGACCGAATCGACTCGGCCGGCAGCGTTTTTCTCGGCCCGAACACACCGGTTGCCGCCGGTGACTACGCCTCGGGAACGAACCACGTCCTGCCGACCAACGGCGGCGCAAAACGGTTTGGTGGACTCTCTGCCGATGCCTTCCTGCGGTCGACAACAGTCCAGCGGCTCGATTCAGCGGGCCTCGATGCGCTCTCGGAGTCAATCACAACGCTCGCGGAGGCCGAAGGGCTGGAAGCCCACGCCGAGAGTGTTCGTCGCCGGTTCGAGTAATGGTTCCTGATTACGTTTCGCCGTCACTGTTAACACCCTCGGCTGACGATAGCTGGGTATGAGCACGAGCACCGCCGACAGCAGCACCGAGGAGGCCGTCGAAGTCACGGAGCAGGCTGCAAACAAAGCGCTCGCGTTGATGGATGGCGAGGGGATGGATACCGATGTCGGCGGCCTCCGGTTGTTCGTCCAGCAGGGCGGCTGTGCCGGTCTCTCCTATGGGATGCGTTTTGACGACGAGCCCGAAGAGGACGATACGATCACCGTCCACCACGGCCTGCGTGTCTTTGTCGACCCATCAAGTCTCAACTACATCGGTGGCAGCAGTCTCCAGTACGAGGATGGCCTACAGGCGGAGGGCTTCCACGTCGAAAACCCAAATGTCGTCTCCGAGTGTGGCTGTGGTGAAAGTTTCAGAACCTGAGGCTGTTTTATCTTGGTTTGACCAGAACGCGGCTGGTGTGGCTGGGTTTTTACCATCCGAGCCCAACGTGTTACCAATGGCAGCGAGGCCGCCCCAAAATGAGACGTCGGAGCCCGAAGTGATCGCGTTCGGCATCGCCGCGCTCGCCGCTCGGCTTGAGACGGCCGACATTGACTACCCGGCGACAAGCGAAGATGTCTGTGCGGCCGTTTCCGACACCGAGATTCCGGTTGACAGTACCGGCAACACGGTTGCGTTGGCGACCGCGCTTGATCGGCTGGCCCAAGATGAGTTCACCAAACAATCGGAGCTGCTTGATATGTTACATCCGGTCTTCGAGGAACAACGGAAACAGGCCGCCACAAGCGTTGTCGGTCGTCTCCGAGCCCTGTTGCCGATCTAACGGCGTCGATTCTCCTGAACAGACAGTTACCGATCTGACTTGGCGACCGGCTGGTCAGCTTCGTTGTCGGCCGGCGTCGGCTCCGGTCGGTCTGTCGTCGTCGCCGACTGGTCGTCAGTGAGAGCCCTGTCGAGGCGGTCGATCCGGTCGCGCTGTTCGCGGTGCAGCGACTGGATCATATCCGCAAGGAAGCCGAAGATCAGGAGTTGCACACCAAGCAGCAGCAGTGCAACCCCACCGATAGCGACAAGTTGGTGAGTGATATTGACGGTGAGCCACCGCCAAAGAACAAACACCAGCATGACGACGCCAACGGCCGTCGAGCCGAGGCCGACGCTGCCGAAATAAAACAGTGGATTGTTGGTTTTGGCGTTTCGGTACAGTTCAAGCAGAATGATGCTCCCGTCCTTGATCGGGTGGAGGTTGGTCGCTGAACCATCAGGCCGAGGACGGTAGGTGATCGGAACAACCGTGGTTGTGATCCCGTGTTTCGCACATTGGATCGCCATCTCGGTCTCAATGCCGAAGCCGTCGGCCGTCAGCGTCAGTCGCTCGAAGGAGTCGGTTGTGAACGCTCGGTAACCAGAGAGGATATCGACGTAGGTCTCGCCGTAGACCACGCCGAAGATGCTGTTGAAAAAGCGATTGCCGATCCTGTTGAGTGTCGTCATCGCCCCCGACCGCATGTCGGCAAACCGGTTGCCGATGACATGCTCCGCCTCGCCGGCGATCAGTGGCTCCAACATCGCCTCCGCGTCGGCGGCGCGGTAGGTCATGTCGGCATCAGCCATGAGGACATACGGCGCGTCGATGTGGGCAACGGCCTGTCGGACAGCCTGGCCCTTGCCGCTGCCGGTCTGGGTGATGACCGTCGCACCGGCTTTTTGGGCCAACTCGGGGGTATCATCGCCGGAGCCGCCGTCGATGACGAGAATATCGGTGTAGCCGGCGGCCTGATAGCTGGTAATGACGTCGGTGATCGTCGCGGCCTCGTTGAGCGCCGGCAGCAGGATACAGACATCCGCACTCGAAGCCATTGTCGTGGTGTCGGCACCGGAGCCCTAAAACCCTGTGTGGTTGCAGGCGGGTGGGCCGCGTTGGTGCCGCCCCATGCGTTGTGTGGCCACGTCGATCCGTCGGGATGGACAGGATTTTAAGCGGTGCTGTCCGAGACGTTGGTACTATGGGAAAGAAATCGAAAGCGCAGAAAAAGCGGCTGGCGAAGCTTGACCGTCAGAATCGACGCGTGCCGACGTGGGTCATGATGAAAACCGATATGGAAGTTTCGCGCAACGCGAAACGCCGCAACTGGCGGCGAGGCGACACTGACGAGTAACGATGAGTACGAGTGATTTCGAGGAGCGCGTCGAGACGGTGCCGCTCCGCGGCGTGAAGGCTGTCCCGACCCAAGAGCGTGCCGACCGAGCGATGACGATCATCCGCGAGCACCTCGCACAGCATTTCAACGTCACCGAAGACGAGGTTCGGCTCGATCCCTCGATCAACGAGGCGGTCTGGGAGAACGGCCGACAGAACCCGCCGTCGAAGCTCCGGGTTCGTGCGGCCCGGTTCGTCGAAGACGACGAGACGATCGTCGAAGCGGAACTCGCCTAACGCACCGTGTTACGCACGTCTGTTGCCGGCTCGCCGTACGTCGGTGTTTTCGCGCATGCGAGCACCGGCTGTCTGCTCGTCCGGCGTGATATCGACGACGAGATAGCCGAGACAATCGCCGACGAACTCGGCGTCACAGCGGTGCCGACAACGATCGGTGGCTCAGGAACAGTTGGCTCGTTGGCCGTCGGCAACGACCACGGGCTTGTTGTCTCCAGTCAACTCACCGAGCGTGAACGGAAGACGATCACTGACGCCGCTGACGGCGTCATCGCTGAACTCCCCGGCCGCATCAACGCCGCTGGCAACGTGATTCTCGCCAACAACACCGGCGCGTACGTCCATCCGGAACTCGACGACGAGGCGGTCGCAGTTGTCGAGGAGACCCTCGATGTGCCGGCTGTCCGCGGTGGACTCGGCGACCGCCAAACCGTCGGTACCGCCGCTGTCGCCACCAACACCGGCGTGCTGTGTCACCCGCAAGCGCGGGAGGCCGAGCTAACGACGATCGAGGAGCACCTCGATGCCTACGTCGACCTCGGAACCGTTAATTACGGCACACCGCTGTTGGGCTCGGGGTTACTCGCCACCGACGGGGGCTTCGTGGTCGGTGAGGAGACGACCGGCCCAGAGATCGGGCGGATCGAAGACACCCTCGGCTTCATCGAGTAGCCGGCCATCGTATCGGCCGTCGCTTCTGTTTTGCAGTTTCCGTCCCTCGCGTCGATAGGTGGTCTCATGGTGTCGGCCGATCTCGCCCCGAGTAGGAAGATACTTCCCCGTTGCTGCCGGAATAACGAGGCATGAGTCAGTTCACGATCCGCGGCGAGTTCGACGGGCGAACCGGCCCGCGAACCTTTCGTAAGGAGATCGACGCCGAAAACGAAAACGTCGCCCGCGAGCACGTCCTCTCGCAGTTCGGGAGCGAGCACGGGCTCAAACGAACGCAGGTCACGATTCAGGATGTGTCGGCCCAATGATGGGAAGCGGTGGCGGCGGTCAGCAGCTCCAGCAGTTGCAAAAGCAGCTCGAAGCAATCGACGCTGAGGTCGAAGAGCTAGAGGCTGAGGTCGACGAGCTTGAGACCGAACACGCCGAGATCGACGAGGCGATCGACGCGCTTGACACCCTCGACAGTGGCTCGACGGTGCAGGTGCCGATCGGCGGCGACGCCTACCTCCGCGCGGAGATTCAGGATATCGACGAGGTCATCGTCAGCCTCGGCGGCGGCTACGCGGCCGAACAGGAACAGGACAACGCCGTCGATGCGCTCCGCACCAAACAGGACACGATCGAGGCGACCATCGAGGAGACCGAGGCCGAGATCGAAGAGCTCGAAGACGAGACCGAGGATCTCGAAAAACAGGCTCAGGCGATCCAACAGCGGATGCAACAACAGCAGCAACAGCAGATGTCGAAGATGGAAGAGATGCAGGGCGGCGACGAGTAACACCCCGCTGTAAGCTGAGCTACTGAGGACAAGCCGTGTTTGATGGACTCAAAGACAAGCTGAACTCGTTCCGCGAGGATGTCGAGGAAACCGCTGAGGAGGCGGCCGACGACGCGGACGAGTCGGCTGACGACGCCGATGAATCGACCGCGAGTGCCAACGCTGCCGAAACTGAGACCGAGAGTGTCGCTGTCGACGACACTGATGCCGACGACAGCGCGGCCGCGACCCCTTCCGAGACCGATGTTACGACGCCCAGTAGCGACGAGAGCGATGGTGACGACGCAGATGACAGCGGCGACGCGTCGTCATCGGGGCCAGGCACGCTGAAACGCGCCGCGGCCTTCGCCACGGGCAAGGTCATCATTGAGGAAGACGATCTTGAAGACCCGCTGTGGGAACTTGAGATGGCACTCCTGGAGAGCGACGTGGAGATGAGCGTCGCCGAAGAGATTCTTGAGACCGTCGAGGAGACGATGATCGGCGAGACGCGCAAGCAGGTCGAGACGACCGGCGAACTCGTCGAGCGCGCGCTCCACGACGCCCTCGTCGATGTGATCAGCGTCGGCCAGTTCGATTTCGACGAGCGGATCGCCGCCGCCGACAAACCGATCACGATCGTCTTCACCGGTGTCAACGGCGTCGGCAAAACGACCTCGATCGCCAAGCTTTCGGAGTATCTGGCTGATCGTGGCTATTCGTCCGTGTTGGCCAACGGCGACACCTACCGCGCCGGCGCGAACGAACAGCTCCAACAACACGCCGAAAATCTCGACCGCAAGATCATCACCCACGAGCAGGGCGGCGACCCCGCTGCTGTCATCTACGACGGCGTTGAGTACGCCGAGGCCAACGGCGTGGATGTCGTTCTCGGTGACACAGCAGGGCGGCTCCACACCAGCGACGACCTGATGTCCCAGCTCGAAAAGATCGACCGCGTCGTCGACCCGGATATGACACTGTTCGTCGATGAGGCCGTCGCCGGACAGGATGCCGTCATGCGCGCCCAAGAGTTCAATGACGCCGCCGCAATCGATGGAACAATTCTCACGAAGGCGGATGTCGACGCCTCCGGCGGCGCGGCGATCTCGATCGCCTACGTCACCGGCAAACCGATTCTTTTCCTCGGGACAGGGCAGGGCTACGAGCATATCGAGCCCTTCGAGCCGGAGGAACTGGTCGATCAGCTGCTCGGCAACGACGAGTAACGCCCCTTAATCGGTATTTTCGCGTACAAAACGGTAGACCTGTGGCATAGCCGTCGGCTCGTGTTCCGATTGTAGCTGATACTCAGGCAGAGACTTCTCGCTCGACAAGCTCCCATGACTCGATCGTCGGCTGGCTGCAGTACACACTACTGTTTCCGGTTTGGCCATCAGCCAACCGCGGGTCGCCGGCGAGTGCCAGTGCGATCGAGAGGCGATCCCTGACAGGCTGTTCGTACTCAACGACCAGCTCAACTGGTTGGGGCTCAGTAAAACACTCTCTTCCAGGGGGTGAAAGTAGATTGGAGCCGACCGCCGGCTGATCGGCGACGACCTGATACGTTCGCTCCCAGCCCGCCGCCCACGTCGGTGTCGTCGGCATGATCTGGCCGATCTGCTCGACCTCATGGGCTGCTGTGAGAAACCCGTCGTCAACGAAGGCTCGTAGTGGGCGCATGCGAATGTCGCTGTTGTTCTGAAGTGTGAGCTCGATGCTGTTGACGATGTCAACGCTGCTGTTGTTCTGCGAGCTGAGTTTGTAGTCGATATCGATCGTCGGCTGCCATGGCCGGCGCGTCAGTTCCGTCTCCCTGTCGTAGAGCACGAGCTCGTGTTGCAGCGAGTCGACGGCGGCGATCGGGTGAAGAATGGCATCAACTCCGTCTTCGAGCGGCACGCGGACGAATCGTTGCTCCGGGCGGAGTTGCGTCTGGAAGACACTGGTACCAGATTCGGTGACAACGACTAGCCGTGTCGCGCCGTGCTCCTCGACAAGCTCAACAAGGAGGTCGACAACGCGGGGGTTGGCGCGTCGTTCGGTACTGAGCGAGGCGATGTATGTCGGCTTCGCATCTGCTGTTGTTTCACTCGCCGCACAGCCGCCAAGGGCGGTCGCCATCCCGGCGGCGAGTGTCCCCACCATCTCACGACGCGAAACCGGGCTCACAGATCACTCTCACCGCTCGGAAAGTAAACCGGCATCGCTGCGTGGCTGCGATCAGTTGCGACAGACATCGACCGGAATCGAGAGACTTCTATTGGCTGTCGTGACTGTGATCGATGACGTTCGAGGCGCGGCACAGGCGATTCCGCGCGTTCCCCGAATCGTCGTTGTTGTGGTTCCGTCGAGCGTGACACGGCGGGAGCCGACCCGCTCACCGTCCACGGAGAGTATCACGAGTTGGCTATCGCTGACGTTGCCGACGTTTTTGATCGTCGCCTCGAATGAAACCGGCTCGTTTCGGCCAAGTTGGTGCTCAGTTGGGCCGTCGTGGGTGAGTCTCGTGACCGCGAAATAGGGGGGTCGATTAGCGACCGCTGCCACAGCGTCGTAGCCGTCGATGACACCGTAGCCGTATCGGGTGTCTGGCGGCGTTGCTCCGGGATAGCGAGCGGTCTTCAAAAGCGCGCGATCGATCTCGGCCGGCGTAAGCTGGCGATCGCTGGCGGCCTGCATGAGCGCAACCACGCCAGCGGCGTGGGGGGCAGCAAAACTCGTTCCTGCGGTGCGTCGGAACCCACCATCAGCGGTTGTTGAAAGGGTTGTTGCCGGGGCGACAACGGTCGGCACGACGTACGATTCCGGCCAGTCGTGCTCGTAGATCGGCTGTTCACCCCAACGAGCGCGGGTTGAGATGGTGTTACCGACCGAGTAGTCTTCGACAGCCCCGGTAGCGTTGGTCGCGCCGACCGACAGCGCGCTGTAGACGCTGCCGGGTGAGGTGATGCCGCCGTCGCCCTCGTTGCCGGCGGGGACGACGACGTAGATCCCCGCCTCGCGGGCGCGTTCGATCGCCTCGATGTATCGATCGTAGTAGACGCGCTTGTGGCCGACGTTGATCAGCACCACGTCGGGCCGCTGGGGATGGCCGATCGCCCACTCGACACCCTGGAGGACGTTTGTGGTGCGGGCGGTGCCGTCGCTGTCGATCACCTTCCCGTGGAGCAGCGTTGCGTTGGGTGCGACCCCGAAGCGTGTCCCGTCCGGTGTTTCGGTGCCGACGAGGACGCCGGAAGTGATCGTGCCGTGGTTGCGATCGTCGAAGGGCTCACTCCGGTTGCCAACGAAGTCCTTCCAGCCGCCGTCGGCCAGTGTGAGTGACTGGTGGGCGTCGGTGGCAACTCCGGAATCAAGGACGGCGATCGTTGTGTTTTCGCCGCGCGTGTCGAACCCAGTCCACACCTCATTGACGCGGAGTAGTTCCAGCGCGGCGGTCGTGTTCGTTGCCGGCGGGGGCCCGATGGTCGACGGCGTGACCGTCTGTGACTCGGGAGCCGATCGGAGGCTTTCATCTGCAGGCGGTCGGTCGCTGTTCGGATTTAACGCGTCGGCAGAAGAGATTGAAAGACGGTCTGTGGTGGGTGAGTGCGAGTTGACTGCCTCGGCAGGAGCACCGGAGACAGTGGCGGTTGCAGCGAGCAGTAGTAGCGTGCTGAGACAGAGCAGCGCAACAATCGGCAAAGGATGTTTCATACGATCAGAGCTTCAGCGTGGAGACGATTCGTAGGCGGTTGGTGGGTGTAGGTGTTGCGATGCCGCACAGATGAACTGAGTCGATCGATGAACAAATCGGGGCTCACTGAGGGGTTACACTATGATCGACAGTCGGTTCACTCAATCGTCGCCTTTGTACGCACCGTCGCGTTTCCGGATACTTTCGACTCTCAGCATCTTTCGGCCACGCTGCGGCCGACAGCTCACACTCCCGCCCGTCGTCACTCATCGTCGGTGCCATACCTCGATTTGATCGCCTCGCTCGGCACCCCATCGCCATCGTTCAACTGGGCTTCGCTGATCGCTATATCTTTCCAAAAGCCCGCGCCTTCGGGATGGTTCACCGAATCGCGGAGCGCGTAGCGGATAAACCCGCTGCGGCTATTGAACCCGCGTTCGCGCTATGTCTCGTCGACAACATTTAAAAACGACCGCGAAATCCGGAGGTTGATCCGGTCGATCTCGGGGTCGCTGTCGTCGGACTCCGGTTGTGACATACGTACGTATGTCGGTCGCATGCATAAAAACTGCTCCGCCAATTTACCTGCTGGCAGAGCCATCGCGCCAGCGGACGAACAACACTTTAGCTATTCGGCCGTCTAACACGGACAAATGGTACTCGATGATCTCGGGAGTTCGCTGCGGGGCACCCTCGATGACCTCCGCGGGCAATCCCGGCTGGAGGAAGACGACATCCAGGAGGTCGTCAAACAGATCCAACGCTCCCTGCTTGAGGCCGACGTTGAGGTCGACCTCGTCATGGAGCTGTCGGATGCGATCAAAAATCGCGCCCTCGATGAGGAACCGCCGGGCGGAACGACCGCCCGCGATCACGTGCTCAAGATCGTCTACGAGGAGTTAGTCGAGCTCGTCGGCGACTCCACCGAGCTACCGCTGGAATCCCAGACGATTCTGCTGGCTGGCTTGCAGGGCTCAGGAAAGACGACAACTGCCGCCAAGATGGCGTGGTGGTTTGCGAAGAAGGGCCTCCGGCCGGCGATCATCCAGACCGACACGTTCCGGCCCGGCGCGTACGATCAGGCCAAGCAGATGGCCGGCAACGCCGAGGTCGATTTTTATGGTGATCCCGACGCCGACGATCCGGTGCAGATCGCCCGCGACGGCCTCGAAGCGACCGACGACGCCGAAGTCCACATCGTCGACACCGCGGGTCGACACGCTCTCGAAGAGGAGTTGATCGCCGAGATCGAGGAGATCGATTCGGTCGTCGACCCCGACACCCGGCTGCTCGTCCTTGACGCAGCGATTGGTCAGGGCGCGAAAGACCAAGCCCAGCGGTTCGAAGAGGCCATCGGCGTTGAGGGCGTTGCGATCACCAAACTCGACGGAACAGCCAAGGGTGGCGGCGCGCTCACCGCGGTCAACGAGACCGATTCCTCGATCGCCTTTCTCGGCACCGGCGAAACGGTGCAGGATATCGAACGCTTCGAGCCCAACAGCTTCATTTCGCGGCTGTTGGGGATGGGCGACCTCAAACAGCTCTCCGAGCGCGTCGAGCGCGCGATGGAGGAAACCGGCGGCGAGGACGACGACTGGGATCCCGAAAGCATGCTGGAGGGGAGTTTCACCCTGAAAGATATGCAAAAACAGATGGAGACGATGAACAAGATGGGCCCGCTCGATCAGGTGATGGATATGATCCCCGGGATGGGTGGCGGGATGATGGATCAACTTCCCGACGACGCGATGGACGTTACCCAAGAACGGATGCGGGAGTTCAACGTGGTCATGGATTCGATGACCGAACAGGAACTCGAAGAGCCACGCTCGATCAGTGCCAGTCAGGTCGAACGCATCGCCCGCGGCTCC
The DNA here is from genome assembly GCF_003605635.1 of Halonotius pteroides. Classification (GTDB taxonomy): domain Archaea; phylum Halobacteriota; class Halobacteria; order Halobacteriales; family Haloferacaceae; genus Halonotius; species Halonotius pteroides. The sequence goes on from NZ_QMDW01000007.1 coordinate 31,657, forward strand.
GGCACCAACACCGAACGGGTCAACGAACTGCTCGAACAGCACAAGATGATGGATCGCACCCTCAACCAGTTCCAGGGGATGGGCGACGGCGACATGCAGCGCATGATGAAAAAGATGCAAGACGGCGAGGGTGGGCTTGGCGGCCTCGGTGGCGGCGGTGGCCCTGGCGGCATGATGTAACCCAGACGACCGTCTCACGTCACACAGCCGATCAACTATGCTTCTTCGAGCGGGTACCGATCCAACGCGGCAACGAAATCAGCCGGTGGGTCAACAACACTTTGTGGGGTTCCCAGCGGCGTGACGCTGATCTCGCCGTCGACGATGGCGGCGCGGTCACTCCACGCCGGGTAGTCGTCTGCGTAGGTGTCGAGGCCGATCGGGAACCCGTCACCCTCGACCGGATGGGTTGCCCAGTAGTTGCTCTCGAAGACGCTGGTTTCTCCGTCGTTGTCGACAACGCGGGTATCGTAGTCGGCCAGGGGTTTGGTCACCGCGAGCGTGTCACTCCCCGTTGCTGGGGCGTTAACATTGAGGTAGTCGATCTCACCGTCGAAAACGGCGGTATCCTCGATCAAAGCGAGGAGATCGCGGGTTGCCGCGCCGATCGCGTCAAACGAGTTGTCGCCATCCTCGGGAAAGTACGTCTCGTGGTCGTAACCGGAGACGGCGACCGCCGGCGTGCCAAGGAAGGCTGCCTCGACGGCCGCGCCGACCGTCCCCGAGTGGCCCAGAATGTAGCTGCCGACGTTCGGGCCATTGTTGGCCCCCGAGACGACGAGATCGATAGCCTCGGCTTCGGGGATATGGCGCAGCCCAACGGCAACACAGTCGGCTGGGGTGCCGTCGACGACGTAGCCCCACTCGTGGTCGTCGATGGTGATCTCGTCGGCGCGCTCATACGAGAGGTCGGAGCGAGACCGCCCCACGCCGCTTTGATCGCCGGCGGGCGCGACGACCGTCACCTCCAATGTTGGCGTCAGATGCTCGTAAGCCGCCGTGAGTCCTGGACTCTCGATCCCATCATCATTGGTGAGGAGGATATGCATTGCCCACAGGTTCGGCGGCCGTCGATAAAATTCCGCCGACCGATCAGTGAACACAGAGGGTGAGGGTTCGGCTTCGTGGCCCGTCGCATTCGACAGCGAGAATCGACTGCCAGCGACCGAGTTGGGGCGTGCCGTCGGCGACAGGAATCGTTACACTCTCGCCGACAAGCATCGCCCGAACGTGGCTGTCGGCGTTGTCGTCGATCTCGTCGTGTTGCCAGCCGCTGTCGGGGATGAGTTCGTCGAGTGCAGCCGCCAGATCATCGAGCAGTCGGGATTCGGCCTCGTTGACGACGACACCCATGGTCGTGTGCTGGCTAAAGACGGTGCAAACACCGTCGGCGTCATCAGGAAGTGTCGCCGCCACGCGGTCAGTAATGTCGATACACTCGGTTTGGCTGTCGGTCTCAACTGTCAGGGTGGGCATATCCGCTGTACGCTGCAGGGCGTAAAAACCGCAGCGACGAGACCGACGCGGCTTTGGGCGCGCCGTCCGGACGGCTGACCGTGCTGGCTGTCGATTCCGTTTCGGTCGTCGTCGACGCGCTCATCGAGATAGCACCGCGTGTCGCCCGGATCGCCGCCCTGGTGTCGGTGTCGGTCTATCTCGCCAACGTGGCGGTCGCTTTCGGCTTGGTCGAGAAGATCGCCGGCCTCTCGCGGCTGTTGACCGGGCCGGCCAACCTCCCTGATGAGGTCGGCACCGCGATCCTGACGACAACCGCCTCAACGACCGCGGGGTATTCGATGTTGGCTGATCTGCGGGAGTCGGGCTATCTCGACGACGAGGCGACGCTGATCGCCGTCGTGATGAACACGTTCTTTGGCTTCGCCCAACACGTCTTCACGTACTATATTCCGGTGCTCATCCCGATTCTTGGGATACATGTTGGCGTCCTATATGTGGGCTCACGGGCACTGATTTCTCTGGCGATCACGCTGGTCGGCATTCTCGCCGGCGCGCTGTTGCTCTCGGAGGCCAATGTCGACGAGGATGTCCAACTCGATCCCGACGCGCTTGATGACGACGAGGAACAGACGACAAAACAGCGACTGCTTGCGGCGTGGGATCGGACGCGGCCGACGTTGCGGCGACTCATCCCACGGCTCGTCGTCATCTACACGCTGGTCACACTGCTGGTGGGCCAGTATGATATCACAGGCATTACCGGCTCAGCTGATCCCCTGGTTGCGCTGGTCGGGCTGCCGGCGGCCGCCGTGCCGGTGATCGCTGTCTACACGCTCGATACGACATCCGGCACGGCGACGATCGCACCGCTGTTGGGCGATGTGTTCACGCCCCGACAGGCGGTGGCGACGCTGCTGCTCGGCGGGATCATCTCGTTTGCGGTCTCGACGTTTAAACGATCGATCCCGTTCCAGTACGGCATCTGGGGCGCGGAGTTCGGGACAAAGGTGATCGTCGTCAACACGGCCCTGAAGATCGTCTTCATCAGTCTCACCGTTGTTGTGTTGCTGGCGATCTAGCCGGTGATGACACTACCTACCGGCAGCAACGCTACTGTGTCGATAACGCACGCTCCATCTTCACATGCGGAATCCCGGCCTCGTCGAAGGGGTCGCTGACAGTTTGGTAGCCCAACTTGTGATAGAACGCCGCTACGCGTCGTTGGGCGTGGAGAACGCAGTGACTCGCGTCGGCGTCGACACCGACCGCCTCGACAGCGTCCATCAGTCGCCGTCCCCATCCTGCGTTGCGGGCTGACCGCCGTACAGCTACCCGCTCGGCTTTTATCGTGGCGTCGTCGATGCGTCGTACGCGGGCAGTCCCAACCGGTCGGTCGTTGACAACAAGGAGCAGGTGGATCGCCTCGGTCTCAGCATCGTCCCATTCGAGCGACGGGTCAACACCCTGCTCAGCAACAAAAACGGCCCGGCGGATCGCAAACGCCGCGGTCAGTGTGCCCACGCCGCGATCGGTGGGTGATGCCGTTGTGGCGTCGACACCGGCGTCGATGATCTCGGTCGGGTCAGTGGCTGCGTCGCTGCCGGTTTCGACACGGCGGTTGGCCGTTGTGACGATCTCATCCGATGGCTCGGGGACTCGATAACACTCCCACACGGCCTGTCTGTAGTAGTGACTGTCGTATCTATCTGCGGTTCGGAAGGAGTGTGGATGACGGTGAGCCGGCCGATCAGTTGGTTCGTTCGACGCGCCAGGTCGTCGCGCTGGTGTACGACCAGCGTTCGATCGAGAGATCAGCGACCGAATCCTGAAGCTTGAGGATCAGCGCGCCGATCTCCTTGGCGGAGAGATCGACATCGTCGGCGATGAACTTGCTTTTGAAGTACAGCTCGCCGTCTGCGGCCTGCTCACGGAGGTAGGACGCAAGCCGTTGCTGTTTTGTCGCCGTCGACTCGGTGTCAGCGGTGCCGCCGGCGTTGTCGCCTGATTGGTCGGAGGCTGTGCGTGTCTCGTCAGCGGAGGTGTGGTGAGAGGTGCTCATGTGGTATCGTAGGTGTAGTTGTGGCCGGCGACCAGTGCAAATAGGTGACAGCCAAGCAGCCCGAGACCGAGGAGACTGGGCCGTGGGCTGAGCCCGAACGCCAGCACCGGCAGATACAGAATGGGGAGAACAATCGCAGCCCAGAATCCCATCCACCGAACGGTGGTATGAAGCGCTTGCCGGCTGTCGTGGAGGACACGCTGGCCCCGGCGGAGCGTTGTTGTGGCCGCGGTTGTCGCAGCCGTTTCGATGCGTCGAACCGATTGGAACCCTTTCATCTCGTGCTCACCGTCTATCCGTCCCAACGACCCATACCCACATATAGTGGCCAGAGCGTTGGTGTAAATTCACCCAGAAAAACCGGCGAAAAGGTCAATCGGACGATCGTTTATAAAGCTTTCAAAATCGTTTAGACTGTTTAGAAGCTACTTTGCGGCGTTTCTAGTGTGCTTGTCGGAACAGAAGACTGTCAGACGTCAGCGACCGACTCACTCAGCTTTCGACGCTGGATCGACGGGCGCACCATCCTCAGTCGGTGGCGCGACACGGCCGATCATCGACGCGACATCGGGCTCCCGAACCGTCACCGACACCTCGATATCGCCGAGTTCGTCGGCGTTGCCGACCGCGAAGTTGATCACGCCCTGAAACGCCGCCTGTTTCTTCAGCGCGAAGCTGAACCCTTCGTCGTCGGCGTGTTTGTGGAACTCTCGGCGGGCGGTATCAAGGATTTCTTGTTCGTACAGCCGATCCGAAAACGGATCAAGCGTGTGGGTTTCGCCGACGAGCAGCCCCGGTTCGTGGTCAAACTCGGCGTTCGGAAAGACGTTGCCGACGGCGTCGGCGACCCGATCGGTGACCTCGGTATCGTTGACCGGTGCTTCGATCCGCACGTCAATGCTGTAGATCATTGGTTTCCACCTGAGAAAGTAGTTTGCGCGCCTCAACTCGGAAGTCGTCGAGGCTGTCGGTGTTCTCGATTCGGTAGTCGGCGACATCCATCACGTCGCCCATCCCAAAGCCGAGTTCGCGCTCGTCGCGCCTGCGGAGGGCTTCGAGGTCGGTGTCGGTGCCGTCCCGGCCGCGGTTGCCGAGGCGCTCTGCACGGAGGTCAAAGGGGGCTTCGATGCTGACGATCGAAAATCCGTCGCCGAAGGCGTCGGTGAAGGCCTCAACCTCGACCATCGACCGCAGACCGTCGACGACGACCGTGTCGGTGTCATCGTCAGCCAGGTGCTCGCGGATGTGTGGCAGCGATCTCTCGGCGATGGCTGCCGGGCCGTGTTCGTCCCGAATGGCTTTCGCAACCTCACCGTGGGCCGCAGCGGGGTCACGCCCGCGATCACGGCAGGCCTGCCGGATCACATCTCCCATTGTGACGACCGGCACACCCGCATTGCGGGCCACGTCGGCAAACTCGCCTTTCCCGCTACCGGGGAGGCCGACGGTTCCGAATATATGCATATCTGCGATAGCGGACTGCGGGACTTAGGTGTGCTGACTCGCTGTCCCGAACCCAAACGGCTTTGTACGAACTGACGTGAGAGTCTGACGGGGCATATAGCTCAGTCTGGACAGAGCGTCGGACTTCTAATCCGACGGCCGCGGGTTCAAATCCCGTTGTGCCCGCTGTAAACGCGTTGGTGCGATGGTGTCTTCTTTTTGGCTGCTATGGCCGATAGTCCAGAGAACGCAAAATGCATCCGAAATCAGGTTGCGTATCACTGTCGTTCTCTCGTATATAATGGACGATCATTGGTAAAAATCCCGGAAAACTTATCACTCACAACCGAGTACCAATGAATGCGGAGAACGTACTCCGCACCGTATCCCGCTGTCACCTCCACTATGACCGCAACATCGAATCAGTATGTGACCCAGTTCGGGCAGCTCTTACACCAGATCGACGACGCCGTCGTCAAATTCGAGATCGAAGACGGCGAGCCGATGATCGTCGACGCCAACCACGCCTTTCGCGATCTGTTCAGCCCCGATATGAAGCGCGTGATCGGGCTCCCGTTGAACGATCTCATCGTCCCCGCTGACCACGAAGCTGAAGCCAAGCAGTTCGACGAGCGCACGGCCGACGGCAAATCAAACGTTGCATTCGTTACCCGGGCGGCCGTCGGCGGCGAAAAAACGTTCCTCTACCGCGGCATCCCGTACGGCGACAAGCAGGGATTCGCAATCTACACCGACGTGACCGACAAGGTTGACGATCACGAGGAACTGCTGGATCTTTTCTAACACAGCCGGTCGATCCCGGCTGCGTCGCGTTAGGGTTGGTCTGGTATCGTTGCACGCACAACCTACATACGATCCCTGTGCGTAGAGACACCTATGTCAACAGAGACACCCGCGACCGACCACCGGCGACTTGTGATCGCCGGCAGCGGAATCGCTGGCCTGTCGGCGGCGATCTACGCTGCCCGATCGAACAACGAACCGCTCGTCTTGGAAGGCGACGAACCCGGCGGCCAACTCACGCTGACGACCGACGTCGAGAACTATCCGGGCTTCCCTGAGGGGATCTCCGGGCCGGATCTCATCAACGAGATGAAAGAACAGGCCCGGAAGTTCGGCACGGAGATCGAAAACGGCGTCCTCGAAGATGTCACTGTCAACGGTGAGGGAGCCGACCGCCAGTTCCGGATCACGCTCACCGACGACACAGTGTACACCGCTGATGCACTCATCGCCGCCTCAGGTGCGAGTGCGCGCACGCTCGGGATTCCGGGCGAAGACGAGCTGATGGGCTGGGGACTGTCGACGTGTGCGACCTGTGACGGCGCGTTCTTCCGCGATGAGGAGATCGTCGTCGTTGGCGGCGGCGACGCTGCCATGGAGGAAGCGCACTTTCTCACGAAGTTCGCCTCGACGGTCTACATCGTCCACCGCCGCGAGGGGTTCCGTGCCGAGGACGTGTGGGTCGACCGAATCATGGAGAAGGTCGACGCCGGCGAGATCGAGATCATGCGCAACACCGAGGTCACCGAACTCCACGGTACTCAGGAAGACGGTATCGACCACGTGACGATGGTCTCGAATCCCGAGGGCCACCCGACGGAGAAGCTCGACGATCCAGACACCGAAGCGTTCGAGTTCGACGCGGGCGCGGTGTTCTACGCTATCGGCCACACGCCGAACACCGACTATCTGGAGGCCACCGGTGTCGACACCGACGACGAGGGCTATCTCATCACTGAGGGCGGTCGCGGCGGCGGCCAGACAAAAACCGGCGTTGAGGGGCTGTTCGGCGCTGGCGACGTCGTTGATTTCCACTACCAGCAGGCCGCCACAGCCGCGGGGATGGGCGTGCAGGCCGCCCTCGACGCCGACGACTATCTCGACGAGCTGGATCGCACGCAGGCCGCCGCGGCGACCGATGCCGGCGCGGCCGCGGCTGAATCGGACGACTGAGCGAGCAGGCAGCTATTCTGTGTCGGCGGTAGCTTCAGTGTTCGACGTGTATCCAGCGGCGATCTCATCGAGGGCGTCGTGCTGTTTCGTCGAGTGGGGCGCGGTCAGCGGTGAGACGCTGATCTCGCCGTCGGCGACCGTCCGGCGATCGGTGCCGATCGGGTCGTCAACGCTGCCGCCACGCATGGTCTCCCAGATACCGTCCCTGAGTTCGATCTCACGGCCCCCGTTCTGTTCGGCACCCATCTCATACCGCATCGAGGGCCGGGTAACACGCATCGGGATCGAGCCGGTGACACCGGTGTTGTCATGGAAGGGAACGTTCACGTTGAGGTAATCAGCTGCCGCAAAGACACTCTCGGTGGTCGCCTGCTCGACGAGATACGTGGTTGCCTCACGCGCTGTGGCGAAATCGCTCGCCTCGGTGGCCAGCGACTGCCAGTTATCGCCGCCCTCGATATACATCGACACCGAGATCGCGGGGACGCCGAAGAATGCCGCTTCGACAGCTGCGCTGACGGTTCCGGAGCGTCCCAAGACGTAGCCCCCGAGATTCCCGCCCTTGTTACAACCCGACACAACAAGATCAACATCGGGACAGATCGAGCCGAGGCCAGCGATCACACAGTCAACCGGGGTGCCGTGAATCGCATACCCATACTCGTGGTCGGCGAACTCGACGGCCTCCGAGACTGTCCGGCCGACAGCGCTCTGGTCGTCGGCCGGCGCGACGGCGACAACATCGCCCACCGCAGAGAGTCCCTCATAGAGGGCCCGAAACCCGACGCTGTCGATCCCGTCGTCGTTGGTCAACAGAATTTGCGGCGCGTCCATACATCCCGTCACAGCGGCAGCACGAAAAACACTCGGGCGGGGTGGTAGCCACGACACACGGGGTCACGGTGACAACCACAACACACACAACGCGGGCAGCCAACGATATCGATATGGGACTCGGAAGCACCGCCAAGAAGATCCAGACGGTGGCCGACACCGCCGAGAAGATGTATCGCCGACTCAACGCCCTCCGCAAGGAGGTCGAATCAACCAAACGGACGGTCGAAGACACCGGTGGCCGAGTCCAGTCACTCGAAGCCGAGGTCGCTGAACAGCGTGTCATCTTAGAGGCCATCGGCGACGAACTCGATGTCGATATCGAAGCCGCTGTCGATGACGCCGATCTTGGTATCGACAGCGAATCGGCGGCTGACGACAGCGAGAAGATCCCTGTCGAAGCAGACGAATCTGACAGCGACTCGGCTGATTCGACTGGCAGCGGCAACAGCGATGCGGCTGCCGACAGCAGCGACGACAACGATCCAGCGCAGTAATTAGGCGTCGTTTGTCAACAAATGTGACACCACTGCGTTAGTCAGCCAACAATCGTTGGTGTTCGACTTTCATACAGCGATCTTGAACCGTTGTGAGTCCAGCGGCCTCGGCGTCGGCAAGGGCTTCGGTGTCGGTGATGCCGAGTTGGAGCCAGAGGGCTTCGGGATCGCCCGTAGCGTCATGGCGGGCGAGGGTTTCCTTGACGATACCGGCGACCTCTTCGCTCGGCCGGAATACGTTGACGAGATCGACCGCCGCGTCGACATCCGCGAGTGAGTCGACCGCGGGCTCACCGAGCACAGTGTCAGCGTAGGGGTTGACGGGATGGATTTCATAGCCCTGCCGCTGGAGATAGGCGGGGATGTCGTGGGCAGCCTTACCCGCAGTCGTCGAACAGCCGACGACAGCAACCGAATCGAGGCCCAACACATCGCGGATCGCATCGTCGTCAGTCACTGGCATGGAAGTAGTATCGATGTCTCGCGGCAAAGAGTCACCGACAGAAGCGTCAACAGCAACTCAGCCAACGACGACCATCGCTCGCCCGACCACGAACGCCACGGTCGCAAGGAACATGCCACGTTTGAGCCACCGCTGGCTCACGGTTGGATCGCGGAACGAGTAGAGTGCGGCCAACAGCATTACCGCATCGGCAGGGATGACGACGAGTAGATAGCTCAGCCCGAAGGTACCGTCGAGATGCGGGAGCACACTCGCGGCGACAGCGACCACAAGCGCGGCGACACCGGCCCACAGTGCTGGTTTTCGGCCGACAACGATCGGAAACGTTCGTAGCTCCTCCTGTCGGTCGCCGGCGATGTCCTCAACGTCCTTAACGATCTCCCGGGTGAGCGTGGCGACCGCGGCCAGCAGGAACAATACGCCCGCCTCAAGGGGGTCTCCGAGGGCCGCGCCACCAAACAGAAACGCGCTGCCGGTGAGATAGGCGACGAGCGCGTTGCCGACGAGTGGGCGGCTTTTAAAAAACTCAGTGTAGACGACGAGCGCGAGGAGATTGACGACTGCGATCCCGACAGCGATCAGTGGGAGCGTCAGCGCGGCGACGGTGGCGACGGCGAAGCAGGCGGTACTGACACCGAGCGCGCCGCGGGCCGAGATCGCACCGCGAGGGATCGGTCGATCGGGTTGATTGACTGCGTCGATCGCGCGGTCGAAGTAGTCGTTGATCGCATTGCCGCCGGCGGTCGCGGCGATGGTCGCAAGGACTGCTGCGGCGATGGCGAGGGGAGCGGCAGCGACGCCGCCGCTGACGAACGCGCCGGTAAACGTGAGCACACCGGCGGCGACCGCGTTGCCGGGGCGGGTGAGTTCGACCGCCGCTCGGAGCGAGGGCGACATCGACGCCATACGCTCTGGTGGTCGGTGGTCGTGAATAAAAGAGGTGGTTCCAAGAGCTGTGTGATCGACTGGCCCACGATGAAGAGACCGACGCCCTTATTATTCGAGCATCGGAAGAAAGCAATGCGGGCGCTTAGCTCAGCTTGGACAGAGTGCTTGGCTTCGGACCAAGTTGTCGCGGGTTCAAATCCTGCAGCGCCCATTCCTTTTCGGAACGATCAACATCCGCAAGACGGCGGTAGCTTGTATATAAATACACCGCCGAATTTGAATTTGATCTCGTTCCGTTACGGAACGGGGGTCGGAGCCCTCATGCGATTCGGTTACATCTAAGGGTAATCATCGAAATAAATCGGTCGGTTAGAAGCCGAAATAGGTGATTTGATGGTGCTGATAAAATGTTACAAAGAATCGACTTTTCTTGAACGCTCATGTGAAGCACGTTGTTGGTAGCACTGGCGAAACTTGTGTAGGGGTAGTAGAATCCCGCGTTCAGCTGGTGCCAATCTTGATTCGACTCAGCCACAGCTGATTTTCAGCACCCCATTTCTCTTAAAATAAAAAGACAGGACATACAACGTAACGTCAAAACGTACTGTAGTAATAGTTATTTGAGGACAAGTGAAGGATAGGAATATATTTCGATAGATATCAAATGCCAACATATAACATAATCATCGCAATCGGTTGGTTCTATCTGACTTTTTTAATTGAACAGAACAATGATCAGATTAGCGATATTGTTATTGATTGGCATGCAAGATGCAGGGCGCGTATCGGTCACTCAACTACCCATCAGTTCATTGATGTAATAAATTGACAGGGGCTGAGTGCGGGGCACTTGGTCAGCCACCCCGTTAATCGATAGTCGAAGGTAGATATGAACAGTCCTGAAAAGAGTGTTTCTCACTGTGAATTGGCGCGTGTTGATTTATACCGGATGCTCAGAAATATTTTAATTGGTTGTATTGAATTACGTATGATGTCCGATTTGCTCCCCAAGAGTCCCCGACCACGGGCTATTGTTGCGTTAATCAGTGCAATGCTCGGTGTGTGGGTAGTGCCAGACATGTTTTTTTACCCCCTATACCAATCACTGCTTGGTATTATTGGTATTTCAATCTCAGTATACCTCGTTTACACACTCGACCAGCAATCAGAGGCTGACAACGCAGATCCAGTTGATTCTGAAGGGCAAAACAGTTCTACACCGATTGAGACCCTCCGCCAACGGTATGCGGCGGGGGATATTTCTCACACAGAGTTTGAACGCCAGATGGAGCAACTGCTCAAAACAGAGGATCTCTCTCAGACTGACCAGCCAATGTCACTGCTACAAAATAATAAAGACACATCGCACTTGGACAGTGAGTCATCATCCGGACTAACCGAAGAGGAAGGCTACTGAACGGGTTCTCGACAAGGGAATAGCAGTCATGCAGTATAGAAGCTCTGTATCTTGCATAGCCTGATCTACCAATTCCCATATAGATACCGCGATTTTGGCATTGAGTCTGGGTGATTCGCTGTTGCAACGCTGGCGTGGCGCAGGGTACTGAATCTAAGGAGAATATCTCAAAATACGCAAGATATTTATAAGTGAGTTGCCTATTTTGAGACAACTTGCTCTCCAAACCAGAACTCACCGTTCTCTCACAGCTGAGTACGCACGCAAGCGGAAACGTGATACAGCGAGAGTTAGCTGACAATCTCGATTGGGATCCAGGACACGTCTCCCGTGTAGTATCGAAGCTTGCAGATCGAGAACTGGTTGTCAGAGAACAAGACAGCGGCCGATACCGGGTTTCATTGTCGAACGCTGAGCCGACCGAGCGGTTTGCCGACCTCACCCGTGAATTCCCCCACGTCAACTTCCCCGATCTGCTTGCTGGGTCCACGATTAAACTCATGTTCTATTTGACTGCTGAGCGAACTGCAGCCGAACTCACCGGATGGACCGACGTGAGTCGAGCAACAGTATACCGCCGACTCAACCAGTTGCAGAATGTGGGCGTCGTAACTAAGCGAGACACTCGGTTCGCGCTGACGCAGCAGTTCGAAGAACTAGCTGCGTTTGCGCGATCGCTTGTGCGTCACCTCCAGCGACAGGAGGCGGGTAAACATACTACTGGCGTTCGGATCATATGGGCTGACGTAGACGAGTACCTGTTTAGTTGTCAGACTGAACCGCCTGCGGACCTAGTTCACCAGACCGGTCCGGACGCATTTGAACAGTACGGCATCCCGTTGCTAACTCAGGAAAGTCAGTACTATTTTCGATCCGAAGAACAGTCAGAGATTGCGCCTGAAGACCTAGTCTGCCACATGCTGCTGATCGATGACGGTGCTCGGTATCGATCGTACTGTCTCCTACTAATCGTAGGTTGTGAGTTGGAGGCGGAGACGCTCACGCGTACAGCCGAGCGATATGATCTGGAAGCTCAGATTGAGCTCAGCGACATGGTCCAACAACTCTGTGCGTACCTTGATTCCGAGGGTGCAGAATCCGAGGCGAAGTTGCCTGAGTGGGACACATTCAAATCGAAGGCTGCTGATTACGACATATCAGTATGACACCTCGGGCGCAGTTCGATGCCGAATACATTCAGTCGGAACTGAGAGATGTCGGTACGGCGTTGCAGGCCGAGGTCACGGTGTTTCTCATCGGTGGCGGGGCGATGGCATTTCGAGGGCTGAAGGATACGACTAAAGACATCGATCTGGTAGCTACGAGCGAGACAGCATTCAACCGGTTACTTGCTGGTCTGGACGACCAAGGATACGAGAAAGTATCTGATCTCGACGAGACATACCAGCAGTTGGGCGCGAGGCTGTGTGTCGAGAACCCTGATGGCTGTCGAATCGACGTATTCAATCGACAGGTCGCTAACAAACTCATTTTCAGCGATGCCATGCGGCAGCGAAGCGAGGAGTACCTCACGTCCAACGAGTTTACCGTCCGCTTGACCGCGCTGGAGGATATCTTCCTGTTCAAAACAGTCGCTAAGCGGCCTGATGACATCGACGATATGAACACGCTGGTGCAGACGACTTTGGACTTTAGCGCAATTGAGGAGGAGATCGCAACGCAGGTTGAGTTATTGGGTGGGAAGCAGTTCACGACTCACGTCCGCGAGTCGCTTGATGAATTGTACGAGCAGTACGAGATACAAACCCCACTCGAGGACGTAATCGATGATTACTACGCGCAGTACATGAACGAGCTGGAAGTCAGGCTCGTGTTGAGTGAGGACGACCCGCTGTCGGTAGAGGCAATTGCCGACAAGCGCGACCTGAACCGTGACCATGTAGTGGAGCAGCTACAGCAACTCGAAGCATTCGGGTATGTTGAGCAGACAGACGCGGGGTTTGCCGATACGGGAAAACGAGACGCATTCAACGAAGAACCCGATAGATGAAGGGTTAGATCAGGTTCTTAGATGTCGTCTAGGTAGTCTCGTCGCTGCTCCATCTTCTCTTTCTCCGATCGTGAGTCGTAGTGCGTCGAAAGCACGCTCTCGGTGACATTGGCCCGGTTGCCGACGGCCTTCATCGGCCATCCCTCAGACAATGCATGTGTGATGCCACCTCTTCGTAACGCGTGTGGACTCAACGACGACGGACACTGGGAGGCCTTGTTGTGCTCGGTCGCATCGCATTCTTCAATCTCTTTATCGTGTGGACATTCACCGCTGATCTCACATGGGCGGGTGTACCGGTAGCAGTCACGTCGTAGGGTTGTTGTGTTTGGTCGGCCCTGTTCTGTCGCGATCAGTGGCTTTCGGCCGTGGTCGTCGGTCACGTCTGGCCGACAATTGGCGATCCAATCATTGAGCAATTCTGCTACCTCATCAGTCAAAGCCACATACCGTTCGCCCCTGGATTGGTTTTTCAGACTCGTTTCGGAGTCTGGACGATGAGCAACTCGGAGGAATTGTTCATCAGGGTCGTAGTCGTCACAATCGATGGCTCTGATCTCACCAACGCGCATCATCGTATGCCACATCAGCGTGAGTACCACGTGTGGACGCGACGCGTACGAAAACCTCTGTAGGTGGTTCAGAATTTCTTTGGCTCGCTCTGGTTCCAACCGCTCATCTCGCACGTTGTCGCCATCACTCAGCGTTGGCGAGAGTACCTTGGTGTGTAGATCAGTTTCGACGCCGTCAATCGACTCAAGCCATCTGATGAAGACGCGAAGCGTATCCATCTGTGTCTTTTCGGTCGTTGGCGCGAGATCACCCTCCTCACGACGGTGCAGCCGAAATTCGTGTAACTGCCGGCCAGTCAGCTCGTTCAAGTTGGTAATCTGCTTGTCTTCGCACCACCGGATGAAGTGACCCAGCCGAGAGCGGTGTGAGTATAGCGTCGCTTCTGAGACGTTATTTTCTCTGTCTGTGAGATACAATTCGAGTGCGTGTCGGGGTTCGATTGGTTCCAAACTCATGGATTGGTCTGCGCAAACCCCCCGACACGAGGTAATCTGAAACCGCCGTTATTCGGCGACACACGCCCCAACTCGAAAATCGTTCAATTCGTAAACAAAAGCCTGCAGCGCACATACGAAACAAACATCTTTTGCCTCAAATGTAAATACCCAAATAGAGCCTTCTATACGCTGTTTTTCGTCGGAATTGATTTCGTATATTCGCTTCTGTTTTCTGATCCAAACAGCAATTCGACTGCGGCCCTCTGCCGTCGTCCGCTTCCGCTCTCAAACCTCCGATTCCTGTTTATCGGCTCTGCGGCCCTCGTTCCGCGCCTTCTTCGGCACAGGAATCTAACACAAGTCACACAATATCGTGAATGAAAGGGGTGTTCTTATTTTCATCTCTAGATCACGGCGAACCCGTTGACACCTATCTCACTGGTCTCCGGCGGCCCGCCCATCGTCTGACCGTCGACACCCGTCGTGTTGCGTATCTCGACAGCTCACAGAGCCATCGCAAGCGCGACCCGGCAGTGACGCTCAGTGCCGTCTGAACGACTTCAGATCACAAACGGATAGCAATCAATGAGTAGTGAAAGCCCGTCTACTGGCCACGTTGACGACTAGGTAGAGCCCTCTGCTGGCTTGGCACTCGAAGAGACTAATTCTGTAAACTCTTCTACCGGCAAATCTGACGAGTTGGACGAACGGATGTATAAATGCGTGTTCGAACCGGTTGAACAGCAACGCGGCTACGTCCCTGAGTTATGATACTGGTACTCCTAAAAACGCGAAAACAGTTTTACACCGCTCAGGCAACGGAATCAGCATAGATCCGTACCGATAATAGCTATTCCTCAAACTACAGATGATAAAGAGCCGCCGGCAGCCATCCTGCTACGGCAGGACGACGCCCGGCCGCAGAGTGGCATCAGGGGCACCGACGGATGGTGTCTCGGTTCTCAGTGCTGAACATCGCAAGCCTGTGTCCGTAGGCCACTTTCACAGGCTGTATCCCGAATAAACGGGATGATAGCATTAAAACTATGTTCTAAATTATCAGATTTAAAAACGACTGCAACAGATAAAAACAGCAGAGGCGACTGTGCGATCCCCCGCAACCCCCGTAGAAACTCCCCCGACGAAACGAAGGTCAGGGGTCGCCATCTGGCATCGGGATCAGGCGTTCCATGTTCAACACTGATAACCGAGACACCAGATAGGCATCTATAGGTTATTTCTCGTATGTATTAAAATCAATGGTCAAAACAACGGCAAATCAACAGGCGAGGATGACATCGTATCACAAACCCCACGCCAGACGGATTTCTCGTGGCCAGCCGGCGAACAAAAATCGATCCGCGAACCCGCTCACGGCGTAGTCATTCGACTGCCAAACTACGCGTTCAGTCAGTTCCGACTGCTGACTGTGATTCCACGCACGGTGGTCGTCACTGATCGGCCTCCAGCGTGTGCCCGCACGCACAGTTCCCGATACAGTAGGTTGTCTCTGCCGTCGACGCCGCAAGCCCGAGGCGTGCGAGGGTGACCCCCATCGTCGATGTCGAATCGGTTGTGGGCCGTACCGTCCCAGCGGTCGTCCCGTAGGGGCTTGAGCCCATATCGATCCGCTCGATGATCTCGCCCGCCGCGTGGTCGATGCCTACCACCTCACCGACGGTTGTTGACCACCGGTCGGCGTCGATCCGATAGTTCATACGGCTCGGCTCCCGCGCGCTGACGACAAGGTAGTCGCCGTCGGGGGTCTGCTCCTGCCAGTTTGCGCTCGAACCGGTGTCGACGTGAGCGACCTCATCCAGTGTTCCAGCGGTGAGCGCGCCCACCCCGTGCTCAACGTTGAGCCACAGCACGCCCTCGGATCCGTCGGTCAGGTCAGGCGTGTACTGGTTCGACGGAAACGACGAGGAGAGCCCGATCGCTCCGGAGCCGACGACCTCGTTGCTCGCGGGATCGATCAGGCTTACCGTCCCGTCGCCGGTGTTGAACACGAAGACGGTCGATCGCTCTGTGGCCTGAGATTGCGTGTCATCGTTGGCCTCGCTGTCGCCATCGCCGGCACAGCCAGCGGTAGCGACCGCGCCTGCGGTGGCCCCGCTGGTCAGCAGGTGGCGATGGGAGACGGCATCGTGGCCGACCCTGTCGTCGTCGCGGTTTGGATAGGGTGGATTGGCTGACTGTGTCATGCCAGCGTGTCACACTGATGTACTGAATCGGCACCGATGGCGGCACACCGGCGACTACTTGTGATCGGGCGTTCCGGTGTGCGTACTCGATACGAAGCAGTCAGCTATCTTTTTTCGAGTAACACACCATAGTAATTAACGAGTCGTCGGCCGAACCGTTGACCATGCCACGATCCGGTCGTACGGATAGACGCACAGTGCTTCGAACAGCCGCAACCGGCGCGATGCTTGGGATTGCAGGGTGTATCGGAAAACCCGACTCAGCGGCCGACGGCAACACAACCGACGACGCACCCGACGACGAGACAACCACGCAACCAGCAGCGATCCCGGCAGATGCGAACTGTGAGGTCTGTAACATGGTCGCCGCCGACTACCCGGCGTGGAACACCCAACTCACCCACGATACCGGCAACGACGCCTACTGCTGCTCGCCGGGCTGTCTGGCAGCCTATGTCGCCGAGCCACCGCGGTTTGGTGGGCCGGATGCCCCGATCGACACAGCGTGGGTGACCGAATACGGGACGGAATCCTTCATTCGGGCGAGCAAGGCGTTCTTTGTGCGGGTGACGAACCCTGATCACGTTGCTGATGTGATGATGAAGAATCCGATGCCGTTTGCGACTCGTGAAGCTGCTATCGCGTTTACCGAGTCGTTTGACGGGTACGACGAGGACGACCTCCTCCGGTTCAGCGACTTCGACATGGCGTTGGCGACGTTCTACCGTGGCAAATTCTTCGAAGGCGACGAGAACCACAGCTCTGGGGGCAACGAGAGTATTGTGGAACCAACGAGTACAGCGTAGTTAGACGCCAGTCGAGTACCGCAGGATGCCAGCGATCCCACCGAAGGCGTTGTAGAGCTGTTCGCCTTTTTCGAAGTCACTTGAGATGAATTTGACCTCGGTACCGCGCTGCTCGGCGATCCCGATAAGATGGTCGATGGCATCTTCACGCTCGACGACCGCTGCATCTGTGCCGTCGTCGCACTTGTGTGCTGGTGTCTCCTGCCGGCGGCCGACGAGCTCGTACTCCTCGGTGCCGTCACAGTCGTAGACAACCACATCCTGTCGCAGATCCTCGGAGATGAGCAGCCGGTCGACCGAGCCCATCACGAGGTTTCGGCGAGTCGGCTCGAAACCGTAGGTTGCCTCGTCGCCGTCGTGGAGGTTCTCGAAAAACTCCTCCATCTGGTTTTTGTCTTTGACGACCTCCTGATCGGCCAGTACGTCGCTGCCGGCGTCAACAAGGTCGTGAAGGCCGGATTCGTCGGTGTAGGCGACATCGAATTTGCCTAACACCATATCCTGGAGTTCGTGGTGCAGGTAGTCGCCGTCGACGAACTCATCTTTCGTCGGCGAGGGCCCACCGATGAGGATGCCGTCAAGATCGTGCCGTTTCGGCACCATTAGCTCGTCGGCCATCTCGGCGATCTCCTGATAGAAGTTATCGATCGCTTCCAGCCGCAGACGGGCGAACCGCTGAGCTGACTGCCCACCCTTTCGCTGCTTGCCGGGCACCAGCGAGGAGGCGGATTTCACCGGCTCGACGCGTTTACCCTTCAGCCAGCCGACGTTGGCCTCCCGGCGGTCGAGGACGATCAGGCCAAACAACCCCTTGTCGAGCAGCATGTTTTCCAGCGGCTCGGTCAGAAAATCAGAATCGCAGTGATACCGGAACGACTGGATCGGTTCCGACGGCGACTCCAACACACGAGTGACCATCTCGGTTTGGCCGCCGCCGGAGTCGACCGCCCCGGAGAAGATGACGATCCCGTTTTCGGGTGGGTAGGTGTCGTAATAGCGCAGTCGATCCTTGATCGAGGTGAGGGCGTCTTGGACGTTCGTCCGTGTCTGTTTGGACTTGATGTTCGAGGCCTCGGAGTGTTCCTGAATAACGTGTTCGACAACCGAAGAGATCTGCTTGTCGTCGGGGATGTAGATCGTGACGAGCTGGGTGCCGGAGCCTTCGAACTCCTGGAGTTCTTCGATAACCTTCTTAAACTCGTATTTCTGCCGGTCGTCACCGGCTTGCCCCTCGGCGTCCGTACTCATTGTGGCTATATCGCCCGGCGGCGGGTAAGTATGCTTTGGCTCCGTGTTTCAGGCCGTCTGATGACTACTCAAGAAGCGTGGTGACGCTGCTGTCGTCGAGTTTTTCGACCGTCTCGTCGAACTCGGCTTCCAGCGTCGCCATGTGGTTTTCAAGCTCGGCGAACGCCTCGTTGTCCGCAAGCTCAGACCGGGAGTACGCCTCCCGTAAGACATCGTAGGTCTCTGCGGCCGCGTTGTATTCGGCGATAAGCTCCTCGTATCGTTGTTTGAGAAACACCCGTTCGACGGCATCCAGCAGTTCGTCCTTCGAGACGGATTTCGTGAGATAGCCATCGAACGGGAGATCAACGAGATCCGTATCGGGGTCGATCGCCGACACAAGAAGAACCTGAAACTCAAGCTCCCAGTCGTCGATCCGCTTGATCACGTCATCGCCGGCCATCCCCGGCATCCGGCGATCCAGCAACACCAGATCGATATCCGGGCCGAGTTTGGTCAGCGCTTCGCCGCCGCTGGTTGCGATCTTCGTCTCATAGTGATCCTCAAGCCGAAGGGCGTACGACTCCGCGAGATCGGCCTCGTCGTCGACGACAAGGATCGTCTTCGCAGCCTCAGTCATACCTGAACACCCACACAACACCCAAAAAATCTTGTCACTTTTCGGTCGGCGGCTGGACGGCAAGGGTTTGTATCGCCCGTCACAAACGCCTGTATGGATGACGCCCTGACAGCCGGTATCGCCCTCTACACCGCCGGCGACTACCATGCCGCCCACGAGCCATGGGAGGCGACGTGGCTGGAGCTGCCTGCCGGCGACGACAAACAGCTTCTCCAGGGGCTGATTCAGTTCACCGCAGCCATCTATCACGCTCGCCAGCGCAACTGGGACGGCGCGGTTGGCCTCGCCGAACGAGCCCAGTCGTATCTCACCGCGGTGCCAACGCAGTACTGCGGTATCGATGTCGACAGCGTGGTGGCAGCCCTCAAACAGCTCGAAGCCGACCCAGAACGGATCGAGCGCGAACCGAGTCCGCCACTGCGCTACCAAGGTCGAAAGCTGACCGCAGCCAACCTCGAAATCGAGGGGATCACGACTGCCGCCAGCGTTGTTGCCGCGGAGGACGAAGAATACGATACGGCGATCGTCAAGACTGCTATCGACTACGCACGAGAGGAGACCACCGGCTCACAGGCGCAGTTTATCAGGCTGCTGACCTCGTTTGTCGACGACCGCGGACACCGCGGCATTGTCTACGATCGGCTTCGACAGAACGTCGAGCGACGGCAGGCAAAACGAGACGATGTCGCCGGACTGTTTGACTGATCGGATTCCGATGCTAGCGCGGTCGTAGCGACTCCTCCGCAACTGCAGAGGCCGATGCGACCCACTCTGAGTGCTGTGACGCTGTTGCAGCAATTTTTGCTGGAAGCAGTAACCACTGACACCGAAATCGGCTGTCATAAGACATTTATTCCGCCTAATTAGATGTCATTACACGATGTCAGCAGATTTCCCAGAGCACCTCGATGTCGATTACACCGACGGCGAGGGCGAAGATCCAGCCGACTATCCGCAGTTGCCAGATAAGATCGAGAAGGCCATCGAGGTCACGCAGGCCGGCCTCGAACAGTACGAGAATCCGGCAGTCATGTGGACTGGCGGCAAGGACTCGACGCTGACGCTGTATTTCATCAATCAGGTTGCCGAAAAGTACGGCTACGACAAGCCAACGGCGGTTTTCATCGACCACTACCAGCACTTCGATGAGATCACTGACTTCACCGAACGCTGGGCCGAGGAGTGGGGTATCAATCTCGTTTACGCCCGCAACGAAGATGTGGGCGAGTACGTCGACGAAAACGGGCTTGAACCCGGCGACGACATCCCCGTCTCGGCACTCTCTGAGCACAACCAACACCACGTACGAGAGATCCTCGAATACGAGGACGACACCTTCCCGTTCCTGTTGGACACCTACGTCGGCAACCACCTGCTGAAAACCGTCGCGCTCAACGACGCGCTTGAGGAACACGGCATCGACGGCGTCATCTCCGGCGTCC
Organism: Halonotius pteroides; assembly: GCF_003605635.1. Lineage (GTDB taxonomy): Archaea > Halobacteriota > Halobacteria > Halobacteriales > Haloferacaceae > Halonotius > Halonotius pteroides. The sequence goes on from NZ_QMDW01000007.1 coordinate 52,033, forward strand.
GCTGGGACGAACAGGAGGCCCGCGCCGACGAGACGTTCTTCAGCGCGCGCCACGATCCGGACATCTACCCGCCACACGACCGTATTCAGCCGATTCTCCAGTTCGACGAGAGCGACGTGTGGGGTGTGTTCTGGAACTACGTTGTGCCGGACACCGTTGAGGCGTTCCCCGACGACGGCTACGTGCCGGAGTCCGCAGACGACCTGCCGGACGGCGTCGAGCAAGACGACGTGCCAATTTCGCCGAAGTACTTCGCCGGCTTCCGGAGTCTCGGCAGCGAAGTGAGTACCGAAAAGACGACCGACGAGCCCGCATGGCTACAGGATCTCGACAACACGACCGAACGCGCTGGTCGCGCACAGGATAAGGAAGACCTCATGGAGCGACTGCGCGATCTCGGCTATATGTAACGGCTCAGCGACCACGATATGTGAGCGACGGCAAAGCGATCGTCTCCGGACAGGGTAGCGGTCAAACTAGTGGGCAGCACAATCCTTTTTTCTGAGCTCGATCAAATTGATTGAATGTCAGATTCCGAGTCGACACAGACAGAAAAACTCTATATCGACGGAGCGTGGCAGGAGGGCGGCGAGACGATTGTGGTCTCTGATCTCGCAACTGATGGCACCGCCGGTCGGATTGCGGCAGCCTCACAGCACCAAGCCGATGACGCGCTGGCGGCAGCCGCTGCGGCCCAGCCAGCGATGGCAGAGACGACCGCTGTCGAACGCGCACGGTGGCTTGAAACGATCGCTGACGCTGTCGAGGCTCGGGCTGAGACGTTCACCGACACGATCGTTCGAGAGGCCGGCAAGCCGATCTCGTCGGCCCGGGGCGCGCCGGCGGCGGCCGCCGAACGGTTTCGGTTTGCGGCCGCCGAGGCTCGTGATCTGGCGACAAACCACGGCGAGTACCGAGAGGGGGCGACCGCCGGCCACGAGGAGTGGACGGCCATCGTCAAACCCGAGCCGATGGGGACGGTGCTGTGTATCTCACCGTACAACTATCCGCTCCAGACGACCGTCCTGCAGGTCGCCCCGGCGTTGGCGGCCGGCAACACGGTCGTTCTCAAACCCTCCTCAAAGACCCCGTTGACCGCGGCGATACTGACCGATGTGATCACCTCGGCCGTCGACCTGCCCGATGGTGCGATCAACTTTGTGCCCGGCCGAGGTAGTGAGATCGGTGATACGCTGGCCGGCGACGACCGGATCGATACCATCGCGATGACCGGTTCCTCGGCTGCTGGCCAGCACGTCGCCCGCGAGTCCGGCATGGTCAATCTCGTGATGGAACTCGGCGGCAACGCCCCGGCGATCGTGTTCCCTGATGCGACCCTCGCCGACGCGGCGGGTGCCTGTGCAGCCGGCTCGTTCAAGTTCGGCGGCCAGCGGTGTTCGGCGGTCTCTCGGGTCTTGGCCCACGAGTCGATCCACGACGAGATGATCGAACAGCTGCGGCTGACGATGGATTCCTGGGTCGTCGGCGACCTCTTCGACGAGGAGACCGACTTCGGGCCGCTTATCGATGCTGCCCAGGCACAAACAGTCGAGGAACTCGTTGACGACGCAGTCGACGCCGGTGCGGAACTGATCGCCGGCGGCGACCGCGACGGCGCGTTCTACGAGCCGACGCTGCTTGCGGACGTGCCCCATGACGCCCGGATCATTCACGAAGAGCAGTTCGGCCCTGTTGCCGCGGTCACCAGCTTCAAGAACGAACCCGAGGCGATCGACCTCGCTAACGCCGGGACTCTCGCATTAGATGCCTCGGTGTTCACCACCGACCACGACCGGGCGATGCGGGTCGCCGAGGCCGTCGACGCCGGTGGGGTTCGGATCAACGGCGCGCCCTCGCACGGTCTCGGTGATATTCCGTTCGGTGGCAACGATGGCTCCGGAATCAACCGCGAGGGGATTCACGCCACCATCGAGCAGATGCTCCGCAAGAAGTCGATCATCCTGTAGCCGACCAAAGGCGGTATTACGCCTCCGGGTTTGGGGTCTTGTATGACAGACGACTGGGTGAGTCTTTTCTCCGGCGGCAAGGATTCCTCGTGGGCGCTCTATCGGGCACTTGCGGCGGGCCACGACGTGACGCGACTGCTGACCGTCCACCCCTCCGAGGACTCGTATATGTATCATGTCCCTGAGACACAGCTTGCCACTCTCGCCGCCGAGAGCATCGGTGTCGACCTCATCGAAATTGATCCTGGCGATCTTGACGCCAGCGAGGCGACTGACTCGGCCGCGCAGGGCGACGCCGAACTCGAACCGCTCGAAGCAGCCCTGACAGCGCTCGCCGACGAGATCGACCTCGCTGGCGTCACCGCGGGTGCCATCGAAAGTGAGTTCCAGACCACCCGGATCCAGGGCATGTGCGACCGCCTCGGCATCGACCTCTTTGCGCCACTGTGGCAGCGCGATCCCGAGGCACTCGCCGCCGAGATGCTGGATGCAGGCTTCGAGATCACGATCCTCCAGGTCGCAGCCTACGGCCTCGATGAATCGTGGCTCGGCCGGACGCTCGACGCCGACGCTATCGACGACCTCCGCGAACTCAACACGGAGTACGGCGTCCATCTGCTGGGCGAAGGCGGCGAGTTCGAAACCTTCGTCACCAACGGCCCGCATATGGATCAGCAGATCGAGTTAGAATATGATACCGAGTGGAACGGCGACAGCGGCCGCGTGCGGATCACCGATGCGCGATTGGCAGCATCGGACACAACGACCGACGAATGAGTTTTGCACTGAGGGATCTGAGGGGAGATATGACCGATTCAACGCGCCGTGAACGACTGGCCGACCGGCTCGGTGAGGGGCCAGCAACCGCTAGCGACCTTGCCGACGAACTCGACACGCCGGTCTCGACGATCTATACTGACATCCAACACGTCGCCAGATCAACGCGATACACCGAACAACGGGAATTCCTCGTTGCGCCACCGGAATGTGTGAACTGTGGGTTCAGCGGCTACGATGATCCGATCAACCATCCGTCGCGGTGTCCGGAGTGTCGCAGCGAAAATATCGAGGAAGCCGTCTTCAAGATCGACGCGGAATAACGGAACGCGACCGGTGTGTGCGCCGTTGCTGCTTAGGCTGTCGCCTCGATGCCGAGTTCGGCCAGAAGCGTCTCAGCGGCCGCCCCGGAGGAGCCCGGCCCGCGGGCGGTGATCAGGTCGCCGTCGACGGTGACGCTGGTATCGGCATCGAGCTCGGCATCCCAGTTTCCACCGGCGGCGATGACCTCGTCTTCGACCCAATAGGGGAGCTTTCGGCCGTCATCCATCAGGTCGTGGTCGTCGACAATGCCCTCCTCCCACTCGTTGGGGAAGCCCGTTACATCACGACCGTCGACGAGATACTCACCGTCGTCGGTGCGGGTAAAGCCGAGCAGCCCGACAGCGTGGCAGACAACAACCGCGGTGCCGTCGTCGCCGGCGACCGCATCGGTCAGCAGATCGCGGGCGTGGCGATCCGTATTGACATCCCACATCGTTCCGTGGCCGCCAGGGAAGACGACAGCGTCGTACCCGTCGGCGTCGACAGCCGTGATCGAGACGGGATTCTGGAGTCGTTCGTCATTGCCATCGCACTCCAGTACGCGTTCGGCGACCTCTTCGCCGACCTCGGCGGGATCAACCGATCGCTCATCAACAACCGGCGGCTCGCCGGTCGGCGTCGCAACGTCAACCGCAACGCCGGCGTCATCCAGCCGGAGCAGCGGTTCAATACACTCTTCGCCCCAATAGCCGCGTTCGCTAACCACAAATAGTGCGTTTGCCATCATAAATAGTATGTACTCAGGCGTCAAAAGCAGCGTTTCAGTATGAGTGACAGCTTTGCGGGGAGGGTGGCGCGCCGTGGCACCTGACAGTGTCGAACGAGGGTCGTCGCTAACTGAGCAAACCGATCATGAGATCGGCGATATTACCACCGAGTAACGTTCACATCGGATCGCACAAGCCTAACAGATCCACTCCGATTCGATTGTTGTGTTCGTCTGTAGTACGCTGCAGCAGAGACAGCCAACAACTGCCATAGGTCAGTCAGCTCCGCATGGAATCAGCTCATCTGAACACCGCCGCCTTCCTGACAGGTTCCCCCGGCTTACTCGTTGACTGCGTCCCACTCATCTGGCTTGCGAATGTTCGAACAGCCGTTACAGACGACCCGCCCCATCGTATCCATCGCATTGTCGAAGCCGCCACAGGCGTTGCAGTAGTAGCCCCATCGCTCCGTTCCCCCGGCCGTACAGTACACCGGGTGAAAGACATCGACGGAGCCGCGTTCTGTTTCCTCGCGGTCGATATAGACGGTGTCGCCGTCGGCCGTCGTCGCTTGCTCTCGACTCATATTCAGGGTACCGTCCTCTGTGGGTTTATGCGTATGGCTCTCCGATTTGGGTATGGGACGCCCAGCCCCACAGCTGTATTGTTGCCGCCGTGTTGACAGAGGACTTATTCAGGTCGCTCCCACACCAGTCAGTATGGCTGATTACACAACGGTGTCGATCCCGAAAGAGCTCGGCAACCGTGTTGAGGAGACGATCGAAGGAACCAGCTTCACCTCGACGAGCGATCTCGTCCAATTCCTCCTGCGGAGTATCGTCATCCAACAGGAGCCTGACGGCACAGTAACGGAGGAGGATTTCGCCGAGGTCACCGATCAGCTTCGGGATCTTGGCTATCTAGAGTAGCTACTCGAGGGTTTCGACCGGTGGCTCGGCATCGAGACCAACCAACTCGACGCCTGTGCCGCGACGGTCGAAGGCACGAATTTGCTTGGCATCCCACGGCGGCACCGCCACGAGAACCGCGCCGGCCAAGTCGTCTTCCTTTATCACCGCAAGCGGGCCGGTTGGATGTGAGACAAACCGGGCCTGCGCGCCGCCGGAGGGGGTGCCAAGATCAACCCCGAAGACCGAGCTCACCGCGCCGCCGGCGTCGGGCAGATAGAAATGTGTCAACACCGGGGTGTCGGGATTAACATCGGCGAGCCGATGATCAGTTCCGGTCAGCTCGGCGGCCGGCGTTGCTGCCAGCGGGACGTTCGCCTGTTGTGGTTCACGGTCGATCGCAAACTCGACGAGCACATCGAGCAGCCCGGCTGTCGCATAGAGCACCACGGGTTACCCGGTGAGAAACCCCTTCAGTGTCTTTGCGTACAGCGAGGGGGTGTTCGCCCGTGAGGAGTTGAGTGCAGCCTCGATCGTGGATGCAGCGTTTTCCTGAACTCCCGCGCCGTGACCGACACGGAGCTGTTCTGGACGCCCGTGCGATCGAAGCGCGTCGGGGGGTGTGAGCCGCAGCATAGGATGCACCCCGAGCTGCTCGTCGCCGGCGAGGAAGTACGACACCGTCCCAACAGACTCAGGGACAACCATCGTCCCGGTCGCAGGATTGTAGAGTCCGGCCTCCTGCCACGGTGGCAGTGATGACTCCCGGATCACAAACGACTCGAAACCGGACTCGCCGAGCTCGCCTGCAAATCGGCTCACTGGGGCGTCGATCTCGTCGACAACGCCGGACATCCACGTTGGCACATACACATCAACATCGTGACGGCGGGCGACCGCGGCGGCATCACGCTTGTGACGGTCGAGACAGACCGCGACGCCGGCAACGTCGCTGGCTCCTGTCCCCTCCTCGCCGACCTCAGCGAGTAGGTCGTCGACACCGTCGGCATCGACGGGATCGACCACCCAGACACCCTCGGGCGTTGGGAGTGCGTGACTCGCTCGTTGCATCGTTTCATCCGGATAGGCCACCCAACCGGCTCCACCATTGAAGCGGTCGATTACCTGCAGGTCGGCCGGGCCATCTCTCTTCATAGGCATATCCCTGAGTTATGACTGTGGCGGCATAAACACAGGCACGTCGGTAAGCCGGTGGGAGGTTTCCACCGCCAATACCGACCGGCCACGGTCTCATCACCTTCCTCATAGATCGAACCGACTGAACCCGCTCACCGGTACGCTGCAGCGGAACAACCACGAAGCAACCGTGTCTTCGTTCTGATTGACACCCCGGTGCTCTCAGAGTCGATCGGTATTGATCGCGGTCTCCGGCGGTGTGATGATCAAAAAGTCTCGAAAATGCATGAGCTCTCCGCCCATGTCTTTGATCTCTCGGGCGAAGCCAGCAGCCAACTCGTTGAGGTCGCCCTCAACGGAGAGCACGAGGACGTTACCTTGCGTGATCGACTGCACCCACTCGGTGTCTTCGGTCTCACCGTCAAGCACACCCAACACCACCTCATCGCTCGGCATGTCATCGAGTTGCGCCTCCGCCTCACGGAGGTCGAGATCAAAATCCGCCATACACCTCGGTTAGCCGGTGACACTAAAAGGGTTCGGGCGTCGCCGTCAACGCCGTTGTCCAGGCGGGTTACCACGAGCACCGACCGCTTGAACAACAGTGTTTTTCGCCGTCCGGAACCGAGTAAACGATGATGTTCGCCTCCACTATTTGGGCTTGTCGTCGACCGCCGACGCGGCGTCGCCCGCATGAATTGACGCTACGCCTGTCGTCTGTATTCGATCGAGCAACACACCGACAGTCGGCATCACGGCGACCAACTGCCGGTGACAGCCGCTGTGGGTGGTGGTGATGGGCGAATCAAGCAGTGACCCGGGCGACCGACGCCCCGTTGGATCAGTTACCGACGACGGCCGCATCGTCTCCGGCGGTGCCGACGGTGGATCCGGACGCTCCCGCTGGCGGCTGCTGGAAAAGCTGTGGGCGATCATTCTTGCTGCGGGGCTTGGGTTCGGTGCGATCGTCCTGCCAGCCGTATTGATACTGCCGCTGCTTGCGGCGACGATGGTGTTCCCGATCGAGCAGCCGTTGTCGCCGTTGGCTGAGCTTGTGATCAACTTCGTGTTTGGGCAGATCTTAGCGATGGGCGGGATCGCCGTCGCGTATCTGTGGGCAACCGGGAAGGAGTTCTCCTTTGTGCGCATCCGCAAGCCGACGTTGGCCCAGGTGTTGGTGATCGCAGTTGCACCGTTTGTTGTGCTGTTTAGTATCGGCCTCGTCAATATTATCTCCTTTTCACTCGGTGTGCAGGCAGCGTCCCACAGCCTGCTGAACTTCGAGGGGATCGAGCCGAGCTTCTATCTGGTGTTGATCCCGTTTATGATCCTCATCGTTGGCCCGTTTGAGGAACTGCTCTACCGAGGGATCATCCAAACCCGGTTGACAAACTCCTTTCGCCGGCCAACAGCGATCGTGCTGGCGAGCTTCATCTTTGTGCCGATTCATCTGACAGCCTACAGTGCTGGTGGTGCCAACCTGGTACAGGTGTTTGCGGCCTTCGCGGCACTGTTTGTTGGCTCAGTTATCTATGGAGCACTCTACGAGTGGACGGAAAACCTGACAGTCGTCGCGCTGGCCCACGGGCTCACAAACTCGGTGCAACTCCTCGTTGTCTATGTTGTGACGACCAGCGAGGAGCTGTCAGAGCTGGCGAATCAGGCGACAGTACTCCTTGGTCTCTGATTACGCCCGTTCAACGTGTTGGGTGGGCCACCTTGCAGTCGCGGTGAGGTAGGTACTGATTGATCACTGCGGTGGCCTTACCCGCAGTGTTTTACTCGCCGATCCCCACAAGCCAGTGTGGACGTTCACCAGCCCCAGTTAGAGAACCCCTTCGGCATGGACGAGGAGTGCACCAACTGTCCGGGGCTCTGTGAGGCACGCAGTAACGTCGTTCACGGTTACGGCGATGTCGGCGGCGAGTTCATCTTCATCGCTGAACGCCCCCACGAGGGTGCCGATACGACAGGCATCCCGTTTACCGGCGACGACGCCGGCCGTCGCCTCCAGTGGATCCTCGGCGAACTCGGCTTTGTGCGATCCGACCCCGACGCCGCGGAACCGGACATGCAGAACGCATTTTGTACCTATCTGACGCGCTGTCGACACCCAGACCGCGAGCCAAGCGAAACCGAAATCAACACCTGTGAGCCGTATCTCAACGCCGAGATCCGGATGATGAACCCACAGATCATCGTCCCCATCGGCCAGCGGGTGATCGAATCGTTGGCGATGGAGTACACGACCCAGTCGCCGGACGATTTCGACATCGAGGACGTCCATGCGACAACCGTTCGCGGTCGTGGCTTCGAGCTTGTCCCGATGCTGGAACTCGATCGGCAGACTGACGCCGACAGCGAGGCCTTCATCGAGCATCTAACCGAGAACGTGTTATCGCGGGATTATCGCCAGACGAAGGGTCGACAGAGTCGCTGACGACCACGGCCCAGCGGCATGTCGGCAGCCGTCTGGGATCACCGTGTTCAAGACGCCGCCGCCCCGAGCGGTGGATATGACCGTAATCGCCGTGTTGGCGTCGCCACCCCGTGAGGGGCTTGTGTTGCCCGCGCTCTCTGAGACGAGCCCACTGTCGGTCGCCGCGGTAACCGACCTCTATGAGGCAATGTTGGCCGATACGTTCCAGGCGATCGACCGCTCGGGCGCGGAGCTGCTGGTTAACTATCCGGACTCTGAGCAGTTGCCGGATGCTCATCGGACTGACACCGAGCCGGTCGCCGAGCTGCGGGCCATCGTTGCCGACGCGCTTGACGATCCCTCTGCTGTGCGATTTGAGCCACAAGTTGGCTCGACGTTTTCAGCGCGGGCGGGCAATACGGTGACGCATCTGCTCCGCGAGGAGGAGGCGGCGTCGGCGGCCATCATCCGCGGGACGGCACCGTTGTTGTCGCGGACGATGATCGACGGAGCGGCGATGAAGCTCCGCACCAACGATGTGGTTGTTGGCCCAGCGAGTGAGGGCCGGGTCTACTACGCCGGCTTTACCGAGGTGATCGATTTTGCCGATGTCTTCGGCGCAATCGAGCTCCAGCGCCTCGCTGATCGGGCGGCCGACGCCGAGCTGTCGACCGAGTTCTTGGGTGCCTCGCCGGTCGTCGAAACCGGCGGGGATCTCCGGACACTGGTGCCAGAACTGCGCGCCCGGGTGTCGGCCGAACGGATCGTCCCCGAGCGAACAGCGACGTTCATCCACGAGCATGGGCTCGCTGTTATTGCGGGCGACGACGGGCGCAAACTCGTCGCCGAGCAGTAATCGCTACCAGTTCTATCGGCGACACGAGCAGAATCGCACGCTTCGAGGGCACCCGAAGCGTTCGGTGGTTGAACGCGTCGCGGGCTTTCGGTAGACGCCACCCGCGCGTAACGGATTGTATGAACACTCTCTGTCCCCGGCACGACAGGTCTTTGATGCCGCCCTTATTAGCGAGTTGGTATGAGCAATCGCGTCGTTGAGGGCCGCATGGTCACCGCCGAATCGCTGGCCGAGTTGATCGAAGGAGAGTCGCCGATGGAAGCGACCGAGATCGAGGATGCTGACCGCGAGTGCCCGGACTGTGGTGGCAACGTGTTGGAGGTTGGCTATATGCCAAATGTCACATCGTTTGTCACCGGCTACAAGTGTCAGGACTGTGGCTGGCACGACAGCGAGGCTGAGTAGTCACCCCTGGCTGTGGGTTGGCGATGCCGACCGAAACCCCTTTACTGTGATCCGGGTAAACTGTTGGCGAGGGGACGTGGCCAAGCCAGGCATGGCGACTGACTCCAGAGGCCACGCGCCCGGGACGACACTCCAGACTGATATGCCGAGCGACCGACTGATCATCGGTTCGCAATGACGACCCTCTGGAGTTCCGAGGCGCGTACCGGAGATATCAGTCGATCGGGGGTTCAAATCCCTCCGTCCCCATTTACTCCGCTTCGCTTCGTAACATCGACCGTACAACCTCTCAAACGTAGTTTTAGGATTTAGAAGCCGTTTCAATCCACCATGTTTGAGATTCAAATCTATGCTTCGTGATCCACATATCGATGATAGTGGTCTCCGAGCACCAGAGTATCGAACTCCTGCCGTCGACAATAGCGGCCCACTCAGTTGGGAGACCGCCGTCTCACGGCAGTTGTAGAGTGCCCTCGTACTGATGTGTGTCGTTGACGGTATCGACATAGCGGTATGCTGGTGGCGGATCGATACCCCACTGTTGGAGTCGGCTATCGACCGCATCAACGATAGTCGTTACAAACGACCCCCGATCCCTGAGCGTTGGCGGTGAGTGCGTATGAACTGTCTTGTATCGACAGATAGCACTCGACCCGTTAGGCGGACTGATCTCAATCTGCAGGTCGTCTCTGAGCGTCCCGCTTACGCCACTTGCGTCCCCGAGTAACAGCCGTTCGCCGAACCTGTCGATCGCTGTCACCACTGTATCAGGAACGTGGTTCATCTGCCGGGATTACGTGCTGCTTCGGCAAATGCGTTTGCTGGGTCTTCTAGAGGATGTACGATTCATTGTTGACAATATTGTTTGGGGCTCTGAACTCCTTGTATGTCGTCCCACCGTCAGGTGCGATCGCAATGAAACGAACCTTCGTCCGCTCCTCAAGATGGCTCACCCCCTGAATCGCGGTCAGATTAAGCCGAGTCGTAATAAGATCTGATTGATCCGATAAGGTGCTGGTGCCGTTGTCAGCCAGCCCCTGTACCGAGTGGTAGGAAACGCCGTCGCTGACAGCCTCGTTGCCGTTGACGACGGTCGCGTTGCCGTTGACCTCTACGGTGTAGGAGGCGTCGCTGAGATTAATCGGATCCGAGCCCGGTGTCAGGCGCATACTAATATTCAGCACGTCGATGTCGCCGTTGTTCGTTGTCTCCTCGCCGATGGCGTGTTTGATCTGGATGACGTTGCTGACCTCAGCGGTCGTTTCCTCGCCGGTGGCCTGGGCTTGAGCCTGCAGCAACCCCGCGGTATTGATCAGGACGCCCGCCGCGATCGCCGCGACCAGCACCATCGCTATGAAGACGATGAGTGTCCCGATCCCAACCTGACCGCGAGCCCCGTCGGACATAGTGTGACTTTGCCCACCCAGAACAGGTGCAGCGTTACCTGTATCTGTAATCAGGAACGCATTAAACATAGGCTCGCAATTATCAAATTTAATACTAAGACGCAATCTCGACCGGAGTCAGCTCCGATCTCAACTTCTTTCGACCCGTTAACGAAAGTTAGGCTGCAGATTCTTTCGTATGATTCTGCCCGGTGCCTTGGGACGCACCGATATATCAGAACGTTAGCATACTGTGACCCACCGGCTGTTGTGGGTGCTGGTGGGTCGTTGGTCGTCGCCGTCGATTCCGAGGGAGAGATTTTAGTCGGCGGCCGACAACGATCTGATATCAGTACACCGACGGCCGTTGTCGGCCGTTGCATCGCACCAACCAATGAGCCATCAGGAGTCCAACGGCGAGGCGACCGCTGATACCCAGGACGTGCCACGCCATCGGCTGCTCATCCGGAACCTCATTGAGGCGTGGCTCCTGGCTGTCGGCCTCTGTAGTACGCTTGGGTACGGCGTTCGTGATGCCTTCAACCGCCGGCTGGCTGTTGGCATCATCTATACCGCCGTCGTTGCCGTTGGGGTTTGCGGCGGTGTCACCGCCGTTGCCGTCCTGCTTGAGTATCCGCCGCTACCAGCAGTCGGGGTCGGCGGTGTCGCCGCTGGTGGGCTCATTCTTGCCTCAATCGGCGGCTCACTGGTTCTCGATGACACCGCCCGACGGGATTACCGCTCCCACCTCGTCGCCAGCGTTCCAGGACTGTCACCGGATTCACTCGCCGAGCAACCGGCAGCAACCGCCGACACCGCCAGCGACGGCCAGCCTGCGACCGACCAATCGACCTCCCACACTGATGACGACGCCACCGAGGAGCCCACCACCGGCGAGCACCCCACAGCCGACGAGCAGTCACCGACCGAGCAAGACACCACCGGTGATGAGGGGTCGGAATCCGGCCACAGCGACGCCTCCCACGGCGACTCAGAAGGGGCCGGTCGCAGCACCCAGTACGTCTCTGAACCCCCTGACATCGACTTCGATGCTGTCGCCGGCATGGAATCGGTCAAAACGGAGCTCCGCGAACGCGTGATCGAACCGCTCAAAGAACCCGAAAAATACGCCACATACGGCCTTTCGGTCGAAAACGGGTTTCTGTTGTATGGGCCACCAGGCACCGGCAAGACCTATCTCTCAAAGGCATTGGCCGGTGAGTTAGGTGTTAACTATGTCGGTATCAAGGGGGCCGATATCATCTCAAAATGGCTCGGCGAGGGCACCCAAAACGTCGCCGCGCTTTTCGACGAAGCCCGCCGCCACCAACCCTGTCTCATCTTTATCGACGAGATCGACGCGTTGACGCCGGAACGCGGCGGCGCGAACCAACATCAGGATCAGACCCAGACGGTCAATCAGTTCCTTGAGGAGGTCAGCGACATCAACGAGGGCGACGAGCGGGTTGTCATCGTAGCGGCGACAAACCGCCGCGATCAGATCGATCCCGCGATGTTGCGCTCCGGACGCCTCTCAGTGCAGATCGAGGTCGGCAACCCTGGCCCGAAAACCCGTGTGGCGATCTTTGATACCCATCTTGAGGCCCCACGAGCGTCCGATCTCGATGCCAAACGGATCGCTGAGACCTCCGGTGGGCTCTCGGCGGCTGATATGGAGCAGGTCGCCACCGAAGCCGCCCGATCGGCGATGCAACGTGAGGGCGCGGTGACCAACGAGGACGTTGTGACTGCCATCGAGAACGTCCGCTCGTAGCGGGATCGGAACGCCCTCATATCGCCCCGTCGAAATCGGTGTATGGCGATCGGAACTGCCGTTAGGAACCTTCGTGGTGACGGCCGTGGTCGCACGCTGTTGGCGATCGCATTCGGCTGGGTGTTTGTGCTTGGTGGCCGCTTTCTCGTCCCGTCGGTGTTGCCACAGGTCAAAACCGCCTTTGCGGTCGGCGATCTTGGGGCTGGCGTCGCCGTCACCATCATCTGGGGCGGGTACGCGGTCATGCAGTCGCCGGCTGGCCTGCTGGTCGACCGGCTCGGGGAACGGTTGCTGCTGGCCGGAAGTCTACTGCTGACCGCGGGCAGCGTGCTCGTCATCGGGCTCGCGCCGGTCTTTGTGGCGTTTCTCGTCGGGTGTGGGGCCTTCGGACTCGCGACCGGCCTGTACGGCCCGGCTCGTGGAACGGCTCTCTCACGAGCGTTTCCCGAGCATGATGGTGCGGCGATCGGCGCAACGCTGGCGGCCGGCAGCATCGGCTCGGCTGTCCTTCCGTTTCTCGCGGGCGCATTTGTCGAGACAGCCGGCTGGCGGCTGGTCGTTGCGGGGTTGGCACCGCCGCTGCTTGCGGTGACCGTCTTTGCGTGGCGGTCGGTGCCGCCGCGGCCAGCATCGACAACCCCTCCGGCGGCCGCTCCACGTGACCTCGCTGGCGATATACTCGATGCCGTCCGTACGAAAGGCGTCGCCATTGCCGGCGCGGCCGTCACGCTGATGATATTTGTGTTTCAGGGCGTCTCAGCGTTCTACGTTACGTATCTCGTCACAGCGAAACCGTTCAGTCAGACGGTCGCCGCCGGCATGTTCGCGCTGGTGTTTCTTGGCGGAGCGATCGCACAACTGGGTGGCGGCGCCTTAGCCGACCGCGTTGGCGAACGATGGCTTCTGGTTGGTGTCTCCGCTGCCGGTGTGCCGCTGCTGGCGGCGGTACCGTCTGTTGGCGGGGTTTGGCCGGTCGCGCTGCTGTCGGTGCTGTTGGGTTCCCGGCTCGCCGTTGCACCGATCACGAACGCCTACGTGATCGCCGTCTTGCCCGAGCAGGTACAGGGAGTGACGTGGGGAACACTTCGCACCGTCTTCTTCCTGCTTGGGGCTGGGGGGTCGACGCTTGTCGGCGCGCTGGCGGATCGCGGCCGGTTTGATGCGGCATTGTACCTGCTGGCCGCCCTCACCGGTCTCGCGGCGGTGTTGTACGCGTTTCTCCCGACCCGGGCGGCCGCGCGCACAGCCTGACGGCTGGTGTACTGAAACCCTTATGCCGACAGCCACGCTACAAATGCTATGAGTTATGATACTGTCGTGTTTGACAACGACGGTGTCCTTGTTGGCCGTACCCGGTTTGATGTGCTGCGTTCGGCGACCGAGGAGACGTTTGAACAGTTCGGCGTGAGCGACCCTGATCCTGATCATATCGAAGATATGACGATCGGTGCAACCCCACGGAGCGTTGCCGACGTGTGTGAGGCCTACGACCTTCAGCCGGAGACCTTCTGGCGCGTCCGCGATAAGACGATGTCCGGTGCCCAACAGGCTGAGGCTCGCGCTGGCCGCAAGACGCCGTACGGCGACCTTGGCGTGTTAGACGACCTCGATGCCACCTGCGGCATCGTCAGCTCTAATCAACAGGAGACGGTCGATTTCCTGCTTGATCATTTTGATATCGGTGGGCTCTTCGAGACGGCCTACGGCCGAGAGGCAACCGTCGAAAGCCTTGATCTTCGGAAGCCAAATCCCCACTATCTTGAGCGCGCGCTGGCGGATCTTGATGCTGACTCCGCGCTGTTCGTCGGCGACAACGAATCCGACATCAAGGCCGCGGAAAACGCCGGCATCGACTCGGCGTTCATCCGCCGGCCCCATCGCACCGACTGGGAGCTCAACGTTTGGCCGACATGGGATATCGACTCCCTTGAGGATCTCCACCGCGTCTGCAGCACGTAGTCGGTGGCTGTACAGCTTTAACACTCAGCCAGCGACCAGAGCCAGCAGCGGCCACCGTACACTCTGTCGAATTCTCACCAGTGGAGAACAGCCGCAGTACTCATTCCCGTTGATACCCAACTACAGATATGATGCACACAGACCGCTGTCGGAAGATTGGATCGCTCATGGCAATCGGACAGGGAATCGTGACCGCGCTTGCGCCGGGGCTGTCGGCAAAGCTGACGAAAAAGCTGGTCGGCAAGAACTTCGAGAACGCCGATGTCTTGGAAGCGAAACCGGCGTACCGCCGCCAAACACGCGCGTTCGGGATCGGGCTGGCAGCCGCCGGCATCGCCGGCTACGTGATGGAGGTTGTCGCTGCCGACGAGACGAACGACGACACCGACGAGTAGCGGTCGTCTGCTGTCACGGCACGCCTACACGGCTGTATCGACGACTAAGGCCGGATCCCTGCTTCATAATCCTTATATCCGTGTCACTGCTCCATGCAGTTGCAATGGCAAACGGTACGGTTGACTTCTTCAACGACACTGGCGGTTACGGCTTTATCGATACTGACGATGCTGACGACGACGTGTTCTTCCACATGGAAGACGTCGGCGGCCCGGACCTCGAGGAGGGTCAGGACGTTGAGTTCGACATCGAGCAGTCCCCGAAAGGCCCGCGGGCCTCGAACCTGACCCGCCTGTAAGTCGGTTTCACCGCTTACAGCCACAGACAACTACCCGGGTTTCTTCCATTTTTACGACCGCGAGCATCAGCAATCGCGGCTGCTGCCAGCACAACACCGCGTGGGGCTACACAGACGAGCGTTATGTGGGTGTGCCCGTTGATCCTGCATACTCTACAGCCAACCACGCGACCCCAGTGAGCGCGACGCCGACCGCGGCGAGCACGCCACCGAACAGCGGCCAGGCGATTGTGTCGTAGGCGACCACGCCGGCGACAACGAGATACGGCACCGCGAGGCCGGTTGCGAGAACGACGCCACCGACTGCCACCACAAGGTCAGCCACCCGTCGCCGCTCGCTGTGATGGCCGATGACGGTGGCCGCGCCGACAAGCACGCCCAACGGAAGCAGGCCGACCAGCCATGTGTAGATGCCGACCGACTGCCCGCGCAGATCACCCGTCGTATCGGCTCCCGGTTGGACGCCGGTCTGGAGAAGATACCGCTCGCCGTCGCTGTCGACGACGGTGAAGATCTCCGTTGGCTGGGCTGTGCCGTAGGTAAACGCTGTCGGCGGCTCCCGCACCGAATCGCAGACGAGAACGCCGTCGACACACACCGGTAGCTCATATCGGTACCAGCCGTCGGCATCCGGCGAGCCCGCGACCGTCCGCTCGACAGCCTGTTGGCTTGACGGCGACAGTGTCGAGATGTCGACAGCATCGTCCGGATCAAAGCCGTACTCGGCGGTCAGTCGATCAAACCGATCGCTGGTCTCGGGAACCGCCTGATGGAGATAGGGCGCTGGCGCGGTCGTCTCATACGGCGAGTCGGCGATCGGCAGGGGGAGAAGTCCGCTGGCACACAACAAAACGGCAAGGAGCACCCCGACGACAGCTCGGCTGCGAGCCCGGCTCATTCGTTATATCGACTCGGTGTAGCTGACGGTTGCGACATCGTCTTCCTGAAGCGCGACCGTGAGCTCCGTCGCCGGCTCCGGGGTGAGTCGGTCGGTGAGTCGCCCGGCGAAGATCCGCGCGAAGTGTTCGGCACTCGGATTTCGTCCCTCGAAGGCCGGCAGCTCGTTGAGCGTCGCATCCCGAAACGTCTCGACGACGGCCTCGACAGCCTCAATGACCGCATCGATGTTGACAAGATAGCCGTACTCCCCGAGTTCCGGCCCGCGGAACGTTATCTCGGCGGTGAAGTGATGGGAGTGAAGCTCACCTTCGGGGCCGGGGTTCGGAACGGTCAGATAATGCTGTGCGACAAACCGTCGGGTCACTGAAACAGTGTACATACCTGTTCCACGACCGAGTCGTGAATAAAACATGTGGCCGGCGACCCACCACATAGGTGTGCTCGCCTCGCGTCGGTGCGATCAGTCGTCGCTTGGGGTCGCCGACGGCGCGTCGCCGCTCTCGCCGACAAAGCCGGCACTGTTGGCGACGGCAGCGATCTCCGGCTGGAACACCCAGGCGGCCAGCAGGACGATCGGGATCATCGAGACGGCGGTCACGGAGTAGCCGATATGGAAGTTCGCAAGCCACGGCGCGGAGTAGATCAGCGGGTAGACGATCCCACCGACCGTACCGACGCCGCCGACAATGCCGGCGACCGATCCTGAGCTGTTAGGAAACATCGCCGGCACTTGGGCAAAGATCGCGCCCTCAGCCCACGCACAGCCCGTGCCAACGAGGAAGCCGACGATGACCGCGTTCATTACAACGCCCGAGAAGCCGGCCAGCGTCAGGCCGAACATCATCAGGACGATGAAACACAGCCCACAAAACGTCCACTGTTCGCGGTACTGCCCCTTAAAGAATGGCAGGATATCCATCTCTTTGCGGGCCAGAAGATCGCTGCCGTAGCCGCCAAACGGTCGCAACAGGCCGGCGGCCACGGAGAACGTTGCCGCGAACGTACTCGCCAAGACGAGGTTGCTTGTATCGAAGGCTTCCCGGTAGTAAGTGGCGAGCCAGCCGTTCATCGATAGCTCAAGGCCGAATGACATGATGTAGGCCGCCGCGAGCACGACTGTTCCGTAGCGGGTGGCGGTGTACACCCACCCTTTGAACGTCGCGTTCTCCTTGGTCGCTTGTCGCTTTTCGGTCGTTTTGGCGGCCTCACCGAAGACGTAGTAGACGACGGCGAGAACGATCGAGACACAGCCGGTGTAGAAAAACGCCGCCCGCCAGTTGGTCGCAAACAACGGGCCGCTCCAGCCGGTGCCGAAGACGCGCGGAAGAATGAGCGCGCCGCCAGCCGCACCGGCGTTCCCGATGCCGGCGTAGATCCCCTCAGCGAGGCCAAGATTCTCCTCTTCGAACCACTCGGCAACGTGCTGGATGCCGATGACGAACGTGATACCTGCCGTCGCCACGATCAGCCGTGTCACGAAGAACACGGAGTAGTCCTGTGCAAACGCGCTCCCGATCGAGAACACGCCGACGTACGCCAGCACAATGGCGAAGATGGCTGGCGCGCCGAACTTATCGGAGAGCCAGCCGGTGAGGATACGGCCAAATGGGGCCATCCAGATGGCCGAACTCGCGAGGATCCCGATCTCGGCCGTCGAGAGGCTGAACTCCTCGGCCATCCCGCCGGTGAACGGGGCGAAGGAGAACCAGATCAGAAATGAAAAATTGAACCCGATCGTCGCTAACACAAGCGTCCGGTACTTCGTCATCCGAATCGGACTCTTCATGCGTTGGCCACCTCCGCAAGTTGGTTAGTGGATGGGTGCTGTCTGGCTCCCAGTCGTTGACACCACTGTACGATGTGCCGCTGCAATACTGCGATCATTGGTTTCAACACGTCTGTCTCACAAAAACGCTGTATTAATAAAACAATCGGCGGACAATTGACCGGATTCAGGTGGCAAATCAAAACATTACGTGACTTATCGACCACACCCATTTTGTTTCACCATTCATTCACAGAAATATACCATCTCCGATTACAATTCGGTTTTCTGTATTATTTACTACCGAAATGCGAGTTTTGTCCGTTATAATTCATCATAGTTGGGTCTGAGGGCCTACAGCGAAACTACACGGCACTCTCAGTAGTTGGACGAACAGGCACCGCCATCCCCTGACAACTTTCTGTATCGTACTCGACCGGTTTACTCGCCGCTGAGGAGAGTCGGTACCACCGGTCGACAGTTGCCACATATCGAAATACCGTGTCGTTGCGGTGGCCTGTGCGGCAACCGCGCCTATCTGTCGACAAGCCCGCCGTCACCGCTGAGCGCCGGCGTCGACGCCGCGGCTGTCCCCTGATCGTCGTCATCTGTCGAGCGCGGTGGGGCTCGAACGGTCACCGCACACTGCTTGAGGTTTGGTTCGTCAGATTCCGGATCCACCGCCGGCAGCGTCAGCTTGTTTGCGGCCGGGTTGTGGATCGGCACCCACACCATCCCCGGCGGGACGCTGTCGTCAGCTGCCACGGTGACGGTGACGCTATCGCGCCGGGATTCGATCACTGTCCGACTTCGATCGAAGGCATCGAGACAGTTGCCGACTGTCTCGGGATGGATGCGGGCATCTGGAACCGTGTCGTCGTCCGCTCGGTTCCGAATCCCGGTGTTGTAAACCCCGGCACACCGCCCGGTTGTCAACACTAAAGGATACGCCGCATCGAGGGGTTCCGGCACGCCACTGTGGGTGGCCGCTGAGAATCGGGCGCGACCCGACTCCGTCTCAAACTGCCATCTGTCGCCACCCTCATGGTATCGGTAGCCGCCATGGCTGTCCGCAGTCGGAGCCGGCCATCTGACCGCCAGCTCCTCGGTCAGCCGGTCGTAGGAGAGCCCCGAGAGATCCGCGGTTGTGCCGGCGGTCAATGCGGTGAGCTCATCGAAGACACGCCCTGGATCCAGCGGTGTCTCCGCAAACAGACCGGTCTCGACACGGTTGCCGATGGCGGCGATGATGTCGAGATCCTGTCGTGCAGCCCCCGGCGGGTCGACTGCCTGTCGTACCCGCGAGACGCGTCGCTCCATGTTGGTTGCCGTCCCCTCTGTTTCCCCCCACGTCGCCGCCGGCAACACCACATCGGCGCAGGCGACTGTTTCCGAGTAGAAGGCGTCCTGGGCGACAAGAAAGACCTCCTCTAAGACATCGGTCACCTGACCCGCATCCGGCATCCCGGCCGCCGGGTTCGTCGCTACCGTCCAGCAGACCTCGCTTTCGCCGCGAGCGATGGCGTCGACGATGCCGACAAAGCCCGGCCCTGTCGTCTCTGGAAGCCGAGAGAGCGGCACGTCCCACGCTTCGGCGACGGCCTTACGGGCTGTTTCATCGTCGAAAGCGCGATGACCGGGCCAGGTTCCCTTTGAGGAACACACACGGTTACCCATCGAGTTGGCTTGCCCGGTCAGCGAGAAGGGGCCGCTACCGGGGCCAATATTTCCGGTCACCAAACAGAGATCGATGAGGGCACGGGCCGTCGCTGTCCCCTGAATGCTCTGGTTGACACCCATCCCCCAGTACAACAGCGTGTCGTCGGTGAGGCCGTCAGCGATGGTCTCGATGGTATCAGTGTCGACACCGGCGGTCTCAGCAGCGGTGTCGAGCGTCGGCAGCGAGTCGACCAGTTCCTCGTAGCCGGTCGTCTGTGACTCGATAAATTTGGTATCGACATCGCCGGCGTCGATGACGGCTGCCAGCACCGCTCGGGCCAACGCGAGGTCGGTGCCGGGATCCGGGCGAACGTGGGTGTCGGCGTCGTCGGCGGTCGCCGTCTCAACGGGGTCAACAACGATCAGTTGGCCGTCGTCGGCGACGCTATCGGTGATCCACCGGTAAACCACCGGATGGGCGGTCGCCGGGTTCGCCCCCCAGATGAGATGGGTGTCGGCTTTCGGGATATCGTCGTATGTCGGCGGCGGTGCGTCGCTGCCAAACGACTGAAAGTACGCCGAGACCGCCGAAGCCATACAGAGCGTCGTGTTGGAATCGTAGTACGGCGTCCCAAAGCCGCCGCGGGCAAGCTTCCCAAGCGCGTATGCGGCTTCGTTGGTCTGCTGGCCGCTACCGAGGACAGCGATGTTGCCATTGTTGTTGCCGAGTGCCTCGATAAAGCGGCTGGTGACAAGCCCGAGAGCCGTCTCCCAGTCGGTTGGCTGGAGCGTGCCACCTCGCCTGATCAGGGGGTCGGTTATCCGCTTGCCGTCGGGGGCAAGGGTTTCGCTCACGCCGCGTTGGCATTTCGCGCCGCCGGTTGCGGGATGGGAGGGATCACCGGTCACCTCGCCGAGGCTATCCCCATCAGCTGTCGGTCGCTGGCGATGACCACAGCCGACCGCACACCGCATGCAGGTCGTCGACTGCCAATCGCTCATCGCGGCTGCACCTCCCGTGTGCGCCGATTGATCTGCATAGTTTTGTGTCTACACACCGTATTCACCATTTATTAACTGTATTTGGGTTATTCACACTGAAAACCATTTGGTTGGTTGTTATATCTATTGACTACTGCACATATTGGCGTATGTTTTGACATCGGTGTCAGTCGGCATCACCGACAACCGTCTCCTCGGTAGACAGTCCTTGCGTTGATAGTGGGTTCGACCGTGACGGCGGCCGGAGATCGACCGCACACTGTTTGAAGTTTGGCTCGTCGGACTCCGGATCGACCGCCGGCAGCGTCAACGCATTGACCGCGGGGTGGTGGATCGGCAGCCAGAGCAGGCCGGTCGGCACCCCATCGTCGGGCTGGACGGTGACGGTCACCGACGACCGTCGCGAGACGACGACGGTACGGCCGCGATCCAGTGCCTCGATATGCTTCAGTGTCGTCTCCGGGTGGACACGAACGACCGGGCAATCTTCAGCCTCGCCGCCACGCGTTCGAACCCCGGTGTTGTAGGCATCAGGCTCCCGGCCGGTCGTCAGCGTCAGCGGATACGCCTCGGTGGTCGGCTCCGCGAGGCCGCCGTGGGTGGCAGTCGAAAACCGTGCCCGCCCGGATGCTGTCGGAAACGTCCATCTCTCGTCGTCGACGTAGCGGTAGCCGGCTTGGGTCTCGGGGTCATCCGTTGGCCATCGGACGGCGAGTTCGGCTTCCAGCCGGTCGTAGCTGATCCCCGTGCAGTCGGCGGGCGTCCCGGCAGTGAGTGCCCGAAACTCATCGAAGACCGCCGCGGGGTCTCTCGCGGGCCGATCGATGAGTTCCGGATACAACCGGTGACCGATCGTGGAGATAATATCGATATCCTGTCGTACCTTCGATGGCGTCTCGGTGGCTGCCCGAACACGGGAGATGGTTCGCTCCATGTTGGTTGCCGTCCCCTCGCTTTCACCCCACGTTGCCGCCGGCAACACGACATCTGCTATCTCGGTGGTTTCGGTGCGGAAGGCATCTTGGACGACAAGGAAGGTGTCCTCAAGCGTCCCCCGAACCGCATCGGCGTCAGGCATGCCGGCGACCGGGTTTGTTGCTACCGCCCAACAGGCCCCCGGCGGCCCATCAGCGAGCGCATCAGCGATACCAACCGGGCCAGGGCCCGGATCGTCGGGGAACTGGTCGGCGTTGATCCCCCACGCGTCGGCGACGGTTTCGCGGTGCTCCGGATCGCCGAAGGCGCGGTGGCCGGGCCAGGTTCCCTTCGAGGAGCAGATCCGCGTTCCCATCGAGTTGGCTTGGCCGGTCAGCGAGAAGGGGCCACTGCCGGAACCCATGTTCCCGGTTGCCAGACAGAGATCGATCAACGCCCGTGCTGTCGCTGTCCCCTGAATGCTCTGGTTGACACCCATCCCCCAGTACAACAGCGTATCGTCGGCCAACGCCGTAGCGACGGTGTCGACAGTTTCCATCTTAACGCCGGCGGTGTCAGCAGCGACTTTGGCCTCAGGGAGTGCATCGAGAAGTGCTTCAAAACCGACTGTCGCGTCGTCGATGAACGACCGGTCGATCTCGTTGGTTGCGACCAGCCGGGCAAGGATGGCCCGAGCGAACGCAAGATCGGTGCCAGGATCGAGTTGGACGTGGGTATCGCCGTCCTCAGCAGTTTCACTTTCGACAGGATCGACGACAAGCAGCCGACTATCGTCCTCGTCTGCGCTCTGGTTGATCCACCGATACATAACCGGATGAGCGGCTGTGGGGTTGGCTCCCCAGACGAGATGCGTTTTTGCTTCGGGGATGTCGTCGTACGTTGGCGGTGGCGCGTCGCTGCCAAAGGCTTGGTAGTAAGCGGTGACCGCCGAGGCCATACAGAGAGTGGTGTTGGCGTCGTAGTATCGGGTGCCAAAGCCGCCGCGGGCAAGCTTGCCGAGCACGTAGGCGGCCTCATTGGTCTGTTGCCCACTCCCGAGCACCGCAACGCCGTGGGGTGACCGTTGGAGTGCAGTCTCAAATCTGTTTACCACGGTGCCGATGGCAGTGTCCCAACTTGTCGCGACCAGTTCGTCGCCTTTCCTGATGAGCGGCCGGGTGAGCCACTCGCCGTCCGGATCAGCCGATTCGCTGATCCCGCGCTGACAGGCTAACCCGTGGCTAACCGGGTGATTTGCGTCGCCACGAACGGTGTCAATCCCATAGCCACTGTCGACGCCCTTCTGGAGGTGACCACACCCGACCGCACACCGCATACACGTTGTCGGCGTCCACTCGGTCATTGAGCCCTCCGGTGGCCGCTCGGCTGGCGGTTGCCGGCGATGAACTCCGATGATAACTCAGTGAACGTGTTGATGGATGATGCGACCATTATAGTTGTTTCAACAAGTACTGTGGCTATGAGCAAAATAATTGTTTCGATATGGCATATTTTCTGAAAAATTGAGCGTTTTTAACCATTGTGCATGCGCCCCTCGCGCGGGCACTCAGCGCGGCGTGTGCCAACTGTTGTGGGCGCAAAAATGTCGAACTGTTCTTTGCTCAGGAAATAAAGCCACAATCAACATGTCTTTGTGCGTTATCATAAAAATAGTTTAGTTCCTAACCACAGCGATGAAATATACTTCCGTTTGCCCCCGGATTTCAGAGATCACCTGGTTTTGACTGTAATTTCCATATTTATTAAACGAATACGCTTTTATGCAGAGATACAAATCTATATCTATGCTCACTGAGCATCCGATCAAAGAACCGGTTGATGATTCACACTTTGATGTGACGGGAGGCGACTGATGGCACATAAAAAAGAGACGTACAAAGACGAGCTCTACGGCGATGCGGTTCGCGAGAAGATCCATGAGTTCGCCGAGCAGGGGTATGAGTCGATCCCGGAAGACGAGCGCGAGGCGTGGTTCTCTCGATTCAAGTTCTGTGGTGTCTTTCACCAGCGAGACGGACAGGACGGCTACTTCATGATGCGGTTGACCAACTGCAACGGCCGGCTGCAACCGGGGCAGCTTCGCGCCATCGGCGAGGTGGCCAGCGAGTACGCCCAAGGGCCGGTTGCCAACCCCGAGTACGGCAACGGCTGGATCGACTTCACCACCCGGCAGTCGATTCAGCTACACTGGATCGAACTTGAGGATGTCCCGGAGATCTGGGAAAAACTGGAAGCCGTCGGCGTTACGACACGGTCATCCGGTGGCGACACGATGCGCAACATTTCCGGCTGTCCCGTCGCCGGCATCTCAAAAGACGAGATCATCGATACCTTGCCGCTGTTGGATCGGTTCCAAGAGGAGATCCGCGGCGACAACGATCTCTGTAATATGCCGCGGAAATTCAATATCTCGATCACAGGAACCCCAGAGGGTGGCGCACAGGACTCGATCAACGATATCGGGCTCGAACCCGCAACGAAAGAGATCGACGGGGAGGAAACCCTCGGCTTCAACGTCCGCGTCGGTGGCGGCCTCGGCGGGCACGAACCACGGGTGGCTCGCCCGCTGGATGTTTTCGTCGATCCGGACAACGCCTACGAGGTGGTTCGTGGCTTCGTCGAACTCTACCACGACCACGGCAACCGACAGAACCGGAACAAGAACCGCTCACGGTTCTTCGTTGACGAACACGGGACAGAGTGGATTCGGGAGCTGTTAGGGGAGGAGTACGTCGATTTCGAGCTTCATACCGCCGGCGAAGATATGCGAGAGGAGTACACATACAACGCCGGTCGCGGCGATGGCGACGAGTTCGACTACCTCGGCGTCCACGAGCAGCAGGACGGCAACTACTACGTCGGGCTCAGCGTCGCCGTCGGACGCATGCCAGCCGAGGAGGCGATCGAACTCGCCGACCTCGCAGACGAGTACGGCTCCGGCCGGCTCCGGCTGACCCGGCGACAGAACCCGATTCTCATCGATATTGAGGGTGACCGCCTCAACGAGCTGCTGGAGGAGCCACTGCTGGACAAACACACACCCGAACCCAATCCCTTCACCCGCGGGGCGATGGCCTGTACCGGCACCGAGTTCTGCAATCTCGCGCTCACCGAGACCAAGGCCCGGATGTCGAGGATGCTGCGGTGGCTGCGCGACAACGTCGAACTCCCGGCCGATGTCGAGCAGCTCAAGATCCACTACTCGGGCTGTACGGCCGACTGTGGACACGCCAACACCGCGGATATCGGGCTGATCGGGATGCGCGGCCGCAAGGATGGGGAGATGGTCGAGACGCTGGATCTGGGTGTCGGCGGCGGCATCGGCGAGGAGCCGTCGTTCGTTGAGTGGATTCGCCAGCGCATCCCCGCAGACGAGGTTCCCGGCGCGATCCGAAATCTTGTCGAGGCGTTCGCGGCCCACCGTGAGGCCGGCCAGACGTTCCGCGAATGGGCCGACACAGCCGGCGACGAGCAGTTGATCGAGTTCGCCGAACCCGAGGAGACAACGTACGACGACCCGTGTCTCACGGATGCCAAACAGGCGTGGTACCCCTTCGCCGAGACAGGCGACCCGAGCCCCGAGGCTGCCTCAGCGGACGACTGAGGTATGGACAGGTGCTTGTCTAAGACGACACACCGTTCCTCATGAACAACTGCTCTTGGTAATTAAGCACTGAAGAAACCTACCTTCGACAGCTTCGGTTTGCTGTTCATTTGTGTGCAACGGCGACGACAGCAAACTACCGACGACCATTTCTGTTGACAGCGATCCGGCTGTTTGCCACAAAATGCGAGCGATGTAATTGAAGTCAATAGCAGTATCTGGCTATGAAATTGATTCTTATTACTAAATTAGTCGAATCCCCCGTACATTTAATTATCGGAGCGGCGAGGGGGTAGATATGAACGGGCCGCTGGAAGACGAGTTCGGTCGAGAGGTCACGGGCGTGCGCGTATCGCTCACCGACCGGTGTAACTTCGACTGTGTCTACTGCCACAACGAAGGGCTTGGTGACACCCGCGGCCCGATGGAGCCCGACGACAACGAGATGACCGCCGATGACGTGGTTCGGTTTCTGGATGTCGTCGAGGAGTTCGGCGTCAAGAAGGTCAAGTTCACCGGTGGCGAGCCCATGTTGCGACAGGATCTGGCGGAAATCATCCGCCGTACACCCGAGTCGATGGAGGCGTCGATGACGACCAACGGAACATTCCTCCCCGGGCGTGCTGAGAAGCTCAAAGCTGCCGGGCTTGAACGCGTCAACGTCTCACAGGACGCGATCGATCCCGACGCCTTCGCCGAGATCACGAAATCCGGCGCGTACGAACAGGTGCTTGCGGGTGTCGAGGCAGCCGTCGACGCCGGGCTCGCGCCGGTAAAGCTCAACATGGTCGTGTTCAAACACACTGCCGGCTACGTCGAAGGGATGGTCGAACACGCTGCCAACAACGACGGCCTCCGGCTGCAGTTGATCGAGTATATGCCTGAATTGACCGGCCACCCGGAGTGGAATATCGACATCGAACGTGTCCACGACTGGTTGACAGACCTCGCCGACCGGGTCGAACAGCGCGAGATGCACAACCGGACGCGCTACTGGATCGCCGGCGACGACGCCGACGAGAACGAGGCGATCAACGAATCGAACGGCGGGATGGTCGAGATCGTCGACCCGGTCGAAAATCCGACCTTCTGTGCGAACTGCCACCGCGTGCGCGTCACACACGAAGGCTACCTGAAGGGCTGTCTCAACCGCAACGACGACCTCCGGTCGATGGGTGAGATGAGCCGCGATGAGATCCAGGAAACGTTCCGCGAAACGGTCGCCAACCGCGTCCCCTACTACGGCGAGTACATGGTTCGCAACGATAACGACGAGTGGGTCGTCAACGATGCGTATCTGTCAGCCACCTCCCCCGCTGACTGACGATTTTGTATCACTAGCGGCTACTGACCATCTCGCGTGCTGCTGTCGTCGGCCGTTTCGCGGATAAACTCCTCGCGTGAATTGATATCACGCAGTGACCGCCAACTGGTCTGTTCTGAAACCGTTGCCGCAGGGATCGTCAGAGTATCTAGCTCCGATAGCGCACCGCGTAGGCTCAACGCATCGGCCGCCAGCCGCTGGTCGCCAACAGTCACCGTTCGCCCAACGCGGTAGACCGCCTGTGCCGGTTGGCGGTGGCCGTCGTCGAGTTCAGGAACCGCGGCGTCGTGTCCCATCGCCTGTTCGAACAGAAACTCAACGAACGCCGGATCGACAAACGGCATATCACAGGCGACGACCGCAGCATACGTCGTCTCTATCTGCTTAAAGCTGGATACGATACCGGCGAGTGGCCCCCGATCGGGTTCGGGATCGGGCACAATCTCTATGGGCACATCGGCATCGAGTGCTGAGAGCACGCGGTCGAACGCCGGCTGTTGGCGTTCCCGACAGCTTACGAGGATTCGGTCGACAGCGCTTGCAAGTCGGCTACTGACGTGAGCGATCATCGCCGTTCCATCGATCTCAGCGAGGGCCTTATCGGTCTCGCCAAACCGAGTGGAGTACCCCCCAGCGAGGACAACGCTGGTTCGTGGTTGGGTGTCCATTGGCGTTTGTCATGCGGTGGCTACTCGATCTGCTTGTCAACAAGCTGCCTGATCTCGGTGATATCCTGTTGATGTGTTTCTGCGACCGCCTCGGTGTTTTCGATCGCACTGACAGCATCGTCAAGCCCGTCGACGGTCTCGTCGATCAGCGAGGCGACTTCCTGGGTGCTTTCGGCCTGTTCGTCGGTCGCATCTGAGACCTGCAGCAGGCTGGCCGAGACCTCGTCGATGCTCTCATTGATATCTGCGAGCCTGTCCGCCGCGGTCTCGATCTCGTCGATCCCGGTGTCGATGCGGTCGTTCATCGTCTCTAAGCTATCGACGGTTTCCTCGGTTGAGGCCTGAATCGCGTTGATCATCTCCTCGATGGTCTCGGCGTTCTCTTGGGACTCCCCGGCGAGGTTTTTCACCTCGTCGGCGACGACCGCGAACCCATCGCCGGCCTCGCCGGCGCGGGCGGCCTCAATTGAGGCGTTGAGCGCTAATAGATTTGTCTGGTCGGCGATTCCGTTGATTACCTCGACGATCGCGTCGATCTCGTGGGCTTTCTCTTGGAGGTCTTTGATCTCAGAGGACACCGTTTCGGAGGCATCGGTCACGTCGTGCATCGCCGCAACAGCGTCATGCGTTGATTCCTCGCCTTGGGTGGCGAGGGCCGCTGCCTCGTCGGCCTGCTCGTCAACGTCGCTGACGGTCGCGGCGATCTCCTCGATGGTCGCGGTGAGATTTGAGACCTCATCGTTGATCTCGTTGAGCGTCGGTGCGTACCCCTGGATAACCTCGTTGTTAGCGGTCACCATCTCACCGAGCTGTTGACCGCTCTGCTCAAGTTCCGCGATCAGATTCTGCAGCTGCCTAAATGACGCTTTGTCGACTTCGACCGTTTCGCTGTCAGAAGATCGTGACATTACCAGCCTAACGCCGGATGGGATATTCAAACTTGTGACAGGGTGTACGGTGTCGAATTCGCCCCGGAGCTGCTGGGAGCAACCCTTCAGCTCGGCGTGAGCACTCCCTATGATGATGGTCAGTTGTCATCCTGCAGTGATGCTTCATAGCTGCGTTGCCGGCCACCGCCTCGGAGTGATCTTTCGGACTGAACACGTGTCGGCTCGGGTGACCGTCGACACGGCAGCCCAGCGCGTGAGCTTCTGTCGCATTCCCCGATCGGATCGGGAACGGCTATGCGGATGTGGAGATTAATACCAGTAAACTTAATAATACAAACTATCTCGTGGTGGGTATGGCACATGAACATCTTGATGAGAAGCTGATTAATTCGCTGCTCGGTGACGGCCGCTCTAGCCTCCGGAGTCTCGCCGAGGAGCTCGACGTGTCGGTGACAACCGTCTCGAATCACCTGAAGGATCTCGAAGCTGACGGCGTCATCGAGGGCTACTCCCCGATCGTCGACTACGAAAGCCTTGGCTACGATGTCACCGCGATCATGCATCTCAAGGTTGAGGGAAGTGCGATCCCGCAGATCACCGACAAACTTGAGTCCGAAAAGCAGATGATCTCGGTGTATGAGACAACAGGTGACTACGACATCATCGCGATCGGAAAGTTCGACGACACCGACGATATGAACGATCAGATCAAGTCACTCTTGGAGGATGTTGATATCCGCGAGTCCAACACCAGCGTCGTGCTCAACGCCGTCAAGGACAACGAGCAGTTCGAACTCGATATCCCCGAATAGCGACGGCACGGGCGTTGCTCCCACACCGCCACCGACTTCTGCTATCACCTACAGCCGAAAGGTATCCCCACGCCGTCCGTCTGCCGTTCGCTTTTGTGCACAGTCGGCACACAGCTCCAACTCGCCGTCGTAGTGGAGTCGACAGACAGTCGCCCCACAGCGGCGACAACTGAACGCCCCGGGGCGTTGGTTACAGTGTTCACAGAGACCAGCAACAGCCATACTTAATTGTGGTGCGAGAGCGGTATCAACCTTTGCCGCTGTCGTTGGCCACCGTCATATCGGTCTCGGCCGCAGTGAGTTCGTATTCGACCTCGACACGCTCGGTAACGCTGATCGGGGCGGGATGGACGGACGGATCTGACTCCCACGCGTCATCGACGGGCTCGTTGCCGGGGCGGGCCGGTTGGGTCGTGATCGACCGGGCCGCCCCGACCGCGAGCCCGTCGGCGGCCGCCAGTCGATCGGCCTTTCGGCGGGCTCGATCGACGGCAGCTGTCATGGCTTCCGCTTGGAGGTCTGCCCGCGCTGTGTCCGTGAGCGCGAACTGCACGTGATCGACGCCGCCACCACCGTCGGTCGCTTCGACGACGACGGTGGCGACCGCGTCCGGCTCACACCGGACGTGAAACTCCTCGACCGCCCGGAAGGCGGCGTCAGTTTCCGGCTCGAAGGTAACCGCGCTGTTGGTCACCCGGTGGTCAACTGTCTCGATCCCCACCTCAACGGTCGCCTCGATCGCCGTTCGCACCGTTGCCGCGCGGTTGCGAGCCCGTTTGCGGGCGCGGGCTGCCGAGGCAGCCTCTCCGAGGGCGGTGACTGCGACTGTCGCGCTATCCGGAGCAGCTGCTCGTGTTGCTGACGCTGTTGCCGTTACGGTTCCTGTCACACCCCAGCGGTCGGTCGAGCGGGTAATGAATCCGGCGGCGGCTCGATCCGCTCAGTCAGCCGGCTCCTCGGTAAACTCATTCTCCCACCGAAAGATACCGTTTCGCTGGATGACCTCGCCGTCAACCGTGAGGCGGCTGTCAGCCCGCATGTCGGCCAGCAAGTCGACATGAATCGCCGACCCGTTGCCGGCCTCGCCGCCCGGTAGGCAGGCGTCGTACGCCCGGCCGATCGCAAGGTGAACCGTCTCGGCCATCTTCTCATCGAAGAGAATCCGATCGGTAATCCGGTCGATGCCATGGTTCATCCCGATCCCAAGCTCGCCAAGCCGGCTGGCCCCGTCGTCGGTTTCCAGTAGCTCCCCCAGCGTTGCCTCACCCTGATCGGCCGCGTAGTCAACAACCTCGTTGTTCTCAATGGTGAGCGTTACACCTTCCAGCCGCGTTCCGTCGACGGTTCTCGGCAGGTCGAAGCTGACTGTCCCGTTGGCGTCAGCCGGCGCGGTAAACACCTCGCCGGAGGGGAGGTTATGAGAGTCGTCGGCGACCGAGGCTGTGCTGTTGACGGCGGTTCGACCCGTGATCGACAGCCGGAGATCGGTTGTTGGGGTCTCGATGTGGACAGTCGATCCCGTATCAAGGATGCGTTTGAGTTGGGCCATCTCCTCGGCCAGCGATTCCCAGTCGCGGAGCACCGCATCGTAGACAAACTCCTGGTAGGCTTCAAACGACATCCCGGCCTGTTGGGCGAGCGACCGTGTTGGGTGAACGGTTGAGACCCAGTCGGTCGCCAGCCGGGCTTCTCGCACCTCCGCTTGCCCACGCCGGGCGGCCTGTCGGGTTTCGGGTGGTACATCCGCGGTGGCGGCAGTGTTTCGCCCGCCACCAAGTCCCAAATAAACATCGGCCGCCTCCAGCATCGCCAGCTCGTGGGCCGGTGGGTCGGCAAAGTCGGTGTCGCTGGCGGCCCGGCCCTGCAGATACGCCCGCGAGAGCTCCGCTGCGTTGTTGACTGCAAGGAGCTCCCCGCCGCGCTCGCCGACGGCTTCGGCGACGGCGACCCCAAGCTCGTGGGCTCCCTCTGCGACGCTGACGACGACGTTATCCCCGGGATCGATCCGGGCACTCCAGTCGACCAACACGGCGGCGTGTTCGTGGATTCGTTCGTCCATACGGATTCAGGGGTCGCCAGCGATAAAACACTCACCGCCGACGCAGCGACAGTCCTGTCACGCCGTCATCGGCGATGTTACCCGACGACGTTACCGCCGACGCTGGGCGACCCGTTCCTCGGCGGTTTCGCTGCTGACGACCTCATAGAGAATCGCTCTGCCCCCGTCGGCTTTGGGTCGGAGAATACGGCCGAGTCGCTGGGTGAACTCGCGTTCACTCCCGCTGCCCGAGAGGACGACGCCGACGTTGGCGTCGGGCACGTCGACGCCTTCGTCAAGCACGTTGGCGGTGATGATCCGGCTGTACTCGCCGTCGCGAAACCGCTGGAGAATCTCGCGTCGTTCGCCCGCGCCGGTTTCGTTTGTGATCGCCGGAATGAGAAATCGCTCAGAGAGGTCGTACACTAACTCGGTGTGGGCGGTGAAGACGATGAGTCGATCCTCGCGGTGACCGTCGAGAATCCGCCCCAGTTGGTGGCGTTTATTATCAGCGTTCATCATGATCTCGCGGGCGCGCTGTTTGGCGAGCAACGCTTCGCGGGCTTGGGGATCGTTGCCGGAGCGTTTGACCAACTGGCGGTAGTCGCTGCCGCTGGTGAAATCGATGTTTGAGCTCCGGACGTAGTCGACGAAGGTGCCCTGTGCGTCGTCGTACTCGGCGCGCTCCTCAGGCGTGAGTTCAACTTCGATCCGCCGGATCTCGTAGGGCGCGAGATGATCACCAGCCAGTTCGTCGGTGTCGATGGTGTAGACACGAGACCCGATGAGACCGGCCACCGTCTCGTGGGCTCCGTCCGGCCGCTCGAACGTCGCCGTCAGCCCGAGCCGATCCGGCGCGGCCAGCAGGCGGGCAATATCCTGATAGCCTTCCGCGCCGAGGTGGTGAACCTCATCGAAGACGACGAGCCCGAACCGGTCGCCGAGTTCGTCCGCCCGGAGGTACGCCGAATCGTAGGTCGCCACTGTCACCGCTTCGACGCGCTGTTCGCCGCCGCCGAGCCGGCCGATGGGGGCCTCAAACTCGGTTTCGAGTTCGCACTGCCACTGCTCTAAGAGATCGATAGTCGGCACGACGATTAGGGTCGGCTCGTCGCAGGCGGCCATCGCCGCAAGCGCGATGACCGTTTTCCCCGCGCCGGTCGGCAGTTCGAGTACGCCGCGGCGGTTGTTGTCGAGCCATGCGTTGAGGGCGTCCTGTTGGTACTCACGGAGTTCGTAACTCGTCGTCAGCGAGACGGGATCAGTACCGAGCACGGTGTCGACAACGTCGGCGTCAACGTGGTGGAGCACATCCCGAATCGCCGCATAGTGGTGGGCCGGCGCGCGCGCCGTTCCGCTCCGCGGGTCGCCCTTGACGCCCGGCAGGCTACCGAGGGCGGGATCGCTCTCGCGGTCGCTTTCAACCCGGAGCGTCCCATCCTCGAAGCCGAGGGTAATCGTCACGGTCAGGGGTGTGGCGGCAGAAAGTAAAATCGCTCCGGCTTCGTTACCCCGTTAGGCCTCAAGCTCCTCGCCGACCAACTCGGTTGCTTTCTGCACCTCTCGAATCGAACTGAGATAGCCTGCGCCGACGCTGGCTTTCAGTGCCTTGGCTGCACCCCCGCTAACAACTTCTGGGCCGACCTGTGCGACCGCGCCGTCACCCACAGAGACAATCCAGCCGGGGACGTTGAATCGGAACGGTGTGAGCTCTGGCTCGAAGCCCCCGCGGCCGGCCAACTCCCACTCCACCAACCTGGTGATGTTTTCGGCGGCCGGATCGGCGG
Organism: Halonotius pteroides; assembly: GCF_003605635.1. Lineage (GTDB taxonomy): Archaea > Halobacteriota > Halobacteria > Halobacteriales > Haloferacaceae > Halonotius > Halonotius pteroides. The sequence goes on from NZ_QMDW01000007.1 coordinate 84,730, forward strand.
CGCGGATCGCCGCGGACGCGCTGGCGGGAACGGCCTCGCCGTCGGCGTCGACGATGCGAGCGGTGTCGCCGACCGCAAACGTCGAGTTCGTCAGCCGCAGATCGCGGCGGACAACCGGCCGGTCGCCGGCCATCGACTCAGGGCCGGCGATGCCGCCCGTCCAGACGAACAGGTCAGCGTCGAGCGTATCTGTCTCACCGGTGGCTTGATGCTGCGTGGCGACCGCCGATTCCGTTGCTTCGGTGACGGCCGTTTCAACCTGGATTTCGATTCCGCGCTCGGTCAGCTCATCGGCGACGGCGTCTTGGAAGGCCTCGGGGAACACGGGCGCGACAGTATCGAGCTGTTCGAGCAGCGTAATGTCGATACGGTCGCTGGCTCCCTTCTCGTCAGCGAGCGCGGCGAGTTCCCCGGCGACCTGAACACCGGAGAGGCCCGCGCCGCCAACAACGATTGACGCCGGTGTGTCACCACCGAGTAAGTCGAGTGCCCGCCCACGGATTGCCTCGGCGTCGCCGACAGCTTTCAGCGTCTGGCCGTGCGCTTCGACGCCTGGCAGATCGTAGAAGGCGGTTTCCGCACCGAGACAGAGCGCGCCATAATCGTAGGAGAGGGTTTCTCCAGAGTCGAAAACGACCTCATTGGCGTCGGGATCGACGTTCTCGACGCGGGCAGTGACGACCGCCGCGCGGTCAAACAGCGACGCCAGCGGAACCTCGATAGCGTCGGTGATCGAGGGGCGTCTGATCACGCGGTGAACCTCGTGTTGGACGAGGTGGGTATCGGATTCGTCGACGATGGTGAGATCGGCTTCCGGTGGGAGGGTTTCTTCGAGTTTGCGGGTGAGGGTGACGCCTGCGTAGCCGGCACCGAGAACAACGACGTGCATACCTGTGGTTGGGGAGCCAGCCGAATGAACATAACGTTAGATGTGGCGGGACATGTAGTGGTTGACAACGGGAACCGATAGAAAGCCCTCGACGCGCTGGGCTCCCGGGACTCGCTGCGCGTGGTTCGATAGAGCAAGCTCTCTCGTCATCACGAAAATCTTCGATTTTCGAACGACTTCGTCGCTCATTGCGTTTGCTCCTGCAATGCTTACGTCGTCACCAGAAATCGGAGATTTCTGGTTGGCTCACGAGAGCTTGCTCTCGTGAACGTCCGGGTTCGCCCAGCGCGTCTCGCCTCTTGATTCCGTCAGGAATTCGGTTGGCAGGCAGGCTGTCGTCAGTCGTCGGCCGGCTGCTCTGGGGGGACACCGACTTGATCGGCCTCGGGGCCGAAGACGGATTCGAGCAACCCAGGCACGTCCTCTGGCTGCACGTCGGAGTACCACTCGTCGCGGGGCTGGATCGCAATCGCCGCCCCGCCCTCGCTACACAGCCCGAGACAGCCGGTTTCGGCGACCGACACCGACGACCAGAACGCGTCGCGCTCGCGGAGCCACTCTTTGACTGCGGTCAGCGTCTCGTCACCGTTGGCGTCGGCACAGCAGTCGTACTCCTCGCGGTTGTTCGTACAGACGAAAACATGCGAATCGAGTCGCTCGCGGTGTTCGGCGGTTCGATCTTTCATGTCGCTGGCTGTGGGTCAGTGGCCGTCGATTCATGTCGCGTGCGTCGCTGAAGCCAGCCGAATGTCGTGGCGATACACAGCCAGATCGAGCCCTGACTCAACACGACCATCGCTTGATAGGCGGTGAGAAGCTCTGTCGACAGCTCAGGATGACGAACAATCGTTGGTGTCACCGCCGGGAGAAGTACCGCTGCGGCCAGTATTGGCCCGATGCCACCGGCGACGGCCAGCCAGCGGTGTCGGCCAACAAGTCGGTTGTACGCAGCCACACCGCTTGCAGCGACTGCTGCGCCGAGAACTACAAGGCCACCGTACAGGAGGAATTGCGTGGTCACTGTCAGCAGTTGCTCGGCACCGGGTGCAGACGGCGGTAACACCAGCCATGGCACGGCCGAAACGGTCAGAAACCCGCTGCCGGCGAGGCTGAGCCGGCGTCCGGTTGAGCGGCCCGGCAGTGCCGGTTCAAACAGGTAGAGACCGATACCGAAACAGCCGCCGAGGAACACAGCCCACAACAGCCCACCCCCGATGCTGACAAGTGCGGTCGTCGATTCAGCCACGACCGATTCGGCCGCTGGGCCGTGGCTGTGGGCGTGCCCATGCTGTGCGTGTTCGAGATAGCCGACCAGTGGGTTGGCGACGGCTGCCATGAACAGTCCGTACGCGATGCCAGCGACGCCACCGGCCAGCAGCCCGCGCTTGAGATAGGCAAAGAGCATCGTTAGTGGCAGACGATCCCGGCGGCATGCCGGAAGTTGTGGAGCGACTCGTGGGCCAACGGCTCCTGTAACACCACCAGCGTGAACGTGATTGCCGCGCCGAAGCCGAAGATCGCAAGCGCTGTCGTCGGCGCGATCTCGGCGCGGGTCGTTTCGATCCGGTCGGCGACCGTGTCGGATTGCGAGGTCATGAAAGTCTACTTTGTCTTTTGAAAATCAGATTGTAAAAGTTGCGGTTCGACCGACAGCGAACGGATGACAGAACGACTCAGAACAGCGCGTCGCTCTCCGGCAGGACGTGAGCCGGCCCGCCGACCTCCCATACGTCGGTTTCGATGCCGATCTCGTCGATGCGGGATCGAACCGTATCGACGTGCTCCTCGGTCGTGTTGACGTAGACGCTTGCGCCTGTGTCAGTCGAGAAATACACCTCAACGCCCTCTTCGCGGAGTTCCCGCACCGCGTTGAAGACGGCAATCGTTTCGGGCTGCCAGTAGACCCACCCTGAGGGGCCGGTCATCGTCGCCGCCGTCAGCGACAGCGAGTCGTGTTCGGCGAGTTCGAACACGCGCTCGAAGGAGGCCTTTCGCAGCGCGTCCCGCATCTCGACGATCTGATCCGGGATGTGGGCGACCCGCGCTTGGAACATGTGACTCTCGGCGGCCTCCTTGTGGGCCTCTTCGGTCTCCTTGTACGAGGGTACGTGGGCGGCAACGATCTTGAGATCGTCTTCGAGATCGGAGTCGAGCCGGTAGGAGCGGCAGTCCTCGTCGTTGAGCCCGGCGTAGAGATGCGAGAACGCGCCCGTCACGGCGCGGGCGGCCGACGACGAGCCGCGACGCGCGACCGTCGATATCTCCGGCAACGACATGTCGAGGCCTGCGGCTTCAACGAGTGCCATCGCGGCCGCCGCGAAGCCCGACGACGACGAACCGAAACCGATGTTTGAGGGGAAGGAGTTCTCACTCTCAAAGCGGACAGCATGGTCGAAATCAGCCAGCTCGCGGACGTGCTCAACGACCATGTTGATCCGCTCGGCTGCCCGGCCCTCAACCGCCTCGCCGTCGATGCGGTAGGTGTCTTGTGCGCCGCCCTCCGCGTCAACGTCGGTGAGCCACCTGACGGTCGTCGTCGTGTTCGTTGGCGCGGTGCAGACGCTGATCGAATCGTGGTACGGCAGCCGAAGCTCCGGATCGCGCATCCCGTGATATTTGACGAGCCCTTGGATCGGGTGGGCTCGTGCGGTCGTCTTCATGCTCATAGATCGGTATGGCGGCCGGTTGCGGGTTAGGCGTTCCGGATCAGCGACCGCGGCCAAATCCGACCGGGAGCCAAGGACAAAACCGATAACAAGAGTTTTGGGCGGAGTCACCGAACTCTCGGTAAATGACTGAGTACACCGTCGAGTTCGTCGGAACCGACGAGACGATCACGGTCTCCGACAAGGAAACCATCCTCAGTGCCTGTCTGGATGAGGGTATCGCACAGGAGTACTCCTGTCGCGTCGGGATGTGTCTGGCCTGTTCAGCCGAGATCATCGAAGGCGATGTCGCCCAGCCCGCTGCCCGCGGCTTCACCGAAGACGAGAAACAAAACTACGCGCTCACCTGTATGGCGCGCCCGCAGTCGGATCTCAAAATTGAGCGCGGCGTTTATCCACCAAGCATCGAAACTGACGCCACAAGCGGAACCGCCGACGCCGCGCCCGCTGACGACGACTAACTGCCGCTGCCGACGCCGCTACTGCGCTTCGAATCGGTGCCGCACCACAGCCGCGTCGTCATCCCATTCAAAATCCCCACCGTGGGCTCTAACAAGCCGCTTTTTGTACGCGTCTAAATCTGCCGATCCCTCACGTTGGGCATCCTCGTCGGTCAACTCCCCCAGCGTGAGCTCCTCGACGGTCGTGACCGCGTAGGTATCACCATCGATCTCGAAGGTATCGCCCTCGTCGGCGTAGGTCTGCCCGCGGGTTAGCTGTGTCATCTCGCCGTCGGCAACCAGTTCCTTGACGTGTCCGTTCGGCAACAGCGTGTCCACATCGATGTGTGCCATGGGCGTATTTTAGCGTCGAACAGCAAAAACATCCGGCCGTGGTCGTTCGGCAGGTCGCCCCCAACCCGCGGGATTCAAGAGCGTCCGGCGACCCACCTGCAACAATGCGTCAGGACCACCTCATCACCGCGACCCAACTCTCGCGGGCCGACATCGAGGCGGTGCTCGACCGAGCGGCGGAGATCGACGCCGATCCCGGGGCGGTCGCCGACCGGTATCGGGAGGCCGTCCTCGCCCTCTGCTTTTTCGAGCCGAGCACGCGCACGAAGATGAGCTTCGAGACCGCGATCAAACGCCTCGGCGGGGCGACAACTGACATGGGCACGGTCGAATCCTCCTCGGTCAAGAAGGGCGAGAGTCTCGCCGACACCGTCCGCGTCGTCGAGGGCTACGCCGACGCGCTTGTGCTCCGCCATCCCAGCGAGGGCGCGGCGAAGATGGCCGCCGAGTTCGTCGATGTGCCCGTGATCAACGCCGGCGACGGCGCGGGCCAACACCCGAGTCAAACGCTGCTTGATCTCTACACCATCCGCGAAAACGTCGGACTTGATGATCTCTCGATCGGCATCATGGGCGACCTGAAATATGGCCGGACGGTACACTCTCTGGCTGAGGCGCTCACCAACTTTGACGTGCGCCAACACTTTATCAGCCCTGAAAGCCTCAAACTCCCGCGTGGCGTTCGATTCGATCTCCACAACTCCGGTGCGCAACTCCGGGAACACACCGACCTTGCGGAGGTGTTGCCTGAGCTTGATGTGCTCTACGTGACCCGCATCCAGCGCGAGCGATTCCCTGACGAAACCGAGTACGAACAGATCGCCGGCGAGTACCAGATTGACGACGACACCCTAGAGCTGGCCGACGATGATCTCGCGGTGATGCACCCATTGCCCCGCGTCGACGAGATCGATCCCGCCGTCGATGCGTTGTCACAGGCAACCTACTTCAAACAGGCCCACAACGGCGTCCCGGTCAGAATGGCACTGCTTGATTTCTTACTATCGGAGGGTGAGCTATGAGCGACCGTGAACTCCGCGTCTCAAAGATCCGCAACGGCACCGTCATCGACCACGTTTCCGGCGGCCAAGCCCTCAACGTCCTGTCGATTCTCGGCATCGATGGCTCGGCGGGGTTGGGCGTCTCTGTCGTGATGAACGTCCCCAGCGATCGGTTGGGGCTGAAAGATGTGGTCAAGGTCGAAGACCGCGAGCTCAGCCAATCCGAGGTTGATGTGATCTCGCTGATCGCCCCCGAGGCAACGATCAACATCATCCGCGAGTTCGATGTCGTCGAAAAGAACCGCGTCGACCGCCCGGAAACTGTCATCGGCCTCCTGTCGTGTCCGAACCGCAACTGTATCACCAACGCCAACGAGCCCGTCGAAACGAAGTTCGATGTCGTCGACGAAGGCGTTCGCTGCGCCTACTGTGGGACGATCATCCGCGAGGAGCTTGCCACACATATCGACCCCGAGTAGGTCGCTGTCGTCCGGCCACGCAAAGCCTATTACCCACCCGACACTGAGAGCAGATATGTCCAAGAAAGTAAAACTGCTCGGCGTTCTCGTGGTCATCGCACTGGCATACGTCCTTTTCTCGGGCGATACCGAACCCGTCGAAGTCAACGTCGACGAGTAACCCTCTCGTTCCGTCGGGCGTTTTTAGCCCTCACAGCACCGGAGAGCGAACCACTTACCCACGGCTGTGCCCAATCCGGCGTATGGATGGCATTGTCACGCGGAACGAACCGGAGACCGAGTGGAACGAGTTCGAGCAGGCGTTCTACGAGGTCAAAGACGTGACCGGCCGTCCCAACGAACCGATCGCGGGGGCGATCAACATGGTCTCGTGTTTTGGTGATAACGCTGCCGCAGCCGAGAACCCGGATCTCGTCGCTGTCGACAGCGAGGGCCGACCGGCGACCCGTGACCGCGAGTACTTTGATTGGGACTACATCTGTCCAACACACGACGCCTACCGCGAGGGACTGCTCGAGATGATCGCCGACTGTGGAGCCGAACACGACGATGTTCGACTCGACGATGTTGGCTTCCCACGCGATGACTACTGCCGTTGTGAGCGCTGTGAGCGGCGGTTTGCCGACAGTGAGTTCGACGACTGGCGCGCGTGGCGAGCGTCTGTGATCACCGAGTTCGTCGCCGCCGCACGTGAGCACGTCCCGGGCCGACTGTATCTCACACTGTATCCCGATCCCTATCCAGGCCACCTTTCTGCGCGGGCTGGGCTGGATCTCGATACCCTCGCCACATATGTCGACGAGTTTGTCGTCCCGCTGTATGATCTAGACTACGGCACCACCTACTGGCTGGAGTCGCTCGCCCGCGGGTTCCGAACCGCGTTGGGTGGTGACTACGACCCTGATGACGCCGATCCTGAGCCCCCGTTTTCGATTGAGCTCTACGCGGTCGATGTCGATGTCGACAACCTGATTCAGGCGGCCGAGGTAGCCGGCACCTACGCAACAAACGTGTTTTTCGGCTACGATGCCGCCCAAGCGTCGGCGGCGATTCGGCGACAGGGTGCCGACCAACAGGACGGCGAGACGTACATGCCTGAGTGAGCGGGCGTGGAGCCGGTGAGTCAGTTCGTGTAGTGGTCTGCCCACGCGATCCAGAGACACATCACAGCCGAGAAGCCGAGTATCGCCAGATACAGACCAGTGAGCCCGCCACTAACCCACAGATACACTCCCCCGAAGAGAACAAAGAAAAGCCCGAAGCCGCCGATCCGGGTGCTCTTGAGATTTGGATACGCCGCGAGCCGCGCTACAACCCCGTCCTGATCGCGTGTCATCGTGCTCACAGCAACCACCGCCGGTGGGTTAAACTACCCTCTCTGCCGTCGGGGCGGGCTACCGAAGATAGCTGAGATAGTAGATCACGCCGATCCCGAGGATGAACACGAGCAGTGCGAGTCCACCAAGCGCAACCATCAACCTCAGTCCATCGTCGGTCTCGACCGCAGCCTCGTCGGCACTCATTACCGGCTGTATGGCCGCCAGCCGTTTAGCTGATACGTTGGCCGCCGGTCAGTGGACGGTTCGGTCGTCGCTGCCGTCGATGGCCTCGATCGACTCGTTGTTCCCGAAGTTAGGGGTCGGCCCATCGCCGGGGGCTGCCCACGCGACCGCATTGGCGATCACCTGTTGGATCGACTCGTCGTGGTAGATCGGATACGTCTCATGACCCGGCCGAAAATAGAAGATCCGCCCGTTGCCGCGTCGGTAACAACAGCCCGACCGGAACACCTCGCCGCCCTCAAACCACGAGGTGAAGACAAGCGTGTCGGGGGCCGGAATATCGAACCGCTCGCCGTACATCTCTGCGTCGTCGAGTTCGATGTATTCGTCCACCCCGTCGGCGATCGGATGCCCGGGCTCGATAACCCAGAGCCGCTCGGTCTCGGCGGCCTCACGCCATTTCAGCGAACAGGAGCTACCCATCAGTCGGGTGAACGGCTTTGAATAGTGGCCTGAATGGAGGACGATGAGGCCCATCCCCTCGCGGACGCGCTCACAGACCCGGTCGACGATCTCCTCGCCCACCGCATCATGTGCGGCATGACCCCACCACGTGAGCACGTCGGTGTCGTCAAGAACCGCCTCGGTCAGGCCGTGGTCGGGCTCGTCAAGTGTGGCGGTTTGGGTCTCGAACCCGGCCTCGCTGAGGGCATCGGCGATGACGATGTGAATCCCCTCCGGGTAGACCTCGGCGACGGTGTTGTCGTGGCGTTCGTGCCGAAACTCGTTCCAGACGGTCACCTGTGTCATAGCTGCTCGGAGTCGACCATCAGTGATAGCGTTTGGGCTGTCCTGAAAGTCGTTGTACTGCGGTAGCTACCGTGTGCTGCGGCTCGGTGGTGTAGCACAACACACAGCGAGAAACTGTGTTAGTCCGCGTTCGGTGCCAGCGGCTCGGCGGTCTCGGCGTCGACATCCTCCATCGAGGAGGTGATTCCTTTCGCGAGTTCGAAAACAGCCGCTTTGTGGTCGGTCTTCGATTTGTGGATCGATGTCGGCTTGATGCCAAGCGATTCGTACTCAGTAAGATCAACGGTGTCTTCCCACGCTTCACACTGCGTACGTACCTCGGCAAGCAGGCCGTGTAGGTGGATGAGCTCCTGCTTTTTCATGAGCAACAAGTCGTAACGACTGGAGGGTTATAGTAGTATCCTGAGATAGGTTACCATAGGTCGCCCACAATATCTCTCGTCGATTTCGTTGTTACTACCGGATCAAACGGTCAAAAAACACCGATCAGCACCGAAGCTCACCGTCCGGCTTGTCGCTTCGACTACTGCACTAATTCGCCGTGATCGAGTTCGAGCAGCTCTTTGTAGCGGTTTCGGATCGTGACCTCGGAGATGTCGGCGACCTCGCCGACTTGGCTCTGTGTGACTTTCTGGTTTGTCAGCAGCGCGGCCGCATACACCGCGGCGGCAGCGAGGCCGACCGGCGATTTTCCGCTGGTGACGGCGGCGTCCTTGGCGGCCCGCAGCAACGCCCGGGCCTCACGTTCGACCTCCTCGTTGAGGTCGAGCCGGGAGACAAACCGCGGAACGTACTGTTCGGGATCGGCCGGCTTGACTTCGAGGCCGAGCTGTCGGACGATGTAGCGGTAGGTGCGGGTCATCTCCATTTTCTCGACTCGGGAGACCGCGGCAAACTCATCGAGGCTGCGGGGGTTGTTCAGCTGGCGCGCCGCGGCGTAAAGCGCGGCGGTCGCAACGCCTTCGATCGAGCGCCCCGGCAGGAGATCCTCATCGAGAGCGCGCCGGTAGATGACCGAGGCCGTCTCGCGGACGGCCTTCGGGAGACCCAGCGCCGAGGCCATCCGATCGATCTCGCCGAGGGCCTGTTTGAGGTTGCGCTCCTTGCTATCGCGGGTGCGGAACCGCTCGTTCCAGGTGCGAAGCCGCTGCATCTTCTGGCGTTGATTTGAGGACAACGACTTCCCGTAGGCGTCTTTGTCCTGCCAGCCGATGTTAGTCGACAGCCCCTTATCGTGCATCATATTCGTCGTTGGTGCACCAACACGGGACTTTGAGTCACGTTCCGCGCTGTCGAAGGCCCGCCACTCCGGGCCGCGGTCGATCTCGTCGCTTTCGACGACGAGACCACACTCGCGGCAAACGGTTTCGCCGTGTTCCTCGTCGGTGATGAGCTGGCCGCTGCACTCGGGGCAGCGGGTTGTTTCGTCGGTCGACTCGGTTTCGGATTCGGTCTCGTGTTGTCGGACGGTTGGTGTGGTTCGTGGTGTGCTGTTGCTCATTGATTGGGTGAGTAGGGATGACCGCTGCCCGGAGAAAGAACATGTAAAGGCAGGGTCAGATCCGTACAATATGTAGGAGATCGAAGGTTATAAATATATCGGTTAGATTCAGCAGTATGATAGCTCCTCACGTGCGATTTTCATAAGCAACGTTCGTTATATTTGTGATGACTCGCTACCGCGCTGTTGTGGTTCGTTTTGCTACGCTGCTAGTGCTCGCTTGCGCTCACACATGACGGGCATGATGGGACTCCCGCGAGCGAACGGAGTGAGCGAGTGGGGGGCAATCATGCGTGTGATCGACCGCAAGGAGAGAACGGGCATGATAGGATTCGAACCGCAGTCGAACATGCTCGCTGCCGCTGCGCGTGCCCTCCCTGCTTCGAATCCCTGCAGCCGCTGTTGCTCACTATCGTTCGCAGACAGCGGGCACGGTGGGATTCGAACCCACGATCGAGCGGTTAGGAACCACTCGCCTTGTCCACTAGGCCACATGCCCAAAAAATCAGGTTCGCGGTCGGCAACCCGAAGCGGCTCAGTTCGTTGGTTCGCGGTCGGTTTCAAGCTCCTCGTCGTCGAGCTCCGAGACATCCTCAACTGGCTCGGCTTTTGGATCGGCGGCCTCGTTCAGTTCCTCCTCGATCTCCTCACGACCCTTTTTGAACTCGCCCATCGCTTCACCCGTCGAGCGGGCAAGCTTTGGGATCTTGTTCGCGCCGAACAGCAACACGAGCACGAGCAGGATGATGAGCATCTCTGGGCCGACCGGACCAAACAGCGGAAGCAGACCACTCATGAGTCCGGCTACTCCGGTGGCGAATATAGGCCTTTTGCTCCGTCTACCGCGCCGCCAACCGTAATCTTCAACGCAAATCCCCGTGTTGGGACGGTATGCTTACCGTTGGCGACGATGCACCCGATTTTGCCGCCCCACTGGTCGGCGCGGAGACCGAACCGTTCCGGCTGTCGAACCGCCGCGACACCGGCCCGGTCGTCCTTGCCTTCTTCCCGGCGGCGTTTTCGACGACCTGCACCGAAGAGCTGTGTACGTTCCGCGACGAGTTGCACGCGCTTGACGACCTCAACGCCCGCGTCTTCGGTATCAGCACCGACCTGCCATATGCACTCAGCCGATTCCGGGCTGAACACGACCTTGGCTTTGATCTGGTCAGCGACAACGACGGCGCGATCATCGACGCCTACGATGTTGCCGACGAGTGGGAGCACATCAACCTCACTGAGGTCGCCCAACGAGCCGTTTTCCTCGTCGGTGCTGGTGGAACCGTCCGCTACGCCTGGCGCGCAGCCAATCCCGGCGAAGAACCCGACTATGCTGCAGTTATCGACGCGGTCGAATCGCTGGCCTGAGCCGGAGCCACCGCTGCGCGACGACCGCTCACGGCCGCTCGGCGCGGTAGATTGTTGACACGCGAGCGTTTTCCTTGAGTGTGAGCCCGGCACCGCCGACGCTGAGGGGAACACGCCCAAGTTTCTGTGTGTGACGCGTTGGGTGGAACGCCCCACGCGTCAGAAGCTCGTCGCGGGTCTGGACAACGAGGAACACATCTTCGGGCGGTGATAGCGTCTCGTTGTACTCGATGAGATACCGGCCAGCGTCGAGTGTCCACCACTCGTAGTCGTCACCGGGACTGCGTTTGGCCGAGGGGTGAGGCTCGCTATCGGCCGATTCTAACTCGCCGCCGCCGAAATCGACACGCCCGGGTGTCGTGATCTCGTAGATCTCGGTGACGGTGAGATCGACGCCTGGGCCCTCGGCCTGTGTCGGTTCGTGGACGATGCCGTCGACAAAGGCGGTGAGATCCGTAGTCTGCATATATCGCCATACAGCACCCGACAGTAAAGGGGTGGTGTGGGTTTTTGATCGCCGGGCGGCTACGCTCCCCGTATGCGATCATCCGATGGCGTCTCGGCGTACGCTCCCGACGCCGACCACCCGTTTCCTGACACAGCACTCAATGATATTCTCCCGGTGCTTAGGAGCGATCCCGAGATCACGGCCTACCTCGACGCTCAAAACGTCACCGCCGTCGATCGGATGGGGTACAGCGACCACGGCCCGAAACACATCGAGATCGTCCGCAACCGCGCCCTTGGGCTGTATGCGCTGCTGAAACAGGCCGGTGTGACGTTCAACGGTGCGAGCCAGCAAGGCCTCGATGAGCGATTCGAGCCAGTGATCCTCGTCTTGGCCGCCACGCTTCACGACATCGGCCACGTTGTCCACCGCGAGGAGCACTCCTACTACTCGATTCCGCTCGCGGCCGACTTCCTTGATCGACTGCTCGGTGACCGCTACGACACCGACACCGCGGTTCGGCTCAAAAGCGAGGTGCTGCATGCAATTCTCTGTCATCACACCGAGGAGACGCCGCTGACAACCGAGGCGGGGATCATCCGGATCGCTGACGGCCTCGACATGGAGCGCGGTCGCTCACGGATCCCCTACGAACACGGTGGTCGCGGGATCAACACCCTCTCCAGTCAGGCTATCGAGGACGTGCGACTCAAAGCTGGCGACGACACCCCTGTCTTAGTCGAAATCGAGATGAACAACGCTGCTGGCGTTTATCAGGTCGATACCCTCCTGAAAGCAAAGCTCGTAGACTCCCGACTTGAAGACCAGGTTCGCATCATCGCGGTCAACACGAAAGGCGACGACGGGTTGGTCGAGCGGATCGAACTGTAGCCGCCGAGAGTTTAAATCGGAAGCGGCGGCCACAACGCGTAGCTCCTCATGCCGACCCCCGACCGCCCCGAACCGATCGATCCCGACACGGCAGCCCGCGACACGTCGATCGCTGCTGGTCTGCTCGCTCGCCTGCGTCAGGTTACCCGCGCGCTTCGTGGCTCAACGTTCGACCGCCACCCCGACGAGCCCGCCGCCGCTGACCCGCTGGCGACGTTTACTGTCCCTGACGACGAGCAGGAACTCGACCGCTACTGGGTGAACCGACCGTTTGCCTTCGTTGTCATCACCGAGCACGACGCCGACGGCGACCGGTCGTACTACGCCGTCGAACCGGATCTCGATGCCTTCGAGGTCGACCTGCTTGACCGTGTCCGCCGTGACATCCGCGCGCCGCTGATATACGATGCCGGCGACGACGCTTCAGCCGAACCACAAGCCAACGCCGCGACCGACGCCAGCGACGAGTTGGCTGTTGAGCACGACATCGGGGCAACGGCCACATCTGCCGATCGAATCGATGCCGACATCGATCCCGATGCCGGCCGTATCGGCGAAGCTGCCGAAACGGATGCCGGTCTCGACGATACAGCCGCTGAGACTGTTGCTAGTCGTGTTGCTGACAAGGGCGACGCCGACGATGCTGACACCGACGCTGCCGAGCGACTGCGCACCGAACTTGCCGGGCTGATCGAGCGATACGGGATCACCGTCGACAGCCGGACGTTTCACGCGCTGTGGTACTACTTGCACCGTGATTTCCGTGGGTATGGCCGACTTGATCCGTTGCTACAGGATGACCACATCGAGGATATCTCCTGTGATGGCCCCGACCATCCGGTCTTCATCTACCACGAGACCTACACCGACCTCGAAACCAACGTTACCTTCGAGACGGCCGCACTCGACGATTTCGTCGTCCGACTGGCCCAACAAGCCGGCCACCACATCAGCGTTGGCGAGCCACTCATCGAGGCAACGTTGCCGGACGGCTCGCGGGCGGAGCTCAGCCTCGGCGAGGAGGTCACGCCACACGGATCGGCGTTTACCATCCGACAGTACGCTGCCGACCCGCTCACACCGATCGATCTCATTGAGCGCGGGACGTTTGACGCCGCTGGGTTGGCCTACTGCTGGCTCTGTATCGAGCACAACAAGAGTCTGCTGGTGGCTGGTGGCACCGCCGCTGGGAAAACCACCACACTGAACGCGCTATCGATGTTCGTGCCACCAGGCGCAAAGGTCGTCACCATCGAAGACACCCGGGAACTCACGCTCGCCCACGACAACTGGTTAGCGGCGGTCACCCGAGAGCAACTGACTGAAGGAACCGCCATCGGTATGTACGACCTCCTGCGATCGGCTCTCCGACATCGCCCGGAGTATCTGCTTGTCGGCGAGGTGCGCGGCGAGGAGGCCAAAACGCTGTTTCAGGCGATGAACACCGGCCACACGACGCTGTCGACGATTCACGCCGACTCTATCGAGACCGCTGTCACCCGGCTGGAAAACGAGCCGATCGATCTTCCGCGGACGATGGTCGAGTCGCTGGATCTGTGTGCCGTCCAAACCCAACGACGCCTTGGGGGCCGGCGTGTCCGACGGATCGATGGGATCGCCGAGATTCGTGGCATCGACGACCGCACGGGCGATCTTGATTACGCTGAACCCATCTCATGGCACCCACAAAGCGACAGTTTCAGCCGATCACACAGCGAGGTGTTGGAATCGATTCAGACCGAACGCGGCTGGGATCCCGACGATCTGCGAGCGGAGCTTGCTGCTCGCAAACAGTTCCTCAACACGCTGTTGGAGCGCGGCGTGACCGACTACCGCGAGTTCACCGCACAACTCCGGGCCTATGACGCCGACGCTGCTGACGCCGACCGTCAGGCTGACCAGCCGCCGTCCGCGACGAAGACGAACAGCCAATCCGCAACCGCGTCGCCACCGGGTGCGTCCGCTGGCGATGGCTCGGCGTCAACGACCAGAACTACTGTTGATGAGTCGGTATCGGACGATGACACCATCGACCAGCGCGCCGGCGTTGTCTCGTCGATCACGGGGAGCTGGTCATCCCGATGAGTGCTCCAACCCGATTGATCGATTACCACCGCTGGCTCCGCCGTATTGCGACGATCCGATCGATCGGGGTTCGACTGCGTTGCGGCGTTGATGCCATCGCGCTCGCGTGGTGTCGCCCACTTGTCCCAGCGACTGGTCGGCGTGAGCGCAACACACAGTTGGCTGCGATCCACGCCGACGACCCGCCTCGGCTTATCGCCGCTCGAATCATGCTCTACGCTCTCACCGCCGGTATCGCTGCCGGAATGCTCACGCTCGTGACGATCCTCCGGATTCGAGCCGAGCCCGCGGTGGTGACAGCGCTCACCGGGCGAATCGGGATCAATACGCTCACGGCGTCACCGGTATCGGCGGCCACCCTCGCGGCCGGCTGTAGCGTTCTCGTCGCTGTCGCAGTCACGGCAGTAACCTACCGAGTTCAGTGGGTGCTGATCGATCGGCGTGTGGCCGCCCGTGAGCGACGGATCGACCGGACGTTGCCGCGGGCTGTCGCGTGCATGTACGCACTCGCCCGAAGTGGGATGCCGTTGCCAGCGGTGTTGCGAACCGTGGCTGCCCACCGAAACGTCTACGGTGAAACCGCCGTCGCCATCGGTGTGACTGTCCGTGAGATCGATCACTTTGGGGTAGACGTGATCACTGCCCTTGAGACGACAAGCGACCGTACACCGTCGGCTTCGTTCGCCGAGTTCACCTCGGATCTTGCCGCGGCTGTCGACAGCGGCCACCCGGTCGACGACTACCTCCGGCGATACCACGAGCGATCCCGTGAGGCTGCTGCCGACAGCCAGCAAGGCTTTCTCACCCACCTTTCGACCGCCGCTGAGGGCTATGTGACAGGGCTGGTCGTCGGGCCGTTGTTCGTGGTGACAACGCTGGTTGTCGTTGGGCTCGTTGTCACCGATACAGTACCAGTATTGCGTGCTGTCATCTTCGGGTTCGTTCCGATCGGGACGGTTGGGTTCCTCCTCGGGCTTGACCGGCTGCTTGCGAGCCATCGACTCCCCGTAGCGACCCACAACAACGGCCGGTCTTCGTATCGATCTGTCGACCCTCCTGGTGCTCACGCCACGATCCGGCCGATGGGATCGTCTCGGGACTGGAGCCACCAGCGATCGATACTTCGGATCGCGGATCGGCTATCGCGGTGGCGTCGCTGGCTGCGGCGGCCAATCGCAACGCTTGGGAGCAATCCGTGGCTGACGCTGCTGGCAACCGCGCCACTCGGGGTGGGGTGGATTTATCTCGCTACCGAGCCGCCGCGGCTTTCGATGGCGACGCTCTCAACAGCCACCCGGCCGCTTTCGATCGCATTGATCGGTATCTGTAGCAGCTACGCGGCCGCCTACGAGGCTGGTGCCGCCCGCCGTCGCCGACTTGCGGCTGCCGTGCCGGTGTTCCTTGACCGGCTTGCCGACGTCAACGAGGCTGGCCTTTCGGTCGTCGATGGCCTCGACCGGGTGGCCAACGGTGATCTCGGCGCGCTCTCGGAACCACTTGCTCGGGTTCGGCGTGATGTTCGGTGGGGTGCCGACGTGACAAACGCGTTCCGGCGGCTGGCCTCCCGGGTTCGATCACCGCCAGTTACCGGTGCTGTCGCCTTGGTTACCAACGCCTTGCGTGCCAGCAACCGGATCGGCCCGGTCGCCGCCATCGCCGCTGCGGAACTCCGAGCCAGCCAGCGACTCGCCGCCCGTCGCCGGCGGGCGATGGCAACGTATCTTGTCGTGATCTACATCGCCTTCCTGGTCTTTATCGGGATTATCGCCGCCCTTTCGGCGTCGTTTTTCCCCGCAGTCGAGACCGCTGTCACCGGGTCGACCGGCGGGCTGTCGACCACTGGCGTCACAGAGACCGGCATGGCTCGTGCCGGCGGTATCACACCTAACATCGATGCCTACGAGACACTCCTCGTACAGCTCACGATGATTCAGGCCATCTGCTCCGGCCTCGTCGCTGGTCGACTCGGTGAGGGTGAGTTGCGGGCTGGCGTCAAACATGTCGTGGTGTTGCTGATGATCTCGCAGGCCGTCTGGTGGTTCATCTGAGTGCGTCTCAGGTTGTGTCGTCGTTGGCGTGACACGCTACAGTGTGGTGAGCAACACGCCACCCAGCAGGATGGCGATCCCGAGTACAACCTTGGTGATCGCTGTGGCTGTCTGGGGATCGGCGATGAGAAACGAGTGTGCCGGATCATCCGGGTCGTAGTAGACGGTTGTTTGGGTGCCGGGCTCGTAGTCGTTGATCGCTGTTTCGGCGGCGGCTTCCGTTCCGAACAGCTTGGCGAACCGGTGCTTCCCGGGATAGACAGTGTTGCCGTCGCGTCGTTCTGTCGGCGTCCGGTACTCGTAGTCGACGACGGGCAGATACTCCTGTGTGCCAGCCGCCTCCTTGACCATCTGTATGTCCACCTGTTGTACGGTTCCGGTTGTCTCGACGGCCCGCCGGCTGATCGCTCGCAACCGCCGGTATCGCCGGATGCCGATCCCGGTGAGAACCACGCCACCACCGACGGCGACGACAGCGAGTATATCAAGCAGCCCAAGCGTCGAACCGATCATACCATCTATCGGGTATGACGCTATTTAAAAACCCGATCGCACACCGGCTGTAGAATCAGCGAGTGGCCCCACAGCGACGGTTGCAGGTGTGGCACACGTACACTTATTTTATCCCAATCACAATGTTGACTTAGCGGTTACCATGTTCAGCACTGGTTCGCGCGGACAAGTAGGAACAGGTACACTCATCGTCTTCATCTCGGTGGTGCTCGTCGCGGGGGCAGCCGCGGGAGTTATCACCAACACAGCGGGGTTTCTACAGTTTGACTCCACGGAGACGAGCGAGAGCAGTACAGCGGAGGTCAGCGATCGGCTTGCGGTCGCATACTCGATCGGCGTCGTCGACAGCGACAGCGCCGAGACTGAACTCCAACAGCTAGAGCTCATCGTGGGGCCAGCCCCCGATGCGACGGCGATCGATCTCGATAACACAACGGTGCAGTATCAAAGCCCTGACCGAGCGACAACGCTCGTCAGCGATGGGGCCAACGGTAGCGAACCAACGTTCCGCGTTGAGCCGCTTCAGGGTGATACCGATGATAACGTCCTCAGCGATCCGACCGACCGATCAAAGCTTGTCATCCCGCTTAATGACGAGACAACAGCGTTGGAGCCGCTTCAGCGCGGGGAGGGGGTCACGGTCACGCTGACAACCGCAAGCGGTGCCACAACGCAGGTTCAGCACACGGTTCCGCCGGTTGATCCCAATGACAGAGCCGTCAGGCTCTGAGCGTGACCCCCAGTTGTCGATACATTCCCCCTATCGACGCATCAAAACCACTGCACGACGGTCAGTCGCCACCGGTATCGATCACTCACACAGAATCTGCCGTACTGCACCGATCCTGGCGTCATCGGGAACGATATATGACACACGTTTGCTACAGCGGCTATTCGACGGGAAGGTGAAATATGGCACTTTGTTTGTCATCGCTCAACGAGAGATTTACGGTCACGGCCGTTGAAGATATAGTATGACATTTGGCCCACTGACAACGCTGATCAATCTCGTTGGGCCGTTTGCGATCCCTGTTGTGCTCTTTGGTGGTGGGCTCATCGGCTATCTGGTGTTGCGATGGCTGTTCCAGCGACGGGACAGCGACACGGTGTGAGACTGTCACCAACGTGCATGCCTGCGGCGGGAAGATGCCACGATTTAACTGGCTTCGGAGCCCCTAGAGGTGTGTGTCAGAAGAATCAGGGCGGAACGACCTCCGGATGCCCGACGAAAACGAGATGTTCGCGGTTGTCACCGATATGCTCGGTGGGGGCCGCGTTCGGCTGCGCTGCAACGACGGGAAAGAGCGGATGGGTCGCATCCCCGGCCGGATGCGGTTCCGCACGTGGATCAACGAGGACGACATCGTCCTCATCGAACCGTGGGATTGGCAAGACGAGAAGGCCGACGTGGAGTGGCGATACGACAGTCAAGACGCCGACCAGCTCCGCCGCGAAGGCCACATCGACTGACAACCAGCGATCTTACACACCGGTATCAACCATCGCCAGCGTCGCTGAGGCGTAATCGCGGATACATCCCCGCTGAGAAGCGACGGAATGAGTGCTCTATCACATGCCTGTGGTTTTGCCCCCGATTGTGGTTTTTTCATTGATTCGTTACCCCTGTAGTGACGATTACTAGAGGGTGAGGCTTATATCAGGGAATAACCACGACGAGGTATGCACGTGTTCACCCCACCGTCAAATACCATGCATGCTGGATTGCAGCCACACCAACCCCCAGTTGACGAGCAGCGTCGCTAAGGGGATGGACGAGTCCACCGACGTACCTGAGTCGACACCGATCCCCCCGGATGCCCTCCCAGTTCCGGTCGTTGGCATCGACCACAAAGACGCCGAGGCCATCATCACGAGCGAAAACGACGCCTTTGAGGCGACGTTTGGCGATGCCGTCGGCACACCAGCCACCGCGTGGGTTGACAGCCACGTCGCGCCGACAGCGGCTGACACCACAGCGGCTGTAGCTGTCCTCCGGGGCGACCGCGCCAGCGATACCACCCTCAGGCTAACATCGTCTGTCGAAGCTGAGCCAACCTGCTACCGACTCCAGCCGATTGCAGTGTCGGCCGACCGGCCGGTGTACACGCTGTTGACCCCGGCTGACTCAGCATGTACCGTCGAGGTTGATCGGCTGGCCAGCGTCATCAGCCACGACCTCCGAAACCCGCTGGATGTCGCCGCCGCCCACCTCCAGGCCGCCCGTGAGACGGGTGATCCCGAACACTTCGAGCAGCTGACCGCGGCCCACGACCGGATGGAACGCATCATTCAGGATGTGCTCACGCTCGCTCGCGGCGAGGACGCAGTTACCTCGGTTGCTGGGATCGACCTCGGGGCTGTTGCTGCCGACGCGTGGGCAACCGTTGATACCGAGACCACGTCGTTGTCGGTCGCCGACGATCTGCCGACGCTTGCGGCCGACCGCGACCGCCTCCAACGACTGTTTGAAAATCTGTTTCGAAACAGTGTCGAACACGGTTCAACGAGCACTCGATCGCAGTCTACCGATGCTACCAACGAGACCCTTACCGTCACCGTCGGCCGCGACGGCAACGGCTTCTTCGTTGCCGACGATGGAGCCGGGATTCCGGTCGCCGACCGCGAGCAGGTCTTTGAGTCCGGCTACGTTCGCGACGATAGCGGCCACACGACGGGGTTGGGGTTGACGATCGTCGAGGAGATCGCTGAGGCCCACGAGTGGGAGATCTCTCTGACCGACAGCGACGCCGGCGGTGCACGCTTCGAGTTCCATCCATGTGAGTCGTCAACCACATGAGCCCACACGTTGTACAGCCGACAACCCCCCGTCCGCATGAATGAGGCATTGGCGACCGCCCCGGTCGGTGTGATCGAGGCGACACGTGACGGCGAGATTACCGCGATCAACGAGCGGGCAGCAACGCTGACCGAAACCGAGCCTGATGCCGTCGTCGGCGAGTCGCTGTCGGCCGGATTTCCGACCGCTGCCACCGACCATCTCGGTGATGTGGTCGACGACGAGCCAACGGCGACCGCCTTCGAGGAGTATTACCCCCGTATCGATCGCTGGCTCGCTGTCGACGTACAGGTCGACGATGGCCTCCGGCTGTTTCTGCGTGAGACCACCGAGACCCACGAGCTCAAACGGCGTGTCGACCGCCTCGACCGCCGGCTCGATCGCGTCCAGCGAATCGACGCGCTGATCGTCCGTGTGCTCCAGCAGGTGCTTGGCGCGGCTGACCGCGAGGAGATCGCCACATCCGTCTGTGACCACCTTGGCGGGGCCGACCGCTACGATTTCGTCTGGGTTGGCGACCGAGAGTTCCAAACCGATAGCCTTCGGGTTGTTGCCGCCGCGGGAACCGCCCCGGAGCTCCGCGACCGGATCGATACCGCTCTCGGCGAGCCGGACAGCCTGCCGGGGCAACGCGCCGTCGACGCCGGCGAGACGCAGGTGATCGACGCCTTCGCCGATGACACGTCGGTTCCGCGAGCGGTTCGGCAGGCGGCGTTCGCCAGCGGCTTGCAGTCCTGTCTGGCGGTGCCGCTGCAGTATCAGGAGACGGTCTACGGCGTCGTCTCGGTGTATGCCAGCCAGGTCGATGGGTTCAGCGAGCAGGAGCGCGCCGGCCTCGAAACGCTCGGCCGTGCCGCTGGCTTTGCGATCCGTGCGATCCGACAGGAGGATCTGCTCGTCGCTGACACCGTCACCGAGGTGACGCTCTCGGTCTCCGGTGGCTCGATCCCGCTCAATCAGGCCGCTGCCGCGACCGACACAACGTTCTCGCTGGTGGGGGCTGTCCCCCGCGGCGACGGCCCGGTTGTGTGTTATGTTGCGCCGGATGATACCGTCGCCAACGCTGCGGCCAGCGACGATGCTGACACAACCGCCGACGATTCGGCCCCTACCGACGGCGAACCCGTCGCCGGCGATGAGCCACTCACACCGGAGCTGATCGAACGGACGCTTCACGACCACGAGCAGGTCGTGGCTGTGTCATGGATCCGTATCGGCGACGACCCGCTCGTACAGGTCACGGTCGACGGCAAGACACCGGTGACCGCGCTCACCTCGTGGGGGGCGTCGATCCGGTCGGCAACCTATCGCGGTGGGTCGACACGGATCATCGCCGACGCGCCGCCGGCAGAGAGTGTCCGACAGCTGATCGAAACCGTCGACGAGACGGTCGCCGAGACCGACCTCCTCGCAAAGGAGGCAACCACACCCAGCCAAGAGCCGGTCGCAGCGTTCCAAAACGAGCTGGCTGAGCGGCTGACCGACCGTCAACAGGCCGTCCTCCGGGCAGCCTACCTGGCCGACTACTTTGAATCACCGCGCGGCAGTACCGCCGCTGAAGTCGCCGACAGCCTCGATATCGCGGGGCCGACGCTGTTGTACCATCTTCGGCGTGCCGAGCGAAAGCTGGTGGCGGCGTTTCTGGCAGCCGATCCGACGACCCCGGCCGGCGACACCGATCAGTAGCCTTCCCTGTCGATTCCGTCAAACGTTGACAGCAGTGTGTCAGCCTCGGGAAGGAGGTCACGAACACGCTGTTTTGCCGTTTCGAGATCGGCTTCGATCGCGGCGAGTCGCTCGTCGGCGTCGGTGGCTGCGGTGGCGTCGGCGGCAAGGACAGCCCGGGTTGATTCACGCCGGAAATACTCACCGAGGAGCTCGTAGGCCAGTACCTGACACTGTTGATCGACAGCCGCATACAGATCCGGGCGGTCGACCGGCTTCGAGAGATAGTCGTCGAACGGCATCTCAACGATGCCGAGGTCGGGGTCGATGGCGGTCACCATGATCACCCGCGTCGTCAGGTCGCGCTCACGGAGCTCGTCGAGCACCGCATCGCCGGATAGCCCCGGCATGTGGCGATCCAAGAGCACGACATCCGGTGGGCGGCCCTCAGCAACAATCGCCAGCGCTTCCTCGCCGCCGTAGGCGACGGTCACGTCGGCGACATCCTGCAGGCGTAACGCGTAGGCGTCGGCAACCTGCTTTTCATCGTCGACCATGAGCACCCGTGGTTCGTCGACGTGGAGGCCCTCACCCATTGATAGATAGTGAGGCGGCACCGTACTAATACCCGGTGGACGGTGACACCGATATACTGTGGTGTTGTCACCAATCGAGTGACGATAGCTAGAGCAACGTGTACAGAATGGTTGTGACTGGTAGCTAGCCGCTATAGCTGGCTGTCACTCCAACAGGTAGGTATCGATGTCAACGACCCAGCAATCTCACCGTGGCGTGGTTCAGTCAGCCGCGGCCACCACCGAGAAAACGCGGCGAGCAGCTACTGCTGTTGAGACGGATGCCGTGCTTGAGCTGTTGAGCGACGAGTACGCCCGTCAGGTGCTCGAATCGTTGTGTGACCGACCCGCTACAGCACCCGCGCTTGTGGAGTCGATGGCGGCCTCACGGGCGACGGTCTACCGCCGACTCAACGACCTCGAAGCCGCCGGCCTTATTGCACCTGCTGTCGCCGTCGATCCCGACGGTCACCACCGCAAACGCTATCATCTCATCGTCGATGACCTCCAACTCCAGTTCGGGGCCGACGGCATCGAGATCACCCTCGTCGACTAACTCCAGCGGGTAATATCGACTGCGTCGTCGCCTGTCATCGTCGCCGACTTCGTTGCTACCATCGTTGCTGCATAGAAGTTGAACGCTCTGTATAGCTAGTGTCACATTTGCTGTGGGGTTGTAGATAGAAGCCCCATGACGGATGTCCCGGGCGTTCGATAATACTACCACGATGGTGACCTCACCCCCAACGCTGCCGCCGTCTCAGGAGTCAGCAGCCGATGACCGCTCGGTCGACACCGAGCAGTTGCTCACGTTGCTTGGCGATGAGTATTCCCGCGCGATCATCGACGCCCTCGGTACCGAATCGCTGCCAGCCCGCGAGATCGCCGCCCGCACCGATATCTCCCGACCGACCGTCTACCGGCGTCTTGATCGCCTGAAAGACGCTGGGGTGGTCGAACCAACGATGACGGTCGATCCCGACGGTCACCACCGGCAGGCGTTTGCGGTCGTGATCGATGGGGTTGAACTCAGTCTTGGTGACACAGCAGCAACACCGGCTGCGTCGAGCACAGACACAGCATCACCGATCACGCTGTCAGTGCGGTCAGACTCGACCTGACGCCTCGCTGTGGCTGCGCGACTGCGAACAGAATTGATTTGTGACCCCTGACAGATCGTACGATCATGCCCTCCATGAACGACAGTGGTGATGCCACCAAGACACTCGATACCGTTGTCACACGCTACCGACGAGCCGAACGCGCAGCGAGTTGGGCGACAGCCCTCTTCGCCGGCCTTGTCGCTGCCGGACTGATACTCTTTTTGCCGTTGTGGCAGGGGCTTCTCGGCGCGGTGGCCGTCCTTGCCGTCTTTCGGGTGCCGTTGTTCACCACCGGCGGCACCGCACGCCTCCGGACGACGGCGACGCCGACCGCTGTCCGAGACGCGTTCAGTGGCTCCCACCCGCCGGTGCTTATCCTGCAGTGGGCGATCGCTGAGGAGCGTACCGCCACCACGGACGGTGCCACATTCGAGCTCAGCTATCTCCTCGGATTGCGGTCGATCACGATGTCGACAACGGTGGCGGAGACACCGGCTGCCGAAACCGATTTTGCACTTCGGGTAACTGCCGGCGACAAGCCGTGGGGCACCTACGGCGTCACACTGACCGACCAGGGCGATGAGACGCTCATCGAGATCGATGTCCGGAGCGATCGGCGGTTCGGCCTCCGTGGTCTCCCCTCGTGGCTGATCGCCCAGCGATATTACGATGCCGCCCTCGCCGCGCACGGATACACTGTCTGTGCCCGTGATCGATCGCTCTCACTTCGTCGTCGTTGAGCGCAGCAAAACGAGCCGATCGCACCCTCAACACAGTTTACCCTGTCGCATCCGCCTCAGTTCTCGTCGTCTTCGACCGCATCGTCGTCGCCGTAGCGATCTCCGTCGTCGACGGCTTCCGGCTCCTCGGGCTCGTGGGCGTCAGCCTCCCCGTAGGATGAGCGGGCGGCGATAACCGAGGCCTCCTCTGACCATCGGGGTTCGATCTCGCCGTACAGCGACTCCGGCGTTGTTTCGGCGTGATCCTCGAAGGGCGTGGCCGCATCTTGGCCGTACACATCGCCGGATTCGACGGCTTCGGGTTCCGGCGGTTCGTAGGCGACCCCATCGCCGTACCCTAGAGCCGCGCTGTCGGTATCGGCTGCGGTCACCTCCTCCGGGAGGTGAACAACAGTCTTCGGTGGCTTGGCGTCACCGGGTTCCAGTGTGGTCGTTTTGCCATCCGCAAACTCGATGACGACTGTCGGCGGCGTGAGCCACGCCTCCAGCGCGTCGGCGATGCCGCCGGCGTAGGCGTAGGCGGTTTCGATGCTTTCGCCGTCGGCCAGCGAGATCGTCAGCTCGAGTTCGTCGTCTCGCGCTGTCCAGTGGTCGGCCGTCTCGGCGTCGAACTCAATGAGAGCGCCATCAGCATCCGCCGGAATCGACTCGGTGACAGTGACCTCCGTGGCGTCGGGTTCAAACTGTTCGATGATGATCACGATCGCCGGCTCCGGGTAGGCGGCGTCCTGGTATGATTTATGTACTGTTATCCCGCCGCCGGAGAGCACAATCGGGTCTGCGTCGGTCATATATCAGGTGGTCTCTTCTTCATTCCAACGGCCCGGTAATGAGTGTATGGGTTCCTCTCACACTGGCCGCAGCAGTCGGACAGTGGTGGGGCCATATCCGACGACATCACCAAGCTGTGACTACAAACACCCAATATTCGGATCGAAAACCACAACGCGTCGACCATCCGGACAACCGACAGTCGGCCGCGACGGCCGCATCATGGCGAGCGTACGTGTGGACATCCTGTCAGCGGGGATATGCCCGACCGTGGAGGGCGGAACCGTCAACGGGGATGGAATCACCAGCGGAGAGGGTGTTGTCACCGGGGACGATGTGGCGGTCGCAGCGTGTGGTGGTGATCCCACTCGAAGCCATACATTCCGGCATAAAAACGCCCCATGGCGTGTTTCAGCGACAGAAACTCGTGGTGTTGGTTTAGGTGACGTGGGGTCGATGCATACTGTATGCCACTCGCACCACCGACCCAGCGATCGACGACGCCCTCTGAGGCGGTCTGTACAGACGCATTGCTCCTCCGCAACTACGAGGGCGCAAGCCCGGTGACGATCGACATAGCCATCAGCGATGACGGCCAGCCCGTCTGCGAGACGACGGTTACATTTGAGCCGCTGACGATCGAAAGCATCGATCTTCCGGTCGCACCCGGCGAGTATCGCCTGACGGCAGCGACCGCCGACTCCGATGCCACGGCGATCTGTGAGCTTGGTGACGCACCGACCGCACTCGCGTTCGTCGAAGCCGGCAACGGGATCGTTAGCGTTGTCGACGAGGTCTACTGAGCAGCCACAAGGGTTATTTGCGTCTCGATTGCGCTATCACACATGTCTGATTGGTCTCCACCCACCCTCTCACGGGGCCAACTCGCTGGAATCGTCGTTGGACTGCTCGCGGTCGCTGCCTACTCGCTGGTTATCGTCGGACAGCTCCTCCTCGTTGTTGTTCCGGCGGCCGCGATACTTGCCGTCTATCTCACCTGGCGGTTCATCGTCGCCGTTGAGGCGATCGCCGACGCGCTCCAGCGGCTTGCGGCCGACAAAACTGACGAGTAGTGCGCCGCAACAACACGATTTATTTGCATCAACCCACTATCACACACTTGTGTTTCCTGTCGTTGCTCGGTGTGTCGGTGTCGACGAAGCCGCCCGCCTTGGAGGTCGCCGATGAGCCTCCGGCGTCGCCTCGGGAGCCTCTTTAAGAGTCAGTCGGAGCTTGACCTCACCGACGGCTCGATCCCACGATCGTTGTTTTTCCTCTCGTTTCCGATCGTTATCACCAATCTTCTTCAGGTCGGCTACAACCTCGCCGACACCTTCTGGCTGGGTCGCTACAGCACGGAGGCGTTGGCGGCGATCAGCCTTGGGTTTCCGCTCGTGTATCTGTTCATCTCGTTGGGGCTCGGGCTTACCGTCGCCGGCAGCGTGCTCGTCGCCCAACACACCGGCGCCGATCAGCCCGAGCAGGCTGAGTACGCTGCCTCGCAAACGGTTGTGTTCACACTGTTGACGGGGGTTGTACTCGGTACCCTTTGGTTCCAGTTTGTCGCTGAGCTGTTGAGCGTCTTTGGCGCGGAGCCGGCTGTGTTGACGCTGGCGATCGACTACATGGAGGTCATCAGCCTCGGACTGCCGTTTCTGTTTGGCTTCACCGTGTTTATCGCGTTAATGCGCGGGGCCGGCGACACGGTCACGCCGATGCTTGTTATGTTTGGAACCGTCGTGCTCAACGTCGCGCTCGATCCGCTGTTGATCTTCGGCGTCGGCCCACTGCCGGAACTCGGCGTCGAAGGGGCGGCGATCGCAACCGTGTTCTCTCGGGGGTCAGCCATGGTCGTTGGCCTGCTGTTGATGCTCCGCGGGGCCCACGGGATTCAGATCAACCTCCGACAGATGATCCCGGATCTCGCCTACAGTAAGAAACTCCTCCGGATCGGCGTGCCCGCATCAGTCGAAAACACCGGTCGTGCAATCTCCGTTAACGCTGTGTTGGTCATCGTGACGTTGTTTTCGACGCCGGTCGTCGCCGCCTTCGGCGTCGGCATCCGCGTTTTTTCGATGATCTTCATGCCCGCGATCGCCATCGATCGTGGTGTTGAGGCGATGACCGGCCAAAACATCGGCGCGGGCCGGCAGGATCGCGTTGTCGCCACCAACCGGTTTGCGGCGAAAACGTCGTTTCTGATCCTCTCGGCGCTTGGCGTTGTCACGTTCGTCTTTGCGCCGGAGATCATCGGCATCTTCGATGACTCGCCGGCGGTCGTCGCCGAAGGGGCGACATTCCTCCGGTGGATCGCGCCAACATTCGGCTTTGTTGGAATCCTGCGTGCCTACAGCGGTGGCTTCCGTGGGGCCGGCAAGACGCTGACCGCCGCTGCCATCGCGGTGTTGTTGTTTGGGTTCATCCGGCTGCCGATCGCCTACGTCGCCTCCCAAGGGCTGGTGCCGACTGATATGTGGTTTTTCGCCGAACCTGACCCCACCGGCATCTGGTTTGCCTTTGCTGTCTCTGGGGTTATTGCGGCGGCTGTCGCTGCGAGCTGGTTCGAACGCGGCGGCTGGCGCGGCGGCGACCTGACGGAGCGATCAGCCACCGACGCCGAGCCTGACGGCGATGCGGAACCGAGCGATGAGCCGACCGCCGTCGGCGACGACTGACAGCGCGGCGAACCGGTGTTGACTGCCGGCTCACTGCGGTGTTGGCGGCCACGGATTCCGACCGGCTGGGAATACCAACAGCTTATTTTGCTACTATCTCTCGTAGCTCGTATGGCATGGTCGTGAGCGACCCCCTCTCAATCCGGGGCGTGTACGTGCTCGCCTTTGGACTGGCGGCGGTGATCTGCCTTGCCGGCACTGTCGGTGTTCGGAGCCTTTCACATCCTGATATTCGACGGGGGCTTGGGGGATTGCTCGGATTGAGCGGGCTGTGGTCGCTGTTTACCGCCGCACAGTTGGCGACGCCATCGCCGCTGGCCCAGCGGATCTTTCATCTCGGCGGGTTGATCGCCGGCCTCTCGACGATCGTCGCGTGGGTTGTCTTCGCCGCGGCCTACACCGGTCGATCCTACCACCGGCAACGCTCATTTCAGATCGGCAGCGTGTTGTTGCTCGCCATCGTTACCGGAATCAAGCTCACAAATCCGATTCACGGGCTTTACTACACTACGACAGCGGCAACAACGCCGTTTTCATATCTTCAGTTCAGCTACGGGGCGATCCACTGGTTTGTCACCGGGGTCGTCTACACGGTCGCCTTTGTCGGCTTTGGCTGGCTGTTTGAGTCCTTTGAGCGAAGCGACAGTCGGCCGACAGTGCTCTATGTGCTTGTCGCTGTGACAGGGGTGCCCCTGATCCCCTATCTGCTTTCACCATCGATTGAGCCGCTGTTGGGGATCAACTACGAGCCGCTTGGTGTCGCCGTTTTCGCCGTCGGGATTCTTCGGTATGCCCGCACAGAGTTTGCCAACCATAGCTCGCCGGGGTTATCAACACTGGCTGACAGCGTCGCTGTCGGCGGGCTTGTCCTCGATAGCTCGGGGA
This sequence comes from Halonotius pteroides, assembly GCF_003605635.1. Taxonomy (GTDB): domain Archaea; phylum Halobacteriota; class Halobacteria; order Halobacteriales; family Haloferacaceae; genus Halonotius; species Halonotius pteroides. The sequence continues at coordinate 112,936 of NZ_QMDW01000007.1, forward strand.
CGGTCATCGCCTACAACAACGAGGCAACAACCATCCTCGGCAGCGAGACGATCCCGCGGCGACCCCTTTCGGCGATCGATGACGGGCTGGCATCGATCTCCCCCGGCGAAACGGGCCATCGAACCTACACTGTTGACGGCCGGCAACAGACCTACGAGGTCACCCGCTCGCCGATCGACGGTGACGTGATCGCCGAGGAGATTCTCACACTGAAAACTGTCACCAGAGTAACCCGGATCGAACGACTTGTCCGGCTCAACCGCGATCTGACCGATGCCCTGCTTGCGTCACCGGAGCCGTGGGAGCTGATCCAACGCGTTCCCGAGCGCATGGCCGAGATCGGGGCGTATGACCTCGTGTGGCTGGTGCCGGTTGTCGCCGCCGACCCAACCACGGCTGATAGCTCCCTCACCACCGATGGCGACCCATCCGACCACACCGGCGGTCGGGAGTTTCATACAAACCCAGATCCGGTTGCTGGTGTTGTCGCCGGCGACGCAACCCCCTACGCCGGGTGGGTCGCTGACGACGCGACCGACGCCGAGCCGGTGATCGATGCTGCCACAACCAACTCGGCAAGTCATGTTGCTGTCGACGAGACAGACGCCGACTGGAGCGGGCGCGCAGCCGCCCACGATATCACCGATTCGCTGGCGGTACCGGTCGCTTTCGACAACCAGCAGGCGTTCGTCCTCGGCGTCTACACAACCGCGCCGACCGGTTTCGACGCTGTTGAGCGAGAGGTCATCGAAGAGATCGGCGAGAGCATCCCGCAGGTCGTCTCAACGATCGAGACACACGAGGAAGCGCTTCACTACGAGGAAGCAATGAAACACGCCGGCGTCGCAATCAGCATCACCGACAGCGACGGCGTGATCCAGTATGTCAACCCTGCCTTCGAGGAGCTAACCGGCTACAGCGCGGCCGAAGCTGTCGGATCAACCCACAGCATCCTCAAATCCGGCGAGATGAGCGAAACCCACTACGAACAGCTGTGGGAGACGATCACCGACGGTGACATCTTTGAAAAACAGGTCATCAACCGAACGAAGGATGGCGACCGGTATATCCTCCAGGAGACCGTCTCGCCGGTCACAAACGACGACGGCGAGCCGGAAGCCTACGTCGCCGTCCAGTTCGATATCACCGACAAGCTGTTGCGCGAACAGCGGCTTGCGGTGTTGAACCGCGTTCTCCGTCACAATCTGCGAGCCAGCGTCAACGTCATCACCGGCCAAACCGGCCTGCTGGAAGATCAAATTCAGGAGGCGATCGGCGGGGACGCGCTGTCGGCGGCCATCGAGGACTCCTTGCAGACGATCCGCGACCGGGTCGAACACGTCCACTCTCAGGCCGAAACCGCCCGCGAGATCGAGGCCGTATTAGGTGATGACCCGGCCCAACAAACCTGGGAGTCCGTCGACACGCTCTGTGAGACAGCCACAGAGGCCGCGGCCGCACTGGGTGGGAGCTGTGTCTGCGATGTCGACGGTGATATTGACGACCGGCTGGTCGACGGCGAGGTGACCCGAATCATCGAGGAGCTGGTCGAAAACGCGATCAGCCACCACGACGACCAGCCCTCGGCCGTTGAGGTGCGGGTAACGCTGTCGGTTGCCGGCGATGATCTGCTGCTCACCGTCGCCGACGATGGGCCAGGCCTCTCCGAGCAGGAGTTAGTCGTCGTCGAGGAGGGTGCCGAAGAGCCGCTGCGACACGGCAGCGGCCTCGGGCTGTGGATGGTCAACTGGTTGGCGATCGCCTGCGGCGGCTCGATCAGCGCGACGACAGACGACAGCGGGACAACCATCAGCGTTCGGGTGCCGTTGCGCGACACCGATGCGTCCACAGCCACTGATCCGGGGGTTGACGCCGGCTGGGCGGCCGAAACCGGGGCGTCAGATACTGAGCGCATGCCTGCTGACGGCACTGATCCCGACGATCACCCGACCGAGGGCTCGTAGGGGCGGTGCTATCGGGGGTCGTCGACAAACGGTATTCCTATACTCGCTGCCACACGACGACCGGTATGGATCTGTTCGGGCGCGATGAGCCGGCCGACGGCATCGCGCTGTTTGTCGACGGGCCGAACATGTTGCGCGATGAGTTCGATGTCGATCTCGACGACATTCGAGAGGCGACGGCGGCAAAAGATCGGTTGGCGACCGCCCGGCTCTACGTCGATGAACACGCGACTCCGGGGCTGATTCAGGCCGCCGAGGCCCGAGGCTTTGAGGTAGTTGTCACCAGCGGCGATGTCGACGTGAAGCTCTCCGTCGATGCCACCCGGTTTGCGACCGAAGGACGGGCGGAGACGCTGGCGATCGCCTCCCGTGATACGGATTTCAAACCGGTGTTGGAGGTTGCCAACAGCTACGGGCTATCGACGCTGGCGATCGCGCCGGCCAGCCATGGCCGATCTGATGCCCTGCGGAACGCCGCCACGGAGAGTCTCACCCTGAGCGACGACAACGAGACACCCACCGACTAAGCTGACGACACGGGCTGTCCGAAGGTGTACATCGTTTGGTGATCAGTCACCTCGACAGTAGCGAAGTCGCCAGGCGAGAGATCATACTCGTCGGCGTGTTGAACGATGATCTGCCGGTAGGCACCATCACGGCACTTCACCGAGTCGCCGGTGCCCTCCTCGACGACCAACACATCCTGTGTTGTGCCGACCATCTCCTCGTGTACGTCGCCGACGATCTCGCGTTTAACCGCCGACATCTCCTTTGAGCGTTCCTTCTTCAGTGTTCCGCCGAGGCCCTTCATCTCGGCGGCATCGGTGCCGGGTCGCTTCGAAAACCGGGTGACGTTGACCTTCTCGGGGCGGATCTCTCGCAGCAGTTCCATCGAGGCCTCGTGGTCGGCGTCGGTCTCGGTCGGGAAGCCAACGATGAAATCCGTCGACAGCGTCCAGTAGTCCAGCCGCTCGTCGAAGGCACCGACGATCTCGCGGAACTTCTCGACACGGTGCTGTCTGCGCATATCCCCTAACACGTCGTCGCTCCCGGACTGGACAGGCGCGTGGATGAAATTATAGAGCTCATCGTGGCGAGCGAAGGTGTCGGCCAACTCCTCGCGGATTCCGTGAATGCCGCCGGGACAGGCCATCCCAACCCGAACCCGAAACTCGTCGTCTATCTCGGTACAGATGCGATCCAGCAGCTCGGGCAGCTTGCGCTCGCCGGTATCCCAGCCGTAGACACCGGTGTCTTGGCCGGTGATACGGATCTCCTTCGCCCCGGCGTGGACGAGCGCACGGGCCTTTTCGACATTTTCCTCGACTGGCGGGGAGTCAACCCGGCCGGTAGCAAACTTGGTAATACAGTACGAGCAGTTGCTCATACAGCCGCGAGCGATCGGGAGGATCCCGATTTCGCCCTCTAAGATCGGTTGGGTGTCAGGGGCGACAGTCGGACATTCGCCGTTGAGTACGGCCTCGGGCACCTCATCCCAGTGGAGGATCTGGGCGTCGATACCGGCCTCGTCGAACTCCTCGCCCTGTGCGAGGGCCATACAGCCGGTGACGATGAGGTCAGCCGTCTGGTCTTGAAGCTCCTCGGCTCGGCTGAGCATGTTCCGTTCAGTTTTCTCGACAACGGTGCAGCTGTTGAGGATCGCTACATCCGCCTCCGCCGGCCCCTCTGCTGGGTAGTGGCCGCCCTCGCGGAGGGCCTGCTCGATCTGTCGGCTCTCGCCGCGGTTTGACGTACAACCGTACGTCTCAATATGATAAGAGGCCATCCAGTTATCATTTATTTTGCCCCGGCGAGCAAAAGGCCGACGATCCGGGTTACGGCGTCGCAGTGGTGGCATACAAATCGATTACATACCTCGGTTGGCAGGGCGTATGTGACCACCGACCGGCGAGACCAGAACCGTTTTTACCCGCCATCGCCGTCTTGCGAATGCGGTGGGATGGCAGAGTGGACTATTGCGCCTGCCTTGAAAGCAGGTGGCCTTTGGCCTCCTGGGTTCGAATCCCAGTCCCACCGAATCTTTGCGCAAACAACACGGTGAGCACCGCGTGTGCTCGCCATTATCCTGATCGCATCGTTCGTCGTCGGGATTCGAGCAGCGAACAGCGCCAAGTCCCTTGCGACCGCGAAAGCGAACGGCGAAGCCGTGAGCAGATCTTCGATCTGTGAGTGAGTTCGGATCCCAGTCCCACCGCGTTTTTGCGATCATCATGCCGGGCACTGCTTGCTGTAGCTCTGTCCCAGTTCGAGTTACGTCGTTAATACCGCAACACGGCGTCGCCGATGCCGAGCGTTTGGCCGACGGCGGTCACCCCGATCGCGGCGATAGCGATGAGGTCGACCCCGACGAGAACCGAGAGGAAGTAGATGATCGGCCCAGCAATCGAGAGCGTCCCACCGGCGACATAGATGGTCGTCGCCTCCGGCAGTACCGCGCCGGTGTAAAACAGCCCGATCGCAGGAATGATCATCCAGCCAATGAGGCTGATCGCCCACAGCGGTGTCGCCACCGGGTCGATGAGGAAGCCGGCGATCCCACTGAGCGTGACCCCGACGCCGACAACCATGACGACACGCCAGCCTTGGAGGGCGCGATCGGTCATCTCGTCCCAGCCCGTCACAAGGAAAAACGTAATAAACGCCACCATCACGAGATGCGCGATGAAGATCGATCTGGCTGTGACCATCCCACGGTGGGCCGCGGCGACGACGAGCCACGCTGCGGGAACGAGCAGTCCCGGGCCGGACTCGCGTAGTGTCTGCAGCACGGCAACGGTTTTCGCAGCCACCTACAAGAGGGTTGTTCGTTTGGCTTCCTGACCCGTTGTTTTTGTGACCTGAGATCGAATAAGCTGTAATGAGTGAAGCCACCACGGCGTCGATTACGGTGTACTCGGATTACGTCTGCCCGTTCTGTTATCTCGGCCGCGAGTCGCTGTCGCGGTATCAGGCTGACCGAGACAAGCCACTGCGGATCGATTGGCGGCCGTTCGATCTGCGGGCCGGCAAGCGAACCGCCGACGGTGAGATCGACCACTCGGTCGACGACGGCAAAGACGATGACTACTTTGAGCAGGCCAAGGAGTCCGTGCGTCGCCTCCAACAGGAGTACGATGTCGAGATGACACTGGAGTTGGCGACCGAGGTCGACTCACTCGACGCTCAGGTTGCCTCCGCCTCCGTCAGCAACGAGCATCCCTATGAGACGTGGCTGGCCTTCGATGAGGCGATCTTCGCCGCCCTTTGGCAGGATGGCCGCGATATCGGGAGCGAGAACGTGCTCGTCGACCTTGCAACAAGCGTTGGCATCGACGGCTCAGAGATTACCGCCGCACTCAACGACGACGCCCACCGGGAGACGGTCACCGACGCGTTCGCAGCTGCCCAACAGGCCGGTATCACCGGTGTTCCGACGTTTGTCGCCGACGGCCACGCCGCACGCGGGGCGGTGCCGCCAGCCCAACTCCGCCGACTCGTTGAGGGTGCGGAATGACACAGCCTGCCGAACAGGCTGGCGTTGCCGACGTTGATTGTGCGGGACAGACTGCGCTGGTTACCGGTTCAACCAGCGGGATCGGCCGTGAGACCGCCCTCGCGTTGGGGCGGCTCGGTGCCGATGTGATGGTACACGGTCGCGACGCCGAAGCCGGCCGCGCGGTCGTCGACGAACTCACAGCGATGGGTGTGGAGGCGACCTTTGAGACAGCCGATTTTGCTGCTGTCTCCGCGGTCAGGTCGCTGGCAACCGCTGTCGACGACTGGGTTGACAGCCTCGATATCCTCGTCAACAACGCCGGCGGCCTGTTCCGTGAGGGCCGTCTTACCGACATCGGCGTCGAATACACCTTCCACGTCAACCATCTCGGGCCGTACCTGTTGACCGCCGAGTTATTGCCGACACTGGCAGACGATGCCCGGATCGTTACCACAGCCTCAGCGGCTCACCGCGGGGTGTCGCTGAACCTCGATGCCGTCGAATCCGTCGATGACTACTCCTCGTTCAGTGCCTACCAGCAGTCGAAACTCGCCAATATCCAGTTTGCCTTCGAGGTAGCGCGTCGATTGGAGCACTCCGAGCACGAGATCACCTCGAATGCGTTCCACCCGGGTGCGATCCCCGGCAGCGGCTTCACGCGGTTTCTGCCGGGGCCACTGTCCGATCTTGCGAGCCTCGCTGGCGGACTCCCGTTTGTGCCGACCCCGGCCGATGGCGCGGCGACCGCGGTCTATCTCGCTGTCAGTCCTCGCGTGTCGTCAGTGTCGGGTCGTTACTTTGCTGACTGCGAGCCAACCCAACCCTCAGCTGCCGCTCGCGATCAGGCGGCCGCACGCCGGTTGTTTGAGCGCAGTGCCGCCCTGCTCGACATTCAGGCCCCGCTGTCGGCCGACGACTGACGGATTTATGAGCCTTCGTTGCTGACGACCGATATGGCAATCGAGGCTGGCGATACGGTCGTCATCGAGTACATCGGTCGCTTCCCCGACGGCAGCGTCTTTGATACCTCTCGCTACGAGGTCGCCGAGGAACATGGGCTGGTCGAGGCCCAAGACGCTGATCCAGACGACTACTCCTCGCTGTCGTTCAAGATCGGCGATGAGGAGGTCATCGAGGGGTTAGCACAGGGCGTGATCGGCCTCAATGCCGGCGAAACGGAGACGCTGACAATCCCACCCGAGAAGGGATACGGCGAGTTCGACGACGAGAAGCTACGAGAGTACGATCCGGAGGTCTTCGAGGGGATGGTCGGCCAACCACCCGAGGTTGGGCTTCACGTCCATGCGGAAAACGGGCTCCACGGCGATGTGACCGCTGTCACCGACGACGCCGTCGAGATCGACTTCAACCACGAACTCGCGGGCCGGACGCTGGAGTTTGAGGTCGAAATCCTCGATACGTGGTAGGTGGTGTCGACCGCGAAGTCAGATTCTGCTGGATCGCTTAGGATTCTGCCGGGGCGGTTACGTCGGCAGCGTCGCTGTATTTTTCCTCGAACTCCTGTATCAGCTGGCCCATCTCAGCATACCAGTCGTTGAGGAGTCGCTGCATATCCTCTCGGATCGCACCGGGGTCAGCCGGCTTGTAAACGTGGTAGTAGCCGCCTTGGTCGTAGTTGATCTGCTCTTTTTGAATCAGCCCGGCGTTGAGCAGCCGCTGTACCGAGCGGTAGACCGTCGACCGTTCGCGGTCGACATGGTCGGAGAGGTCATCGATCGTCACCGCGGTCTCGGCGTCGACGAGTTCCCGAAAACATCGCTTATCGAGCTCCTTGAGCCCGTGAAAACACTCAAGCAAGCCTTCGCATTCCATATCGGATCGGAGCATTTCCGCAAGTGAATTGGCCATTTTGATTCATCTGTTGTTATCGCTGGCAGCATATAAGTTTGCAGGATACGTACAACACACCTCAGACCAGTCGGTATCGGCTCGGTGCGACGACCAGTGATCGAGACAATCGACCCCCGACGGCTTAGATTCGGCCGACGTCCTCAACGGAGACGCTTTCAACGCCCTCAACATCGGCGAATGCGTCCTCGACGACCTCGGTACCACCGGCGTCGTCGGCGACGATCACGGTCGGCAGCAGGGCAACGAGGCCGAAGGCGACATCGTCACGCTCGAAGCCGTTGATCTGGGCTCCCTCAGGGAGTGACGCTTCGAGCCGCTCTTGGAGCTCGTCGAGATCAATCTCCGGGCTCTGCGGCATGATCTTCATGTTGGCGGCGACCTTGCCCATCGTTATGGCCCCCGGAAGCCGCAGTCGGGACACTCATAGAGGTTGCTCTGCTTGCGGCAGGTCGGACAGCGGTGGATCTCGGTGCCACACTCCGGACAGTCAAACGCCGCAGCGTTCATCGCTGCGACCTTGATGCCACAGGAGACACACTGGCTCTCGGCTTCCTGTTGGGTCTCGCTCATACCCATAGGGATCACCGCGCGGGTTTTAACCATTGTCTTTCGGCTCGTCACGACCGCCCTGCCGTCGGTGAGGAACGTGCTGTGCCGGCGTATCACACGGCGGCTCACAGCAGTAGCGGGCCGATCAACACCCCCATGAGATGGACGCGGCGGGCCCCAAACCGTGGCGGCACCAACCCAACGAGTGTGGCGACCAGAAAGACCCCGACACCGACCCAACCGGTGAACACAAACGACAACCCGATCAGCAGCGCAAACACACCACTAGAAACGACCGTGTAGTTCAGATTCCCGACCGTCCGGAGATACCGGTCGCCGACTCCAACCACGAGCAAGAACCCACACGCCGCACCGATGATGACGGCCGTCAGCAACACCGGGAGGGTCAGCGGCACGCCGGTGGTATCCATCGCCACCATCACGCCGGTTCGCGGGGTTCCGAGCGCAAGCAACGCACACAGCGCGAAGACGGTGTTTGCTGTGCTGGCCCCGCTGGTGGCGACGATGAACCCCCGATCGGGATCGGCGTTCGGCACCGCCGGCAGCGCGATCACCGAGGCGATCGCCGCCGACACCCCCGGCAGATAGCCGACGAGCGCGCCGGCCAGCGAGCCCGCCCCCGCGGTCAACCCCAACTCACGGCCCGGCATCGCTAACTTTGCGTCGGCCTGCGGCGGCACCCCACCGCCACCCATCGCATCCAGGAGGATCGGCGCGCCGAACAACCCGGTGAGCAGTGGTGTCAACATACTGCCGGCATCCAGTGGCGCGGCCGGCCGGACATCAAGCGTTGCCCAGCCCAACGCGGCCGCCAACCCGAACGCAAACAGCCCACCGAGAACCCCCTGAAGCGACGACTCGGTCAACAGGAGAAACACGACGACAGCCACCAACACGAGCGTGAGATGGGCGGTGATCGTCGAATACCACGACATCATGAGCCACGTAATCGGCGGCGCGAGCGGCAGGGCGATCGCGACAGCCAGCGCGCTCCCGACCGCCGACAGTCGGAGGGCTTCCCGGCCACGACCCGCCAACACGAGTCGGTGCCCCGGCAACGCGGCGATCGCCATCGACGCGTCGGGCACCCCGAGCGTGAGCGCGGGGACAACGTCGAGAAACGTGTGGACGACGCCCGCCGCGAGCATGGCGACGCCGAGCAACAACGGATCAGCCGGGATCGACGGCGCGGCCGCCGCCAGCAGAATCGCGAAGTTGTTGGCGTGCAGTCCGGGAACCAGTCCGCTACAGGTGCCAAGAGCGACACCGCCAACCGCGAAGGCGACGACACCCGCCGTCAGTCCCGGATCGAAACCAACTGCGACTCCCATCGGATTGGCTGGCCGCGGCTTCGGGGTTAAACCTCCGGGCGACAGGCTGCCCAAGCATGATCCAGGCGCTATCGCTGTCCGGATGCCGTCGCAAAAAAACAGGGAACTGCTGGCTAACCGCGATTCAGCCGAAGAGGTTGCCGAGGCCCTCGCCGTCGGCTTCCTCGTCGTCGTCACCGGCGTCGTCCGGCACGTCGGCGTCGTCGCCGTCGTCAGCTTCCGCTTCGTCAGCGTCGTCGCCGTCGGCCTCGTCGGCTCCACCGGCGTCAGCCGACGCGCCGCCAGCGGCCCCACCGGCCGCGGGGGCTGCGGCCGCGGTTTCAACGGCTTCCTCGATGTCGACGTCTTCGAGCGCGGCGACGAGTGCCTTAACTCGTGACTCCTCGACATCGACGCCCGCGGCCTCGAGGACGGCGGTGATGTTGTCTTCGGTGATCTCTGCGTCTGCTTCGTTCAGGGTGAGTGCTGTGTAAACGTATTCCATTGGTGTAATCTCCGCTTGTTAGAGCATATCGAGCCCGGCACCGGCGTCGGTGTCGTCGTCGCCGTCATCGGCCTCGGCTTCAGTTTCGTCGTCAGTCTGTGCGTCGTCTGTCTCGGCCTCCTCGGCCTCGCCGTCGTCAGCCTCGTCGGCTTCCTCGGCGTCGTCAAGCTCACGGAGCTCCTCGGGGAGAGCCTCCGGATCGTCGATCTGGCCGGCAAGCGCGCGAACTTGTGCGTCGGCCTTGCCGATGAGGTCGTCGACCACGTCCGGGCTCTCGACGGCGGCGGCGAGGGCCACCGATTTGGCCTCGCCGGTCGCCGTGGCGATGAGCGTCGGCGCGGTCTGGGTCGTCGGATACGCGGCGTTGACCGAGAGGTTCCGGGCGGCCGCGGCGGCCGACTGGATATCCGCGCGGTAGTCGTCGACATCGATCTCGAGTTCCTCAGGCGCGAAGAGTACGCCTTCGGAGTACACGCTCTTGAGATCGAGACCGACCTCTTTCGGCTCGATACCGAGTTCGCTCAGCACGTTTTCGAGGTCGGCGTCGACGGTCTCGCCGGCCGAGAGCACGGTACTGTCCGACAGCACCTGAATTGAGCCTTCCTCGATCCGGGCGTCGGCACCGATCTGCTGGAGTTCGCCGACAAAGGGCCCCGGGTCGACGCCCGTGTCACCCTCGGGGATGACGATATCGTTGGGCGCGACCTCGCCCGCGCTGATCGGGGCCGGGGTCTTTGAGCTTTCTAGCTGCTGGAACAGCGCGAAGGGGTTGTCGTTGGTGCCGATCAGGGCGATCTGGCCGGCGACATGCTCGGTGAGCTGCTCGACGCCGTCGCTGACGGCCTCAAGAGCCCGTACGACGAGCGTGTTGCGGCTCATCCGAACTTCCGCGCTGCCGTGGAGCTCCCGCCGCATGGACTGGAGCTGTCGGCTCGGGATGCCCTCGACGCTGACGATCCCGACCGAGGCATACCGCTCGATGAAGTCGGTTAGCTCGTCGACCTCATCCTGTTTCCACTGTGGGATGGTCTCAGTCTTACGGACGGACTCGCTTTGGCTCATGCGTCCACCTCAACAGCGGGCCCCATCGTCGTTTTCACGTAGATGGTATCGAGGTTCAGCGGCCCTTTTTCGAGGTCAGCTTCGAGACGCCGGATGATCACGTCGATGTTGTCGGCGATCTCCTCGGCGTCCATGTCGTCGGCTCCCACGCGCGTGTGGAACGTGCGTCGGTCGCCGGAGCGAAGCTGCACCGTGTTTTTCATTCGGTTGACTGTTTCGACGACGTCGTCGTCTGGCTGCAGTGGCGTCGGCATCTTTCCTCGTGGCCCGAGAACGGTTCCGAGGTAGCGGCCGATGTCCTGCATCAGACTGGCCTCGGCGACGAAGAAGTCGGTGTCGTCGGCGAGGTCTTTGGCGTCGTCGTCATCGTCGCCGAGGTCTTCGAGGTCGTCCCCCGACAGCACCTCGTCGGCAACATCCTCGGCCCGAAGGGCGGTTTCGCCCTCCGCAAACACAACGATCTGTGTCTCTTGGCCGGTGCCGGACGGGAGCACGATGCTCTCGTCGACGCGATTCGATGGGTCGTCTAGGTCTAGATCACGCAGATTCACCGCGAGATCGACGGTCTCACCGAAGTTCCGTGGTGGAGACTCGTCGAGGGCGCGCGAAACTGCTTGTACTATCGTATCGTCTGCCATTATTCACCTCCGTAGTACGCAGGAATGCTCCTACGGGTCAGTGACACAGGCGAGGCCTGTCTCATCGGAGAGAGTCGGATGACGCCTAAAAGCCCGTCGAAGCAGATTTCAGCGTCTGTGAGTCGGTCACATGGCCATTGTCAGGGAGACACATGGTATACTCAACTCTACAGATATAGTGATACAACAGACGCTCACAGCGGTCACTCTGTAGTTGTGCGTCGTCAACAGAAACACCGCAACCGAACAACCGACCTGCCGGATTACGCGGTCGCTTCCGCGTCGTCGACGAGCACGTCGTCGTACTCGCCGTCGTCAACGCGTTCCTTGAATGTGCGGGCGTCCTCGCCGTCGATGGTGACACCGAGGGTCATGCAGGTGCCGCTGACCTCCTTGGCGGCGTTTTTCACGTCGTAGGAGAGCAGATCCGTCGACTTCTGCTCGGCGACCTTTTTGACCTGTTCGACGGACATGTCGGCGACGAAGTCCTCATGGGGTTCGCCGCTGCCGGTGTCGAAACCGGCCTCATCCTTGATGAGCTCCGACGTCGGCGGGACACCGACATCGATCTCGAAGGAGCCGTCGTCCTCGTAGTCGACGGTGATCGGGACTTCCATCCCGTCGAAGGCGTCGGTTTCGTCGTTGATCGTCTGTACGACAGCCTGCACGTCCACCGGCGTCGGGCCGAGTTCCGGCCCGAGCGGCGGGCCGGGGTTGGCCTGCCCGCCCGGGACGAGTACTTCGATAGTTCCAGCCATATCCATGTGCAGTCGGTTGCTGTTTTTAAGGGTTGTTCTTTCGGAGCCGCCACGCGGGAGTCTCACACGACCCCAGGTCGCACCGCGTGTCCACCCCCTGTGGTGTCGTCGACAGCGGCAGATCGCTACCAGTAAGCGGTCGGAGCATGTGTTCACAACTGGTCACACATGGATGACCCCCCGGACGGCGAGCCGATCGACGAGGCCACCCGAGCGGCGTTGCTCGAACGCGTCAACCGACAGAGCGCGACCATCGGGGCGAAAACACCCGAGACAATCACCACCGAGGGCACCGAGATCGATCTCCACGAATTTCTGATCGAGACGCGGAACCTCCCCGAGATCCCGCCGGGCACCAAGGATCTGGTGTCGACAGCGAAACGCCGGCTCAAAACCAAGCGCACCGAGCGCATCGAGCGACTCAAAACCGAGGAGCCACTCAGCGAGGCGACCGCAGAGGCACTGGCCGAGGAGATTATCGGACTGAGTCGCGCACGCAACGCGCTCGATGGGGTATACCGCCCCGACTACGGCGAGGAGGCCCACAACATGACCATCGATGACTACAAGCGATGGCTCGGATTCGTCGAATCGATCCAATGGTCGCAGACCACAGCTGCCGGCCGCTGCTGTCGACCGGGCGGTCGTCGCATCTGCACCTTTTTAGGCTCCCGTCGCACACACCACATCAATGAGTTCCGACGCCTACGACTACGAGGCCCTCGGCTTGGTCGCCGGCCTCGAAATCCACCAACAGCTCGACACCGAGACCAAACTGTTCTGTGAGTCGCCGACTGACCGCCGCGAACCTGCGGACGCCGAGCGAACGATCACGCGCTTCCTCCACCCCACCAAAAGCGAACTCGGCGAACTCGACGACGCCGCCCTCGAAGAGAGCCGCGTCGACCGGGAGTTCGAGTATCTCGCCTACGACTCGACTTGTCTCGTTGAGGAGGACGACGAACCCCCAACCGAGGTCGACGCCGAAGCCCTCGATGTCGCAATGCAGATCGCCTCGCTGCTGGATATGGAGATCGTCGATCAGCTCCATGTCATGCGGAAGCTCGTCATCGACGGCTCGAATACGTCGGGTTTCCAGCGGTCGATGCTACTCGGTCAAGCAGGCGAGATCGAAACCAGCGAGGGGCCGGTCTCGATCGTCGATCTGCTGCTCGAAGAGGAGTCCGCCCAGCGCGTCGCAGAGTACGACGGCGGCGTCCGCTATAGCCTCGACCGGCTCGGTATCCCGCTTGTCGAGATCGGTACCGGGCCGGACATCCGCAGCCCCGAACAGGCCAAGGAGGCCGCCAAACGGATCGGGATGCTGCTGCGCTCGACCGGCACGGTCAAACGTGGCCTCGGCACAATTCGGCAAGATGTCAATGTCTCAATCGAGGAAGGCGCGCGTGTCGAGATCAAAGGGGTTCAGGCCCTCGATCAGATCGACGAGATCGTCCGGCTGGAGGTGGGTCGCCAATCGGAACTCGTTGACATCGCTGAGGAACTCCAAGCACGCGAGGCCAGCGTTGGCGAAACCCAAGACGTAACGGCTGTCTTCGAGGATACTGACTCCAGCGTCATCGGCGGCGCGCTCAGTGATGGCGGCACGGTGACGGCCGTCCCGCTGTACGGCTTCGACGGGCTTGTTGGCCGTGAGATCCAGCCCGACCGGCGGCTCGGCACTGAACTTTCGGATCACGCCAAGCGCAACGGCGCAGGCGGCATCTTCCACACCGACGAACTGCCGGCCTACGGCGTCACCGACGATGAGGTTGCCGCGCTCCGCGAGGCTGTCGATGCGGGCGACGACGACGCCGTCGCTATCGTCGCTGCCGATCCTGAAACGGCTGATCTCGCCATCGAGGCCGCTGCCGAGCGCGCCGAAACCGCTATCGAGGGCGTCCCTGAGGAAACCCGCGACGCGACCGACGAGGGTACCACCCGCTATCTCCGCCCGCTACCCGGCGCGGCGCGGATGTACCCCGAAACCGACGTGCCGCCGGTCGAACCCGATCCCAGCGAGATCGACGAACCAGAACTGCTGACCGAGAAGGTCGACCGCTATCAAGCCGAATTCGGTCTCGATAGCGGGCTGGCCGAGCAGGTCGCCTACGGCCGCCGGATGCCGCTTTTTGAGGAGGCCGTCGACCGCGGGATCGACCCGACGTTCGCGGCCTCGGTGCTGGAGAGCACGGTCACCGAACTCCGCCGCGACGACGTACCTGTCGAGAACATCGCCGACGTACACTTCCTCGCGGTCTTCGATCTCGTTGCCAACGACGAGTTAGCGAAGGAGGGCGTCAACGACGTGCTGACCGTGCTTGCCGAACAGCCCGATCTGACAGCCGAGGCAGCCATTGAGGAAGCCGGCCTCGGCGGCGTTGACGACGAGGAAGTCCGGGAGATCATCGCCGGTGTCGTCGAACGCAACGCCGACCAAGTCGCCGAGGAGGGGATGGGCGCCTTCTCCGGATTGATGGGCGAATGTATGGCGGAACTCCGCGGCAAAGCCGACGGCGACACCGTCAGCGACGTGCTGCGTGAGGAGATCGGCAAACGGAGCTAACTTCCCTGTTGCCGCCGACCGTTCGGTAATGACGATCTATTTCGAGGATCTGGCTGTCGGTGACGAGTGGACAAGCGAGGAGTACGAGGTCTCCCAAGACGAGATTATCGAGTTCGCCGAGCAGTACGACCCTCAGTGGTTCCACACCGATCCCGAACGCGCCGCCGAAGAGTCGATCTACGGCAGTCTGATCGCCGCGGGGTTCCACACGGCGGCAATCTCGACGCGGCTGTTCGTCGACTGTTTTTTGTCTGATACCGCGACGCTCGGTGGGAAGGGAATCGATAAGCTCCGCTGGCATGAGCCGGTACGGCCGGATGATCGACTCTCGATCCGAGCTGAGATTCTTGAACTCGAAGTCGAAACCGACAGTCGTGGGCTGGCTAACATTCAGATCGAGACGGCGAACCAAGACGGCGATGTCGTTTTTTCCATGATTGCCTTGGTGATGTTCGCCCGGCGTGACGAGGCGTAAAATCACCCGCCGAAACCGCCGCCACCGACCGTGGTCTGCCGTCACACGGTCGACAGGGTTTGAAAGCGCTTTTATGCAGGTGTCGCAAACGACGGGGTACAGCCTATCCGGGTTGATGATACGCCTCGCCGTCAGGGATCTACCGTTTGGCGAGGTTGTGTGAGCCCGAGGATAGGGAGAGGAAAACTATGGCAGTTTACGTAAATTACGAAACCCCAGCCGACCTCGAAGAGCGTGCACTTGACGCCCTTGAGGTCGCCCGAGACACAGGCAGCGTCAAGAAAGGAACCAACGAGACCACGAAGGCAGTCGAGCGTGGCAACGCCCAGCTCATCTTCGTCGCCGAGGATGTCTCGCCCGAAGAGATCGTGATGCACCTCCCCGAACTCGCCGAGGAGAAGGGCATCCCGGTCATCTTCGTCGAGACCCAAGACGACGTTGGCCACGCCGCCGGCCTCGAGGTCGGCAGTGCCGCGGCCGCCGTTGTCAGCGCCGGCGACGCCAGCGACGACATCGAAGACATCGCCGAGAAGGTCGAGGAACTCAACTAACCACCCATGAGCGCAGAAGAGGAGACAACTGGCGACTCGACGGCCGCTGAGGTCATCGAGGTCGTCGGCAAAACCGGGATGCACGGCGAGGCCATGCAGGTCAAATGCCGCATCCGCGAAGGCTCGAACAAGGGCCGCATCATCACGCGCAACGTGTTGGGCCCGATCCGCGAGGGCGACGTGCTCCAACTGCGGGAGACCCAGCGCGATGCCGACTCAATCGGAGGCCAATAACGATGGTTGAAACGCGAACGTGTGACTACTCAGGCGAAGAGATCGAGCCCGGCACGGGGACGATGTTCGTCAAGAAAGACGGCACGATCCTCCATTTCAAGGACTCGAAAGCTGAGAAGAACTACCGACTCGGTCGTGAAGCCCGCGACCTCGAATGGACCGAGGCTGGCCGCAACGACGGCGGCCAACAGTAAGCCCCCACGGAGCATACCCTTCATATGTCCTACGACGAGCGAACCTTTGTGATGGTGAAACCGGACGGTGTCCAGCGTGGCTTGATCGGTGAGATCATCTCACGGTTCGAGCAGCGGGGGCTGAAGCTCGTCGGAGCCAAGGCACTCCAGCTTGACGATGAGCGTGCGAAAACGCATTACAGCGAACACGAAGGCAAACCCTTCTTTGAGGGCTTGATCGAGTTCATCACCTCCGGCCCGGTCTTTGCGATGGTCTGGGAGGGGAAAGATGCGACCCGGCAGGTGCGTCGGATGGTCGGCGCAACCGATCCCGCCGAAGCTGCGCCGGGGACGATCCGTGGCGACTACGGCCTTGATCTGGGTCGCAACGTGATCCACGCCTCAGACCACGAGGATGAGGGCGCAAATGAGGATGAGATCGCGGTGTTTTTCGACGACGCGGAACTGCTTGACTACGAGCAGGCGACCGACGAGTGGCGCTACGAGTAGCGACCCGCCGCGGCGTCCGCTGACCGCGCTGTCATTCGACACCAGTAATCTCGATGCGGAACCCACCGGTCTTGCTGTCAGCAACCTCCACGCCCCACCCGTGTGCAGCCGCGATTTCACTGACGATGTAGAGCCCCAAGCCGGTTCCCTCACGGCGTGTCGTGTGGCCCCGCTCAAGGATCGCCTCGCGGTCGTCGGCTGGCACTCCAGGGCCGTTGTCGGCAACAAAAAAGCCGCCATCACAGTCGCCGACCGTGATCGTCACCGCGACATCGGCGTGGTCGACACTGTTGCGAAAGAGGTTTTCAAGCAGCTGGCGGAGTCGGCTCCGGTCGGCGGTGAATGTGCGCGCTGTCTCAACGTTCAGGCTTGCCGACTCGGTTGATAGGTGCGCCCAACACTCGCGGGCGACCGTCTCAAGACTGACCGCCTCGGCATCGTCGACCTCTTCGCCCTGTGTGGCCAAGACCAGTAGATCGTCGATCAACTGTTCCATCCGGTCGACAGCCCGCTCAGCGCGCTCGAAGTGCTCAGCCTCGCCTGTCTCCTCGGCCAACTCCAGTGAGCTCCCAACCACGTGTAGTGGGTTTCGGAGGTCATGGCTGGCGATGCTGGCGAACTCTGCAAGCCGCTCATTTTGGGCCTCAAGCCGCTGCTGTGTCGCTCGCTGCTCGGTGATATCGACGTAGTGTTCGATCCGGCCGCCGGCGTATGGGCCGTCCGGAATCGGGTAACTGGAGTGTTCGAGCCACCGATCATCGCGGCTGTCGTCGCCGACGACATGGCAGGTGAACTGCTCGGCGTATGTGTTGTCATCGTAGGTGGCACAGACAGTCTCGGCAAACCGATCCGGCTCGGCAAAGATGTGTTTGAGCTCGGTACTGATCAGCCGTCGCTTATCCTTTCGGAGAATTTCCTCACGATCGACGCCAAAATACTCCTCGATGCCGTCGTTAACCCAGACGACCGAAAAATCATCGTCGAGAACGAAGATACCGACGGATGAGATAGCTAACACATCCTCGATAAGCGATCGATATGCGGGGACAGGAGTAGCCGCCCCCGACTTGTCGTCATGTGTTGTCCCGTTATCGTCTACCGGTTTGTGACGGTGATCGTTTGGGGTCTGCGTGTCTGTGTCCTCGTGAGTCGGCGTGACACGGTCGGTCGTTGCTGTACCGTTGACGACGGCATGGATCCGCTCTGCCAATGTCATCGTGTGGTTTGGGGGGAGGTCATCCTCGTCGCCGGTGGTTGCAGCATCCTCGCCTTCGACAACGACCGGCGGTGGTGCAAGCAGTCTCGGACACCCAGGGGCGGCGTTCCACAATCGGTTCAACGCTGTGTTAGCGGCTTCGGTAACCACCCGATGGCTGAGAACAATACAGTCAGCCGCGTTTGCCGACAGCCACGCACAGCCCTCGGCTACGCTGTCGGTCGATACCACATCGAACGGATCGCGATCGGCCAGCGGCGACGATGTCGATCCAGCCGTCACATCACCGATATAGAGGACGCGGATCGATGCAGGCATTACCTGTAGTGCAAACAGCAAGAATAAAATAATGCCGATTGCTGTCGATGTTTAAACAAGATATCGTATTTATATAATAGGTAACTGGTGAAACGGTTATACGACGCCCATTTGTTCGAGTCGTTCCGGAAGGTAGGTTTCGGTCACGAAGTCAAGTCCGTTGGCCGCCAGCGACTGCTGTTCGGCCTTTTTGCCGATGTCGAGTTGGAGTTCGATCTGTTCTTCCCAGTAGTCGGTCTGGAAGCGTGGATCGGTGAGTTCGGATTCGAGGGCGTTGATATCGGAATCAGCCAGTGGATCGGTCGGCAGATCGTACTCGACGATATCTGTCGGCTGGATGCCGACGTAGCGCGCTTCCGGCGTGGCGAGATGTTCCGAGAGGTGGGCGGATTTGATCGAGCCGTAGGCGACCGAGCCGTAGATCCGGTACGACCACGGGTCGCCGTCACAGAAGACCACAACGGGCAGGTCAAGTTCGTCGTGGAGCCGTTTGGTGATCCGGCGGGTCGCTCTGGCGGGCTGGCCCTTGAGATGGACGACAAGACAGTTGTACTGCTCGTCGAACCCGTTTTCGATCAGTCGGTCGCGCATGCCGCCGGTCTCGACACAGAGGACAAAGTCGATGTCAGCATCGAGAAACTCGATGGTGTCGGGGTTGTTCGGGATCTGGTAGCCGCCCTCGCCGACATCCTTCTGACAGTGAATCTCGCGTTCGCCGCGGCGGGTCTGTTCGCGCAACTCCAGCGGCCCCATCAGCGTCGCGCCCGACTCCTCCGGGCGCATGTGGAAGTCCTCGCGGGTGACCTCCGAGACGATCTCAAGATCCTCGATCAGCTGATTGGACTCATCCTGATCGGAGAAATGGGCTTCCTCGTTGTCCCACGACTCCGAGAGGTAGTAGAGTTCACGCAGCGTCGAGGAGCGACCCTGATCGAGTTGCTCGGCGAGGAACTCGATGGTGTAGATGGCTTTCAGCAGCTTGCGGGCACCACGGACGGAGTTCGCGCTGCGGGTCGATGTGCGATCACCATAGACCCAGACCCCAGAGTCGGGGTCGTACTCGATGTTGCTTTTCGTCCGGGTTGGCAGCGTCATCTGTGGGATGTCGCCGCCGGCAAACTGGTCGTAAAACTCCGCGGCAAGGTCGATAAGCTGTTCGCGGGCGCGTTCTTCGTTGAGTTTCGTGCTCATGGGTCTGGTTGTAGTTCAGGCATTTAGGGTCAGCTTCTCGGTTTCGACGCCATCGACGGTGATATCGAAGTCCGCGTCGTCGCCAACAGTGTAGCTGAGTTTCGTTTCTTCGCCGGCCGACAGCGACGGCGACCACCGAATGAACCACTCGCCGTCGAGGTCGACGACATCGGCTCCGTCGCCCTCGACATCGCTTGGCTCGACCGAGACGATCTCCGTGATCTCGGGTGTTTCAGCGCGATCAGAGTAGTTCTCCACGTGGAGCGTCACAGTGCTGTCGTCGATCTCGCGGTCGATACAGAGATTGTTCATGATCCGGCCCATCGCGGCGTCGATGTTCGGTCGCTTCTGGTCGGTCACCTCCGCGACCTTGTCGGCCATCTCCGGAAGGATCTGGCTGAGGACGCTCTGTTTCTGCTGGCGTTTCTCAAGGGAACGTCGCTTGTTGAGATAGGATTTGAGTTCGCGGGCGGCCTCCCGGATCGCCAGCTCGATTTCGTCTTCGATCTCCGGAATATTGGCGATCGCGTCCTTCGATTCGCTGGTGAACGGCACATTCGTTGAGGCGACGTGGATCATCAAGACGGCCGGCCCGTTCGGCAGGCCGCTTCCGCCGGGTTGGTCAAGCCCGTAGTTCCGCCAGCCGATCCCTTTGACCGCATCTGTCGAGCTACAGGCACCTTGTTGGTAGACCAGCGGGACGCGGTTGGCAAATCGCAGGAGGTCGATTGTACCCTCCGACCGGAGATCGTCGCCGTAGGCGATGCCGGCTTCGACGATAAACGGGTCACCGCCATGAACCTCGGCATCTCGCGTTGCTGCAGCGTAAAAGTCGGCGTCGTACTCCTTTCGAAGCCCGGCCTCGACGAGGTCGGCGGTGATCGGCGAGAGGCAGTCGGTCGGCGGCGCGAGGATGTCGGTCGCCCGCATCGCCTCCAAGAGTTTGCTGGCCGTATCGCGGTCACCGTCGATCGCGCTGATCTTCGGTACCTCGTCGGGAACCGTTTGGGCGGCCGTCCACAGCGCGTCGGTGATCTTCTCGCGGGCGGTCTCGCCGAGGGTCACGTCGTCGTACTCGACGGTCGCATCGGCGGCCGCCGCAACCATCGCCGACAGGTCGTCGTATGTCACTCGGAACCGTCTGTCATCGTCGTCGCCGAGCCCATCGGCACGGCGAGCCAATCGCTCGGCGAGGGCTTGGACGGTTTCGTCGTCCTTTCGGCTGCTTGTAGCGTTGTCAACGAGCCCATACAACCCGGGTGTGAGGTGGTCGCGGCCCGGTTCATCGCCGTTTGTCGTCTCATCGTCATCGAAGGCGGTGAGTTCGCCCCATGCGGCGTCGACGGCGTTTTTCCTGACCGTCGCTCCGAAGGTGCGGCCGGTGTCGGCCTCAACATTGTCGGCGATCTCGGTGACGATCTCCTCCAACTCGCTGTACGCCGTGCGATCCCGGCCGCGTAGCGCCGATTCGATCGCCTCGGCGAACGCCTCAGTTGCCTCAGCACCCTTGTTCGAGACAGCCTCGGTGACCGCGCCCTTGGTGTCGACGCCGGCTGCTGGGGTCGGCCACGCGAGCTCCCGACCAACGTGGCGGTCGCGGAAGCTATCGAGCACCTTGTCGGCGGTTTTCTTCCCGACCCGGGTGAACTCTTCTTGTAAAAACCCGGAGACAGAGTAGGATTCGGTCGCGTCGACCATCTTGATCAGCGTCCCGAGTTCGACGCCGTGGGGGTGCGGGCGAATCTCGCTTGTCTCGGCCGGGAGTTGGTCGGTGCCGCGCTCGAATTTGAGCGGCTCGTCGAGGCCAGGCTCCCGCAGTTCAATCCGGGCGTGAGGGTTGACAACGGCGGTGTTTTTGATGTACTGGTGGAGCTGCTGGCGGGCCCGCATGTTGGCCTCCATCTCCAGTTCGATGCGGGTGCCGTGGGTACGATCCCACGTTGTTGTCTCCGAATCCCGTATTTCAGGCTCGTTGGTGTCGGTGTCAATGATGAGCTCGAAGTATTCGGCCTGATCAGACTCCTGTGTTCGGCTGGTGATCTTGGCGGGTTTGCCGCTGGTCAGCTGTGAGTAGAGAACGGCCGCCGAGATACCAATCCCCTGTTGACCGCGGTTTTGCTCACGGGCATGGAACCGCGAGCCGTACAGCAGTTTGCCGAAAATCTTCGGGACTTGGTCTTTCGTAATTCCGGGGCCGTTGTCCTCGACGATGACGCGGTAGTAGTCGCCGACCTCGGTGATCTCAACGTAGATGTCGGGTTTGATCCCGGCTTCCTCGGTGGCGTCTAAGGCGTTGTCGACGGCCTCCTTGACCGCGGTAACCAGCCCGCGGGCACCGGAGTCGAAGCCGAGCATGTGCTTGTTCTTTTCGAAGAACTCGGCGATAGAGATCTCGCGTTGGCCTTTCGCCAACTCCTCGGCGATCCCTTCGTCGGCACCGAGTTCCGCCTGAAATGAGGTCATGCTATGAGGTCTTTTTTCGGGGGAGAGTATAACCTCTATCCCTGCGCGCTCTCAGTGTCGGGTCAGCGTTCGCGCCCGCGCGTGCGGGAGCTTTATGCCCCGTGGTCTACTACAGTTGAGTAGTTCTATGGCAGACGAAACCGACTACGGAGCCGGACAAATTCAAGTCTTAGAGGGCTTACAGGCTGTCCGCAAACGGCCGGCGATGTATATCGGCTCGACCGACGGCCGTGGGCTCCACCATCTTGTTTATGAGGTCGTCGACAACTCGATCGACGAGGCGTTGGCGGGCTACTGTGACCACATCGAGGTGACGATCCACGACGATGGCTCCGTCTCGGTCGCCGACGACGGTCGCGGGATCCCGGTTGACACCCACGAGGAGTACGATCGGCCGGCTGTCGAGGTCATCATGACCGTCCTCCACGCCGGTGGGAAGTTCGACAACAAATCCTATCAGGTCTCCGGTGGCCTCCACGGCGTCGGCGTCAGCGTTGTCAACGCTCTCGCCAAATCGCTCGAAGTCGAGGTACGCCGCGATGGCTCTCTTTGGACACACAGCTTCGATCGCGGCGAGCCCGAACCTGACGCCTTCCAGCAGGTTCGGTCACTGGAACCCGACGAAGAGACCGGCACACAGATCCGCTTTTGGCCTGACGAGGATATCTTCGAGACGACCGAATTCACCTACTCAACACTGGCGAACCGCCTTCGCGAACTCGCTTTTCTCAACTCTGGCGTCAAGATCACCCTCACCGACGACCGCAACGACGAGGAAGATGTCTTTCTGTATGATGGCGGTATCAAGGAGTTCGTCCATTATCTCAACGAGACAAAAACCCCGATCCACGAGGAGGTCATCTACCTCGACGACGAGGAAGACAACATCGCCGTCGAGATCGCCATTCAGGCAACCGACGAGCTGCAAGGCTCGATTCATGCCTTCGCCAACAACATCAATACCCGCGAGGGTGGCACCCACCTCACCGGTTTTAAGACCGCACTCACCCGGGTTGTCAACGATTACGCAAACGACCACAATCTAACGACCGATCTTGATGAAAACCTCAAAGGCGAAGATGTCCGCGAGGGTCTCACCGCGGTCGTGTCGGTCAAACATCCCGATCCGCAGTTCGAGGGCCAGACAAAGACCAAGCTCGGCAACAGCGAGGTACGCGGGATCGTCGAAAGTGCGACTCACGAACACCTCCGAACGTATCTCGAAGAAAACCCTGATACCGGTGAAGCCGTCGTGGCAAAAGCCGCCGAGGCGGCGCGCGCTCGTAAGGCGGCCAAGCAAGCCGAGGAGCTAACCCGCCGGAAATCAGCACTGGAGTCGACTGCCCTCCCCGGCAAACTCGCCGACTGCCAGACGCGCGATCCAACCGAAAGCGAACTGTTCGTCGTCGAGGGCGACTCCGCCGGCGGCTCGGCAAAACAGGGCCGCGACCGCCACAATCAGGCGATTCTCCCGATCAAAGGCAAGATCCTCAATGTCGAAAAACACCGGCTTGATCGGATTCTCGAAAACAACGAGATCCGCGCGCTGATCACCGCGATCGGCGCGGGTGTCGGCGAGGAGTTCGATATCGAGGAGACACGGTATCAGAAGATCATCCTGATGAGCGTCGACGGCGAGGAACACGGTTTCGTCCGCGACGGCGACGGCAACACTCGATTCGTCGAGATCGGCCCGTTCATCGACGGTGTGATCGATGCCGACGGCGAGGGCTACGAGGAGTACGAGGTGCTCTGTTTCGGCCGCGACGACAACCGAACTAAGTTCCGGCCGATTGATCAGGTCATCCGCCATGAGATCGATGAGCCGCTCTACGAGATCGAAACGCGCTATGGACGGAATCTGAAAGTCACTGCCTCCCACAGCGTGTTCGTCCACCGCGACGGAGAGATTCAGCTGGCAAGCGGCGACGAGATCGAACCGGGCGACGAGGTCGTCGCCCCACGGTCGATCCCCGTCTCCGGCGACCGCGATGGCGACCGGATCGACCTGCTGGCCGAACTCGTCGCCCGACAGGACGAACTGGACTCAGAACTCTATGCCCGTGGTGAAGGGATCGAAGAGATGTTCAAACAGCAGGTTCGCGCGGAGTACGCCACCGACGGCGGGGCCGTCGCCCGTGCGGAGCCGCGCGTCGAGATCCCGGAGTCGGTTCGCTCACAGCTCCGTTCCGAACGAACCGATGCAGGACTGACACAGCAGGACGTGTGTGATGCCGTCGGCGTCTCCCAGCCGATTACGGTCTCGCAGTGGGAGCGCGGTAACTCGCGGCCGACGGTGTCGAACTTCGAGGCCTACTGTGAGGCAGTCGGCGTGTCGCCCGCCGCAGCCATAGGCGAGGTAACCGTTGACGACTCCTTGCTCGACCAGCGTTGGAACAACCAATACGAGAGTGCGCCGACCAATCGCGTTCGTGACTACGTTCGGATCAGCGATCTTGAGGAGTCGGATCTCGACGACATCCCCGAGGATGCCCACGTTGAGTTGACACCGGAACATTACGCTGATCACGGGATCGACCGCTACGTCGAAATCGACGAGACGCTCTGTGAGCTGTTCGGCATCTATGCGGCCGACGGATCGAGTTCGCCGCGCAACGGGGTTCGGCTGGCGATTGGTAATACCAACGAGTCGCTACGGGATCGCTACATCGATGCGTTCGAGGCGGTCTTCGGGATACCGGCCAAACACAGCGAGGCCGACGACCGCGTTGACGAGGTCAAACTCGTCAACCGCGCCGCGGCCCTCGCCTGGGAATACGTCTTCGGCTTCGATGGCGAAACGGCAGTCGAAAAATCGGTTCCGGATCTGGTTTTCGACGTTTCGTCGTCATGCCAGCAGGCGTTCCTCCGCGGATATCTGCACGGCGACGGGGCCGTCAACGAGAGTCGGATCGCGTGGACGACTTGTTCACGCGATCTCGCCAGTGGTCTCATGTATCTGCTTTCCGCACAGGGCGTTATGGGTTCTCACTCCACCACACCGCCGTCGGCTCTCAATGCCGGCTACGAGACAAACGCGGAGCAACACACCGTCACGGTCGCAGCGCGCGCTGATCTCAGCCGGATTCGTGACGTATGGGAACCCCACCGTAACGGCGACGCACTCGTGCCGAAAGTTAATGAAGGCCACAACAATCCGGGCGCGAGACGATACCGTGAGATCTCCGATGACCTTGTCGCGCTCTCGGTGAGAGAGGTATCGGAAGTCGAGCCGTCCAGCGAGTACGTCTACGACTTCTCGGTCGAGAGTGACGAGAACTTCATTGCCGGCATGGGCGGCCTCTGTGCCCACAATACCGACGCCGACGTTGACGGGGCCCATATCAGAACCCTCCTCTTAACCCTGCTATACCGCCATATGCGCCCGTTGATTGAAGCTGGTTACGTGTATGCCGCACAACCACCGCTGTATCGGGTTCGGTACCGTGGCAACACCTACGATGCGATGACCGAGGCCGACCGCGACCGGATCGTCGAAGAGAAGTGCAACGGGAATCCCACACAGGTGCAACGCTTCAAAGGCCTTGGAGAGATGAATCCTGACCAACTGTGGGAGACAACGATGGATCCCGAAAACCGCATTCTGAAACGGATCACCATCGAGGACGCGGCGGCGGCCGACCGGATGTTTTCGGTACTGATGGGCGACGCCGTCGAACCACGGAAACAGTTTATCAAAGAGCATGCGACCGACGCCGAATGGGTTGATATCTAATGAGCACAGATCTACCTGAGAATTCAGACGTAGACGCCGCACGCATCGAAACCGCCCGGATCGAAGACGAGATGGAGCAGTCCTACATCGATTATGCGATGTCAGTCATCGCCGGGCGCGCACTACCGGACGTTCGTGACGGGCTCAAACCCGTCCATCGCCGTATCCTGTATGCGATGCATGAGGCTGGCGTGTCGGCTGGCTCAGCCCACCGCAAGAGCTCCTCGATCGTCGGCGAGACGATGGGTGATTTCCACCCGCACGGTGATAGCGCGATCTACGATACCCTCGCCCGGATGGCACAGGATTTCTCGATGCGGTACCCACTTGTCGACGGCCAAGGCAACTTCGGCTCCGTCGACGGCGATCCACCGGCGGCGATGCGCTACACGGAGGCCCGCATGGCCCCCATCGCCGAGGAGTTGCTGGCCGACATCGACAAGGACACCGTCGACTTCAGCGCGAACTACGACGACCGCCTGCAGGAACCCGACGTGTTGCCGTCGGCGTTCCCCAATCTGCTGGTCAACGGCTCTTCCGGGATCGCTGTCGGGATGTCGACAAACATTCCGCCGCACAACCTCGGTGAGGTGATCGATGCGACCGTCCATCTCATCAACAACCCCGAGGCGACCGTCGAGGATCTGATGGAGCACGTCAAGGGGCCGGATTTCCCAACCGGTGCCAACATCGTCGGCCGGGGCGGCGTCCACTCGGCGTACAAGACCGGCCGCGGTCGTGTTCGCGTTCGCGCCGAGTTTGAGGTCGACGACGAGGACGGTCGAATCGTCATTACCGAACTCCCGTTCCAAGAGAACAAAGCCCGTCTTGTCGAACGGATCGCCGACGATGTCAACGAGGGTAAACTTGAGGGGATTCGTGATCTCCGCGACGAATCCGACCGCGACGGGATCCGGGTCGTCATCGATCTTAAACGCGACGCGATGGCTGATGTGGTCAAAAATCAACTACTGGAGAGCCATCTGGAATCAACCTTCGGCGTCATCAACCTCGCCTTGGTCGATGGCGCGCCACAGGTACTCGACCTGCGGGAGACGATTCAACACTACCTCGATCACCGCCGTGAGGTCGTCCGCCGACGTTCACAGTACGAACTCGACGAGGCCGAGGATCGCGCCCACATTCTCGAGGGGCGGCTGACCGCGCTCAACAACGTCGACGCTGTCGTTGAGACGATCCAAGACGCCGACGATCGTGACGCCGCGAAGGCTGCGCTGCGTGAGCAGTTCGACTTCTCGGCGGAACAGGTCACTCACATCGTCTCGATGCAGCTTGGGTCGCTGACATCGATGGAGGCCCAGGCGATCAAAGACGAGTATGGGGCGGTGCAGGCCCGCATCGAGCGACTCGAAGAGATTCTGCACAACGAGAGCGAACTACTCGGTGTCATCGAATCGGAACTACTCGAAATCAAAGACGAATACGACGACGAGCGACGCACCTCCTTTATCGAAGATACCGACACCGTCGCTCACGAGGATCTCATCCCAGAGGAGGATATCGTCGTCGCCATGTCCGAGGATGATTACATCAAGCGGATGCCGCTGTCGACGTTCTCCGCACAGAACCGCGGTGGCAAGGGGATCATCGGCACCGATCTCAAGGACGGCGATACGGTCTCCTCGGTGTTTGTTGCCAACACGCATGACTACCTGCTTTGTTTCACCAACCATGGGCAGATCTACAAGCTCCGTGGGTTCCAGATCCCCGAGATGGGCCGCACCGCCCGCGGGAAATCCGCGGTCAACATCCTTGATCTGGATGACGGCGAGGAGTTGACCGCGGTCGTCAACACCGACGACATCGCCGACGAATCCTTCGACGGCCAGCGGTATCTGACGATGGTGACCCGCGATGGCTACATCAAACGCACCGACGTCGACGAGTTCCAGAATATCCATACCTCAGGGATCCGCGCAATCCGCCTAGAAGACGACGACGAGCTTGTTGACGTGGAGGTCACCGACGGCGACCGAACGCTCGTTGTGACGACGGCCGGCGGCATGTCGATTCGGTTCGATGAGGACGATGTCCGCGCGATGGGCCGGAGCGCACGCGGTGTCCGTGGGATCGACCTGCAGAACGACGATACAGTCGCCGGCGTCGCCGCCGTCGCCGCCGACCGTCACAACTGGGTGTTGACAGTCACGAAAAACGGCTACGGTAAGCGATCCGATATCGGTGAGTACCGCGTCCAATCCCGCAACGGAAAAGGGTTGATCGATATCAAAACAGCGGGGCGTAACGGCCCAGTCTGTGCGATGGAAACCGTTGGGGCAGGCGACCATCTGGTCGTGATGAGTGAGTCGGGGCAGATCATGCGTACGCCCGTCGAGGACATCTCGACAGTCGGCCGCAATACGATGGGTGTGACCGTGATGGATCTCGCTGGGGCTGATCGTGTCGCCTGTCTCGATGTGATCCCACACGAGATGGTCACCGACGAATCGGAGACCGACGTAGATATGACAGCTGATCCCGAGGCTGCCCCGAGCGACGACTAACGAATGATGAGTCGCCAGTGAACGCGTTTCCAACCACACCACCGGTCGATGACGCTCCGGATGCCCTGTTGTCAGGACATCTCTGGCTGTTGGAGTCGATCGACGGCCGGCCGCTGCGGTTTCAGCTTCAGGAGACGGGGTTGCTCCGTGTTGGTGACGGAGAGACGGTCTATGACGACCCCGAGACCATTCCACTGCCGTTCCGCCAGGCGGTTGCCCACATTCGTGACTCGCTTGACCGCGACGCGCTCAGAGCCGCTGTCGATGCTGTCGAAGCAGTCACCTTCTTTGGTGTGGCAACCACCCGCGAGTCGACCCCCTACGATCTTGATTCGATGCCACCATTTCTCGGTACCGACGTATGGGCGGCCGACAGCGGGACGTTTCGCCCGCCGGATGCCGCCGATGGGATTTTCCGTCGACTTGGACTAACGCCTGTCAGTACCTTCGACCGAGAGACCCACGCTCGGGATTTTTCGCCGGACACATACGAGATCCCAACATCGGCGTGGTATGATGGCCCGGCTGCGGGTGTTGTGATCCGGAACAAGCAGGGCCACCGGGGGAAGCTATCGAATCTAGCCGTAGCCGCCTCACCAACGACAGCCGACTCGACACACGCGGAGCCGGCGCAATCGATCGACGAGCTGGTCGATACATACGCGACGCCAGCACACATCGAGCCTATCGCCACAGCGGCACAGTCGGATGGGGGCTCTGTCGCTGTCGACACCATCACCGATCGGCTGTGTGGGGTTGCCGGCCGACGCCACCCTGAGGCCTTTCTGGGTGCCGACGGCCTCGATCAACCCACGTTTCGCTCGGCGGTCGCCGAGCAGGTACACCGGCACCGCCACGGTTGAGTTGTTGCGTTGGTTGCGCACACGGCTGCCGACAGGATTTGTTTGTGAGGTCGAAAGAATTTTCAGCCGACACCGAACTGAAATATATCACCTGAACTGTAACTATTCTTCCATCGGATTTATCAGTATTCCCATCGAACAAAAACGCATGTCATCAATCGAACTGACGCCAAGTCAGAAAACCATTCTGACCGCGCTGACCAACCTCCACCGCGAGGCTGAAGATGCGATCAAAGGCGAGGACATCGCCGACGAAGTCGATCGCAACCCCGGCACGATCCGCAACCAGATGCAGAGCCTCAAGGCTCTCCAGCTTGTCGAGGGGGTGCCCGGCCCGAAGGGTGGGTATAAACCAACCGCCGACGCCTACGAAGCCCTTGATGTCGACCAAATGGATGAGCCGGCCTCGGTACCACTCCAGCACAACGGCGAGCCCATCGAGAATGCGACCGTCGAAAGCATCGATCTCTCCAGCGTCCACCATCCGGAGCTCTGTCGGGCAGAGATTCATCTTCAAGGCTCGATCCGTGACTTCCATGAGGGTGACTCGGTGACCGTTGGCCCCACGCCGCTCTCAAAGCTCAGAATCACGGGCACGCTTGACGCCAAAGACGACACTGACAGTATCCTGATCCTTGAGCTTGATGAGATGGTCGCCCCGGTCGACAACTAACATGCGATAGTGACTGTCGGGTGGGGTAGATCACCGTGTTGCATCGCGCAGGCGACAACTACTGTGAGCGATGATACAGCTGGGTCGATACGATTCTTATTGGGAAATCGGCGTCAAAACCACGTTATTCGGCGGGTTAAACATCCGAATCGGGTTTGATACATGATCGATCCGCTAATGACTCATAGCTCGGTCAGCTCCGTTAGGCGAAGAGAAACACCCTTGCTTTCGTACAGTGGTACAATATACCCGTCAGGAGCGTTCAGAACGCCGGTCAGCCTATCGCTTCGTTTATCATTCGGACTTCGGAGAGGACTGCCTGCCACTGATCAGTAGTCCCCGGAAGCTCAGTGTCAGTGTCGTCGATCTGCCCGGTGATCAGTCGTCTAACCGTCGCCGGTTCGTCGATTCGTCGAAACTGCAGATCGCGACCACCGGCAACTTCAACGGTCACTGTGCCATACCCAAAGAACGACCCGGTCACCGACTGGCTGTATGCCGTATTCTGCGCCTGCGGCAGGCCAACACGGCGGACTGTCTGCCCTACGACACCACGTTTCGACCACAGTGCCTGCGTCGTTATGAGATAGTGCGTCTGTCGCACCCTCCGAAGCTGCCACCCAGCAAGACCAACCCCAAGCAGTGTTGCTGCCGCTAGCCGGATATCGATGAGTAGTGCTGCCACAACCGCCCCGATGGCGATCACAGCCCCGAGCACAATGCCGTCGATAGCTGCTGACCATCGCGGGCTTCCTGCCCAGTTAACCGTTTCACCGTCGCGCTGGAACCACCAGGATCCGCTCATGGCTCGTTTTGCTGTGGCTCTGTCGAAGACTGGTCGGCGGGCGTCGTATCGGTGCGTCGGTCAGCTGCCTGCGGGGTATCAGCTTCCTCTGCATCATCGACCACAGCGTGGCGGATCGCCCGCAGTTCAACGAGGATCTCGTCTACGACATCGTCCGTGTCGGTGCCGTTTTCAGCACCTCCTTGTTGGCGTGTATCGATCTCCGTGGCGATTAACTCCTGCACCGCTGCCGGATCGGGAATGTTCCGAAACTGCAGTTCAACCCCGGATCCACCGGCTGTACTCACATCGACAGAGCCGTACCCAAGTGAGGATCCGATAGCAGACTGTGAGTAAGAGATATTCTGAACCTTATCGAACCCGACTTGCTGTACATCTCGGGAAAGAATGCCGCGCTTACTGTAGAGACCTTTGTTGGTGACGACATAGTTTGTGTTTGTATACTGGAGATAGCTAGCGATGATGATGGGGATCCCGATCACGACGAGCGATAGCGGGATTCCGACGATGAGCCCGGGAACAACACTGTACTTATGTGGTGTGCTGGCCCATCGAATCGTTTCGTCATCTTCGAGCGACAACCATTCAAGCTCTACGCCGGCGGTGACAGCTGAGCTGTCGGTTGGCTCCTCCTGGAGGGCTTGGGGGGACATACTGATCTGAATGGTATCCGATAATAAAATGCTGGCGAAGGTTCAGTATGTGGGTCTCGTTGCGTGCCGACCAATGAATCGTCCAACAGATCTACGAGGTGTTGCCAAACAACAGCCCGCGTTTCAGGACGTGAAATGACGCGGACGATTAAACAACCAACAGTCCAAGCTCAGGGTTGATGGGAACAACGACGGTTAGCCGATGGTGGTATGGGA
Source organism: Halonotius pteroides (assembly GCF_003605635.1). Lineage (GTDB taxonomy): Archaea > Halobacteriota > Halobacteria > Halobacteriales > Haloferacaceae > Halonotius > Halonotius pteroides. Next base: position 144,279 of record NZ_QMDW01000007.1, read on the forward strand.
TCGTTGTGACGGTTTGTTTTGGCGTGTTGCTCTATGCGTTTGCGATGGTCTTCATGACAGTTGGCCCATCGCAGCCAGCGCGTTCAGACGGCGAACTAGTCTTAAAAGTCCTCTCACTGGCAGCAACAGCGGCCGTAGGGATGCTGCTTTATGTGATGACCGCTCTCTACGTGGTTTCGTTCGGGCTTGATTGGTGGTATGTGTCAACCAGCGATCTCACGTCGTACACACCGTCTCGGTGGTATCTGGGTATCCCGCTTGTCGCACTCAGTAACTTTGTCAAACCTGTGGTTGCTACACCACTCATTATCATTGGTGGAGCGTACTACCTCCGGCAACGAGCCCGTTTCGTTGGGCGGCCCAAATTCAGCAGTGTACTCGGATAGCACAAGAAAGGTCGGCGGATTGATACTCTATTGGTGCTTGGTGACTATCTCGTTCAGACATCGGTGCTCGCTGCTGTGCTGTAACCCACGTTGGAACCCGTATCGTACGGCCACCTATAGCCTGGTTTAACTCTGACTGGTATGTGAGACAACGAATTGGACTTTCAATTAGACAGTGCCATTGTACGACCGCTGTCTACATCTCTAATATCCCCGCGATCAATCCCGCCATCGACGCCACAGCAAGCCACACTACCTATACCCAACGGGACACCCAGACTGTCATTGCCGTGTCGTCACCTAGCAACTGCCTGCGACAGCCTGCCATCCGGTCGGGGCCGCGTTGGTACCATCCGACGGCTGGCTGGCGATCACACCGTTTCTGGTGGGTCGGGTATCAAGCACACCGGGTGGGGGCCGTCGCTATACCGCCGGCCGCTCAACCGGGTCAGTATGGGTCGAAATCTGGTCGACTATCGACCCCGCGTGGACAGCCGTATCGATCTCGATAATCGGTGGCAACCTCACGGCCGGCATCAGTGAAAAACAAAAATACTCCATACGGTGTTTCATACTGATTCGCTGTTGGCGCAGCAGTATCTAGGGCCAACACCTCGGTAGCTGGGAGTTCAAGTGCTGGGAGGTCGGTGAGCCACGCCTCAATCGGCAATAAACCAGTCACAACGTTCGGCACAAACGCATCATTGGGGAGCGTCGCTCGCGGTTGAATCCAACACTCGCCGATGTCAGCCCCGTCGGCGGACAGCGTCGTCCCGGCCGGCTCCGTTGGCGGTGGTGCCGTCTCAATCCCGGAATCGGCGGCGAGTGTTTGAGCGGCCTGCGGTAGTGCCTCGGGAGCTATATCAACCGCAAACCCGAACGGCACGCGTTGATCGCGGGTCACCGATGCAACGCGCCATGCCTCATTGGGGGCGTCGGCATCGCCCTCCAGAGTCGCGGTAACGAGATCACCTGTCTGCAGTTCGTCGACACGAGCCTGCTGCTCCGCTGGGTACCCAGTCTCGTGCACCGAATATAGCTGTGGTTCCGCAACCGCCTGAAAGTTGATGTGGCGCACTGACTCGACAGCCCGATAGACACGGAACTGTCCTGATCGTGTGTCCATACAATCTCTTAGCTGACGAGACGTTTGAGTAACAGGGTGGTGGTCGGCCAGCAGTGTGTGCGGTTGTTGCCCTACGAATGAGCAGTAGTGGTGTACTGTACGGTCTCCCCATCGACGGTCGCAAGTAGCGTTGCCTGTAGAAGGCGCGACTGTGGGTCAAGATGATCCTCGGGCACTAACGGGGCCGGAACGGGTTTGATGCCGTCGGAACGCATCGCACTCACCCCAGCATAGGTTCCAATGGCTCCAGTACGGTCGTATAGTACGAAGCGACCGTCTTCACCACGAGCATACCGGTTTGGAAACGTGGTCGGTGAGGGCGCAGGACAGGCAAGATCCTCGACAGTATTCAAGACGACAACCGGTCTGTCACCCGCCATGAGATGTAGCTGTGGTGAGTTCTCCTGCCGACTAGAGGATTCAGTCCACCACAGGTGCTCATCCGTAGCGATACACCCAAAGGAATCATCTGCAAGCTGTATCCTGTGTTCAATGGTGTAAAACCGGCGGAAACCGTCCCGCCGATCAGCGAGCGCAAACGGTTCCGAGAGGAGCGCATCGACCGCGCTGCGGTCGTGTTTGTCAACAACCAACAACGGAGCCCGTCCGCTGTCGACAGCGTTTGCGATGGCTGAGATGACGGTTAGCGGCCGGCTGTTTGCAGTTGGCACCACTTCCAGCGGTGCATCGGGTTCGATCATCTCCATGGAACCACCACGAGCGACCGTCGGCTGGCCATCGTCGACACAAAACCCCCGAGTTCGAAGATCCTGCTTGACAGGCTCTATATCGACTGAAGAAAGATACACCATTATCAGTGTCTGGGCCTGGAATAGTATAATTGCGCTGCTATCACCCGTTGTAACGGATTTGTGAACCTGATATCCGTGCCAACTGATTTGCGTGTAATCTAACCACCCGACCTGTTGTGTGGTCGACTGGTTCGACCCATCGGGAGTATAACCCACAACCAGTGCCTCTACAACTGTAATCCGACTCGTTGGCGTTTGACCCCGTAGCTCAGTCATCTTGATAGCGACATAACACGGTTCCGCAGGTGAGTCCAGTTTAGGAGATCACTATCCGCTGCGGGTGTGAATGGCCGCTGGTATCGTTGGGCTACTCACGATGCCGGTTGGCCTGTGCCCGACTATTTTATCTGAAAGCGAGCGGTGAGAGTTCCAGTGAACATACAATATTCGAAACATAGTCGGCTATACTGCTTGGGATGTTTGGGATTGTCGCCGTAGAAATCAGCGGCCGAACTGGGGGGTGAGTTTTCTGGGGTGTTGCACTCGCGGGTGTGGTTTTTGTGGTTGTTCTCGGGGTGCTCATGGCGCCAGTGGGATGCTAACTCTCAATCGTGTAGCACAGGCGTTCTACTCTGTCGCCCTACGAACACCGTTATGCCCGTGACGACCCAGTATCAGTCGATCACATTGAGAAGTTCACTGTCTCCGATAGTGGAGGCTAAATCGGTA
>NZ_QMDW01000079.1 GCF_003605635.1 Halonotius pteroides
GACAGCCTCGATGTCGAGCGCCTCGGCGACCCCCTCGGCGACCCCGCCGGTACGGTACTCCTCGAGGAGGGGTTCGGCCTCCTCGAGGATCCCCGCGGTCTTTTCGAGCATCTCGGTGCTCGCCTCGGGGCGTGGAACCATCGCCTCCTTTTCGGGATCGATGTCGATCTCGACGGACTCCATCTCCCGGAGGTCCTCGAGAGACCGTTCGAGGTGTCCGGTCGCCATGAGCGTGAGGATCGTCTCGGGATCGTTGATAAACGCCTGCAGCGTCGCCGCAACCTGCGTGTAGGTGTTGAGCCCTTCGTGGATCAGATACGCCAACACGAGTTCGTGGAGGAATATTTCCTCGTCGAGTTCCTCTCGAGACCAGCCCCGATCGAAGGCGATCGTATCGAGCGTGCTCGAATCGCCCATGCTGAGGAACGTGTCGCTTTGGGCCTGCCACTGGTAGACGTCCTTGACGTTGATCTCGTCGTTTTCGGGATCGTAATGGTTGATTTCCGTGATCGATTTGGTCCGTCTGACCTTGTTGCCTCTGATCCGGGTCTGGCTTTGGACCGAGACGAGATCCAGCGCCGTGAACATCGTCTTCGAGACGTTGATCGGATCGGTCGTGAACCGTTTTATTACCTCCCCGACGGAATCGGCGTGGAACGTCGTCAGCGTCGTGTGCCCGGTCGACATGACTTGGAACAGCGTCCGCCCCTCCTCGCCACGGATCTCCCCCATAACGATGTATTCGGGGCGCTGCCGGAGGGCGGCCTCCAGCAGATCGAACTCGTCGACGTCGCCCTTGTCGTCCTCGCCGAACGAGGGTCGGGTGACGCTTGCGATCCAGTTTCGCTGGGGCAACTCGACTTCGCGCGTGTCCTCGATCGAGACGATCTTCGCCTTGCTCGGGATGAAAAGCGAAACCGCATTCAGCGAGGTCGTCTTCCCGGACGCCGTCCCGCCGGCGAAGATGAGCGACTTTTGATTTTCGATGCTGAGCCACAGGAACGCCATCTGTTCGAGCGAGAAGGTGTTCCAGTTGATCAGGTCGATCGGGGTGTGGGGGACCTCCTTGAACTGCCGAATAGTGTAGTTCGTTCCGTGGTCCGAGACCTCCCGCCCGAGCGTCAACTGGGCACGGGAGCCGTCCGGCAGCGTCGCGTCGACCTGCGGACTCCGCTTGGAGATCCCCTTCCCGGAGCGCTGGGCGAGTTTGACCACGAACTCGTCGAGTTCCTCG
>NZ_QMDW01000080.1 GCF_003605635.1 Halonotius pteroides
GACCGCCCGGCGGGCGGCGTTGTTCGGCGCGTCGACGCCCCGTGAGGCCAGCGCCGCGGCGACGTGGGCCGGGAGCGGGACCTCCGCGCCCACCGGCGCGTCGACGTGGACTTCGCGGTAGGCGTCCCCGAAGTCCGGCGGCACAGACACGCCACGCTCGGCGAGCGCCTCGGCGACCGCGGCCGCGGGATCGTCGGGCGTCTCGGCGACGACGAGCGTACCGAAGAGATCGAACGAGACTGCCACGATGGGCTGTACCGACCCCATCGACTTGAATCTCGCGGGCGCTACCGGGCGCTACCGGGGCGGCCGGCGGTGCAAAACCGCGAGAGGTCGAGGTCGCCGGCCGCCTCGGCGGCTTCGACCATCGCCAACGCCGGGCGGTCCTTCGCCGACCCGCCGGGGTTCTTCGATTCGAGTTTGGCGACAACGACGGAGCCGGGCGGCGATTCGAGTTGTACCAGCGGTGACCCGATCGTATCGAGGATGCCCCGTTTCATTGTCCGGGGTTCGACGCGGGGCTACAAAACCCCGATGGACCGCCGCGCCGCGGCGGCCGGCTACTCAGGGCGGTCGGCACCGCCCCGTTCGGGCCGGTCGGAACGACTCGGCCGTTCGGCTCCCTCGATCCGCTCGGAGCCCTCGGCGTGCCGCCGCGACAGCTCGACGTAGCGGTCGCCGGCGCTAGCCCACGGCGAGTCCTCGACCTCTTTTATAAATTCGACCGGAACGCCGGCGTACAGCGTGTCGGCTTCGATTTCCGTGTCCTCGGTGACTACGCTGTTGGCTCCGACCATCGCCCGCTCGCCGAGGACCGACCGATCGAGGACGGTCGCGCCCATCCCGACGAGCGCCCGGGACCGCACCTCGGCGGCGTGGACGATCGCGGTGTGGCCGACGGTCGCGTAGGGGCCGATCTCGGCCCCCTCGTGGAGGACCGCGTTGTCCTGAACGTTCGCGCCTTCCGCGACCGTGATCGGCCCGTGGTCCCCGCGTAGCGTCACGTTGGGCCAGACGCTCGCGTCGGCCCCGATTGTCACGTCGCCGATAACGACCGAACTCGGGTCGACGTAGGCGTCCTCGTGAATATCCGGTTCGTGTCCCTCGAAGCTCCGTAGCATACGCCGTCGAGGCGGGCGCTCGTTTATAAACCCTGGCCCGACGGGATCGGCGATGTATAAATACCTCCTCGGATGGAGGCGGCTGAAAAAACCGATC
>NZ_QMDW01000081.1 GCF_003605635.1 Halonotius pteroides
CGGGAAGGGTGCCGCCGATCGCGACGCCGGGAACGACGGTGACGAGGCTCGCGACGAGGGCGAAAAGCAACGCGAACGAGACCGCAGTCACGAGGAAGTTGTTGGTCACGCCGGCGGCGAACATCCGCGTCCGGCCGCCGCGGTCGGCGGCCGCCTGGCTCTCCTCGTCGGGTTGGACGAACGCGCCCATCGGGACGAACGCCAGCAGTGCCACGCCCATCGACTCGATCTCGATGTCCTCGACGCGACACAGCAGGCCGTGGCCGCCCTCGTGGACCACCAGGCCGACGAGCAGGCCGACGACGATGTCGACCGCGGCCGCCCACGGGAGAAACTGGTTGACGCCGGGGATGACGAGGGCGTCCTGCGGGCGGACGAAGCCGGCCGCCTGCGGCTGTGAGATCGTGCTGACCGCCGACAGCAACACCGCAAAGAACGATCCAACCATGATGACGAGCGCGACCCCGACGCCCAGGTTCCCCCACGCGCGCCAGAGCCGCTTGGGCGAGGCGAGCCACTCGAGGAACGCCCGCCCGCGTTTCGTGTGGATCGTCAGGATCGGCCCGGAGAGCCTGAACGACGACGGCAACAGCCCGCGCGAATCGAGCGCCATCGCGCCGACCGTGTAGACGAGGATCCCGACCAGAATCCAAGACAGCGTGTTCATCGAATGCACGTAGGGTCTCGGCTACTGAAAAGTCGTTCCGTCGGGGCGGCCCGTTCCGAAACCGGGGGTACCGCCGGCACGGGGACGCCGAGGGCCACGCGCCGACGCAGTCGCGTCATTTCTCGCATCGAAGCCGCCGGACGACGAAGGCGTCGTCCATCGCCGCGAGGAACGGCCCGAGACGTGGTCCCTCAGACTCGTCGAGAAAGAGCCGGTAGCCAGCCGAAAAGAACTCCCCGACGTCGAGGTCGTGATCGCGGGCCGTCTCGTAGATCGCTTCCTGGAGGGCCTCCTCGTCGGGCGATTCGTCCGCGACGACGTCGGCGAGGGCCCCGAGAGCGGCCTCGGTGTCGGCGTCGAACTCCGTCTCCGGGAGCGTCTCCGCGAGGCGGTAGTTGAACTCGTTGTCCGTCCGGACCGCCCACGAGCGCGCTTTTTCGACGCGCTCGAGCGCGGCATCGACCGCGGCGTCGCTCGCGTCTTCGGGGAGGTGTCCCGAGCGTCGGGCCATCGTGACGCGCAGGTCGCGG
>NZ_QMDW01000082.1 GCF_003605635.1 Halonotius pteroides
GGTCGGGGCTGCTCCGGTCGCGTGCGCCGCGCGGGCGGTCGGCCCCCGAGCAGACCGATGTGTCGCCCGGGACCCCCGACGACGCCGGCGACGACGCGGAAACGAGGGGAGGGTCCGATGAAAAAAGCCCGGAGGATCGAGACGTGTCCGGGAAACGCGACGGTCGGAGCGACGGCCACGGCGATCGGAACGACGCCGACGAACGGGTGCGAAGCGTCGACACCGGGGCGGACGAGGCGCCCACCGCGGAAGCCGGGGGGACCGCCACCGACGGAGCGGACGGGGCAGCTGTGACCGCTTCGGACCCGGAGGGCACGCGTTCGCGAGACCGCACCGAAAGCGGGTCCCGAACGTCGGATTCGGGCGCGACGGGCGACGTCGGGGCGGCGGCCGACGCCGACGGAACCGGCTCGGATCCCGAACCCCCGTCGGGGCCGACGACCCAGCGGACCCTCGACGGCGGGGAGACGACGGGGACGCCCGAGGGGTTCGATCGGCTCCCCGACCTGCGCGTCTTCGGGCAGTTCGACGACACCTACCTCGTCGCGGAGTCGGCGGACGGGCTCGTCTTGATCGACCAACACGCCGCCGACGAGCGGGTGAACTACGAGCGGTTGCGGGAGCGCTTCGCCGGCGACGTCACTACCCAGACGCTGACCGACCCGGTGGCGGTCGGCGTGACCGCCCGCGAGGCGGCGCTCGCCGAGGAGTACGGCGACGCGCTCTCGCGGCTGGGGTTCAGGACCCGCCTCGACGAGGGGACGCTTTCGGTGACGACGGTACCGGCGTTTCTCGCCGACCACGTGGGCGAAGCCGCACCGGAACTCGCCCGCGACCTCCTCGGGGAGTTCGTCGGCGGCGACCCCGAGGGAACCGTCGAGTCGGTCGTCGACGACGTGTTGGGCGATTTGGCGTGTCACCCCTCGATCACGGGACACACGTCGCTGCGGGAGGGGACCGTCGAGGCGTTGCTCGAAGCGCTCGACGGCTGTGAAAACCCCTACGCGTGCCCGCACGGGCGACCGACGGTCATCGAAGTGTCGACCGAGGAGGTCGAGACGCGCTTCGAGCGCGACTACCCCGGCCACGGCGGCCGTCGACGGTAGCGGGCCGCGGGAACCGGGGCGGAAGCCCGTCGAGGCAGCGGCGAGACGGAATCGATTTGTCCGACCAAGGGC
>NZ_QMDW01000083.1 GCF_003605635.1 Halonotius pteroides
CGGGCCGCCGGCAGTGGTCCTCAATAGCATACGGCGTCGAATACGCCCAGAGAACATATAGTCCCCACGGCGGGGGCGGAATCGACCGACACGCGACGGACACTCCACGCTGCGATCGACGTTTCCGACCCCGCCCGTCGGCGGCGTGACCTCGCCCGTGGCTGGGCCCTCGCCCTCCATCTGTGGCTGCCGCCCCGAACCCCGCCGGTTAAATACGCTGCCCGATTGAACCTCCGATATGGAATTTTGCGACGAGTGCGGGTCGATGATGCACAGCCAGGAGGGGGTGTGGGTGTGTGGCTCCTGCGGCTTCGAGAAGGCTCGCGACGCCGACAGCGAGGCCGACATGGTCACGACGGAGGGCCAAGACACCGACAGCGGCCCCGTCGACATGTCGGAGGTCGACGACGCCGAGATCGGCCCCACGACGACGGTGAACTGTCCCAACTGCGGCCACGACCGCGCGCGCTACGAAATGAAGCAGATCCGGGCCGCCGACGAGTCCGAGACCCGCTTTTTCACCTGCGTCGAGTGCGATCACAAGTGGCGCGAGGACGACCACTGAGACCGTCCACGCGCGTCCGCCGAGGCGCCTCCGGGTGGCGTAGAACGGTTCCGACCACGGACGCCCCCTCTCGCGTGTGTCCGGCGTACACGATCGCTTCGCGCTTATGTTATCTGTTCACTTGGAACACTACGAGAACAGATGTCTCACACGCGCCGGACGTTCCTGACGACGCTGGCAGTCGCGACGGGGGCGAGCGCCGGGTGTCTCGGTCGCGGTGGGCCGTCCTCCGGCGCCGAACCGGGCGGGGAACCGCTCGTCGATCTCGGTCTCCCGTGTGTGAACTCCGGCGGGAGCGTCGACCTCTCCGGGGGACGCCCGGCGACGGCGTTCGAGGAGACCCGAGCGACGTCCGAAACGGCGTACGACGGCGACCTCCCGCTCCAGGAGGTGCCGCTTCAGTTGGGCCACGACCGGTCCGCCTTCGTCGACGGCGACATGAGCGGCGGCGTCGGCCACGACGGCATCCCGTCGATCGACGAACCGCGGTTCGCCCGGGCCACGGACGTCAACCTCCCCGACTGCGAGCGCGTCTTCGGCGTCGCGCTGGACGGCGACGTCCGGGCGTACCCACAGCGCATCCTCGTCCGACACGAGATCGTCAACGACGTCG
>NZ_QMDW01000084.1 GCF_003605635.1 Halonotius pteroides
CGTGCTGTGGGGTGGCCGGCTCCTTCGGCTACGAAGAGGAGCACTACGAACTCTCGAAGGCGATCGGTGAGATCCTCCACGAGAAGGTCGAAGAGAGCCCCGGCGGCGAGGTCGTCGCCCCCGGCGCGTCCTGTCGCTCTCAGCTCGCGGACGACGACTTCGAGGGCGAACGCCCCGCCCACCCCGTCGAGAAGCTCCACGACGCGCTGGCCTGAGAGTGGGCGGTTGCGCCGTTTCGCCCGCGGTCGCGAGTTCGGGGTCCGCCGACGAGGCGCCACGTTTTTAAATAGATCGACGCCTACCGACGGCCATGCCGAAACCACGCGACGACGTCGACGACCTCCGGGAGTTCGAGTTCCGGGAGCCGGAGGACGTCCTCGAAGCGGAGTATCTCTACACCGTCTACGAGATCGCCCGCCTCCTGCAGGGCGTCGACCCCGATGCTGAACTCGACGTCGAGACCGAGGACGTCCTCCTCGATTGGGCGATCCCGTGGATGCTCGACCACAGCGGGGCGTTCGTCTTCGCCGAACCCGACGCCGACGACGAGCCGGGGTACTACGGCCTCAGATGAAACTGCTGGTCGCCGGGAGCTCTGAGGTCGACGCCGGGAAGACAACGTTCACGACCGGCCTGATCGAACGCACCGGGATCCGTGGGTATAAACCCCGTGCCGGGAACGGCTACTGGTACGACCAAGACGACTACCGGCGGGCGATCGAGGAGGGCCGCCTCTACGGGAAGGACGCAAAACAGATCGCCGCCGCGAACGGGGGATCGACGAGTCCCGAGGAGATCAACCCCGTCCACCGGCTGTGGCTGCCGACGCCGGGGCGCGGCAAGGGCATTCTGGGCCGCGACGGGCGACGCTTTCTGTTCGACCGCGTCACGCTCGACGCCGATACCTACGTTGTCAACGGCGAAGCCGACGTCCCGCCGGGGGCGAAGCGGGCGTTCCCACTGGATCGTGCCCACCACGTCGACTCGCTGGAGGCGCTCAACGAGTCGATGGCCCACTATCACGCGCCCGCGCTGGACGCGCTCGCGGACGGGATCGAGGACCGCGAGGGGGCGATCGTGGAGTCCTACGCCGATATTGCCCGCCCGCTCTCGTCGTTCGTCCCCGACGCGGTCGCCGTCGTCGAACCCCGGCGCTGTCGCGTCTACGACGGCGA
>NZ_QMDW01000085.1 GCF_003605635.1 Halonotius pteroides
GTCGGTCGGCACCCGGGCGTTGCGCTCGTGCTCGCGGCGGATCTCGCGGACGGCGGCCGCCTTCGGGGCGGGCAGGTCCGCCCTCTCGAGTTCTTCGAGCAACTCGGCCGTCTCGTCGTCGACGAGGACGTCGTGTGCGACCGCCGAGACCGCCCCCCGCTGTTTCGATCGGGCCGGCGTGCCCCCCTCGGGCATCATCACCTCCTGATCCCAACTCAACACCGCGTTCGCGTCGCCCAGATACGTCGCCCGGCCGTAGCGTTCGAGGAGGTCGTCGTACGCCGCCGGCGTCGGGGCGGCCTCCGGATCGGCGTCGTCAGGTTGCGACATATGCGCATAACGGGTCGCGGCAGACAAGAAGCCACGGATCGGGGGCGGTCGGCGAGGGCACAGGCGGGGGGCCGTCTTCGGGACGGCCGCCGCCCCGCCGGAGCCGCCGCATCACGGTATTTATACCCGTTCGGGACCGATTTGCGGTATGGATATGCTGCCGGACACGAGCGCGGTCATCGACGGCCGCGTGTCCGAGCGCGCCGGAGACGGCGACCTCGACACGGTGTACGTTCCCGAGGCGGTCGTCGGGGAACTCGAGGCCCAGGCCAACGACGGCCGCGACAGCGGGTGGGCCGGACTGGAGGAGCTCCAGCGGCTGGCCGAACTCGCCGACGAGAGTCGGCTCGCACTCGAGTACGTCGGCCGCCGCCCGGACGCCATCGAAAAACGCGACGCCGGAGAGGGTGAGATCGACGCGCTGATCCGCGATCTGGCCGAACGGCACGACGCGACGCTTCTGACGAGCGACGTCGTCCAAAGCGAGGTCGCGAGGGCGAAGGGCGTCGCCGTCGAGTACGTCGAACCGCAGGTCGAGGAGACGCCCGATCTCGCCATCGAGGAGTACCTCGACGAGTCGACGATGTCGGTCCACCTCAAGACCGGCGTCCGGCCGATGGCCAAACGCGGCACGATCGGCGAGATGGCCTACGAGCCGATCGACGAGGGCGTCCTGACCGAATCTGAGATGCGTGCTATCGCCGAGAACGTCGTCAACACCGCTCGCTCGGTGAGCGACGGGTTCGTCGAGCTATCGGGGGACGGGATGACGATCGTCCAGATCGCCGATATGCGGATCGCCGTCGCCGAAGCGCCATTCGCCGACGGCATCGAG
>NZ_QMDW01000086.1 GCF_003605635.1 Halonotius pteroides
ACTATCCTCTTGGCTTGCGGAGCCAGGGACCGGAGTTCAAATCTCCGTCAGGACGCTCACTCCTCGCAGTCGCTGCGTTGCAGCGACCGCGTCGTCGTTCGGTCCTGACGTGCCCCACGCTCGCTTCGCTCGCGTGGGACTCCGTCAGGACGCTCACTCCTCACGGCGGCGAGCGGAGCGAGGAGGTTATATACTATAAAATTTCCACGGGGAGTTGGGCGGACGAGTCGGAGCCCGAAACGAGCGAGCGAAGCGAGACCGCACGCCCGGAGCCTCGGCGTGTTCGGCGGCCCGTTCGAGTGTCCGTGCCCGGAACCCGGGCGACGGCGCCGCCAGCCCGTACGCCTTTCGCCCGGGACGACGAGAATGGCCCTCGCGTACGGGACGTGCGCCGGGGGGGAACGACGTCTGCACGCGTCGACGCCCCTCTCACGGGCCACCCGGAGGTACCGTTCGTCGGTCGCCGGCGATCCGGTAGAGCGATCCACGACGCGCGGTTTTCGGCCGCCGATCGGCGCGAACGTCCGGCGCACAGCCACCCGTGGAGTTCGAGATCACCTGTCAGTGCTGCGGACGGAGCATCGAGTGCGACGGCGACGAACCAGACACGACCGTCGACTGCGAGCGCGGGGCGCGCTACGCCGTGGCGATATCGCTGCTCCGGCGGGCGTGATCGCCCGAAGGCGGCTCAGCCAAACCGGGCGATCAACTCGCTCCCCTCGACGTAGGGGAGGTCGTTGCGGTCGGCGTACGCCCGGGCGGCGGTGGGCGAGAGCGCGCCGCCGGTCCCGTCGTCGAGCATCTCGCAGACCACGACGGCGGGTTCGACGCCCGCCGCGTCGGCGAGGGCCAACCCGAGTTCGGTGTGGCCCTCCCGGTCGGCCAGACCGCCTGGCGCGGCCCGGAGCAGGTGGACGTGTCCGGGGGCGCGGAACGACTCGGCGAAGCGCTCGGCGTCGGTCGCGATAGCGCTGCCGGCGCCGTCGCCCGCGATCCGCCGCTCCGTGGCGATCCGTCCCGCGGCGGCCCCGAGTTCGGAGATGGTGAGCGCGCGGTCCTCGTCGGTAATCCCGGTGAACGTCCCCCGGTGGTTCACCGTGATCGAAAACGAGGATCGCTCGTCGTAACCCAACTCGTGGTCCGCGCCGGCCGGATGCGAAAG
>NZ_QMDW01000087.1 GCF_003605635.1 Halonotius pteroides
AAGAGGTACTGCAACAGCGCGAACGGAACAAAAAAGCACGCGAGCAACAGCCCGATGGCGGCGGGATCGAGCCCGAACGCGTCCCGGAAGTAGAACGTTCCGACGAGCCCGAAAAAGCCGGCTGCGAACCGGTCCGCGAAGCCGAACGCGAACGGGACGAGGAGTCCAGTGCGCCCCCGGAGGCCGTCGAACGCCGCCGCTACGTCCTGGCGTTGTCCCGCGGCCCGATCGGGGAGCGTCGAGACGGCGACGGCGACGGCCGAAAGCAAAGCGGCCGCGAAGAGGATCGGTGCCAGCGGGCCGAACGCGTACAGCTGTCCGCCGACCGGCGCGCCGATGGCGGCCCCGCCGCCGATCGCGATGCCGGCCGCGCCCATGTTTTTGCCGTGGCCGCCGTCGAGGTCCATGAGCATCGTGATCGACAGCGAGAACGCGCCGATCGTGAACGCGCCCTCGAGAAACCGGAGGGCGAGCGCAACGCGGAAGTCGCCGAGGTCGGTGACGACGAGCGCCGCGAGGGCGAGATACGCCGCGGTGCCGCCGACGGCCCCGGCGACGACGAACGGGACCCGGCAGCCGACACGGTCCGAGAGCGCCCCCCAGACGGCCGAAAATAGCACGAACGCCCCGAGTTGGACGGCCAAGAACGCGGTCCCGGCGTCGATCGTCGGCGCACCGCCGAGCGCGTCGACGAGCCGGTCGACGCCGGGATAGACCAGCAGCTGCGTAAAGAGGACGACAAAGACCACCGCCGACAGGCGGGCGCGCTCGGCTCGGCTCACGGGGGGCGGTTCGGGTCCCGTCTACTTGTGTGTGCAGGGGTCGCTACCCGTCGCCCCACACGTCCGAGAGGGGATGATCGTCGATGTGCTCCGCGTCCGATCGGCGCGACCCACGAGAGCGGTCGGCGTTTCCGACGGCCAAATCGGGGTCGAACGGCGGCAACTCGGGGCGGGAGAGCCGATCGACCTGTGCTTGGAACCACGGCGGCATGTCGGATCGGGCGCGCTCGAAGAGGTCGAGCAGCGACTCGTCGGCGAGATACGTCGCGCCGTGGTCGTCGGGCGCGCGGACGACCCGACCGCAGGCCTGAATCACCGTCCGCAGAGCGGCCCGGTAGTACCACGCCCACTGGCCGTCCTCGAGCCGCCGGGCGACCCG
>NZ_QMDW01000088.1 GCF_003605635.1 Halonotius pteroides
GGAGAAGAACGATAAGATCGATGAGTTAGAAAATAGCCAGAATGGATCATGAGTGAACCCCAACAACAGGCAATCAATTCCGACCGCGGGCCACACCCCCGCGAGGAGCTGCTCGCGGCCGTCTCCGAGATCGACCGGGAGGCCAAGAAGGCGGCGTTCCTGCAGGCCGCCCTCGACGCGATGTTGGTCTTCGTCCTCGTCCGGCTGGCGCTCCGGCTCACCCCGGTCGGGGGCAGTTGGGGGACGCTCGTCTCGGTGCCGTTGCCGGGCGGCATCGCCGGCGCGCTCGGCGGGGTCGGCATCGTCTTCCCCGATCCCGTCCCCGTCTCGGCGGCCGGCGTCGCGGCTGTCCTGACCGCGGTGTCGTGGTTCGTCGCCGACGCCTTCCTCCGGCACGATCGACTCGGCGTCGAGCGGTTCGAGTCGGACAACCCGGTCGTCGATGAGGCGCTCCGGACGGCCAGGGATACCGCCAAATCCGACGCCGACAACCCCGTAGCGACGGCGCTCTATCGGGACGTGCTCGGGCGGCTGAAAGACACCTCCAGCCGGGCGTTCCTGCAGCGTCGGCAACTCGTCGCCGTCGTGGCCGGCATCGCGCTCGTCAGCGCCGCGACCGTCGGCGTGGCGGGACTGGGGCTGTCGTCGATCGGTGCCGGCGGCGACGCGGACGTGGGGGCGGTCGGGGGTGCCGGCGGCGGCGCTGGCGGCGGTGCGGGCGGCGAGTCGTCCGGCTCGGGCGGGGGGGCGGACCTCCTCGGCGAGGCGGGCGAGGTCGAGCGCGGCACGGACGATCGGTCGCTCCAGCTCCGCGGTGAGGGCGAGGGAGGGGCCGGCGGGGGCGGCGACTACAGCGGCGGCTCCTTCGAGGCCGACCCGGGAAGCGTCGAGGCTTCCCGCGCGGCGTTCAGCGAGGAGGAGCGCCCCGAGGAGGCCGAACTCGTGCGGGCCTACACCGAGCGGATCCGAGGCGGGGACGCCGATGAGTGAAAACCCGCGGGCGGGCACGGGCGTCGGTGGCCGAACGACCGGGATCGAGTGGACGACGCGCAGGAGGGAGACACACACGCATGAGTGATCACACGGACGGGAACGGCGAACTCGACATCGAGACGGCACAGGCGCAGGTACAGCGCGTCGAGCGGGAG
>NZ_QMDW01000008.1 GCF_003605635.1 Halonotius pteroides
GCGGGACGATCGTCGGTATGACCCGAGGAACGCGCCGCGAACACATCGTTCGCGCCACGCTCGAATCGATCGCCTACCAGACCAAAGATGTCGCCGAGGCGATGGTCTCGGACGCCGACATCGACCTCTCAACGCTGCGTGTCGACGGTGGTGCTGTCAAAAACAACTTCCTCTGTCAGCTCCAGTCGAACATCATCGGCACGGAGATCGTCCGGCCTGTGGTGGATGAGACGACCGCGCTTGGTGCGGCCTACGCGGCCGGCCTCGCCGTCGGCTACTGGGATACGGTTGACGAACTACGGGACAACTGGCAGGTCGACCGACGCTTCCCTGTCGACGAGGACGCCGACATCGAGGTCAACTACGACCGCTGGAAAGACGCCGTCGAGCGATCCGAAGACTGGGCACAGGACGCGGGTGGTGACTAACGATGGTACTCAATCCGCAGCTCGTTGATCCGACGTTCTACATCGCCGCCTTTGCTGGTGGGGCCTTCGGTGCCGCGATCGGTGCACTCCCGGCGTTCATCTTCACCGGCTTCATGGTGATCGCTGGACAGGCAACAGCATCCCTCGGACTCGATGGTGCTGGTGAGGGAGCCTCGCTAACGGCCAGCGGGTTCACCGGCTACCTCGGCTTCGGGCCGGTTTTCGGCCCACACATCAGCTTCGCTGCTGGTGCGGCCGCAGCCGCATACGCAGCCAAACAAGGTTACATCGACGACGGGAAGAACATCCTGTGGGCTGCCGGAACCCAGAAGACCGACGTACTGCTCGTCGGTGGGATCTTCGGCATCCTCGGGTTGGTCGGCACCGGCCTTGGTCGAACGGTCGGCATCCCGACTGACAACATCGCGCTGATGGTCTTCGTCTCCGCGCTGATTCACCGCGTTGCCTTCGGTTACAGCATCATCGGTGAGGTTACCGGTGACGGCCTCTTTGACGTTGGCCCGTGGGAGCGAGACGAAGACGAAGCACCCGGTATCTGGCTGCCGTGGCAGTACCAGTGGAGCGGTGTCGTGTTTATCGGGATCATCGGCGGCATCCTTGGCGCGGCCGCGTTCCAGGCGACTGGTAGTGCACTGATCGGTTTCGGTATCAGTGCGGCCAGCCTCGTGTTCCTGCAGGCCGGTATCGACAACATCCCGGTCACCCACCACATCACCCTGCCCGGTGCTGTCGGTGCGCTGGGTGCTCAGGCAGCCGGCTACAGTCCGGCGGTCGTGTTGATCTTCGGCGGGCTCTTCGGTGCCTTCGGTGCACTGATGGGTGAGATCTGTAACCGTGTCTTCTACATGCACGGAAAGACCCACGTTGACCCGCCGGCGTTCGGTATCTTCCTGTCAGGTTTCCTGTCAGCTATCCTGACAGCTGCGGGTGTGCTCGGAACAACTTTCTGGGCACCAGTCACCGCGCTCGGCCTCTAAACCGGCTCAAATAGCCGGTTAACCACTCCTTGCTCACCCCGTTGGTGGGCCGGAGTCGCTGACACCGTCGCTCGGCGACGGTCGGCTGCTGATCGATCTTCGATTTTCACTCATTCCAACGCACGGATCGTCGACACCGCGGTACTGATCACGAACCACATCGAGCACTGACCACGCCGGGAGCACACTATGGAACTACACGACCGAATCGCCCGTCGGCAGCGTGCAGACGACGCCGACCCGGAGTACGACGCGATCAGCCCGCTGGGCCATCCCAGTGAGCCAGTTAGCCGGGGGGCCGTCATCGAGCAGCTACTGGACATCCTCAGCCCCATCTTCACGGCTGACCGTCCGGCCGACGGCTATCTCTGGGGGCCGAAAGGCGCGGGCAAATCCGCGATCGTCCGCGCGTTGTTTGCCGAGTGTAGCCGCCAGCACGGCAAACGGTCGACGCGGATGTACACCTCAACACGTGCGGCTCCAACAACCGAGCTCCGATTTCTGTACGTTGACAGCCGGCAGGCCCAATCAACGTTCGCGCTGTTACATACCGTCGTTGCGTCCCTTTCGGCGGAGACGGTGCCAAAACAGGGGATCGGCAGCGCGACGATGCGCGACCGGCTTACGACACAACTGACACAGCGGGATCGACAGGTCGTCGTTGCCGTCGATCACGTCGGCGACCACGAGACACTCGACTGTGGGACGGTGTTCGAGCAGCTCGCGCCGTTTCGGTCGTCGGTTAGCTGTCTGGCGATCGGCCGCAAAGAGCCCGCCGACACCGCGATCAGCGACCGGTCGGCGATCACGCGGGTACATCTTGAGCCATACACCCAACACACCCTTGTCGAGGTGTTGACCAGCCGGATCACCGACGCCCAGCTACGATCGGCGACGACGACCGATATGCTCGCCGAGGTGGCAACGTGGGCCAACGGCGACGCCCACGACGCGCTGGCGGCGCTGTTCGGCGCGGCGGTGACCGCCGGCGCGGATACTGATACCCCAATCGACGACGAGGCGTTGGCAGCTGGGATGGCGGCAGTGCCCCGGCCGTGTGTCGCACTCGGCCGGGTCATGTCGCTGCCGACGAGTCGGCAACGCATCGTCCGGCGGTTGATCGAGTTGCCGGAGGCCGCCCGCAGCTCGGTGCGGGCAGCCGCCGAAGCGATCAGCAGCGACGAACTTGATCTCTCGCGGGCGACAATCGAGCGCGTGCTGTATGAGCTTGCGGAGGCCGGGATCGTCCGCCGGGTGAAAGCCGAACAGCCATCCGAGACCGGCCGCCCACCGTCACGCGTAGAGCCACGGTTCCCGACCCTCGTTTTCGAGCAGTTGGCCGAGACCTGAGGGTAGCTCGTAGGGCCTGCTGGTCGCCTCTGCTGCGGTCAACCGACCCGAGGTAGAACAACGTGAGTCAGGCGGTTGAACATGATAATCCGATACACACATTTATATGCGCTATACCGTAATTGTTGTAACTATGAGTCTACGGTGGATCACGTCTCGTCGGGAGCAGCGGGCCGACAGCGGCATATTAGCCGGTAATGGATGGCGAATCGGTCTCTGTGTGGCCGCACTCGGGGTCGCGTGGCTTACGCGCGACCCGACAGCCAGCCTTACCACAGCTGGCCTGTTTAGCTTTATTCCGGCGTTTTGGCGGTCTGGACGCGATGAGACAGCCGAGAATGCGACAACCAACGCTGAGTCAACAGACGCAGTCGCTGAGACAGAGCCAACAGCTACTGAGACTGAGACAGACCCAACGGCGGAGCCGATCGCTGATACCACCCTTACAATCGAGGAACAACCAGCGGGCGCGACCCCCGACGGCGGCGAGGTTGTGCCGAATCCGGACAACGACAGCGAGTCAGTCGACGAGTGGAAGGCGTTTTGTGAACAGCTGACCGACGCGATGGCCGAGGGTGCTGATGGGGATCTAACCGTTCGAGTCGATCCGGACGACGCACCGGCAGAGGCGGCCGAAACCGCCAAGATGTTCAACGAGTTGGTCGGTGAGTTCAGCGAGACGGTACAGACGGTTGATGACTTCAGCGATCAGGTAACCGGCGCAACAAATCGTGTCACCGGGCGGGTCGAAGAGGTCAAATCCGCCAGCAAGGATATGAGCGGCGAGATCAACGCGATCGCTGACGATGCCAGCAAACAGAACACCCAACTGGAGGAGCTCTCCGATGAGATCCGATCGTTGTCAGCAGCCACCCAGGAGGTCGCGTCCTCGGCCAGCGAGGTCGCCAAGGCGTCCGAACAGGCCGCCGAACGTGGTGAGAAAGGCCGAGAGTTGGGAACGGACGCCCTTGCCGAACTTGACGATATTGACACCCGGACGACCCGGATGCTTGAGGCCACCCAAGAACTCGACAACCGGATCGACGAGATCGAAGAGATCGCGGAGTTCATCGGCGATGTCGCCAGCCAGACGAACATCCTCGCGCTCAACGCTTCGATCGAGGCCGCCCGCGCGGGCGAGGCCGGCGAAGGGTTCGCCGTTGTTGCCGACGAGGTCAAAAGCCTCGCCGAGGACGCCGAGGAGGCCGCCGGCGACATCGAGAGCTCGGTGAGTACGATCCGCGAGCAGGCCGATACCACCGTCGAGGAGATGCACGAAACCCGCGACCGGATCGATTCGGGCGTCGATACGATCGAAAGCGCGGTCGAAAACTTCCAGCAGATCGCCGACGACATCGAGGAAACAAACGTCGGCGTCCAAGAGATCAGTAAGGCGACCGACCAGCAGGCCAACTCACTGCAGGAAGCGGCGGCGATGGTCGACGACGTGAGTGCGATCGCCGACGATACGGCTAACCGCACCGAAAACGCCGCGGCAGCCGCCCAACAGCAGACAACTGCCTTGGCTGAGGTGTCGACCGGTGCGACGACGCTGGATGAACGGAGTAGTTCGCTCAACCAGCTCACAACCAACTACGAGTTCGGCGGCGTGAGCTCACAGCTGGCCGCCGACAGCGACGTGACCGTCTTCGAGTTCTGGCACGCGATGGGCGGCGACAAGGGGCTGCTGTTGGAGAATCTGATCCGGGAGTTCGAGGAACAGGCCGACGGGATCCGGATCGAGGCGACCAACAAGGGCAGCTACCGTGGCAATCTGGAGTCGACGCTAAGTGCCGCCGAGCGTGGCGACACACCGACGCTGTCGCAGATCTACGAGATCGGCACCGCCAAAGCCATCGACAGCGGGGCTTTCGAGCCGGTCGAAAACGTGTTGCCGAGCCGAACGCAGCTGCGTAACTACCTCGATCCAGTCTTGAGCTACTACCGCACCAACGGCACACTGTACTCGATGCCGTTCAACTCCTCGGTGCCGATCTTGGCGATCAATGCGGACGCCTTCAGGGCAGCTGGGCTCGACCCGAATAATCCGCCTGAAACCTTCGCGGAGGTCACCGCCGCCGCCGAGGAGCTGGTCAACGCCGGCGTCACCGACACCGGGATCACCTTCGCCAACTACGGCTGGTTCGTCGAGCAGTGGTTTGCCAGCGCGGGCCAAGAGATCGTCAACAAACAGAACGGTCGCGCGGGGACGGCCGACGAGGCCTTCTACGACAGCGAAGCCGGCGTCGAGCTCTACGACTGGTGGACCGACCTTGACAACCGCGGGCTGTACCACAATCCCGGGATCGAGGCCCGCGGAAAGGCCAAGGACGCCTTCCACGATGGCACCGCGGCGATGTTGGTTGGCTCCTCCTCGTCGTGTGGCTCGATCATCGAGGGCGCGGAGTTCGAGACGAATGTCAGCGGGATGCCCGCCGCGGGCGAGCGCGTCGGGCTCATCGTCGGCGGCGCGTCGCTGTGGGTCTCTGAGGATGCAACCCGCGACCAACAGGAAGCCGCCGGCGAGTTCCTTGCGTGGATGACCGCGCCGGAACAGCAGGCGCGCTGGCATCAAGAGACCGGCTACCTTCCGGTACACGAGCAGGGCGTCGAAAAGCTTCGCAACGACGGCTGGTTCCGCGAAAACCCGGGCCACGAGGTTGGGATCCAGGAGTTGCTCGGCAGCCCAGACACGCCAGCAACCAACGGCGCGCGGATCGGGCCGTTCGATACGGTGCGGACGCTCGTCGCCGAGGCCTACGAGGATATCAAAACTGGCGACACCGAAGAAGAACTCCTCGCCCTCAGCGAAACGGTCGAACAACAGCTTGCAAACTACGCCGCCGAACAAGGCCGATAACGGCGGCAACCACCCACTACTAAGCCACAGACAGTCACAGAAAACCCATGGAACGAACAGTAACGGTTGTCCCAGAGGATGGACTGCACGCGCGACCGGCAACCACGTTCGTCGAAGCCGCGAGTAACTTCGACGCCGAGATCACGGTCGAGGCAGCCGCCGACACCAGACCACCCGTCGCCGCCGACAGCATTCTCGGTGTCACCGGGCTTGGTGTCCGCCGCGGCGACAAGGTAACGCTGCACGCTGAGGGGCGGGAGGCCGAACCCGCACTCGACGCGCTGGAAAACGTCATCACGACACCGGCTGGCGAATCCGATCTTGCCGGCGATGCCACCGCGTGAGTAAATGTGAGATCACGTGGGTGAAACGGGGGCGGCGGAGCGGTTTTTTATCCGGGTCGCCGAGTAGGGGTATGGTACCGCCGCTGGCACTTGATATCGACGGCACATTGACGACTCGCAGCGACCAGATCGATCCACGGGTCTTTGAGGTGTTGCCGGCGTGGGAGGCACCGATCGTGGTGGCAACCGGCAAATCGTTTCCCTACCCGGTTGCGCTCTGTCACTTTTTGGGGATTCCCGAACAGGTTGTCGCCGAAAACGGCGGCGTTGTGTGTGCCGACGGGCAGGTCTCATTTCAGGGTGACCGCGACCGCGCCGAACAGGCGATCGACGCGTTTCGAGACCGTGGCGGCGATCTCGGCTGGGATGCCGCCGATACAACAAACCGCTGGCGGGAGAGCGAACTTGCCGCCAACGTCGACGCCGACGAGGAGTTGCTCCGGACGGTCGCCGAGGAGTTTGGGCTGGAGGTTGTCGACACCGGCTACGCCTATCATCTGAAGACGCCGGGTGTTGAGAAAGGCGATGGCTTGGCCGCTGTCGCGGATATACTCGGGCTGGACGCCGGGTCGTTCGTGGCGATCGGCGACAGCGAGAACGATGTCTCGCTGTTTGGGGCTGCCGGCGACTCCTATGCGGTTGGCAACGCCGACGAGCACGCAAAAGGGGCCGCCGAGACGGTGATCGACGGCGAATACTTCGAGGGAACGCTTGGCGTCCTTGAGTCGCTTCAGCCAGCAGAGTAGGCCGCGGGCCGACAGTAGGCTTCGCTGTGGTTACGCTGACGTCTTAAACGGGACAAACGAGCCGTTGATATCCCACTCGTGGATGCAGTAGATGCTTCCGACGCTGTCGGTGGCGACCTGCCAGGATTCCGCGTCGGCATCCCAGTGTTCTGTCCGCCCACACCGCTCACAGACGCGCTCCGTGGGGTGGCGGAGACGAATTGACATATCAATGTGGGAGTCGCCCACCGGATTAAGGCTTTCTTAGTTGGCGACAATCGCGTCGATCGAGCTGTAGACCGGGTATCGATCCATCCGGGCTCAAACCCAGAGAGTCAACCAATCTGGGTTACGATCAGACAATAATGGATTAATATACCCTAAGGTGTGCGTAGTCATTCCAATAAAACCGCCGTGACTGTTATATACATACCCCGTATCATTATCATATGGCACTTCACTTTCCCACGCTTCACTCGGCGGCAGATGCCGGGAGCCGATTTGAATGCACAGACTGTGGCGCGCGGCTCGAAGAAACGAACGGGAGCCGGCAGTGCCCGGCCTGTGGGGCCGCCATCAGAAATATCGCTGTCCCGCGGAACTGACCCGCTTGTGGCGACACCCAGCGGTTAGTCGTCGTCGATCGTATACCGGTATGGCTGCTGGGCGATCACCGTGACCCCACCGGTTTTCGCCCGGCGGCCGAGCACCGTCGCCAGCTGGTGTGGACTCTCAAAGCTGGTCTCGTCATCATCAGCTTCGAGGGCCGCAAGAATCTCACGCGCCGTCAGTGGCTCATCGGCGGCCGCAAGCACACCTTCAACACGGTCGAAATCGCTCGGTGTGGTCTGCATACACACAGTTACCGCGCGATCGGTTTCAATCTGTGTGTGACAACTGTCAGACAGCCGGCTGTATGGTCGATACAGCCGCCAATTCGACAGGATAGATAGACATATTTTTGACAAGAAACAGCTCACTATGCGGCGTGTGACAGTCGACGGAGCAGCTATGTGGTGAACGACTCCGCTTCGAGATTTCGCTCCTCGCGGTACTGCTCGACAAACTCGGCCACGTCAAACTCGTGCATCTTTGCCTCAAACTCGGTGAGCGCGCTGGTGTCATCGGCGTGGCTGACCGCATGCTCCATCAGTTCGATGACAAGTTCGACAATCCGCTCATGTAGTGCTCGGGAGTCGAAATCCGCAACCCACAGAAGCGCAAAGCCAACATCCGGCTCCTCGGTGGCGTCATAGGAGACGACCTGTTCGGGGAACTCCTCAAGCACAATCCCAAGCAGGTGTGGAGTTCCGAACTCGGGCATCTCCTCGCTGGTGGTTTCGATCGCCTCCTGCAGTACCGCGACCAGAAACTCCGGGAGGAACCGATCCGGCGGGTGGACATCCATCACCACAGCGTGGGGTGTGCCGCAGTCACAGTCGTACTCGCGCATCCCGAGGTCGAGATCGGTGACGACGACCGACTCGCCGCAGGGGAGGTCGATCTGCTCGCCGCGGTCGCCCGGGACACGTGGGGTAGCCATGGATGGTATTCGGGTGAGGAGTGATTAAATCCCGTGTTATGAATCGATTGAGGTTAGCTGTCGGCGCGCTCGGCGTCGTCAACGGCGTCGCTCATCCCCGGAGCGTTGGCTGGATCGGCCTCGGCGGGTTCTGCGGTTCCGGAGCCGACGTGAAGTTCACCGTCGCCGTCCTCGACGTACACGTCGTCGGCAAAGCCGGCGATGGCGTTCTCGTAGGCCGGCTGATCGCGCTGCTCCGGCGTTTCAGGGGCATCCGGGATCCCGTCGACCGGGCGGAACGCACCGAGTGGGTCGTCGACGCTGATCCCGTAGCGTTTGAAAAAGTCCTCGTATCGCCGAAAGTGCTGTTCGAACTCCTCGGCGGGGATCTCCATCATCTCCGTCCAACCGTGGTTGAAGAAATCGAAGTTGGCCTGAATGTGGGTGATCTCACGAGCTTTGGCCTCCGAGAGACCGGCTTCAAGCGCGGCGACGTAGGTGTCCATCGTCGCATCAAAGAAGCCATCGAGGTGATCGCGGCGGGCCTCACGGGCGTCCTCGTCGGCTTTTCCGAGGAAGATATCGGTGTGCATATCAACCAGCTTGTCGTTGGCGATATCGCCGATCACGGGCGCGGTCAGGGCGTTTTTTGCGGCCCAGTGGCGGAGATTTTGGCGTATCTTCATCGCACCGGCTGTTGGGGATGGATAGGCTTGAAGGCCACGGCACAGTGAGACACTCACCAGTGTCAGCGCTGGAAGTCGAGCGGCGATGACGACGGGATGAAATCGAGCGGAAACCCGCCGACAGGAGCCACAAAAAGCGTGGGTTTGTCCGGTCGCAGCCACCCGGCATGGACGGTTGTCAACGGTTCCGTGTCGATAGCAACCTCCTTTACCCCGGATCACGAACGCAGGGATATGACAGCATCGTACGTCGTTATCGGTGACGGGATCGCGGGCAGCTCCGCCGCGGAGACACTCCGGGAGGAGGCCCCGGACGCCGAGATCACCGTCATCACCGAGGAGGGCGAGGCCCTCTACAACCGGATCCTCATCAAGGAGTACGCCAAGGGCAAACTCCCCGAGGCCCCCATTTCGATCCACGACGAGAGCTGGTATGCCGACCGCGATATCGACCTCCGGCTCAACACCGTCGTCACCAACATCAACCCCGACGGTCACACCGTCTCAACCCACGAGGGCGAGGCGATCGACTATGACAAGCTGCTGGTCGCCACGGGCGGCACCCCGACCCAGCTGCCGGTCGACAACAGCGACGCCGACGGGATTCACCACTTCTGGACGTTCCAGGACGCCCGGAACATCCGCGAGCATATCGAAGCGGCCGACTCGGCAACCATCGTCGGGGCGGGTTTACTCGGCATCGACATCGCCGCGATCTGTGGGGCCCAAGAGGTCGAAGCGGACTACCTCATGCGCGGGGACTGTTGGTGGCGGTACGCCCTCACCGAGGCGGGCGCGGAGATCATGCACGACGCCATGCGGGAACGCGGCGTCACACCCGTCTTTCAGAGCGGCGTCGATCACTTCGAGACCGACGACGAAGGCCGCGTCGAGGCGACGATCGATCCCAACGGCGAACGGTTCGAGTCGGATTTCGTCGGCATCGCCATCGGCCTTAATTTCAATATCGAGCTACTACAGGATCTCGACGTTGAACAGGACGACGGCGTCGTCGTCGACGAGTATATGCGCACCAGCCTGGATGATGTGTTCGCCGCCGGCGACCTGACGCGGTACTACGACACGATTCTCGGTGAGCACGCCCAAAACGGCTCGTGGGGGTCAGCCAAAGAGCAGGGCACCATCGCCGCGAAAAACATGATAACCCCCGAAAGCGACGCCTTCCGGTGGGTGTCGTCGTACTCGATCACCCACTTCGATTTCCCCTTCCTCTCGTTTGGCCATCCAACGATCGGCGACGAGTACGTCTCACAGGCCTACGGCGACAACGAGTGGCGACGCGTCGCTATCAAGGACGACAAGATCGTCGGCGGCGTGCTGATCGGCGATCTCGCCCCCCAGAGCGGCTACAAGGAGCTCATGCGTGAGGAGATCCCGGTCGGCGACCAGACCGAGGCGCTGCTCAACGAGGAGTTCGAGGCCGACGACATCGCACCGGTACAGGAACAAAAGCAGTAGCGACCGCGCCGGCCAGCAGCGACAGTCGGTGAAGCGAAGCGGTTTTCGGCACCCGTAGGTTACCGCAGGTATGGACGGAGGCAGCGGCGAGATGACCCTCGCATTCGAGCTTGCGGCCCTGCAATCGCTGGCGGATCCAGGGGTTGTGGTGACTGATGCCCGGCAGTGGACGGAGTATGTCGGCGTTGTCAGCGAGAAGCCGACCTACGTCGTGACGAATTTTACCCGGAAACACCGGGTGCGACAGGATTTCTTTTCGGGGCCCCGCGGTGTCGGTGAAAGTCTTGAAAACGTCGCCGAGCAGTTCGATACCCCTCGGCACGTCTTCGTTGGGACAGGCGAAGACGACGCGGCCATCGCCGACGACGCTGGCTGGGAGTACCTACCCCTAGAAGAGGCCGCCGAAGCCGCCGAGTGGGAACTCGCCGCGGGGTCAGCTGACAAGGATCACTTCGACAGCGAAACGCGAGACGACTGGCCGTAATCGGCGACAGCAACGATCGGCCCATCGGCACGACCAGAAAATATCCACATAGTAACGGCCGATGGCAGCGTGATATGCGTGCTCAGCCAACGCGGAGAGAGATCATTCGCACGGGCGGAGCCACAGTACTCGCCGGGCTCGCTGGTTGTAGCTCATCGCTGTCGACATCATCACCGGAGACAGAAACGGACGACAACGACGAGACACAACCGGACGCACAGCCTGAGGACGACACCGAGATCTATGAGGCGACGATCGATTCGGTTGTTCTCGTTGAGACCGACGGCCAAGGAACCGGGTTCATGTACGACGACCAGCATGTCGTCACCAACGCTCATGTCGTCGGCACTGCACAGTCGGCGAGAGTCAGATTCACCGAGGGACGGTGGAGCACCGCCACGGTCGTCGGCAGCGACCCTCACAGTGATCTTGCGGTTCTCGCTGTCGATGATGTACCCGAGACAGCAAGCCCGCTGTTGTTTGCCGACGATGACCCAGCGGTGGGCCAGCAGGTGTTGGCGATCGGCAACCCATACAACCTCGACGGGACGATGACAAGCGGGATTATCAGCGGCATCGACCGCTCGATCCCCTCGCCGGCCGGCTTTGAGATCCCGGATGCGATCCAGACCGACGCCCCGGTCAACCCCGGCAACAGCGGTGGGCCGCTGGTCGATCTCAACGGCGATGTCGTCGCCGTTATCAACGCCGGTGGCGGCGACAACATCGGGGTCGGTATCTCGGCCGCGCTCACCCAGCGGGTCGTCCCCGAGTTGCTCGCCACCGGCGACTACGACCACGCCTACATGGGCGTCTCCTTCGAGGACGTAACGCCGACGGTCGCCCGGGTCAACGACCTGCCAGCCTCTCGTGGGCTACTCGTCGTTGGCGTTGCACCCGGTGGCCCAAGCGACGGTCGACTGCAACCAAGTAGCGAGATCACGATCGGTGACGGCGAACGCGTTCCCATCGGCGGCGACGTGATCCGCGCGGTCGACGACACCACAATCGAAACAAGCGAGGCGTTAGGGAGCTATCTTGCCTTAGAAACCAGCCCCGGTGAGACAGTTGAGGTGACGGTGCTGCGGGATGGGCGCGAACAAACGGTGCAAGTCGAGCTTGGAACACGCCCGACTGGGCTGTAGGGAGCCAACCGCCACACAGGGTTGTGGGAAGCTACCACAACCACAGCGCAGTCACCGAGTAAACAGTGTTAACCCCCCCGACGCGGAAGCCGAGGGTAATGCTCGGTGGCCTGCTGTCCGCGTCGCCGGCCGTCGCCGTCGGGATGATCGTCGTCACAACCGCGGTCATCTGGGTCGGCAGCGGCTGGCTGGAGTCATCCGCCGAACAGCTGTCGGCACACTACGGGCTGCCGCCGGTCATCCAGGGATCGA
This sequence comes from Halonotius pteroides, assembly GCF_003605635.1. Taxonomy (GTDB): domain Archaea; phylum Halobacteriota; class Halobacteria; order Halobacteriales; family Haloferacaceae; genus Halonotius; species Halonotius pteroides. The sequence continues at coordinate 12,274 of NZ_QMDW01000008.1, forward strand.
TCGTCGTCGCCGTCGGCTCAAGCTTTCCGGAGCTTGCCAGCGTCGTTGTCACCGCTCGCGCCGGCGTCTTCGATATGGGCGTCGGCGGAATCGTCGGATCGGCCATCTTCAACATCCTCGTTATCCCCGCTGTGGCCGGGCTGGCGGCGACCGGGAACCTCGAAACGAACCGGGAGCTCGTTTACAAGGAAGCCCAATTCTACATGATCGCCGTCGCCGCGCTGTTGATCACCTTCGCCCTCGGCGTGATCTATATTCCAGCCCCCGACACACCACCCCTCTCAGGACAGGTCACCCGCCCGCTGGCGATAATCCCGCTGTTGCTCTATGGGTTGTATCTCTTCATTCAGTGGCAGGATGTCAGCGAGTACACCGGTGCGGTCGAGCTCAGCGACGCGATCGGCCGGCAGTGGGCGACGCTGGCCGGTGGGCTGCTGTTGATCCTTGTCGGCGTCGAGCAGCTTGTGGCTGCTGTTGAGTTTCTCACTCACGCCTTCGGGATCCCGGAGTTTCTGGCCGGGGTGACGGTCATCGCTGCGGTGACGAGCCTGCCGGATACGCTGGTCAGCGTGCGGGCCGCCCGCGAAGGGAGAGGGCTCACTAGTCTCGGCAACGTGTTGGGCTCAAATACGTTTGATCTTCTCGTAGCGATCCCGATCGGGGTGTTGCTCATCGGCACCGTTTCGATCAACTTCGCCGTCGCTGTCCCGATGTTTGGCGTACTCACGCTGGCGACCGTGCTGTTGTTTGGGTTTCTTCGAACCGATCTCTCGTTGACAACGCCGGAGGCGTACGCGCTGCTTGCCGCCTATGGGCTCTTTGTCGTGTGGGTGCTGGCGGAGACCATCGGCGTCATCAATCTCGTTGCGGCGACGTAGATGGCTGCACGGTGGTCACGCTGACGGTTATGTCCGACCTGCTCAGGGCACCGAAAGTACTAATCACACGACAGACCTAAGCGGGTTGATGAGTCACCAGCTGCCCGATGTGCAGGCCACCCAGCCGGATGTGGCCGTCGGGCTCAGTCAGGTTGGCGTAACGGGTGTCGAAAAACTGGTTAAGCTTGCACGCGAGAACAAGCGGCCGATCGTCCTGATGGCCGAGTTTGAGGTTTTTGTCGATCTCCCGGGGGGTCGCAAGGGGATCGATATGAGCCGCAACATGGAGGTCATCGATGAGATCTTAGAGGAGACAACCGAAGCAGAGGCCTACCGTGTCGAGGATGTCTGTGGGGAGGCCGCCGAACGCCTGCTGTCAAAACACGACTACACCTCAACGGCGACCGTTGAGATGACCGCTGACCTCGTGACAAAAGAGGAGACGCCGGCCAGCGGGAAGCCGACTCAAAACACCGCGACGATCATCGCCAGTGCGACCGCCACCGATGACGGCACCCACGAGGAGATCGGCGCGGAGGTCACAGGGATGACGGTCTGTCCCTGCTCACAGGGGATGTCCGAATCACGCGCCCGCGAGAGACTCCAAGAGCTCGATGTCGAACGCGAGATCATCGACAAGTTTCTCGATACCGTCCCCCAGCCCGGTCACTCTCAGCGCGGCCACGCGACGCTGACGATCACCAGCGAGGGCAGCCCCGACGTGGATCTCGGCGATATCATCGACATCGCCCGCGATGCGATGAGCGCGCGGATCTACAACATGGCGAAACGCCCCGACGAGGATCATATGACCTTCGCCGCCCACTCCGATGCCAAGTTCGTCGAGGACTGTGTCCGCTCCTTGGCGGAGGGCGCCGTCGAGCAGTTCGACCAGCTGTCTGACGACGCCGTTGTCTACATCCGCCAGTCGAACGATGAATCGATCCACCAACACAATGCCCACGCCGAACGCGAGGTCACGATCGGGCAACTTCGCGCCGAGCTGAGCGGAGCCGCCTGAGAGCGGTCAGTGCTGTTTTGGTAACTGGAGCGGATCAGCACGCTCCCACCGTGGTTGAAAGACCTCTCCGATGTCGGCCGCAAAGCTCCGATCCTTGAGGTCGATCATCGCAAACGCCTGCTGTGGATCCAGCGGGTTCGGCACCTCCAAACAGACCTCAATACCGTCGATCAGCGTAAACGTCCCCTCGATTGTATCGTGTGTGCGAACAGCGTAGTTGTCGTGGTCATTCAGCCGTGCGTCGTACGTTTCGATCGTCTCATCGGGGAGGGTAGCAATGACCGTCGGTGTGACCAGCAACTGGACGTCGACACCGCGCTCTAAGGCGGCTTCTAGCCTATCGACGACACGGCTACTTGCGTTTTGGAGGTCGAGACCGGCCGCCGGTGTGCCGCCAGCGACCTGCAGGGAGTCGTCAGCTGCGTCAATCCGCTCGACCAGCAGTTCCAGTGTTTCTTCGGGCCCGACCGCCGCCGTCCAAAACTGGCCGTTGACCGGGGCCGTCGCCTCCAGATCGTTCATCAACGTGGCGACGGTTTCGGCATACTGCTCGGCCTGCTCGTCAAGTTCCTGTTGTTTGGCCTCCAGTAAGCGATCTAAGCCGACATCGGGCTCGACAGCAACATACTTTTTTGGCCGGCTGGCGGCTTGACTCCGAACAAGTCGGTGTTGTTCAAGCCCGTTGAGCACATCGTAGATGCGACCCATCGGTACCTCGCTTGTTCGTGACAGCTCCTTGGCGGTTGTCGGCCCACTCCGGAGCAGTGCACGATACGCTCGGGCTTCATACTCCGACAGCCCGAGGTCACGGAGACTTGCCATAGTTCGGTGTCAGGGCGTGGTAACAAAAACGCACCGGCGGTTTATTATATATCGGTATCAACGGACGCCGCGACCTGCGGCATAAGCGCTTCAGGTGTTGTTGCTACCTCATCACTACCGCGGACACGTGCGGTTCCGGGCTCTACGTCCGCGGCATTAGGGACAACCACCGCTTCGTGGTCAGCGATCCGAAGCGCCGCACGGTGGAGATCCGAGCCGGCCGGATCGCCAACGTCGACAACGAGGTCGCCGCCGGTGAGTCGGGCGGCAACGCTGCCGTAGCCCGCGACCTGCACGCCGATGCGATCCCACGCGCCGGCGAAGGCCTCGACGGCGTCGATGGCGGCCTCGCGGTACCGGTCTTCACCGGTAATCGCCGCGAGATCCAACAGCCCCTCGGCAAACTCCGTGCCTGTGTCGATGGGTCGCAGCGGGCGGTCACAGAGCCCGTCGCCACTGGCGGGGCCATCGCGGAACGCCGCGCCGTCGCCCAATGTTTCGAGCGCGTTGTCGGCGACAGCCGTTGCGACCGCGGTGTAGTCATCGTCACCAAGCACCTGTTGGGCGGTGCTCCATGCCGTGACAACGCGAGCAGCATCCGCAAGCAGGTCGGCCTCGCCGACCGCATCATCGGTGCGGTAATGGGTGACGACGCCGCTGTCGGTATCGATGAGGTCAGATTCAACGGCGGCAAGAATGCGCTCAGCGTACTCGCGGGCGTGGTCGTCGTCAGTGTAGGCGTAGTAGGTCAACAGGGCGTCGGCGGCGAGTGCGTTGCCGCCGGCGAAGACCGTGAGATCGGTTCGAGGGCCCGGCTGGTCGGCCCGGTCGTCGGCGTCGCCGCTGTAGTAGCTCGCGCCCTGTCCGGGGCCTTGGCTGCCGCCGATTGCGGCACCCGTCCACAGTGTGCCGGTGAGATAATCGATAGTGGCCCCGGCGGGCTCGCGGTAGGCGTCCTCGCCGGTGTACAGATAGCCGTTGGCGAAGGCGCGGACGAGTGCGGCGTTCGTCTCAAGGACTTTCTCGTGGCGAACGTCCGACCAGTCGCGCTCGGTGGCAAACCGAAAGAAGCCGCCATCGACGGTGTCATAGAGGTGTTGGGCGATGGCATCAAGCGTCTGGCGGGCTTGCTGGGGTTCGCGTTTGAGTGCGAACTCGATGGTTCGGGGGAGCGGAAACTTGGCGTCGGTGCCCCAGCCGCCGTGGTGTGGATCGAACTGTTCGGTGAGTTGGCCGGCGATGTGTTCCTCGATCCGGCTGTCGAGGTCGTCGGCTGGCGTCGGCTCATCGGCGACGGCGCGCGGCACTCGGCCCGCGGCCGAGCCTTTCTCATCCCACACTTGCCGGATCCGGTCGACGATGCTCCGCATCCCATCGGGCCCGAGGTAGGTCGCCCCCGTCAGAAGCTCACCGGTGGGGGTGAGGAACGCCGTCGTCGGAAACCCGCCCATGTTGTAGCGTTCCCGGACACGCGGATTGCGGTCGACATCAACCCGGATCGGCACAAAGCTATCGTTGATGTTGGCGGCGATCCGTGGCTCGCTGTAGGTACGGGCGTCCATCTCGTGGCAGGCCCCACACCACGTCGCCGACAACGACAGCAAGATTGGGGTCTCAGTTGCGTCCGCCTCGGCAAACGCGTCGGCACCCCACGCTCGCCACTCAACCCGTGTGGACTCCGAAGCCGCCGCGGCCGCCGTCGAATCATTCATACCGGTGTTCGGGTGGGCCGCTGCCTAAGCCCTTCGTCCGCGACGAAAGACGTTATCAGCGATGGCCCGCAACTGCGGGTATGCGCACGCGCTCCCTGCTCGCGCTGTTGCTGTTGATCCCGCTGGTCGACGCCTTCGTGCTCGTCGCCATCGTCGGCTCAGGGTGGCTCACACCCCTCCAAACGGTCGCGTTAGTCGTCCTGACAGGGTTGATCGGCATGATCCTCGTTCGCGCGGAGGGCCGCAACACGCTGGTGCGGTTCCAACAGAAGGCCGCCGCCGGGTCGGCACCGACCGACGAACTGCTTGACGGCGGGCTGTTGATCGCGGCGGGGGCATTTTTGCTCACGCCGGGGCTTGTCACCGACCTCATCGGGTTTCTGCTCGTGTTGCCACCGACGCGGTACCCGATCCGGATCGCGCTCAAGCGCTGGGTGGTCGTCCCCTACATCGACAACAAGACCGACGGCTTCGCTACCGGCAACGTCTGGACGTTCGGCTTTCCTGATGGCAACGGCGACAACAGCCCATTTGGCTCCGGTGGGGTCGACGGCGGCCCTGGCGGTTCCGGCCCCGGGGCGGGCGACATCGGAGGCGATGATCCGCTTGGGGCTGAGGGGTCGACAGCGGACGACGAGGAGTACGTCGATGTCGACTTTGAGGTCAACGACGACAACAGCCGAGAGTCCTAACCGCCGTGTCAATGCCGGCGGCTTGTTCACCGAAACCGACTGACGGAGTCGCGGTGGCGAAAGGAAACTGTTAAACAGAGTCCCCCGTTACGAGCAGTTGCGTTGGGGCCGATAGCTCAGTCAGGTTGAGCGCTCGGCTGATAACCGGGAGGCCCACGGTTCAAATCCGTGTCGGCCCATTCGTTTTCCACTTGATTCTTAGCCGATTAGGAGGTCTTGTTTGAGGCTCTAAGACCACCGATATCGGCTGTTCCACACGACTCTAGTCTTCTTTGAGTGGATGAATTCAGGTACGTCCCGGACGCAGGCTGCCGAAGTCGGTGATTCGTTGTAGCCGAGAGCCGACGAGGGCTGCTGCGACCATTCTGTCAGTAATGTATATTTATATGCGTAAGGAACGTATTTAGCGTAAGAATGGCTGTTTCAGACAACGCAACGCTCACGAGCAAGGGACAGGTGACGATTCCAAAGCGGATTCGGGAGCAGCTCGGACTCGAAGCGGGGACGGAAATCGAGTTCATCCTCGATGACGACGGGTCGCTCCGCGTCCGCCCGAAGGAACCGCCGATGGAGCGACTGCGGGCGATTCAAGACCAGCTGTCGGCCCACGAGATCGATATCGACCGGATGCGCCGTGAATCGAAGGCGGCATGGAGTTCCCATCTCACTGAGGAGAAGTCGTGATTTTTCTGGATTCGTGGGTCTGGCTCGAATACGTCTTCGACGGCGAGAAAGCCGAGGCGGCGGAGAAAGTAATCCGGCGGGCGAACACCGACGATACTGGAGGGCTTATCGCCCCAACGGTCATCGTAGAGGTCTCCTACCGCGTTCGGCGTGTCGAGAACGATACGACCGCCGAAGAGACTATCCATGCGATCCACGATTTCGAGCACATCGAGAGTCTACCGCTGGTCGACGAGATCGCCGAATACGCAGCCGAACTCCGGGCCAAGTGTTACAATCCCGACGAGCGAGAACTGTCGTACGCGGATGCAATCCACCTCGCCACTGCTGTCGTCCACGACGACTGTGACGTGCTCTACTCCGGCGATCCGGATTTCGCCGGTATCGACGCTATTGAGACAGTCGTCCTCTGAACCGTTTTGAATCGACGCGAACAGTCGCTTCAGTTCCCCTGGATCGCATCGATCACCATCGCTGCGGCGATGATCGGCTCCTTCGGCACGCGGCTGGTGTCGTCGATGGTCACCTCGTAGGTGTCTTTGAGGAGCGTGAAGTGGCCGTCGATCGAGCCGACGTGGCCACCCTGCGGGTCGGTGATCTCGTATTTGTGAGGGATCAGCTCGCCGAACGGGAGCAGATTCCGCGCCAGCGTCACCGCCGCACCACGGGAGTCGATCATCGCCAACGCCTCCCGTGTCTCCGGATCGCGGATCGTCCATGTATCCTGTAGCAGCGAGAAATCGTTGTCGAGGATCACGACCGGCTCGTCGGTCGCAGCGCCCGACAGGACGTAGTCGCCGGCGATGTCGATGACGCTGCTGGCGGTGACGGTGAACACCGTCGTGCCGTCGTCGTCGACAAACGGAAACGTCTCTTTGAGCTTGAACAGTTCCTGTTTCCCGCGCAGAACCGTCTGTCCGGCGGCGTCGACGGCTTTGTACTTGTTCCGGAACACACCCTGAATAACGGTGTAGGTGTCGTCAGCCAGTTCGATCCCACTGATGTCGTAGCGGTCTTGGAGGGCCATCAATCCCTTCTCTGTTCGTGGCAGCGTGAAACCTCTCGCCATCGATCAACAGAAGGCTGATACGGTCGCTCGATACCACAGCGACAGAGAATCACCGCTCGCCGTGTCCGCCGTGCTGCCGTCCGGAATGCGGGTGTGAACAGCTCAGCCGGTCGTCGCTGTTTCGGTGCCCTCCGACGGTTCCGCCTGCTCGTGGGTGTGATGATAAAAGTACACACATGGGTCGCCGTCCTGTGATGTCGGCTCAAAACACACGCGCTGGTACCGCTCGTTGTCGAAAAGGTTCACCATCAGGCTGTCACGGTGGGCACTCACCGAGGCGTAGGCCCGACCACAGGCCGGACACCGCGGTGGCGCGTCCTGCGGGACGTTGCTCACGAGTTATCATACCTACCGGTAGGCTAAACGGTTTCGCTCACACCGTCGCTAACACCGATTGCAGCGCGTCTCGGTGGAACGCGATCGCCGCCTCACGGTCGACAGGTGGATACCGTGGGTTCGTCACCCGGCCATCGGAGTCAACCGCACTGGCGGCGATTGCGGCGGCACGATAGGCAGGGGCGACCGCCGACAGTGATCTGACCGACCCATACCCCTCTCTGAACACCGTTCGGAGCGGTTCGGGATCGTCAACATACCAGTCCGCAACAAGGTATTCGGCTTTGGCAGCCGACAATGCGGGCGGAGCCGCCAACGGGGCCTCCCAGTCGAGGACAGCCGTCACCGCGTCGTCGGCGACCAACGCGTTACCGGGGCGGAAATCCCATGGGAAGAGCCGCGGCGTGTGGCCGGTCGCCGGCGGCGACGAGAGCAGCCCTCGAAGATCGGCGGTGAGATCGTCGAACGCCGACGGCAGCCGATTGACAGCACGCGTACTGTAGGCTTCGAACCACGCTTCCCGGTCATCTCGTGTGGCCGCAAACCCCGACCCACTGCGTTCGAGTCGACCGTATGCGTCGAATCGAAAGGCCTCATGTAAGCGAGCGAGTGCGCGCCCAAACCAGCGGGCAAGGGTTCGCCGTGTCGCGTCACTGACCGTCGAAAACGACGTGTGGAGGTCGGTGCCGGCGACGTAGGCGGTGAGCATGTAGCCGACGCCATCCTGGATCCCTGTTGTCAACACGGGTGGCACCGGCACGAACGTGCGCTGTCGGATCGCTTCGAGCAGTGCCGCCTCAGTGCGGATCCACATCGGCTCGGTCGACAGCTGAACGACAACCGGCCCGCGTGTCGAAAATCGCGCGACCGCCGTCTTCTTGCGGTTGCCGCGGGTGATCAGTGTGATATCTGCCGGCGGGGCCGTCAGTGTTCCAAGCGCAGCTGCGGCCGCGGCCCGAACGGAGCCATCGTCAAACGCCTGTGCCAACAGCGGGTCGCTCACGACTCACCTCGCAGGATCGCCGGCAACTCCCCAAGCGAATCGATCACGTACTCCGGATCGTAGTCGCCGCGCTCGTCGTCGCCGCACAGCCACGCGACCGGGAGGCCGGCGTTCTGAGCACCGGCGACATCATAACCCAGTGAGTTACCGACGTACAGCGTTCGCTCCACAGCGACGTCGAGATCGGCAACAGCCTGCTCGAAGGGCTCGGTGTGGGGTTTCGAGCGGGTAAGCTCCGCCGCGTAGACGGCTGTCTCGAAGCGATCGATGATCCCCAACGCCTCAAGCTTTGTCCGCTGGCGGGCTTTCGGCCCGTTGGTGACAACCCCGATCGGTCCGGTGGCCGATGCTGCGCTGAGTGCGTCGGTTGCGCCCGGCAGGAGGCTGACAGCTCGGTCGTCGATCACCGACCGCAACGCGCGGGCGACCGCAAGCGTGTCGATATCAGGACGGCCATTCTGAGCGGCCACACGAGCAACTCCTGCCGCGAAGTAGCCGACCGGGTCGTCGTGATCCGGCGGGTCAGACAGCGCGTTCCAGAGGGCCGCCGGCTCGCCGACGAGCGGTTCGCCAGCCTGCTCGAAGGCCTGCTCGTACATCGCATGGGTGTCCTGTGTGTGCTGACACAGCGTGCCGTCGAGATCGAAGCAAACCGCGTCAAAGGGTGCCACAGATAACCGTGGCGCGAGCGGGACAAAAACCTCGCGTCGGGACATGGTCTGTGGCGGAGCCGTCGACAACGACCGGAGTTGTCACGTGTTAGCGTGGCTCAGCACCGAGCAGTCGCGGCAGTGCCGTATCAGCAAACGTGAGCGCGATCACCAACACCATCGGGGCGAAAAACAGGCCATAAAATCCCAACACGACCGGGCCGAAGATGTACGCCAGCATGAGCAGTCCGACGTGCGTTCGGTCGCCGCTCAGATACGGCCGGAGGACGATATCCGGGATCGTATCCACGACGACGATCGCGAGTACAAGAAAGCCGACAAGATACACCAACAGCGGAAGTTGGCCGTTGAGAACAACCGGGACAGCCGCGAAGATCGCCAGCGGGACGTAAACGATCTTCATCCCGATTACCGGAATCAGGCTCGCAATCCCCGTCAACGCGCCGGATAGGACGGGATAGGGCACCTCGACCGCACCGGGTGCCACGGCGTTGTATCCCATGAAGACGATAGCCCCGATCAGCGAGATCACGATCACGTTCAGCAGGTTGCCAAACAGCACCGCCTCTAACTCCGCGTCGGCGGCCTCGAAAAACTCGCGGGCGAGATCGTCATCATCAAACCGGAGCAGCCACGCCCGAAAGGTCGACCCCTCGATAAGCAGATAGTAGGTAACGACAGCGATAATAAAGAGGTTCAACAGCAGGCCGCTGACAAGGCTCGTCGCAAACGCCGCATGGTCGACGCCAAACTGGATGAACGGTTCTAGTTTGCCGGCCTGATACGCACTGATGATCCCGTTGAACGTCAGGGAGGGGAGTTCAGTAACGCCCTCAAACCACGCCACGCTGTCGGGCACCGATTCGACAACCGGGTAGGTTTGGACGAAATTCCGTACCTCCAAGACGAGCAGGACGATCGTATAGCTGATCAACAGCACGAACGGCACCACGAGCAGTGAGATCGTCGTGAGCGCCCGAAGCTGTCGCGGCATCCCGAACCGATTTAGCAGCTGTACCCCGCTGAGCTTGGTGTAGAACCCCCGCGAGGAGTAGTACAGAAACACGGCGATCGTGAAGGCAGCAATGAACCGGGAGATGAGATAGCCGACGGTCGCGGCCACCCCGATCCCGAAGGCGGCGACAACGATGCGTTTCTCGTTCATATCTGAGTGCTATCGGTGATCCTACATAAACGGCGTGTCATCGCGTCGATACCAGTGCCGTGGTGGCGTACAACCGGTCACGGTCGGCGTGAAACGGCTCGAAACCCAGTGTTCGCAACCACCGTAGACAACCTCATCGGATAGGAAACCGAACAGTACCGGCCGTCGATGCAGCAAGAATTATCCGCCGACCTCCCGTTCGCTTGTGGTAGTGCCCAATGACGGACATCCCACAGCGACCAGCTGTCACCCGCATCGTGGTGGCCCCGAGAGGAGCAGCACGCGATGACTGACAAACAGGCACACACCGCCGAACTGGTCAGGCGGTCGCTCAGCCCGGAGACGGCGGCAACATTCCGCGAGCGGCTGGCGGAACAGGCCGAGTGGCTTCGCACAGCCATCAGCGACGGGCAGTTTGATAACGCCGACTTTGCGGTTGGGCTTGAACTGGAAGCGTATGCGGTAGCCGTCGGCGACGACGCTGTCAGTGACGATAGACAGCCCGCGGCTGTCGATGAGGTTGGGGCGGGCGATACCACTCACCCACAACTCGCTTCCCTTCCGGCAGCCGTCTTCGAGGAGCCGGCGGCCAACAAAGAGCTCGGCCTGCACAACATCGAGATCAACACCGAGCCAGCGCTACTCAGCGAGGCCGGCCTTGCTGCCCAAGCCGACGAGATCCGCGAGCGAACCGCAGCGGCGCGGGCGGCCGCAGACGACCACGACAGAGAGATCGTCCTCGATGCGATGTGGACGATCCCGCCAGCAGAGGGGGCTGTCGCCTACCTGTCGGCGACCGAGAAGCGCGGTGGGGTCGTGTTTGCCGACAACATGCGGCAGTACCCTCGCTATGTCGCCATCGACAACGACGCCCTCGCCCACGCTGATGGCGACAAGATCCCGTTTTCGGCCCCCGGCGTCGAGACCGCCTTCCCCTCGATTCTCTTTGAGTCGCTGGCAACCTCGATCCAGCCACACCTACAGATCCCCACAGCCGAGGAGGTTCCGGCTTACTACAACACCGCGATCCGAACGCTCGGCCCCGTGCTCGCGCTGTCAGCAAACTCACCGTTCCTGCCGGCCGAGTGCTACGAGACGGCCGATCCGGCTGCTGTCGTCGACGAGACACCACACGAACTCCGGATCGCGGTCTTCGAGCAGTCGGTCAATCAGACCGCCCACCTGAAGGTCAGGGTGCCACGAGATATCGACGCCACGAGCGAGATCGTCGACCGCGTTGTCAACGACGACCCTTACGCACCATTCCTTCGGGAGTGGTTGGCCGACGGCGACCGCGAGACGCTCGCGGATCGACTCTGGGAGTTCACCCACAAACGCGGTACCTACTGGCGGTGGCTGCGCTGTGTGGTCGGCGGCGACCACATCGACGACGCCAACGACACCCACTCGCTGCGCATCGAGTACCGCCCGATCCCAACACAGCCGACGGTCACCGACATCATCGGCCTACAGGCGCTTGTCGTCGGTGGGGTTCGTGGCCTCGTCGCCGCCGATCACCCGCTGACGACACTACCTTGGGCGGCCGCCGAGGAGAGCTTCTATGCGGCGGTGGCTGACGGCATCGACGCCGAGTTAGCATGGGTGACCGCCAACGGCGAGCAGACCGCCGACAGCGATGCGGTCTTCGCGGAACTGTTCGAGTACGCCCGTCATGGGCTGGAGCTCAGCGGGTTATCCAGCGACGCCATCGACGACTACCTCGCACCGATCGAAGCGCGGGTGGCGGCTGGGCTGACGCCAAGTGCGTGGAAGAAACAGCAGGTTCGAGAGCGACTCGCAGACGGTGATGACTTCCAGAACGCAATCGAAGGCATGCAACAGGAGTACATCCGACGGAGCCGTGAAAGCGACTCGTTTGCGGAATGGCTGTAATCGACCGCAGCGAGTGTCGACTACAGCTCCCCAGAGCGGCAGCGAAAGGGTGGCATCTGTCTCAGAGTGCAAAGAGCAACTTGTATGAGAGGCTGTCGCCACCAAGATACGTTAACGCTTGCTCGGCAAGGCGACAGGATAAGCGATACTGAACCGATCAGTTTGGCAGCTCTCGTTGGACAGTGCTGGTCGGCCGTTGAGACGGATGACGCGGCTATCGAGATCGTCGATGAGATGACCTTCGAAGGTGATCCCGGCCGGGTACGACATGTCTTCGAAAACCTATTTCGGAACGCTGTTGAGCACGGTGGTGCTGGTGTGACGGTTCGTGTCGGCAGCCACGAAAAGAACGGACTCTACCTCGAGGACGATGGAGCAGGGATCCCGGTCGGAAAACGTGAGCACGTACTGGAGCCAGGGCATTCGTCAGCACGTGGTGGCACCGGGTTTGGGCTGACAATCGTTAGGCGAATCGTGGAGGCCCACGGCTGGGAGCTGTCGATAACCGGTGGGATCGACGGCGGCGCACGGTTTGAGATCGGGATGGACGACCAAGACAATCTCATCTGAGTGTGGGGTTTTACCCAGAAGTCGTCGTTCAGTGGAAAGAGTTCAGAGGAAATTGTCACTAGCCGGAACCGCCGCACTGAGAGTGGCGATAACGGTTCACCGCCGCGAACCCTCACGCCCGATATGACTCCTCGTAGCATCTGATATCATAATACTGGCCGACAGTGGTGGCTCACACTGGTGGCCGCAGGTCATGTCGTAATATCCGAGGCACTTATCGAAGCCGGTGAACAGGGCTTCTTTGAACGTTGTCCGGTGGCGGCGTGCAAGATGGACAGCGTGTATCTCGCACAGAGGCTTTGCGGTTACTAGCTGTTTTTCGTGGAGGTCAGTTGTCTAACAGCGAGCCACGGGCCAATGAATACCAAAATCGCTTCTCGAAGCGTACACTCAGTTCGTAATCGCGATCGCTTGGGCTACAGCAAATGTACGTCTTCAGGGTCGAAATGTAGCTTGACCGTCCCCTCCGGTGGTGTCGTTGCAGCCGTCGTCACGAGAACAGATTTGTCTCTCCACCGGCAGTGAACCCGATAGGCATCGCCAAGGAATTCGACCGTTTCGACCGTCGCCGAAAGCACTGCGGGGTCTCCCTGCTGGCTGTCGGCCACCACAAGCGATTCTGGGCGGATCGAAACGGTTAGCGACGTGCCGGGGGCTCGATCGTGGGTTTCGGGTAACGGCAACAGCTTCCCCTCTGTCTCGAGGTGTTGGCCGTCGTCAGCAACGCTTCCCTCGAAGACGTTGTTATTACCCATGAACTCAGCGACAGCACGGGAGGCGGGCTGTCGGTACACCGTCTCGGGGGTGTCGACTTGCTGGATCTGTCCCTGCTGTATGACGGCGATCCGGTCGCTGATCGCCAATGCCTCGGCTTGGTCGTGGGTGACGTACACCGTCGTAATCCCGAGATCACGCTGGATGGTTTTGATCTGGACGCGAAGCTTCGCCCGAAGCCGAGCGTCGAGTGCCGAGAGGGGTTCGTCCAACAGCAGTACATCGGGTTCGGGAGCCAATGCCCGCGCCAGCGCGACCCGTTGCTTCTGACCACCCGATAACTCTGTTGGCGTCCGATCGCCGAAGCCTGGGAGGTCAACCAGTTCTAAGAGCTCAGCGACGCGGGCCTCGGGATCTCGCTGCCCGGAGAGGTCGTGAAACTGCAGCCCGTAGCCGACGTTGTCGGCGACGCTCAGGTGTGGAAACAGCGAGTAGTTTTGGAAGACAATCCCGACGTTTCGTGCTTCGGGCGGCTCCGTCGTCACATCTCGTCCGCCGATGGACACCTTGCCATGTGAGGGAGTCTCTAGTCCGGCGATCGACCGCAGCAGGGTCGTCTTGCCGCAGCCTGAGGGGCCGACGAGTGTGAAAAACGCTCCGTCGGCGATCGACAGTGAGATCGATTCGAGGGCGGTCACATGCCCGAAGTCAACGCCGATATCTGTGATCTCGACCGCCGTGCTGTTGGTGCTCTCACTGTGGGGGTCGGTGGTCGTCATCGCTCCCACCGCCTCCCTGTGCGGTCGATCAAGATGAAGCTCCCTGTCGTCACGGCCAACAGCACCGTCCCCATCGCGGTCGCCGGCCCGAGGTTTGGCCCCAGCGATCGGTTGGCTGTATACCGTTCGAGGGCAACCGGCATCGTTGCACTGTCGACGCCCTCAGCCAACAACACCGTCGAGTCGAACTCGCCGATACTGATCGCAAAAGCGAACGCTGCCCCGGCGATCAACGCTGGCGCGATCAATGGGAGCTCGATGTCGACCAGCACGGTCGGCCGGTCGGCTCCCAGCGCGCGGGCGGCATCGACGAGCCGGTCATCGATGCCACTTAGCGCGGGTGTGACGTTCCGTGTCACGAACGGGTAGGCCGCGATCGCGTGGGCGGCGACGATGGCGATCGGCCCAGTGACTGTGAGCCGGTGGCCGAACACCGTCGTCCCGAAGACAAGTGTTCGGAGCATGCCCAACCCGAGAACGATCCCGCTGACCGCAAGCGGCGCGGTCAACAGCGCCTCGGCGAACCGCGAGCCAGACCCCTCGTGGGTAGCCACTACCGAGACGAGCACCCCCATCGGGAGTGCCAGCACCAACGCTCCAAGCCCAAACAGGAGGGAGTTGATGATCGCTGCCAGCGGGTTGATCGTTCCGACAGCCGCCGACGCCTGCTGGGCAAGCAAAAAGGCGTAGTAGTCGAGGGTGAACGCGCCGTTCGGCGTGGTGAGGCTTTCTACCACGAGGCTCACAAGCGGGCCGACAAAGAGGACTGCCGCCACAAGACAGTACAGGAATACTCCGAGCCGCCGGGGGTCTGACACTGATTGCCACCCATCAAATAGCGGGAGCCGTGACCGCAACTGTCCCTGCCCGTGAGTACTGATCTGGGTGGCCTCAAACCGCAAGTAGATGTAGATCAACCCCAGCGAAAGAGCCGTCTCGATGGCCCCCAGCGTCGCCGCCTCGACCAGTTCGAGGTTTTGAACGCGGGCAAACAGCCACACTTCCACGGTCGCCAGTTGGAGTCCGCCAAGCGCGAGGACGATGGGAAACGACAGGAAGGTGAAGATGAACGTGAGTACCGACGCGGTCAGGATGGCGGGGACGAGCTGTGGGAGCGTTACATCGCGAAACGCTCGCAGCGGCGGCGCGCCGAGGGTGCGGGCAGTCTCGACGCTTCGGGTGTCGACTGATTCCCAGGCGGCGGTAACGAGCCGCGTCACCAGTGGCGCGTTGTAAAATGCGTGGGCAAGGATGACGATCTCCAGTGTAAATACCACGTTGACAGGGCCAAGCCCGACAGTTGCTAACAGGTCGTTGACGACGCCAGTCCGGCCAAACATCGCCAGAAAGCCGACCGCAACCAGTATCGAGGGCATCACGAAGGGCAGAATTGTCACCGATCGGAGAAACTCCCGTCCCGGAAACTCAAACCGTGCCAGCAGGTAGGCCCCCGGGAGCCCGACGGCGACGCTCACGACCGTCGACAACAGCGCCTGATAGGCGGTAAACCCAAACAGGCCGAAATCCACGGCGGGCATCCCAGCGTTTACCCATGCAACAAATCGTTCTGGCAGGCTCGCGGGAGCAGTCACAAGCGAGTGTGCCGAACCTGTATAGAAGGGATCACCGAGGACGGCGACGAGCGGGTCAAGGGTGAGTCGCCCACCGACGGAGATCGCACTGCCGAGCACGCTACCGACGGGGTAGTAGAACACCACAACAAGCGTTGTCAGCATAGCAGCGATCCCGACCGGCAGCAGTCGGGATGCCTTGGCTCGCATGATCAGTTGCTCACGATCTGGCGGGCCCAGTCGTCTATCCAGCCGCCGACGTTGCCGACCAGCTCGTCGTAGCTGTAGGTGACGGCTTCGGGCGGTTCAAGCGCGAACTCTCCGAAGTCGCCGCCGGGATCGACCCCCTCGACAGCGGGAAACTGGACGTTTCGGGTGGCGATCTCGGCTTGGGCTCTCTCGCTCAGCATGAACGACATGAACTCGCGGGCTAGTTCAGGGTTGTCGGCATTAACAAACTGGGCCATTCCTTCGGGATTGGCATACCCCTGATCGTTGAGGAAACCGACTTGGTGGCGGGAGATGTCGACGTCATCGCCGTGGTAGTAGACCTGATCAGTGGAGTACGAGACGACCATTGAGGCCTCCTCGTCCTGATAGGCTTCGTATGCTGTCCCCCAATCGGAGAGGATCTGGATCCCATTGTCAGCCAGTTGGTTCCAGTAGTCGAGATAGCCGTCGGGGCCTTTTTGATTGATTGTCCACAGGAGGAACGCCCGGCCGGGATCGGATCCCTCTGCATTCTGGGTGAGCAGCTCGTTTTCGTATTGGGGTTTTAGAAGCGTATCAAACGTGGCCGGTTCATCGACCTCCTCGGCGTCGTAGACGAGACTGATGTAGCCCGTGTCGTAGGGGACAACCCGTCCAGCGGGGTCGAAATCGAGAGCTGATTTGACCGTCTCGCTGCCGTCGATCCGATCGCCGCTGGCCGCAAACAACGAGTCGTCGAGCTGTTGATCCGCCCGAACAAGCTCGCCTGTGTTGAGGCCAACAAATAGGTCGGCGTCGATCGGTGCACCCTGGGATCGTCGTTGGATGAACTCGTTGACACCGTTTTCAGTCGTCTGGAACGTGACGGTCGCCTCGGGGGTTTCGGATTCAAACGCCGATTTGAGCCAGTTGCCTGCCGTCCCGTCGCCGGTAAACGAGGAGTAGGCGGCGACAGTCAGTGTCTGGCCCGAATCGCTGGGCGTACCGATACAACCCGATAGTGCAGCGAGCCCTGCTACACTCCCGACACCGTGTCTGAGAAACGTTCGTCGATTCATATCTCGGTGATTTCACCCAAGAATACTTTAACCACTCGTTGTGTGTGGTATCAGATTTGTTCACGATGTGCGGTGCAAAGTGGACAGTGCGAATCGCCCATGGGGATAGTACCCACACTACTGGTATAATTCTCTCAGTACAGTAGCATAGCTCCATAAGAGTAATACAGACTGTAGCTTTGTTCCGCACATGAGTGATGAACAGGCAGTGCTCCTTGCACACCTCCGTGCAATCCGCACAGCAGTAGTCGCTGTGGCGGTATCAGTTCTTGCGACTGGATTAATCATCAACGAAGAGCCACTGGCATTCCCCCTCTTTGCCATCGGCCTCTTGATCTGTGCGTACGCATTTGTGCCGCCACTCCTTCGCCGATAGGTGTACACCCATCAGCGAGCGGCTTTGCAACCGACGGCGTGACCAGAGTCACAGTGGTGTGCTGGATACACTCTCTATGTGCAGCAGTCAGTATTGGCCCGGATCGTCTTTCGGAGAGTTGTTTCACCAGATGAGCCAAGAGCCATGTCGAAAGTATCGTTCGGTGTCTGTAAACGCCAATTTCGAACGCAGTGGCCACCTCACCGAGGCGGAGTTCGGTACCACCGTGTTCAGAGAGCACCCATAGCCAACCCGTTGGCCTCGTCAAGAATGGTAGCTGGCACGTTTATGAGCCCACATACGTTTCAGTGAGCTGAATATTTCTGAGAGTGTGCTAGCCGATCCTACCGCTGCACTGAGTGGTATGTTGCGCAGAGAAGGAGTGTCTCGGCTACAACTCAGCGTCCTGTGGTGGCTCAACATCACCCTCGCGGTCAAGGGTTATCAGTGTCAGAAAGCCGAACAGTAGTCCTGGCCAGTATGTCGTCAGCCGGAACAACACCGCCGCCGTCAACGCCGTCGCCAAGTCAACCGAGTAAAACAGGGTCATGAGCCACGAGAAGGCGGCCTCGTAGGTGCCGCTCCCGCCGGGTGTCGGCGACAGCGTGGCGATCGTCGAGAGGTTGACGATAAAGTACAGCGGGACGAACGTTGGCGCAAGATCCATCGCAAGAAAGACCACATACAACGAGACGATCTGGGCGACGATCGCAAGGTGTGAGCCAAGGATCGTCGTTAACAGAAACGAGGAATCCCGGCCAGCCCGCTCAAAGAGGGCCTCCGTTCGGCGCACCCGATCCTGCAGTGACCCCAAAACGCCTTCGCCCCAACTCACCCGGCGTTCAATCGCCGAGAGGAGACCCAACGCCGCCCGACCAAGGGTTCCGTCGGGCGACCACAGGAGATAGGCCAGACCGCCGCCAACCAGCAGAATCAGGAGAGCGATCCAACCAACATCGAACAGAAAGCCATGCAGGGAACCAAACAGATAGAGGTAGCCGACCCCACCGATCGTGAAGGTGAAAAACGGCACCGCGTTCACCATATCCGAGGAGACGACCGCCGCCAGCGCGCCCTCATACTCCGTATCGGTTGTATCGGCGATGATGTATGCCATCACCGGCTCGCCGCCGAACTGTCCGAGCGGCGTAATCGAGTTGAGGAAGTGGCCGCTAAAAAACAGCCGAACCGTCTGCGAGGCGGTGGCAGTGATCCCCAGTTGCCCGAAAAATCGGTGCCAGACCCACGCCCAGACGAACAGCGACGAGAGGCCAACGGCGATTGCGATCGTAAAGAGTGAGCGGTCGACACGGCCGAGGGCGCGCAGAAACTCGCGGGTGTCAGCGAAATACAACAGCCCAGCAAACAACAGCAGCGTGACAGCATACCAACCGAGTTCCTGCCACGTCCAGTCTTGACGACCGGGAAGCGACATCGATCAGGCGACCTCCCCGACTGGGGTTGATGTGGCGACCACAGAATGGCGGACGATGGCAAGCATTCGGTGGTTTGGCAAACACAGGGGAGCCACTTAGATTAGACGGACATCACCGATAGCCCAAGGCCTCGAGTCGCTGTTGGACTTCCTCGTCGGCTTCGGAGGCTGTCTCATCAGGCGAGCTCCCCTCAACTGTGCTGTCAGCTCCGGGTTCGGCTCCGGTGTCGATCTCGTCGATGGCTGCCCGCAGTGTATCGGGAACCGCCACGGCCGCACCTGTCTCGCGGTCGACGGCCTGATACCGCGCGTCGCCGTCCTCGCTGACCGATTTGCGGACGGTGATGCCATCGCGGATGAGATACCGGTGTTTTCGGTAGTAGTCGTCCCACGCGTTGCTCGGAATGAACCCCGTGAAATTCTCCGGGAACTGACAGCCGCCGCGAACCGTCTCGGCAAATATCTCGTCGGGTTCCGGCGCAAGGCCGGCGTAGTACGGTACAAGCTCGTTGAGCTGCCGGAGTTCAAACAACCGGTCGTGGCGGGTGCCCGCGAGGTTGGGATGATCGACAAACAACACCGTCTCGATAACGGGATCGATCGTCGTGAACTGGTGGCCGAACAAGCCGTCGTCCTCACCGAGGGCCTGGCCGTGATCAGACAGCACGACAACGACGGTGTCGTCGGCAACGCCGTTGGCAGCAAGGCTGTCGGTAATCCGGCCAACCAGGTCGTCGGTGTAGTCGACAGAGGCGTCGTAGATCCGCCGGAGCGCCTCGAAGTCGGGGTCGTCCATCGTAAACAGATCCTTCTGTCGCTGGGGGATGTCAGCGGTGTCGCCCACGCCGTGTGTGTCGAGATACTCGCCCGGCGGGTGGTAGGGTTCGTGGGGCTCCATCAGATTGACATAGCAAAAAAACGGGTCATCGGCGGGGTGGGCGTCAAGATAGGATTCGACCGCGGCGACCGTCTCCTCGGATTTACAGGAGTCGTCGACACCGAACAGCCGGAAGGCCCGGTCGAGCTGGCGGCCGATCACACGTTTCGGGAGCGTCCCAAGCGAGTCGTACAGTTTTGTTGAGAGCTTTGAAAGCCGCTGGCTGATGGTGTTGTCGGCGGTTCCGAGGAAGTTCTCGACGTAATCGAAGCCCTCGGTCATCCCCTTATGTGGGGTGATCCAGATGTTCGAGGTGACCGCGGCGGTGTCGTAGCCGGCGTCGGCAAACGCCGAGATGAACGTTTCGTGGCTCCCGTCGAAGTAGCTCCGGGCGTGGGTTGTGCCGTGTTCCCACGGGTATCGGCCGGTGAACATCGAGGCGTGGGAGGGCAGCGTCCACGGGGCCTGGGTGACGGCGTCATCGAAGACGACGGCGTCGTCGGCGAGGGCCCCGAGACTGTCGGTGAACCCGATATCGTCGTTGTAGACGGAGAGCCGATCCTTTCGCAGGGAATCCAACACGAGGAAGACGACGTTGTTCGGCCCCGTGATCTCGGTCATACCCCCGGCTATGGCCAGCGGGTAATTAGTAACTCGGATTGCTGTTTTGACGGCACCACGGTCGACTGTCGATGACGCCTGGCGATCACTCTCACGGGCGGCTTATATGGGCGGAGTGGATTGACACAGCCAGCGAATGATCGAGAAGGTCGCAATCGTCTACTGGTGTGACGGCGCGGGCCACGCGGCCCGGAGCATCCCGGTCGCCAAGGAGTTTCGGTCGCGGGGCATCGAGGTGGCGATCGGCGGCGGCGGCCCCGGCGAGCGGTTCGTTGAGCTCAACGGTTTCGACCAGCCGGCGTTCACGAGCGTCACTGTCGAAGGAAACACCCCGAAAGCGTTCCTCGAACACACGCTGTTCGATCTCGCCCCATCCTCGGTGCGTCGCCTCCGGGAGGTCACCGGGTGGCTTCGCGAGGCCGATCCCGACGTGGTGATCACCGACGACATCTTTGCCGGGCTGGCGGCAGCCCATCTCGATCTCGACTTCTATCGGATCGATCATCTGACGACCGACCTCTTTGGGCCGGTGTGGGGCACCCCGCTGGCGGTTTACAATCAGGTCTCCCTGCAGTTCGCCGAGGGGATCATCGTCACCTCGCTGTGGCCGGATGATCCCGCCCCTGAGGGGACGACCCGCGTTGGCCCACTGGCTCAGGAGGGCGACCCCGAGGAAGCTGTTGAGCCCTACGACGTGCTGTTGAACCCTGGCAGCCACGGCGAGAACTTTGCGACGATCCGCGACCGACTGAACGCGGACGGCTACGATGTTCGCACCGTCGGCGACGACGACTGGGAGACCAAGCCGACGATGACGCCGTACACCGCCGCCGCCGACGTTGTCGTCTGCACCGGCTTTTCCTCGATCGCCGACACCGTCGTCGCCGGCACGCCGTGTGTGATCTACCCCTTCCTACCGTTCCAACAGGCCCTCGCAGAGCGTGTTGAGGCCAAACACATAGCCGGGATCTCGATGGCAACAACTGTCGACCGCGTGATCGACCGCGTTGAGAGCTACGTCAACAGCGATATCGCACCCGACTACGAAAACGGCGCGCCGGCGTTTGTTGACACCGTACTCGCCGATGGAACGCCGCCCTGAGCAGCGTGTCGGCCGGCAGCGGCGATCCCGGCAGATTGAAACGGGATGACACGCATACGCCGACATAGACGCATATGAGAATCGGCTTCTTCACCGATAGCTACTTTCCGGGGATCGATGGCGTCACCTACACGATCAACACGTGGCGCGAACGGCTGGAATCCCGGGGCCACGATGTCTTCGTTATCTACCCTGACAGCGACCACGAGCCGGGGGCCAACGAGTTTCCGGTGCCGTCGCTGCCGAACCCGTTTTATGCGCCGTATCGGCTGCCCCTCTACCGGCGGCTCACAACATTACCCGAGCTTGATGTGGTTCACTGCCACGGGCCGGCAACGACAGGGCTGTTGGGGCGGCGGTATGCGGCCAAACATGAGCTTCGATCCGTCTATACACACCACACTCCGATCGAGGACTATCTTATTCGGGCACTCAAATTCGACGGGCTCGCACAGGTGGTCGGACAGGGCTACGTCGCCTACGAAACCCAGTTTCTCCGCTCGTTTGACTGTGTCACCGCCTCGACCTCGAAGATCAGGCGCGATGTCGACCACGAGAAGCTCCCGGTCGGCATCGAGCTGGACACGTTTACGCCGCAGTCCGAATCGCTGTTTACCGATTCCCGGCCCATCATCGGCTACAGCGGCCGGATGACAAAAAAGAAAAACGTCGACGAGATCCTCCGGGTCGCCACCGAAACGCCAGACTACCGCTACGTGTTGGTCGGCGAGGGGCCAGCACGGCCACAGCTCGAACAGCAGGCACCGGCCAACGTCGAATTCCGTGATTTCCTCCCCCGAGAGCAGCTGCCGACCTTCTATAGCTCACTGGATGTCTTCGTAACCGCCTCGACCTGTGACACACTCGGGCTGTCGACGCTGGAGGCCAACGCCTGTGGAACGCCTGTCGCTGCCGCCAACGTCCAGCCGTTCCGGGAGACAATCGGCCCCGACAACGGCGCACGCTTCGAGTACGGCGACCTCGAGGAGATGGGGGCAGCGATCGAGAACTGTCTCACCACCGACCGCCAGACGCGGGCCACCGTCGAGCGGTTTGCGGTCGATCGGACGATCGACGATCTGGAAGCAATCTACCGCGGCGAGCCTGTCGCCATCGACGACCGCCAGCGGGTTCCATCGTCGCCCTGACCGCGCGATCCGGCGGGACAGTGAACAACACTTAATTTGATTCCCGAATCCACATAGGGTATGCACACGCTCGCCCACGCCGCGTCGCCCGCCGGCTGCGACCCGGCCCCATCGCGCCGCCGGCCGCTGATCGCCGGATGATCTTCGGTGCCTTGGTGACCGTCAGCCTCCGGGCGGTCGCCACAGCGGTCGCCTCAGCCCGTAATATCGTGGTGACGACGACCGCACTCGACACCGTCACCGCCGAGAAGCCGGTGACGATCCTCGCGCCAGTCGTTGCTGTGCTCGGCGCGATCGGCGCTGTGTTCAAACCCGGCGAGGCCATCGCCGACAGCGACCTGTTTCGATGGGTTCGAAGCCTGCTACCGCACGCCGAGCAGGCCGCAAATAATCGGGGCTTCTACACCACCTATACGATCCGTCCCGAGGCAGAAGCCGTCGGTGTCTGGCAGGGCTCGCTGGACGAGCTTGAGGCGACGCTCCGGGAGAACGGCTATCATTTCGGGCTCCTGGCGTCGCATAAACAGCTGCCTGATGGGCGGCGAGAGGTCAGCAGCTGGGTCGATGTCGGCGGGCCGGTCTGTTCGGGGGTGCTCGGCGTGCTTGAACTCCAGTTGCGAACGTGGCAGACCCACATCACGGTGTTTGAGTGTGCCGACGGCGACGATTATCTCGTGACAGCCCACCACGAGCGGGCGGCGTACTCGGCACTGACCGCCTACTGGCATCTCCGCGGCCGGGATCTCAACGTTGAGAAGGGTCGCCGGATCGTTGCCGAGCAGTTGGCCGACGAGACACGCTTTGAGCCGGTTGACTGATCACATTACGTGTCCGCGGAACCACGGTGATATCGGAGATACCACGCCGACGCCGCGACGCCAGCAGCAACGACAACCGGCCATCGATCCGTTGACAGAAACAGCCCATCGAAAACGGGCCGGTAGGTCGTCAGCGGCCACAGCACGAATTTCATGCGGCCGGCTGGAAACGCCAGCAACGAGTCGAGGACGAGATGTGATCCTGCACCCACTCCAAGGAGGCCAGACACACGCCACCGGTCGGTGCGTCGAACGACGGTGACACCGAGCAACACCGACACCAGCGTGCCACCGACCGTGTGGAGCGCGCCCCAATCGAAGGGCAACCCAAGCCAAGCCTCCAGCCGCCATGACGGAACGAGGAGTCGGATCTTGGTGAGATCAGGGATGAACGCGCCCATCATCGCAACAGTCACATACGGCGGCGTCAGCCACCGGTACCGGACAGACAACCCCACCGCAAGGGTGTAGGCAACCAACGCGTGGGTCAGGAGATCCGGCATTGAACGACAGTTTTCCTCGTCGTGTTTTGTCGTTGTGGTTTGCTGTGCCGACGGCTCGCACAATCGAGGCGGCTCGGTAAATACAAATGGATAGCCACCAACAGCAGGGACGTGTCGAACCCCTCACGCGATCCTGATCGGCCCGAAGCCACCGTCGACGAGGCCGCCGGATCCGCCGACAATACGCCGACGGTCACGTGTGGTCAGTGCGACCGCACGTGGGAACTCGAATACGAACTCGACGCACTGTATGCCGGCAACCAAGCCTTCGAGCAGTTTGCCCTCGATCACAAGCGGCATACGGGCCATTTCCCTGACGACGTAACCCCCTGGGTCGCCGACTGCGATCGTTGTCCCGCGGTCGAACAGTATCTCGACGAAGAGCCGGCCCGGCGGTGGGCCGAAACCCATGCCCGCCACACCACCCATCCGGTGTCGCTTACCCACAAACCGAGTGAGGTGGCGGTGACCGTTGCTACCGACGACAATCAGGACGCGGCTCCGACAGCCGAACACGAATCAGAGTAGATCGGCGTCGACACCACCAGAGCCTTGTTGAGGATGTCCGACCAGCTAGTCGCCGGTTGCGGTCTCAACTGCGTCCTCGGCCAGCCAGTCGTCGGCCCACGACTCAATCTCATCGAACACCGGGCACAGCGACTGCCCTTTCGCTGTCAGGCTGTAGTAGGTTGCTACGGGTGCGTCCTCCTCCAGCCGGCGGTCGACGAAGCCGGTTTCCTGGAGATCACCGAGAACCCGCGAGAGCGTCCGGGAGTTGGCGTCCGTCGAGCGTTTGAGCTCGTTGAACCGCTTTTCGCCGTCTTGGAGATCATGCAGAATCACAAGTCGCCACGGTGAGCCGATCTGTTCGATCGATTCAACGACCGGACACGGATCAGTCGCTTCGACTGTCGAATGCGTTGTCATTAATTATGTGCTGGCACCGGATCAGCAAAATCGTTCCGCCGGTCGCGCCGCTGTGGCCGCGTGGGATCGACACCCCATGTGCCAGTGGCACAGCCGTTACCCGGTTGCTGGTGTGTCCGGGAACCGATATATAGGTTGCAGCCGTACGACTGGTTGCAAAATGTTAGTAACTGAAGCTGCGGAACTGGCGATCGGACTCACACCGCTACAACTCGGCAGCGAAGGGCCGCTAACCGGCGAGCTCTTTTTGCTCGGTCGACTGTTATTCGGCGGCGTGTTCGCGTACAATGGGTTGAATCACTTCCTCGATGCGGAGTCAATGGTCGGCTACGCTGGCGCAAAAGGTGTCCCCGCACCGGGGCTTATGATCCCGATCAGCGGCGGCGTGCTCCTGTTTGGCGGCCTTGGGGTTGCTGCCGGCGTTCTCCCGACGCTGGCGGCCGGCGCGCTCATCGGTTTCCTCCTTGTCACAACCCCCGTGATGCACGATTTCTGGGCGGTTCCCGAGGAGCAACAGCAAGGCGAGCTAATCAACTTCCTGAAAAACGTCGCGATGACCGGTGCGGCCCTCGCACTGCTGGCGATCAGCACGACCGCCTGGCCGTACGCCCTCGCTTAGCGATCACGACGGATCGGCGTTCGGATTGAGTGCTTCGATCAGCGTGCCATCGGGGTCACGCAGGAAGCAGATTTTCGTCCCTGTCGTAGTCGTCTGCGGCGGGCTCAGCGTCTCAACGGTCGCCGGCAGCGACCCATAAAAATCGTCCACGTCATCGACCTCGACGCCGAGATGTGTCGCACCGGCGTCGTTGAGAGCCGCCCGGGGGCGGTCGTCACCGGCCGGGTCGTAGGCGACGAGCTCGAGCCGCACCGATCCGAGATCAAGGTGGACAAATTCCGCGCTCGCGGCGTCGATGTCGACACCGGTGGCGAAGGCGTCGCCGTCGACGCTGAATTCGGCGAGGCGGTCACAGTCGAAAACGGAGCGATAAAATTCGGTTGCGGCATCGAGATCACTGACGGTGATACCAACGTGGTGAGCGGTCAAATCAGCCATATCACTGCTGAGTAGCCGTCGTATCAAAACGCTTCGAAGATGATCAGTGACCGTGCCGTAGCTTACCGACAATCAATGAGAAACCCCCACCGGTCAGGGCGGAGAGGGTGTCAGGCGAGGAAGACGTGTCGCGGACGGTCTGCCAGCACGTCGCGGCCCCACTCGACGGTATTCTGGAAGTCATCCGAGCGGAAAAAGCCCATCGCGTCCTCCTGGGACTGCCACTGACTGGCGATGAACATGTCGTTTTCGTTCTCCTCGTTGATCATGAGATCCGTTTCGAGGTGGCCATCCATCTCGGCGAGGACGCCGCCGACGGTGTCGAATTTGTCGACAAAGTCCTCACGGGAGTCGGGTTTGACCGTATAGAACATGCCCATCGTTCCAAATCCGGACTCCTCGTCGGCGCGTTCGACGATCCCCGGCAGCTCCGAGAGAAAGCCGGCAGCGGTGTCGGCCGCACTGGCGGTGTCCCAGATCGAGACGACCGCGCTGCGGTCGCGGTCGGCGGCCTCGTAGACCGCGGTTTTGACGTGGGTACCGTAGTGTTCGAAGTTGCCGCGAAGCCCCTCGACCTCCTCGAAGAGTTCGTCAGTATCAGCTTCCGAGTACAGCACGGTCGCGTACACGTCCTCGCCATGGGGTTGGCCGGCGTAGAGATCCATATCCGCGAGTTGACCGCGGATCTCCTCGTTGTCGGCGTCGCTGTCATCGCTATCGTGGTGATCGTCGCCCTCGTGGTGGCCGTCGTCGCCGTGGTGACCGCCAGCGTCCCCATGGTGCTCACCGTCGCTGTCACCGTGATGATGGCCACCGTGGTCGTCGTGCTCGGCGGTCGGCACCGCCTCACCGTTGAGATACGCCAACAGATCCTCGGGGGGGAACCGCCGGCCGATGTAGAAGCCGGGGAACTCGCCGTACTTCGAGGTTGCCTCGTCGAACCGCATCTCGTAGACGATATCCTTGATCTTGACTGGATCCTCGGCAAACAACGTGACGCCCCACTCGTGGTCGTCGAAGCCGATCGAGGAGGCGATGATCTGGTCGATATCACCGGCGTACTGTTTGCCGGTCGCGCCGTGGCCGCTCATCATCTCGGCGCGCTCCTCGAAGGGAAGGGTATACCAGTTGTGCTCCTCGCCGCGGCGTTTGCTCATCGGGTAGAAACAGGCGTACTCGTCGTCAGGGATCTCGGGTTTGAGCTTCCCTTCGATATACTGCCGGAGGCCCTCGTTGATCTCGTCGCCCTCGAAGTAATCATCGGAGACGTAGCCCGAGACCTCCGTGACCGAAACGTAGGAGGTTGGTTGTGTCGTAAACTCAGCGAGAGCAGTGCGTTCGAACTGGCGTTCGGCCTGCGAGAGCAGATCAAGTGTCGGGCGAAGATGGACGATCATGAGGTCGGCCTTGTGGCCGATAATCGAGAACACCGCCGAGGTGCCCTCGCCGTCGGGGCTGTCGGCGGCCGACTCGTGGCTCGCCAGATACTCACGCCCGGCGCGGGCCGCCCGCTCGCGTTGCTGCTCGGGAGCGTTGCGCCAGGCGTCCCAATCGATCTGCCGGAAGTCATGCAGCATATACCAGCCTTCGTCGGTTTGCGGGACTTCGACCATGCTCCCGATTCGCGCTACGCGGGTATGGAAGTTACGTGTTTTTTCAGTTGGTGGCAACCGATGGCCAGTGCAAATCAGTCGACGACGGTCGCTTCACTGTCCGACGCGGCGAGCTGCTTGAGATGTGAACCGAGGTGTTTGGCCAACAGCGGCGGGACAGCGTTGCCGATCTGGGTGGCGATCTCATCGAACGAGCCTCTGAATTCGAAGCAGTCCGGAAAGCTTTGGATACGAGCACCTTCGCGGAGCGACAGCCCGCGGTTTTTCGTTGGGTGGAGCTTATCGCGTGGCACAAAATCGGTCGTCAGGATCGTATTCGACTGCCCGTCGGGATCGAGCCGCATGTATCGCGGCCGAATCCCAGATTTCGTGTTGAGGTCGTAGCCGAGGATGTCGCCGTCCTCGTCGGTGCGGAGCCAGCCGTCGTCGTGGAGCCGGGTTAGTGCCGATTGTACCGCTGCGTCGTCGGCGTCGAGATGGTCGGCGATGAGATTGTCTGGCACCGCCCCCACAGATTTCCCGCTCATGCGAAACGCCTTGCGGGAGCGATGGCGGGCGATAAATTCGAGGACAGCCTGCTCGGTATCGCTAAACCGATGGGCGAGTAGTTCCCAGACCTGTCGGTAGCGATCACCGAACCGACTAGAGCGGTACATCTCACCGGGATTTAGTTCGGCGACGATGTGTTGGGTATCCGCGTCGCTGGCGGGCGCTTTGGCAACGTGATTCCGCGTCGTGTCGGCCCCATCGCGGATCTGTTGGAGATAGGCGTTGTCGGGAAACTCGGACAGCGGCGGTAGGTCGACCTCGCCGGTCTCGGTTGGTTCCGGTAGATCCGCAAGCGCGTCGGCAACGGTTGTCCAGCGTTGTACCGGCTCGCCGGTGAGCGTCTGTTGGCCGTCGCTGTGTTCGGTGTAGGGGCCCTCAGGGAGAGAGGGATCAGCCGGGAGGTCGTTGCGAACGCCACAGTAGATCACTCGCTTGCGCGTCTGTGGAACGCCGAAATCGGCGGCATTTAGCGTCTCCCAGGCGACCGTGTAGCCGGTAGCGTCATATTCGGAGTTGATCGCGTCGAGAAAGGCGTCGCTGATCGTCGTCATCCCGGCGACGTTCTCCATCAACACATACCGCGGCTGGAGCTGTTCGACCGCCTGAATAAACGAAAACACGAGTTGGTTTCGCTCGTCGTCGAGGCTGCGTTCGCCGCGAGCGTCGCTAAAGCCCTTACACGGCGGACTCCCGAAGACGATGTCAACATCCTGCTCGCTGAGTTCGGCGGGCAAACCGTCGCTGAGGTCGTGGGTGATCGCTGTCGCCGCATGGTTGGCCTCGAAGGTCGCCAGCGCGTGGTCGGCGATATCGACGCCGTACTCAACCTCGATCCCGGCCGCTTCGAGCCCCGCGCTAAAGCCTCCGGCCCCACAGAACAGATCGACGGCGTTCATACTGTGTGCGCCTGTTGTTCGTGTTGGTATTTACAATCCCGGTACCTCCCTGGGCAGACGTGTCCCTCGGGTTGTATACAGTTCAATTACTCAGTCGTATACTCCTCAATGAAGTCATCCAACGTACCGTCTGTATCCGTTCCATACTGTTGTTTCCATTGTTTGATGAGTTCTTGCTTTTTATAGAAAGGCAAGGTGAATACACCCGCCTTACCGTGAGGAACGAGCGTTACGACCGGTACGGTCGGAACCGAGCGACGAACAGGCGGGTGATGAAACCGACATGAGCGAGTCACATCTACACAAAAATAGCATGGCCGGAAATTCCACGGTCTGATCACAACTTTTACAAAAAAGTAATTATAAGCGATTATACAGGCGTTCAGAATGCTGGAGATCCACCGCACCCATCAAGCGAACGTCCGTAACCACCCACAGGTTGAGGACTCGCTTGACCGTCACGGGTGGAGTGCCAGCAAACTCTGGAACGTCGCCAACTACTACTCCCGCGAAGTCTGGGAAGAGACGGGCGAGATTCCTGATCACGAGGAACTGAAAGACGAGTTGAAGAGCCATCCAACCTACAAGGGACTGCACTCACAGTCCAGTCAGCGGGTTCTGGAGGAACTCGCTGAAGCCTTCAACTCGTGGTACTCCTCGGACGACGACCGGGACAATCCGCCCAGCTACCGCAAAGAAAACTACTACGACGACCAAGGCCGCCGCGTCCACGAAGAACATCCACGCAGTACGGTGACGTGGAAGCAAAACGGCATCAAACACGACACGAAGCACAACCGTGTCCGACTCTCAAAGGGCGCGAATCACAAGGAACACCCGAAAGCATGGGAGTACATCCTTGTCGAATACGAGACACGCCCCGGCGTCGAGGCTGATAACCTGCAACAAGTCCGCGCTGTCTACGACCAGCAGAAGGAGAGATGGGAGGTACACCTCGTCTGCAAGGACAAGATCGAGACACCCGACGCTCCCGGCACCGAGACTGCGGGCATCGACCTCGGCATTAGCAACTTCGCCGCTGTCGCCTACAGCACCGAAGACGCCGACCTGTACCCCGGCAACCGCCTGAAGCAAGACAGCTACTACTTCCCAAAAGAGATTGCTACGTGTGACAACAGCAGTGGCGAAAGAGCCACGCGACTTCACCACAAGTGGTCGGAACGCCGCACTCACTTTCTCCACAGTCTTGCGAAACACATCGTGAAGCGATGTGTTGAGAAGGGAGTTGGCCAAATCAACGTCGGAGACTTGGAAGGCGTCCGTGAGGATCAAAACGGCAAGTCGAAGAACTGGGGGAAACACGGTAATCTTGATTTGCACGGGTGGGCGTTCAACCGCTTCATCAAGATTCTCACATACAAGGCGAAGGTCGAGGGTATTGAAGTCGTGGAAGTGGATGAGCGCGACACGAGCAAAACGTGTTGTGTCTGCGGTAGGATAGACGAGGATCAACGTGTTGAACGTGGTTTGTACGTCTGCGAGAAGTGTGACGACGCATTCAATGCAGACGTGAATGGGGCGGAAAACATCCGTCTCGACCTGAACCAAAGTAACTCCGAGTCTGCACCCGATTTGGGTGGAGATAGGAGTACCGGTTGGTTGGCACAGCCAGCAGTCTATCTTCATGACTTGTCTCACGGATTCTCACCGAGGGAACAAGTGGTAGACTGCAAACCCTAATATCCCAATCCAGCGGTGCGGTACCGTGGGATTCCTCCGCCTTCAGGCGGATGGAGGATGTCAATTCGCATAAGCAAATCGGACTAAACCCAGTATGATAAGCACTGTGACTGTGTTCCGAATCGATGCTTGCTTTCACGGTGTGAAGAGAGAAAACATACGAGCAGACTCAGTTCAACAGCCGCGGGCCAAACACCATCAACACCAGGCTGATCAGCATCATCAACCCGACCCCGGTCGTTACCGCCCGGGTGAGCGCTGGCTTTGCCGTCGTCGGCAACCGCGAGACGATCGCCTCCGTTGAGGTGCGGAGGATGTGGCCGCCATCAAGCGGAAACGCCGGGATGCAGTTGAACAGTGCGAGGTTGATATTGATCCAGCCGGTCCAAAACAGCAGATTTGCCAGCAGGAACACGCCGCCGTCACCGAGGGCGGCCAGCGGGCCGACAGCCTCGTAGAAGGCCATGTTGCCGTCGACAAAGCCGGCAAAGTTGTAGTTCAGCGTTGGATCGACAACCGCCGCAAACGGCAGAACCAACAGGAATAGGAGAACGACAGCGATCCCATCAGCGATCTCACCGCCGAGAATCGAGAGATACGTGCCGGCGGGATACGGCTGGATGCCAAAGCTGTCGGCACCGATCCCGCTCAGCCCGGTCGCATCGGTGATACCGATGTAGGTGCCTGTCGGCTCCTCGGGGTGGTCGGCTAACTCGATCGTGTCGGTGGTAGCCTCACCGTCGGCGTAGGCGACAACCTCGATCGTCTCGCCGGCCGTCGTGTCATCGAGGGCGGCTTCTAGGTCGTCGAAGGTGACCGTTCGCTCGCCGGCAACGTGTGTGAGGATGAGCCGATCACCCGGCTCGGCGGCGGTCGTCGACAGCGGCCCATCAGGGGCAACACTCCCGAAAACGCCGATCGGGCCGGTAACCTGTTTCGTCTCGCCGGTGTCGCCATCCGCGGCAGCGATCTCGACAACTGCGGAGTCGGCGTCAGCGGCCGCCGCGTGGATCTCGGCGTTAGTCTGGACGGCTGTCCCGGCGACCGCGGTGATCGTATCGTCGGTGGTGAGCTGTGGGCTCTCACCGGTCGCAAACGGCGAGTCGGCGATCATCCGGGTGACAAGCGGCCGTTGCTCGACGGTTGTTTCGGTGCCGTCGGCAAGGGTCGCTGAAACGGTGGGCGACCCGGCAGCTGCCAGCGCGTCGTCGAGGGCGGCATTGGAGTCAACGGGTTGATCATCGATCATCACGATCTGGTCGCCGGCAGCGATATCGGCGTCGGCAGCCGCGCTGTTCGGGTACACGCCACCGACGCTCGCGCCGTCAGCGACGGCGATCGCGCCGACAACCGGGCCGAACAGCAGCGCGAAGGCGAGAACCGTGATGATGAGGTTGTTGAGGATGCCCGCCGCGTACATCCGGGTTCGAGGGCCACGACCGACAGCGTCAACGCTGTCCTCGTCGGGTTCAACGAACGCGCCGACCGGGAGGACGGCGAGCAGTGCGACCCCCATCGAGTCGATGTCGATATCCTCAACCCGACAGAGCAGGCCGTGGCCGCCCTCGTGGACAACCATCCCGACCAACAGCCCAAAGACGATCTCCGGGGCGACAGACAGCGGCAGAAAATCGTTGACGCCGGGGATCACAAGGACATTTTGCGGGCTCTGGAGGGTGCTTTGGGTTGGCGGGGACTCGATGATCTGAGCACTCTGATAGACCAACAGCACGAACGTGCCAACCATGATAACGAGGGCAGCACCAACACCGACATTGCCGAGCGCGCGCCAGATGCGTTTCGGCCGCGCCAGTCGGGTCAGAAACCGGCGGCCGCGTTTGGTATGAATCGTCGTCAGTGGGCCGCTGACCGAGATGGCGTTGGGAAGCAGTCCCCGCCGGTCGGCTGCGAGCACCACCGCGGTATAGATGACGACGCCAGCAAGAACCCACGACAGCGTACTCATTACCAGATATTGGAGACCGGTACGGAAAGGCAGTTCGGGTCACCATGATAGCTAGCGGTGAGGACAACCGCTGCCACCACAGCCGACACCTGAACACACATATACTGGGATCACAAAGGAAAACCCATGAACGCATTCGGCGGTTTCGTTCTACGGCTGTTGGGCAACCTCATCGAGATGCCGGTCGTCTTTGTCGAGGAAGTGATCAACGGCGACCCGATCACGGCGATCCTGATCGCCTTCGGCAGTCTGTTCGTGCTTGGCGCGGTCGGCGGCTTCGGCTATGTCGTTGCTGGCGCGCTGGGAATCCCGCTGCCGAACCTCGGCCGTGGGCCGTCTGAGTCGGTTGATTAGAACGTTATCGGTCGAACACAAGTCGGTCGCCGACTGTGACGTTGTTGTCGGCTGTCCAGTTGCGATTGACCTCAAAGACGTACTGTCCGCGGCCCGGGTACGTCTGTGCCGCGCCGTTTTCATCCGGCCCCGGTTCGGGGGCGGTGTGGATCTCGGTGATCTCGCCGTTGCCGTCGGCGTAGATGATGTCGAGGCCAAAGCTCATATCTCGCATAACGTACGTATGATCGCCGACCGATTCGTAGGTAAACAGTATTCCGCCGTCGGTCGGCAGCGATGCAGCCGCGCTTAATCCGAGGCGTCGCTTATCACGCGTATCGGCCACAGCAGCTACGACCGCGCCACGAACGCCGCCGTCCGCGCCGCGGACGACGACCGGCGTCGTCTCGTAGCTCGCATACGGGCCGGTCGGCCATGTGGGGTCAACTGCGTTAGCAGCGGCTTGTTCCTCGGCGGTGAACTCGGGGATGCCGCTGGTGTCGTTTGCGGCGGATTCGTCGGTGGTGCGATCGGTCTGACAGCCAGCAAGTGCCAGCGGCAGGCTTCCAGCAAGCAGGGCTCCCAGTCGTCGCCGGTGCATGCCGGTGTCTTACTTGGCGGCCACTTAGAAGTTCGCGACGACGAGCGCTCAGTCCGTCGCCTGCTCATACGCCTCGGCTGCAAGGTCGACAGCGTCCTCCAGGTCGGGGCCGAGCGGCGACCCAACAACGATACTGTCGGCATGGTCGGTGACCGCGGCCATCTGTGCGGCCACGTCGTCAACCGTGCCGGCCATACAGAAGGCGTCGATCATCGCCGGCGTCACCAACTCGAAGGCCGCCGAGAACTCACCCGCGCTGATCTTTTCGCCGATCTCCTCGGCTCGCTCGCCGTCGATGTCGTGGCGGTCGAGAACGGGTGGGGCCGCACCCGCGGCGATGTAGGCGACCGGTGGGCGGGCGGCCTCGCGGGCGGCCTCGCGGGCGGCGGCGACGCTGACGGAGGCGTAGGCGGCAAGGTCGAACTCGCCACGATGGTCAGGGCGGTCGGCTTCACCTTTATCGACCTGGTCGCGCGCCCACGCAAGATCAGCCTCATGGGAGCCATTAAACAGCAGCCCATCGGCGTGTTTCGCAGCCATTCGACACATATGCGGCCCCTCGCCGCCGATATGAACCGGAATGTCGCTCCCGCTTGGTGGCTCGTAGTTGAGCCCAGCGTCGTCCGCCTGAAAGGTGCCGTCGTTGTCGACGCGCTCGCCGGCCCACAGCTGTTGGGCAGTCTTGAACGCCTCAAGCACGGGGCGGAGCCCGCGGTCGTCGTCGAAGCCGAGATTCCGGGCCGTCGAGGGATCGCCAGGCCCGAGGCCGAAGACGCCGCGGCCGCCGGTGGCCTCATCGACAGTGGCGACCTTCGAGGCCAGCCTGACAGGATGGATCTCGAAGGGGTTGGCGACACCCGGGCCCAGCTGCACGGTGTCGGTTTCGACGCCGATGCGGTGGAGTGCGGCGAAGGGATCGCGGTTGTTGTAGTGTGAGGAGACAAACACCGTATCGTAGCCGGCGGCTTCGGCCTGCACGCCAAGGTCGGTGATCCGGTCGATCGGGTGCTCGGGCGTGAGCTCGATACTGAACATTAGGCCTCACCTCCTGTCTTGTATGACCAACCGCGCAATGCCTGTCGGACGTAGTCGCCCTCGATTGCTCGAAAGTGGTTGTCGCTGCCGGGGAGGTCGCCGAACTTAAAGTCACGGGCGACGACCACCGGTGTGCCGCCCGCACCCTCGCCGGCGACGAGGTTGGCCGCGGCGGCGAGCTCGTCGATCACGTTCTGGACGGTCACGCCCATCTCGCGGCCGTCGCGGTCACGTTGCCCGCGCCAGTCACGGCTTGCCGGCAGGCCGGCCCAGCCGATGGCGACGCCGCGTTGGCCGTAGCGGAACGGCCGCCCGCAGGTGTCGGTGACGACGACACGGTCGGTCGGGAGTCCGTCAGCGATACGAGCCGCGCTGTCTGAGGGTCGCTTAGGGAGCAACAGCAGATCGCCGCCGGGGACGTTCGAGCGGTCGATGCCGGCGTTGACGCCGATGTGGCCGAAGCGGGTTTCGGTTAGCAGAAACGGGGCTTCCATCAGGAGGTCGACGCTCTCTTCGAGAACGGCTTGGGCAAATCGGGGATCCTTCTCCTCGCCGGTGATCTCCGCGAGGCGATCGGCGATCTCGCTGGCTCGCGGGCCGGCCGGGAAATCAGCGAGATCGGCGATACGACCCTCGGCCTTCGAGACGACCGTGCTGGCGACACAGACCACGTCGTCTGCGTGGAGATCCGCTCGCTCTGAGATGATCGCCGCGAGATCGTCGCCCGGTTCGATCTCGGGGATATCGGCGACGGTAGACAGTTCCATACAGTTAGGTGGGGATGTGGGCTAAAAAGGCCGGCCATAGGGGTCGAACGAACCGGTGTTGCGTCGGGTGGGGGTGCCGACAGCCGCGGCTACCCACGTTTTCAGCGTCGACCTATCGAAACTCCGAGAGATGGAAAGCATAGTATGGTGGGGCCCGAAGCATAGCTGATGACACACGTCGTCACCACCTTCCTCAAACATCGTGGTGCGGTGCTGTTGACCCGACGGGCAGCCGATGCCGACACTGATCCCGGCCGGTGGGGTGGGTTATCAGCACCCTCCGCAGGCGGCTCGGCGGCCGCCGCAACGGAAGCCCGCAGCCTCGTCCGCGAGGCGACCGGCAACCCCGAGGTACCGCTGGCGTCCGCGGGTGAACCGGTGACCGTCGGCCGCGACGACGAGGAGCGCACTCACCACCCGTTCTGTTTCGAAGCCCCGGGACGCGATCTTACAGATCTCCCCGGCGTTGCCGACACCGAGTGGGTGGCACCAACCGGCATCGTTGACCGGGAAACCGTCCCTGGGCTTTGGGAGGCCTACCAGCAGGTTGCCCCCTCACCGGAAACGATCGCTGCCGACACCGCCCACGGCTCGGCCGCGCTGTCGATCCGCGCCCTAGAGGTGCTTCGTGATCGCGCCGCTGTCGTCGACGACTGGGACGCGTTAGCCGAGGTCGCCGCTGATCTGCAAGCCGCCCAGCCGAGCATGGCGGTGCTTGCCAACCGCGTCAACCGCGTCATGAACGGTGCCGAGCAGTCGTCGGCGGCCGTTCACGACCGCGCCATCGAGGAGATCAACGCCGCCCTCGACGCCGACGCCGCCGCGGCCGCAACCGCCGCCGACCGGCTCTCCGGGCCGATCGCAACGCTGTCGTGGTCGGGAACGGTCAAAGACGCATTACTCGAGCTTGACGCGCCGGTCACCGTCGGCGAGGCGCGACCGAACCGCGAGGGGATCAAGCTCGCGGAGGCTCTCGCCGACAATGGTGTCGACGTGACAGTCACGACCGATGCCGCGCTGGCGTCGGTGCTCAGTCGCGAGGCGTTCGGAGCCGTTCTCGTCGGAGCGGACACGATCCTCCCAACCGGCGACGTCGTCAACAAGACCGGTACCCGGGGGTTGGCACTTGCGGCCGAGGCGGCCGATGTGCCGGTGTATGTGGTCACCGCCCGCGATAAGGTTTCGAAGGATGACACGTTCCATCCAGAGGCGGGGCCAGCCACCGAAGTCTACGACGGGGAGGCTGAGTTGCGGGTGGCGAATCCACAGTTCGATCTCACACCCGGTGATCTCATCGAGGGGGTGCTCACCGAGGATGGGCTGTTGGATCAGCGTGGGATCGAACTTGTCGCCGCTCAACACCGCTCAAACGCCGAGTGGCACACAGCGGCATCAACGACGAGCCACTGAGACAGGGTACTGTAGCAGTGGGCACAGCAGACAGCATCGAATGGGGGTGACAAACTGTGCGGTGTGTATCTGCGCTGTTGACGCGGTTGTTGAAGAAGCCAGCCCGTATTATTGTCTCTCTAACACACAACCATTTTACCAGCAGGGAACGAAGCACATATATGGAACAAAATGTCGGTGGCGTCGATCGGACGGCCCGCCTCGTTGGCGGCCCTATTGTCGCGCTTGTTGGGATCTTGGGGCTACTACAGCTCGTTTCCGTGGGTACCGCCGTCGGGGCCGCACTGCTTGCGGTTGGGCTCGTTGTCTTCGGAACCGGCGTCACGCAGTTCTGCCTGCTACACCGGCTGTTGGGTATCAACACCTGCCAGCGGTAGGCCGGTCAGACTGTTCGCGCCGTCGATCGATCGGTGACCAGTTTGGTGAGCCACGCGGCGACACCGACGAGTCCCGAAAAGAGGATCGTCCCGAAGATAGCTGGATTGATGCTTTTGAGCCCTGACAGGCCGCCAAGGGAAACGTAGAGGATCGCCGCAAGGACGACCGCCGAAAGGCCAACCAGCGCGATCCCGATGGCGTTGAACAGCAGCTCCGTGCGACTGTTTGGTGTTTGTGACTGGTGGTCGCTCATATCCACGCGTAGCTGTGTCACATATAAAACCGGTGCTGTGATTCCCAAAATGTGAAACTCAATCAGATGGGGGCTACCCACAGAGAGCGATAGTAGCACACCGGTGATTGTTGCCGATGTGATCGTCAAGTAGGTCGTAACGGTGGCTCAGGAGAATCCCTCGTCACACAGGGCTCGGTGGGGGTAACTATCATCATCGCCACCATCGGGGGTTTGCTGTGGGGCAGTAAGAACCCACGCTTCTGTGATCGACACGAGATAAAAAACAGCCGTGTGGCTGTTGCTCGTTAACTCATAAAGAGCCGACGGTCAGCGCGTTCATGGGCCATCCCTCGCACGTCGGCCAGCGGCGCGAACGAACACATCGCCGTGAGGTCGGCATCATAATACCCATCACAGACCTCTTCGATCACCGGGAACAGCGTCGATAGCTGTGCTTGGATCGCGGTGTGGCCGAACCGGCCGAGTCGCTGGGCCGCACCGAGCAGTCCGGTGACCGAGCCGTAGGCACTCACCAAGGCGGCCTCCCGACAGCCGAGACCGGCCTGCTGGCAGACGACGCCGAGAACGACTGGGTAGTGACCCTCGGTGCGACCGTCCTCACAGGCGGCCGTGTACTCGCCGAGGAATCCGGTCGTGTCGGTCGCCCCAAGGGGGCCGGTGTCGATTTCATCAAGCAGTTCTAGCAGCTTCCCGCCGGCTTTCGTCGAGCTATCACGGAACTCCGCCGGCAACGTCGCCGCCCCGAGGCGTTCATCGGCCGCAAGCACGCCATCGAGATCGCCGACTGCTGCCGACCGGTGGGCATGACCGAGGGCGACGATCTCGGCGGGGCCGATAACCCCTCGAAGATAGCCTTCGATGAGCTCGCCGAGCTCGTCGGCCGTCTCGATATCGTCTTCGTTGAGATACTGTTCGACGCCGTAGGAAGCGGTGTAGGTGCCGACCGGCAGCATCGAATCCGACAGCCGCAACGCCGTCAACAGCGCCTCAGACGAGGTCATTGCGTCTCACCTGTCGCAGTCGTCGATCCGGCGTGATCATGGTCGTGAGCATCATCATGAGAGTGGCCATGCTCGTCGTCGCCATGAGCATGGCTCTCCTCACCGTGGTCGTGGGCATCATCACCGTGTGGGTAGTCGTGATCGACGCCGTGGTCGCCTGCGGCGGCATCGTCGTCACCGCCGTCGATGAACCGTTCAGCGTCAACGGTCTCGTAGCGCGTCGTCGCCTCTGCTGGAATGTACGGGCCCAACACGTCCTCGATGATCGTGCGGTCGGCTTCGACCGGGATGTAGATCGTCGCGCCGTCGACAGCGAGATCCCAGTGTTGGTTGCCGATTCTGTGGCCGAGTTCAACCCCTGTCGAGACTGCCGCCTCGGCGGCCGGAAACTCGATGACGAACGCCGTTCGCTCCTCAAACGCGACGACGACGGCGCGGTCGTTATCGATCAGGAGTACGTCACCAGCGACAAGCTCCAGCTGGTCGACGAGCACGCCGAGGTCGGTGCCTGCATCCGTCGTCACGCGGAGCCGAGATCGCTTGCGCTCGGTATCGTCGAGCACGACCGTCTCCAGTGTGCCCGCCTGCTCGTGGGCGTCGATTTCGGCGGCAAGCTCGGGGTCACTGTCGACATTGCCGACGACGCCATCAACGCGTTTCATCGGCCGCGATCCTCCAGCGGCGCGCCGGTTCCGAGCAGTGTTTTACGGGCTTCGTCCCACGCAGTCTCAACGGCGGCGGTCACGTCCGCGCTCCGGTCGCCGAGGACGCGGACGGTCATGCCGGCGTCGTCTTTGAGGACTGACGTGCCGGCCGCAACGTCGTGATCGGCCAACCGGTCGTAGAGCCCCTCGGCGAGTGTGTCGACATCGGCAGCCGGTGTAAAAACGTACAGCGTGCCGACGACATCGTACTCGCCGACGGTCGCCGGATCGCGTGGATCGCGCTCATCCGGTTGTAGATCGACCGCGTCGGCACAGACCAATGCGTCGTCGACACGGGCCTCCAGCCGACTATGGAAGTGGTCGAAGCTGAACGGCTCGTGGTCGGTCAACCCATCGGGAACGAAGACATCGCCGACGATGGCGGTTGCGTCCGGAGCTACCTCAACGGTCGTCGTCTGCAGACAGCGGGCGTCCTCGTTGAGGATCGTCGGCCCGGGAATGTATTCGAGATGAGCCCCCGACTCGGCGATAAGTGTTGCGTCGAGATGGGCGTAGCTCGCCTTCATCGTCTGGATTTTCGTCGCGCTCTGTGTCGTGACGTGTGCGCGCGAGCCGGGCCGGGCCTCAACCGAGAGCGTCTGGCGGTCGCCTTGGGTGACCGCGCCCGTCGGATCCTGCAGACAGATCGTCGTCAACCCATCGACCGGATCGGTATCGAGCGTCCCGGTCAGGTGGTACGGCACCTTCACGAGATCCGACACCAGCCGTGTCGGATTGTCACCCTCGCGAGCGACGACGAGATCGGCGATGCCCTCCTTCCCATGACCGAACGCCGGCGACTGCGGTAGGTGCTGCGTCCCGTACTCGCGGAACGCCGGCGGGATGGCAGGGTCGTCACTCCTGGCATCACCATCGGCGTCGCTGTCGGGTGTCTCGTTGGGGGCGTTGACCTCGCCGTCGGTACCGTCGCTATCTGTGCTCACGCGAACAGAACGCTCCGTTCGATGTTGTCGATGACCGCGTCGATCCCGTCCTCGGCTTTGCAGTTCGTGAAGATCGTCGGCTCCTCGCCGCGAACGGTTTCGGCGTCCGCCTCAAGCACGTCGAGATCGACACCGACGTGTGGGGCAAGGTCAGTCTTGTTGATCACGAGCAGGTCGGCCTGTGTAACACCTGGCCCGCGCTTCCGGGGGATGTCGTCGCCTTCGGCGACCGAGATGACGAACATGAAGTAGTCGGCGAGTTCGGGGTTGAACGTTGCCGCGAGGTTGTCGCCGCCGGACTCGATGAGCACCACGTCAAGCTCGGGGTGGGCTTCGGTGAACTCGTCGATCTTATCGAGGTTCATCGAGGGGTCTTCGCGGATCCCCGTGTGTGGACACGCGCCGGTTTCGACGCCGGCGACGAGATCCTCGTCGATCCGGCCGGCGAACGATGCCTGGAGTCGCTCGGCGTCCTCCTGTGTCATGATGTCGTTGGCGATGACGCCGACGTTGTAGCCGGCGTCGTCGAGCCGCGGGACGAGCTGTTGGACGAGAGCAGTCTTCCCCGAGCCGACGGGGCCGCCGAGGCCGACCTTCGCCACGTCTCGGTATCCCATCAGTCGAGTTGCTCCTCGGTGTCGGCCCGGATCGGCTCATGGACGGTCACGAGCTTGGTGCCATCGGGGAAGGTGGGTTCGACCTGCACCATATCGACCATCTCGGGGACGCCATCCATCACGTCCTCCCGACTCAGCAGGCTCGTTGCCGCTTCCCGGATCTCGGCGACGTTTTCACCCTCGCGGGCCCGTTCACAGACCCAATCGGAGATGTAGGCGACCGTCTCCGGGTGGTTGAGCTTGATGCCGCGTTCTTTCCGTCGTCTGGCGAGCTCAGCAGCCATGAAGATCGTGAGTCGTTCGTTGTCCTTGGGTGAGAGTTTCATAGCGTGTACCTCTGTGCAAGTGGGAGTTCCTCGGCCGGTTCACAGGTGACGTGTTCGCCGTCGACCTCGACCTCGAACGTCTGGGGGTCGATGTCGATATCCTCGGGGGCGTAATCGTTGTGCAGCATATCCGATTTGCCGACCTCTCGGGTTCCCTCGACAGGGCGGACACGGGATTCGAGGCCGAGTTCGTCGCCGATGTCGTTCTCGTAGGCGGCCTTGCTGACGAACGTCGTACTCAGCGAGTGTTTTGCCTTGCCGACCGCGCCCATCCGGGAGCGCTGCATGACGGGCTCGCAGGTCATCAGCGAGCCGTTGGCCTCGCCCATCTCGCTGTGGACGGGGAACCCGCCCTTGATGACGTATTTCGGCTTGATGCCGAAGAACTCCGGCTCCCAGAGGACGATATCGGCCATCTTGCCTGGCTCCAGCGAGCCGATGTAGTCGTCGATGCCGGCGACCTTCGCGGGGTTGAGCGTGTATTTGGCGACGTAGCGTTCGATCCGGGCGTTGTCCGCACCCGTTCCCTCGTCGGCCGGCAGCGGCCCGCGCTGGGCCTTCATCTTGTGGGCCGTCTGCCACGTCCGGCAGATCACCTCGGCCATCCGCCCCATCGCCTGTGAATCGGAGGTCATCATACTGATCGCGCCCATGTCGTGGAGCACGTCCTCGGCGGCGATGGTCTCCGAGCGGATTCTGGACTCGGCGAAGGCAACGTCCTCCGGCACGTCGGGATTCAGATGGTGACAGACCATCACCATATCGAGGTGTTCGTCGAACGTGTTTGTGGTGTACGGCATCGAGGGGTTCGTCGACGACGGGAGCATGTGGTCGTGGCCGATGAGTTCGAGCACATCCGGCGCGTGGCCGCCGCCGGCACCCTCGATGTGGAAGGTGTGGATCGTCCGGCCGTCGATGGCGTCGTAGGTATCTTCGAGGAATCCGGATTCGTTCAGCGTGTCCGTGTGGATGCAGACCTGCACGTCCTCCTCGTCGGCGACGGTGAGGGCAGTGTCGACGACATCGGGTGTCGACCCCCAGTCCTCGTGGAGTTTCAGCCCGCAGGCACCGGCCTCGATCTGTTCGACGATTGGGTCGGGGCCGCTGGAGTTGCCCTTCGCGTAGAAGCCGACGTTCATCGGGTACTCCTCGGCGGCTTCGAGGAACCGCTTGATGTTTTCGGGGCCGGTCGTACAGGTGGTCGCCCCGCCGCCGTAGCCGCCGCCCATCATCGTCGTCACGCCGCTGGCGAGGGCGTGTTCGAACAGTTCCTTGCTGTTGAAATGGACGTGAATATCGAACGCGCCCGGCGTGGCGATGAGGCCGTCGGCCGGTGCGGTGTCCGTACTCGGCCCGATAACGAGGTCGTCGTCGACGCCGTCCATCGTATCCGGGTTGCCGGCTTTCCCGATCCCGGCAATCTTCCCGTCGCGGACGCCGATGTCGCCTTTCTGGACGCCCATCACGGGGTCGATGACGACAGCGTTGCTGAACACCCAGTCGAGTGCGCCCTCGGCCTGCGTCGTGCCCGACTGCATGCCCATGCCGTCGCGCATCGTCTTCCCGCCGCCGAAAACGGCCTCGTCGCCGTAGGTGCCGTGGTCGTCTTCGATCTCCGCAAGCAGGTTGGTGTCGCCGAGTCGCAGGCGGTCGCCTTCGGTCGCCCCGAACAGATCAGTGTAGGCCTCACGCGAGAGTTCGCGGCTCATTCGCCAGCCCCCATATAGCCCGCTTCGCGGGCGCGTTCGAGTGCGGCTTCCTTGACATCGGCGTCGTCAAGCTCGCCGTTGACGAGGCCGCCCATCCCCTTGATGATTCGGTCGCCGCCGAAGGCGACAAGATCGACATCCTCCTCACAGCCCGGCTCGAACCGGATCGCCGTCCCGGCTGGAATATCGAGTCGCATGCCGTAGGCGGTTTCGCGGTCGAAATCGAGTGCCGGATTCACCTCGAAAAAGTGGAAATGTGAGCCGACCTGCGAGGGTCGGTCGCCGGTGTTTTCGACGGTGACCGATGCCGTCTCGCGGTCGGCGTTGATCTCGACCGGTTCGTCGGCTGTCAGCAACTCCCCGGGAACCATCTCACTCATCGATGTGCTCCCTCCGTGTGGGCCAGTGCAGTGTGGCTGGTGAACAAACAGACATGACATCCGCAGATTCGAACAACACTGCTAAAAATATTGGCTTTAGTGTATTTATGAACACTGTTACCACGAGAAGGAAAACAAAAATTCGTAAGCGAGAAAAAAGTAAACAATATTTGGTTTTGCCCGTCGAAACCAGTAGTAAATTCGTTGTATGCAAACTTTCCCGCGCTCCAAAGCAGCTCATCGAGACGCCGAAACAGTCGACGACACGGCTGTCGGAACCGCTGGCTGGAGAAGGATACG
Source organism: Halonotius pteroides (assembly GCF_003605635.1). Classification (GTDB taxonomy): domain Archaea; phylum Halobacteriota; class Halobacteria; order Halobacteriales; family Haloferacaceae; genus Halonotius; species Halonotius pteroides. The sequence goes on from NZ_QMDW01000008.1 coordinate 55,472, forward strand.
ACCACATCCAGCAGTAATACAGGTCGTCAACAGAGGGAGGTTGGTCAGCAGCGAGGGAAAAAACAGGCGGTCAGCCCACCAGCCCAGGGGCGAGCCCGGCAAGAATGTTGACCGCAAAGCCAAGGACAACCACACCCGCAATCACCTGTGAGATCGCATGGACTCGCTCACTTTGTGCCTTCGAGAGGCGGAACAACGAACCTGCCCCGCCGCCGATGAGTGCCATCGTCGCGATGATGGTCACGGTGTAGGCGGCAACGATCCCGATCAGGAGTGGCTGACCACCGGTGGGGATCGTCACTGAGATGAACGCGATCATCGAGACCGGCGGCGAGAGGGTAAACAACGCGCCAACAGTACCGATCTTGAGGTATTCAAGCGTCGTGTGATCATGTGCGTGCGAGCCGTGTCCGTCGGTGGAAGGCCGGATCGATGCCGGTAGATGGAGGTGATAATGCGAATGGGGCTCGCTTCCGTGGTCGTGGCGATGGCGGTGAATGAGCTTCCGTGTGCCGGTCACCCCGAGATACAGGCTCAACCCCGCGAGGACGACCCCGACGAACAGCGTTCCCACCTGTTCAAGCGCCGGTGGAAAGGCGGTCGTACCAAACAACACGTGAGCGGCAGCGATCCACGCCACGACCAACAGGGCGTGGCCGGCGGCAAAACAGCCACCGACCAATGCCGAGAGCTTCGGATCGCCCGCCTCATGCGTGAGCGCGGTGATCCCCGCGATATGATCGGGTTCGATCCCGTGGGTGATCCCCAACAATCCGGCCGTGAGAAGGTAGCCGACACCCGCTGTCACCCCGAGCCCAAGCCCGAGGTCGGTCAGTGGCTCAACCATCGTCCCTCACGTGCTGGCGGGGGTTAGGATGTCGCTGTTGATAGGATCGGCCGCCTGTTGCGGACAGTCGTGGAATTTGTGTCTCTCTGTTCATGTATCGTATTCGATCGTATCTTTTCGGACAAGAGGGATAATCATTGACGATATCGCAATATCTGCTCGAAGATCCCTCATGGTGTTAGTGTTGATAGATTCGCGAGACCAACCGGTGAGCACAGGAATGTGAGTCGGCTGTGACCACTATTGGGCGAATAACTACTCAGCGATCTATTTGTTCCCTGTTCCGCATTTTAGTCCGGCGTGGGTTAGAGTTATTCGAACATATGTGTAGTATATAAGGATGTAACTAGTGTAATCATCTCCTCTGATGGTATATTGTCTGGTATTGATTAAGATAGAAGCGTTTATATACACTCTTTATCTCAAGGGGAATGTCGACGATGAGCAGACAAACGCTTCGGAATGCGGCTGACCAAGTTGTATATGCACAAGAAACTGTTGAATACGTGGGAGGAAACAAATGAGCGAGAATCGTATTTCTCGGCGATCAGTACTCGCGACCGGTGCGGCCGGCGTTGGGGCGGCACTTGCCGGCTGTTCCGGCGGCGGTGGTGGCGGCTCCGAAGGTGATACCATCAAGATCGGTGTGCTTGAAGATCAGTCAGGCAACTTCTCGCTTGTTGGGACGCCAAAATGGCGTGCCAGCAAGCTCGCCATCGAGGAGATCAACGACAACGGTGGGATCATGGGCCAACAGATCGAGCTGTTCGACCCTGACCCACAGTCGGATAACCAACGCTACCAGCAGCTCACCGAGCGGCTTATTCAACAGGAGGAGGTCGACGCGCTGTGGGCCGGCTACTCCTCGGCGACACGGGAGGCGATCCGGCCGATCATCGACCGCGAGGATCAGCTGTACTTCTATACGACTCAGTATGAGGGCGGCGTCGCCGATAAAAACGTCTACTGTATGGGGCCGACGGCCCGCCAGCAGCTCGGCAGTGTCGTCCCCTACATGATCGAGAACTTCGGCACCGACATCTACACCATCGCGGCCGACTACAACTTCGGGCAGCTGTCGGCCGACTGGGTGAAAGTTATCGCTCAGGAGAACGGTGCGTCAGTCAACAACGAGGAGTTCATCCCGCTGTCGAACCAGAGTTTCGGCTCAACGATCAGCAACATTCAGGAGGCCGACCCCGACTTCGTGATGGCGATTCTCGTCGGCAACAACCACTCCTCGTTCTGGAACCAGCGCACCTCCGCAGGCCTCGAAATCCCGATGGGCACCTCGACGGTGATGGCCCAGGGCTACCAACACAAACGGCTCGATGCGCCGGCGCTCAAGGATGTCTACGGCGGGTTCAACTACATGGAGGAGATCCCGACCGATCGCAACGAGGATTACGTCAGCCGCTACTACGATCGGTGGCCGGATGCCGGCTACGCCAACGAGGAGTCGATCAACAACTACTTCTCGATCTACATGTACAAAAAGGCCGTCGAGGAGGCCGGTACGACCGATCAGGAAGCCGTCAAAGAGGTACTGAACGGCGGCATGGAGATCACCGGCGACAGATCGCCAGAGGGCGACATCAGTCTGCAGGGGCCAGTCCACCACATGACACACAATATGCGTGTTATGAAGTGCGACGCCGAACATAATATCACTGTCGAGGATCAGCGGCGCATCCCCGAGCAGTTCCTCTCGGAGACCGTCGGGATCGACCTCTCAGGGCCGGATAGCGAGCTGGAAGAGCAGTTCACGCCAACCGAGTACTACGACGCCGCAGGGGAGTAACTGATGACAACGGGTTTCGGCGCAGCCGGCATGCTCACCCCCCTCGTCATCGGCGACGTCTTAGGGGCACTCGATAGCGTTGGCGTTCCGATCCCACAGCTCCTACAGATGGCCGACAACATCGCCTTCATCGCGCTGGCGGCGATCGGCCTGACGATCATCTTCGGGATGATGGGCGTGATCAATCTCGCCCACGGCGAGTTCATCATGATGGGTGCCTACATCACAACGCTGTCGGTCAACGTGGCGTCGATCCCACTGCCGGTCGCGATGCTCCTCGGCGCGCTCGGCACCGCCGTCTTCGGGGCGATTGTCGAGCGCACCATCGTGCGGCGGCTGTACGGCCGGCTGCTGGATTCGATGATCGTCACCTTCGGGCTCGGACTGATCCTCACGCAGGGAACCAGAATCATCTTTGGCAACTCCCTGCAGTCGATCGGCACACCGTTCGGTAACGTTCCGGGCTACACCTACTCCGGCTACCGTGTCCTGCTGCTGTTTGCGGCAATCGCCGTGCTGGGGGCTGTCTATCTCGTGTTCACCCGCACCGAGTTCGGCGTGCAGGCACGGGCGACGATTCAAGATCCAGAGACAGCACGGGCAATGGGTGTCGACACGGATCGCATGTACACGATCACCTTCGCGATCGGCTCCGGGCTGGCCGGGTTGACCGGCGCGCTGTACGCGCCCTCAGCGACGATCGTGCCGGGGATGGGACAGTCGTTCCTCGTTGAATCCTTCGTCACCGTCGTCACCGGCGGATCGTCGGTGCTGCTCGGCACCGCCTTGGCTGGTGGGATCCTTGGGACGATCAACGCGATCTTCTCGAATCTGTACGGGAATTTCATCGGCCAGATCGCGCTGCTCATCACGGCGATCATCGTGATCCGGCTGCTGCCGGATGGGCTGACCGGACTCGCAGCCACGATCCGCGAAAAGATAGGTGAACGCCAATGACCGATGGACGCCTGCCGTCACGACTCGACGGGATCGCTCGCAAACTAAACGGGCCGAACACGCTCGGCAACTCGAAGGCGTTCTGGCTCGCCTTCGCTGTCGGGATGGTCGGGATGATCGCCTACCCCCTTGTCCGTGGCTCCTACGCGGCGGGACAGACCTCGCTGTTTCTGGTCTACGGGCTGCTCGCGCTGTCGCTGTCGCTCATCTGGGGGTACACCGGCATTCTGAGCTTCGGACAGGTCGCCTTCTTCGGGATCGCCGGCTACACCTACGCGATCGTGAGCCTCAATCTCGGCGGCGCGTTCGGGCAAACGGTGGCTTTGCCGGTCGCTGTCGGGGTTGCAACGCTGGCGGCGTTTGTGCTGGGCTACTTCATGTTCTACGGGGGTGTAAAGAACGTCTATGTTGCCATCCTCACGCTTGTCGTGACACTCGTTCTTGAGACGTTCATGGCCCAGACCGCCGGCTCCGAGTGGGCGATCGGAAGCGTCCAACTCGGCGGGTTCAACGGGATCCCCGGGATTCGAAACTTCGCACTCGGCGTTGAGGGAGCCTCGTTCAGCCTGTCAGGCTCGGGGTTCTACTGGTTTGTGTTGACCCTGTTGCTCGTTGCGTACCTCGGTAGCCGGATACTCGTAAACAGCCGTTTCGGCTACACGCTGGTTGCGATCCGGGAAGACGCCGAGCGAACAACGATGCTCGGCTACAACGTGAAACGGGTGAAGCTGGCTGTCTTTACGCTGTCCGGCGCGCTCGCCGGGCTTAGCGGCGTGCTGTATGCAACATGGGGCAACTACATGGATCCAAGCGTGTTCACTATCGTCTTCGCTACCATCCCTATCGTCTGGGTCACCCTCGGCGGCCGCGAATCGCTGCTCGGGGGGATCGTCGGCACGATCATCATCGAGCGACTCCGGCTGTGGTTTTCGGTTAACGCCTCGGAGTTCGCGATCGTCTTTGTCGGCGTGATCCTCATGACAACGGTACTGTTGGTTCCGCGAGGGATTCTCCCAGGAATCAGAGACGGCTACGTGTTTTTCAGCGAACACGGGATCCGCAAGGGGATCGAACGCGGCCGAGGAACGATTCAAACACGGATTCAGGCGCGATTGGAGTCGGTCGGTGTCGGTGGATCTGAAACAGAGACGCCACCCAGTTCGGAGGCGGTTCGTGAATGAGCACCCCACAAGGTCTCAACGTCAGAGAGCAGCCGGCGGTCGCCGCCACCGGAAGCAGCCGCGATGCCATCCTCTCGACGAACGGGCTCACCAAGAAGTTCGGCGGCCTCACTGCCGTCGACAGCGTTGATTTCACCGTTGATGAGGGTGAGATCCGCTGTCTGATCGGTCCTAACGGGGCCGGCAAGTCGACGCTGCTTGAACTGATTACGGGACAGCTCACGCCGACGGACGGCGACATCTACTTCGACGGCAACGAGCTGACCGACATGGAGCCACACCGGCGGATGGACGCCGGCATCAGCATCAAGTTCCAGTCGCCACACATCTACGAGAGCCTCTCCGTTGAGCAGAACCTTCGGGTGCCGCTGCAGCGAACCGACCGCGATATCGAGGCTGTGTTGGCACGAACACTTGATCGGATCGCGCTGGCCGAGAAGGCCGACGAGCCGGCCAGTGATCTCTCCCACGGCGAGAAACAGCGGCTTGAGATCGGGATGGCGGTGACGCTTGATCCAGCGCTCATGCTGCTGGATGAGCCCGTTGCGGGGATGTCAGTCGACGAAACGGCCGATATCGCCGAGCTGATCCGGTCGCTGCACGACGACGGGATGACGTTCCTCGTCGTCGAACACGACATGGAGTTTGTTCGGAAGATCTCCGAGCAGGTCACCGTGTTGAATCAGGGGTCGGTTCTCACACAGGGCCCGATTGAAGCCATCGAGAACGACGAGGAGGTTCGGCGGATCTACCTGGGTGAGAACGCATGAGCCTTGAGATCGCAAATCTTAACGCCGGCTACGACGGGACACCGATCCTTAGAGACGTGGCGTTCAGCGTCGACGACGGCGAGATCGTCGGCATCGTCGGCCGCAACGGCGTCGGGAAGACGACGCTGTTGAAGTCGATTATGGGGCTGCTTGAGCCGGAAACTGGACGCATCCAGTACAACGGCGAGGAGCTAACCGGTCGTTCACCCGACGAACACGCAAAACGCAGTATCGGCTACGTTCCACAGGGCCGTGACGTGTTCCCGGATCTGACGGTCAAAGAGAACCTGCTGGTTGGCGAGTCGGTCGGCGACGGTGACGAAACACGCTACGAGCAGGTCTACGACTACTTCCCGATCCTCGAAGAGCGCGCCGATCAGGACGCCGGCACGATGTCCGGCGGCCAACAGCAGATGTTGGCGATCGCGCGTGCGCTCGTCGGCGACCCTGAGCTGCTGTTAGTTGATGAGCCCTCAGAGGGTGTCCAGCCCTCGATCGTTCAGTCGATCACCGAGGATCTCAAACAGATCAACGACGAGTTCGGCACGACAATCCTCTTTGTTGAACAGAACCTCTCTGTCATTCAGGGGCTCGCCGAGCGGTGTTACGCCATCGACCACGGCACCATCGTCGACGAGATCACCGGTGATGCGGTCTCCGAGCGCGACCAACTCGAAGAGTACCTCGTCGTCTGAGCGACCGCTGCCACATTTTTTACTCGATCCGCCACCGCAGCAGTCCTACCGCCGCCCCGAGTGAGCCACCCGTCCACAACAGCAGGCCGGCCACGCTGACCAGCGGCGACGCGTAGCCGGACGCACCGGGTGACAACACGCCGACAACGGTCTCGAAGACAAGCCCGCGATACGCGCTGTTCGGGATGAATCCAAGCACCAGCCGCAGCGTCGCCTCACTGAACACCCCATCAAGCACACCAAGCAGGATCGCCGCCTCGCCGCCGACTACAACGACAAGAACGGCCCCGATCGCAGCAACGATCGCCGTTCGCGTGCTGGCCACAGCGATCGAGGCCACGAGCACGACAGCCACAACGGCGTTGCCAAACAGCAGCGTCACCACCAGAAACCGGGCAAAGAGGATCGGCGAGTCGACGCCGGAATGTGTCGCAAACACGCCGGTGTCGGGGGCAGCGGCGACGGCGACGACGAGCCCAACCACAAAGAGGGCACCACCAACAATCGCTGACAGGACAGCCGCACGACCGAGATAGACCGCCCCAACGTAGGCAGACGGCGAGACGGCGTAGGTGTTCAACATCGCCACCTCGCCACGGCCGAGATCCGAGGGGATCGCCCGATAGCCGATGGCAACCGCGACAGCTGGGACAAGCACCTCCAGTGGCAACAGTAAGTCGACGACAGTTGGGATGTACCCCGTTGCGGCCCCGCCGCCGCTAACTGTCAGCCCGAGCAGGGTTCCGGCAACCACAATCCCAAGCAGGTAGTAGCCCCGCGTTCGGGCAGCCGTGCGGAGTTCCCGCCGGATCAACGTAGAGATGATCGCCAGAGAGCTCATCGGTCGCCTCCCGAGTCGGTGGGCCCACCGGACACCGCCGTGTCCTGATCGGTAGGCTTGTCGCCGCGACGAGGGGCTCCCACGGTCGTCGCCGAACCGTCGCCGGCTGCCGGATCGATGGCAGCGTCGTACACCGCCCAGAGGTCGGCGGCGTCGTACCGCCCGATCAGGTCTGTGGGTGCTCCGGCCGCGGCCACACCGCCTGATTCGAGGATGACGACGTGGTCGGCGTACATCTCGACCAGCGACAGCGTATGGGAGGCGACGACGACCGCCATCCCGTCGGCGGCCCGCCGGGTGAGACTCTCGAAGACTTGCTGAGCCATGCTTGGGTCGAGGCCGCTTGCGGGCTCATCACAACAGACGACCGGTGGGGTGCCAAGAACAGCCTGTCCGACCGCGAGCAGTCGGCGCATCCCGCCCGAGAGCGCGGACACCCGCCGGTTGCGAGCCTCGTAGAGATTGACCTCACACAGGAGTTCCTCCGTGTCGACGGCGGCGTCAACCAGCGACGCGTAGAAATCGACGGTTTCGCTGACGGTGAACTGCGGCCGAAACGCCGGCTCCTGTGGCAGATACCCCATCGGTCGATCCACGTCTGGGCCGGTGTACGTCACCGTGCCAGCCGTGGGGTCGACATGGCCCAACAGCGTCTTCAACAACGTTGTCTTGCCGATCCCGTTGGGGCCGATCACGGCGGTCATCGCGCCAGCGGCGATATCGAGGTCAACGTCGTCGAAGATGGGTCGGTCACCGTATGCTTTCGTGAGCCCGGTCGTTGTGACGACTGCTGTGGCTCCGTCACCGGTGGCGTGATGCTGCTGTGAGTCGGTGCTGTCAAAGTTGGTCATAGGAGAGGAGAGTGCGCGTGCCGCGTGCGATCTTTGCGCGTGCCGTTGCCATCGCTGCTGTGGAGTGGGGTCATCGGTCAGGTGGTGACGGTGTTGCGGGGACGCCGGCAAGCCCGTCGGTGTGGAGCGTCTCCGTTGTCTCAACAAGATCTTGATTCTGTGAGGCCTCAACTGGATCAGGATCGAGGATGCTCCCGGATCGAAGTCCGGGCGAGGCACCGGTGAGTTCGCGGAGCCCCTGATACACCGGCGAGGCGGCGACCGTCCGGCGGGCCATCGAGCGGTGTCGCTGGCCGTCAACCGGGTCGGTTGGCATGTATGCTCGCTCGGCTGTTCGGCCACTCGGCGTCGCCAGCGCGTCCTCCCAGTGGTTGCCGCGCCAGACCCGCAACGGGCCGGCACTCGCACCGGCATGGCGGTCGTTGGCGATGAAATCGTTGCCGGTCACCTTGCTTGTCGCCACAACCGAGCCGGTTCGCATTCCCTGATTGTTGTGTCGGACGACGTTGTGCTCGTACAGCGAATTGATCGCCGTCGTCGTGATCCCGATCCGGCTGTCGGTGACGCCGTTGTGGGCGATGTAGGCGTTCGAGCCGCTGGTCGAGATTCCGGTCGCTGTGTTGCGAACCAGGTTGCCGACGATCGCGGTGCGGGTCGGATCGGTCATCACCGTGATCCCGCCGTACTCCTGGCCGGCCATGCGGTTGTTAGCGACCAGCGTCTCGGAGCTATACATCAGGTGGACGCCGTAGCGGTTCTCCCGAAAGGTGTTGTTACGGATGACCGTGCCGTCAGAGCGGTGGAGATAGACGCCATCCCGGCCGTCAGTAACTGCCGAATCCTCGATGACAGTCGGTGAGTACATGGCGATAACGCCCATGAAGCCGTCATGCCAATCTTCGGGGCCGGCCACCGAGAGGTTCGTCACGACCCCGCCGGGGCTGCGCCGCAACAACACGCCGTTTGCGGGCGTGTGTGGCACGGTCACGTCGGCGATGAGCGTGTCGTTTGCCCCGGTTGCCTTGATCGCCGCATCGCCGTGGCCGTAGCCGAGTTCGATATTCGCATCCCACGTGTCGCCAGCCACAGCGTCGGGGTTGCGGGTTTGGTTGCCAACGCCGGTGACAGTCACCCCCTGGATCGCCACTCTGTCAGCGGTGACACTGATCACGCTGCCCTCACCGTCGCCGGCGATCGTCGCGCCCGGCCCGCGAAGCGTGATCGGGTGGTCGATCTCGATAGACCCCGGATACTGCCCGGGGGCGACGGCGACTGTTGTCCCGTTTGGCGCGTCGTCGATGGCAGTCTGGAGATCATCGTCCGACCCGACGATGACTGATCGCTCACGATCAAGGAGTTCGGTTCTGTTAGCGACCCACGCGTCAGCGTCGGCCCGCTGCTCTGAGACGCGGTCACGGACGACCGCGCCGTCGTCGGCCTCAAAGGACTGCTCGCTGAGGGTTGTCCATGAGACGACTCGCCCACCGGTGTCGTCGGCGAATGCGGTGGCGTCATCGCGGTCGCTAAACGGAACGATCGCCTCGCCGACCGGCGTCGTCGCGCCGCTGTCGACGACGAAAACGGCGTCGCTGGCGGCCGTCCAGGCGGGGTATCGCTCGGTGTCGATCCGGCCGTCGTCGCCGACGCTGGGTGTCGTACTGCTGTAGTCGGTGACGTAGGTCACAAGCGGGTGGCCGTACTGCTGGCGGGTCGCCGGCTCGGTGATCGCCGCCAGCGCGGTCGGCAACCCGTAGTAGCCGATGACATACTGGTACTGGGAGTAAAACACCTGGACGCGGGGGATTGCCGCGGTGTCGTCGGCAGCGACCTCCTCGGCGGAGGCGACCCCGATCGCGCGGGTGTCCTCGAAGGGTACCGGCTCCGGGGCCGCCGAATCGACAGGGATCCCGAACAACGCGGCCGGAATGACGACCACAAGCACGAACAGCATGAGTCCGACCTGCCACCGTCGGGGGAGCCGCCAGTCCATACCCCGATTCATCACCTCGCGGACTTAGCCCGTGTGGTACGCGATCCGAAGGGCGACCGGGATCCGATTGAGGAACGGTCACAGCCACAGGCGTGACAGGTCGGATCCGGCTTCTTGGTCGGTTCGACAGCCGGTTAACAGTGAGAACACCAGCGAAGCGATTTGTCCTGATTGGGTGTGTCGTGGGGCATGGTGGCGTGGTAAATCGCGGTCGACTTTATGATCGGGAGATGTGAAGCGTGTTACTCAGTTTCGTGACCGCGTGTTTTGACACCTGTTCGATTGGGTATCATCTTCTTGCTGTATGCAAGGCTGGAGGCGCGTCTTTTACACGAACAACTTTTTGAATTTTATACGTCAAATACGTTATCATAGTAAAATTAGACTCCGCTGTGCAAGAAATATACTATATCCGCGTACAGTTGGAGTATGATACGGTGGTTTCAATCCAAGAAGTTTGCCGTGCAACTCATTATTCTCGCAGTGGTCTTCGATCCCCTTGGATTCGCTAGCGGCTACGTACTCGCCCCCTCGTTTGATGTTGCTCCGCTTTACGGAAGATTCGAGGCGAAAGCCTCGCCCTTCAGGGCGGGGATGAAGCCGACCAACAGTATTCAACCGCCGACGATGGCACAGACGGGGTTCCAACGCAATCTTTAATCCGTCTGGCCGTGATAGTATGCATAGATGGTAAAGAGTACCCGTCACGCGAAATATGAACTCTACTATCATATAGTGTTCGTGCCGAAATATCGGCGTTCGCACCTGACGGGGAAGACGAAGGAACGTCTCGAAACCATCTTCGCAGAAATCTGTGAGGACAAAGACCTCGAACTAGCCGAGTCCGAGGTCATGCCCGACCACGTACACCTGTTCATCGGGAGTCCACCCAAGAACGCCCCGTCACTCATCGTCAACTGGCTCAAGGGCATCTCAGCGCGGAAGTACAACAACCGATACGACGACCGCGTGAAGTGGACTCGTTCATACTACGTCGGAACAGCGGGAAGCGCGTCGAAGGGCGCAGTTGAACAGTACATCGCTGAACAGGAAGGTGGCGACGAATGAAGCGCGTCAACACCTTCGAGGTGGTTCCACAGACCGAGAACGACAAAGAGTGCCTTCTACGGCTACTCGACGCCCCCGCCTCCCTGTGGAACGAACTCACCTACGAACGCCGTCAGAACTACTTCGATGACGGCGACGTATGGGACACCTCTGAGTACCGAGGACGCTACAACGGCGTCGTCGGAAGCGCAACTGTCCAACAAGTCACGCGCAAGAACAGCGAAGCGTGGCGGTCGTTCTTCGCCCTCAAGGAGAAAGGCGAGGACGCCAACCCACCGTCGTACTGGGGCAACGAGGAAGACGGACGCGAACTCCGTACCTACATCCGAAACAACCAGTACACGATTCAGTGGGGGAAGCGTAGCCGTCTCGAAATCCCTGTCGGGCAAGAACTGAAAGACGAATACGGACTCGGCTACCACGAACGACTCCGCCTCGAAATCCGAGGCAACCCGAAGTGGGACGGCAAACAGGGTCGTCTGGAACTCGAATACGACGAGGTGAGCGACACGTTCAGGGCTTTTCAACCAGTCACCGTGCCTGATTCTCGGCTGGATTCACCACTGGCTTCGGAAGAAGCCGCCCTCGACGTTGGCGCGAACAATCTCGTCGCCTGTTCAACGACCACTGGGAACCAGTACCTCTACGACGGGCGGGAGTTGTTCGGACGGTTCCGCGAGACGACCGACGAAATCGCCCGCCTACAGTCAATACTCCGAGAGGGACGCTACAGTTCCAAGCGGATTCGACGGCTGTACCGACAGCGGACGAAACGCCGTGACCACGCACAGAACGCGCTGGTACGCGACCTCGTTGAACGGCTGTACGACGAGGGCGTGGCGACGGTGTACGTGGGCGACTTAACCGACGTGCTGGAAACGCACTGGTCGGTCAGGGTGAACGAGAAGACGCACAACTTCTGGGCGTTCAAGAAGTTCATCCACCGTCTCTCGTGTGTCTGTGAGGAGTACGGCATTTCTCTTGAAGCCGAGTCGGAAGCGTGGACGAGTCAGACGTGCCCCGAATGTGGCGACCAAGACGCGACGGTTCGCCACAGAGATACGCTGACGTGTTCGTGCGGTTTCGAGGGACACGCCGACCTCACGGCGTCAGAGACGTTCCTTCGGGAAAACAGCGATTGCAAAATCAGGCCGATGGCACGGCCCGTGCGATTCGAGTGGGACGACCACGATTGGTCGGGGAAACCACACCCTCATGAAAGTCCCAAAGAAGTGCGCACGAACCCGCAAGTTGCCTCCGTGGGTCGGTAGCCGAACCCCCAACGGAGGAATCCTCGCGCTTTAGCGCGGGGAGGATGTCAAATCCACGAATACAAGATTCGATCAGTCGAGACCTCCAACTTTGTTGTTTTTGAGAAGTGCTCGGATCGTGGCAAAACGCGGCGACACGACGGCACGAAACTCACAGTCGGACAGAGCGACACGACGCATACGGCTGCAGCATACTTCTCCAGCCGTCTGTAGGTGATCAATCCAGCGGGCGGAGCGTCGAGTTCACCACGACCAACAGACTGCTCGTTCCCATTGCCACCGCGGCCAACAGTGGATTCAGCAGGCCGGCGACCGCAAGCGGGATCGCCACCGCATTGTAACAGAGTGCCCAGCCGAGATTCTGGGTGATGCGGCTATTTGTCTTCTTGATGATTGTTAGCAGCGAGGGCACCGCCTCAAGGGTGCCATCGGCGACGACCACGTCGCCGGCGTCGGTTGCGAGTTTCGTCCCCGTCGCCAACGCGATTCCGAGATCTGCCGTCGCCAACGCCGGGGCGTCGTTGCTCCCGTCGCCGATCATCGCCACCCGACCCTTTGACTGGAGCTCCCGCACCGTCGCCGCCTTCGCCTCCGGCGGCACACCGGCGAACACGTGGTCGACAGCCGGATGCTCGCCGAACCTCTGGGTTGCGGCCTCGTTGTCACCGGAGAGAACAACGATCTCGCGGTCGTCGGCCGCAAGCTCGCTGACGACGCCCTCCCAGTCGGCTTTCGGCTCATCGCCGACAGCGATCACCCCCTGGATCATCTCGTCCCAGCCGACGACGACAGCGACCGCGCCGCTTTCGGCGATGCGGTCGGCGGCCGCCAGATACTCCGCGGGGTCGTTCCACTCTCCCTCGCCGAACAGTGATCGATGGCCAACGAGTGTGTCCGCACCGTCGACCTCGCCGCGGACGCCACGCTCTAAGGTGTCGACCGTCTCGATCGAGGCGTCGGTGTCGGCCCAGCCGGCGGTCGCCACACCGCCATCAGTCGCCGTCGACGGCGGCTCCTCATCCGTTGGCTGGCTTGCTGCCGACACATCGGGGGCGGCTGCCGCGACGATCGCATCGGCGACCGGATGAGCGGCTGCGCGTTCGAGGGTGGCAGCCGCCGACAGGACGGTCTCGGGGTCGTCGGCGACCGTCTCGGTGACTTCCATCTCGCCGGTCGTCAGCGTGCCCGTTTTATCCAGGGCGATCACATCGAGATCGATCGGCCGCTCAAAAACGGTGTCACTGGCAACGACCAACCCGTGGTCGGCAGCTGTCTGAATCCCGCGGGCAACCGCCAACGGCGTCGCCAACCCGAGCGCACAGGGACAGGAGACGATGATCACGGTCAGCCCGGTGAGCAGCGCGGCCGTCGGCGGCGTGCCGATTGCGATCAGGCCACTCGTGGCGACCGCACCGATCGTCAACACGAGTGGAACGAAGATCGTCGCCAACTTGTCGGCGAATCGCTGGACACCCGGGGAACTGCTTTGGATATCCCAGAGGAGTTCGACGAGCCGATCCAGCGTGCTGTCGGCGTCATCGCCGGCCTCGATCGTCAGCGGCTGATCGGTGACGACGGTGCCGCCGCGGACAAAGTCGCCGGCGCGTTTCGTGCGGGGCAACGACTCACCGGTCACCAGTGCCTCATCGACGGCGGCGACACCGTCGACGACCGTGCCGTCAACCGGGATCCGATCACCCGGTCGAACAAGGAGCTTGTCGCCTGGTTGCACCTCGGCAACAGGAACAGTCGTGCCATCCGGCCGCCGAGCTTCGTCGACCTGAATCGCCGTCAGCTCCGAGAGCAGATCCGACGCCCGGCGTTTGATCCGGGTCTCGTAGTAGTTGCCGAAGGTGACAACCAGGATGATGGCGACGGTGACATCGAAATAGAGGTCGGTACGGCCCAAGCCCAAAGCCAGCGTGCTGTACCCGTAGGAGCCCACGGCGGCGACAGCGATCAAGAGATCCATGTTCGGCTCGCCGGCCTTGAGGCTGACATACGCCCCCCGGAGGATCGGATACCCGGTGTAAAACAACACAAGCGACGCCAACAGCCACAGCTGGGTGAACAGATACAGCCCATCAAACCCGCTGAGATCGATCAGCGGCTCAAAGCCGAAGTACTTGGGATAGATGAACAACACGTACCACATCATCGTCATCATTCCGAAGAACCCGCCACCGATGAGGAACTTGGCGACGGCGACATCGCCGGCCATCGCGGTGTCGTCGCTCAGGGCGCGTTCGGTGGCGTCGTAGCCGTAGCCCGAAACCAACGCCGGCAGCCGGTCGCCGTCGATGGCGTCGGGATCGTAGTGGAGTTTCAGCGTGTCCGTCGCGTAGCTCGCACTTGCCGCACCGACGCCGTCATTCTCGACGGCGGTTGATTCGAGAAACGCCTCACAGGTAGCACAGTGCATGCCATCGACATGGAGATACTGCTCGTCGTACTCGTCCGGGAGGTCGTCAGGATCGGTGTCGGGGTGGAGTTCATCGCGTGCGTCTTCGGGGCTTGTCGCTTCGAGAGAGCCGACCGAGCGCGCAACTTCCAGACAGCCGTGACAACAGAACTCACCGTCGACAGCCTCGTCGGTGATCGGCGGATCTGGCGTCGGCAGCTCACAGAGCGAACAGGTGTTCATGCGGTGGTGTGGCGGTTGCCGTTCGATGACGACCGACGCCGGCGGTCAGCCGCGGACGACAACGGCCGTTATGCGTGGTCGTGGCCGTGTTGTCCATCGCCGGACAGCGGCCCAAAGGCGATAAACAGCGCGGCGGCGATGATCGCAACGTTGAGAAGCGAGATGACAGCAATCTGCTCTTTGACAACCGCATAGTATCCCATCGCCGGCAGCGCGGTGAGCGCGACCAGTGTACCAGCCCGTGGTGAAACCATGTTGCCCGCAGTTTTGTTTCATCAGTGTTAATTCTTTGTGGCTGTTCCCACTCAGTGAGCGACACCCACTACGTTTATTGGTTGAATTATGCAAGACGGGCGTGATATGGAAGAGGAGCAAACAGTTCGCGAACTCAGCCACGACGAGTTTGATCCAAACGGAACGCTAGCCCTCATTGCGGTGTATTTCGTGATCCTACTCGCGATGTGGGTCTTTATGTACTTCGTCGAGTTCCTCGGCAACGAACTAACGGTTGTGGGATAGATGAACATTCACAGCTACGAAAAGATCTGGCTTGTCGTCGCGATTCTACTGATCGTCGGCTTCATCAGTACGGTCACGTACGGCGCGACGGCCGTCGGGATTGATATGGTCGACGATGAGGGTGGCACAGTCAATGCAAGCGCGCTCGATGAGGATCCACGGTTTAGCGAGCCACGGGTCGAACAGGTTGGTGACAACGAGTACGAGGCGTATGTCATCGCCCAGCAGTATATCTTCAACCCTGATCCGATCAGGGTGCCGGCCAACAGCACGGTGACGTTCTTTATTACCTCGCCGGACGTGATCCACGGCTTCGAGATCGTCGGCACAAACGCCAACACGATGGTCATTCCCGGGCAGGTCGCAAAGATCACGGTCAACTTCAATGACCCCGGGGAGTACGGCATCGTCTGTCACGAGTACTGTGGGAGCGGCCACCACACGATGGAAGGCTCCGTTGTGGTACAACCCGAGGATGAGTTTGAACCCGGAGGTGACGAATAATGGGGTCAGCACTCGAAACTGGTACACCAAGCTTCGTTGATCGCTTCCCACAGGAGGCATCAGTCGTCAAAGCCGCCCTGACAAGCTCATTTATCGCGCTGTTCCTTGGCGCGGTGTTTGGGCTTATTCAGGGGTTACACCGAACCGACGTTTTTCGCTTCCTCGATTCACAGTACTACTACACCGTGCTGACAGCCCACGGTGTGCTGATGGTCGTCTCGTTTACCATCTTTTTTCTCGTTGGGATCTTCACCTGGGCCGTTGTCCGCAGCCTTGATCGGCCGGTCGAGGATATCCGCTACACGTGGGCCTGGTATGGCCTGATGGTGGTTGGAACACTGATGGCCGTTGTGGCGATTCTCGGCGGGTTTGTCCCCTCAACGGAGCTGAGTGCCGACGTGCTGTACACGTTCTATGCCCCGCTCCAGGCCCATCCGCTGTTTTATGGTGGGTTAGCCATCTTCATCATCGGCACCTGGCTCGCCGGAGCGGATTGGTTCCGCTCGTGGTACGCCTGGAAACAGGAGCATCCCGACGAACGCATTCCGCTGCAGACGTTTATGGTGTTGACGACGATGCTGATGTGGTATATCGCCACGATCGGGATTGCGATCGCTGTCGTCGGCTTCCTGCTGCCGTGGTCGCTGGGGCTCATCGAGAGTGTCAATCCGCTGTTGACCCGAACCTTGTTTTGGTTCTGGGGCCATCCGGTGGTCTACTTCTGGCTGATGCCGGCGTACCTGCTGTGGTATACGGTGCTGCCGAGTATCTCGGGTGGGCGGCTGTTCAGCGATCCACTCGCCCGCGTCGTCTTTGTGTTGTTCCTCCTGTTGTCGACGCCGGTGGGCATCCACCACCAGTACGTTGATCCGGGCATCGCCGAAGGGTTCAAGCTGATCGCCATGACGAACACGATGTTCCTCCTGCTGCCGAGTCTGTTGACTGCCTTTACTGTCGTCGCCAGCATGGAACACGGTGCGCGACAGCGCGGCGGGAGTGGCCTCTTCGGCTGGCTGCGCGCACTGCCGTGGCGGAATCCGGCCTTTACCGGCATGGCTCTTGCCGGACTGATGTTTGCTGCCGGTGGGTTCAGCGGCATGATCAACGCCGGGATGAACATCAACTATCTTATACACAACACGCTGTGGGTGCCAGGTCACTTCCATCTCACCGTCGGCACAGCAGTTGCCCTGACGTTCATGGCAGCGAGCTACTGGCTGTGGCCACAGCTCACGAACAAACCGCTGTTCAGCCGACCGATCGCGCTGACACAAACTGTCGTCTGGTTTGTCGGCATGGCACTGATGTCGAATGCGATGCACGTTATGGGGCTGTTCGGTGTCCCACGGCGCACCGCCGAGCCACAGTACGAGGGCTTTGAGTTCGTCGCCTCATTCGGCTCGATTACCGAGCTGCGAATGCAGCTTGCCCTCGGAGCGACCCTGTTGTTCATCTCGACGGTGTTGTTCGTGAGCAACATCGCACTCTCAACCGGGTCGCCGACGCGGACAGGGCTCGGACAACCGCTCTCAAAGCCGCTGTCGCCGGCGGCTGATTCACCGGAGGTGCTGGACAATCTCAAGCTCTGGTTTGGGATCGCTATGGTGTTGGTCGTCTTGGCATACATGCTCCCGCTGGCCAGCATTGTCGGCGACAGTGGTGTCATTGACCGTGGCGTCTCCGCCGCACCGGTGATGATCGATCTCCTCACAGGGCTCAATCCAGTTACTGCGGTCACTGAGGCGGTCAGCCGTCTGAGTGTGGCGATCGTGGGGGTGGTTCCATGAGAGACGCCTCCCCCGGCGGCATCCTGCTCGGAAGCGGCGTCCTGTTTGTGGTTCTCTGGGAGATCCGCAGCGCGCTCGGCCTGCTGGCCGGCGTCGACACCAACGGTGCGGCGTACTTCATCGGAACGGTCATCGTCGTTGCGTTCGTCGCCTTCGGCCTGAGCGTCGGGCTGTTTCAGGTGTCGGCGATGGTGTTCAACGAGCGTCGATCCTAATCGGGGTCGACAACCCCTTCTCATGTCGCAGACAGCATCCATCTGGTCGCCGGTCGGAACCGCGGTGAGCATCGCGGTTGTCGCGGCAGTGATGCTCGTGGCCGCGATCATGGCGTATCTCAACGGCACCAACGCGGCGATTACCGAGCTACGAGCGCTGGCGTATCCGGTTGTGTGGATCAGCGTCAGCCTCGCGGCGGCGGTCTGGATCGGGCAGACAGTGCAGGGCCGCCCGCGGCGGTGGCGAGGAATCGCTGTCGGCGGCGGCTACACGCTGGTGATCGCCTGGCTCACCGGCCTGCTCGGAGCGACGACCGGCGGCTTCCCGCTGGGGGTGCATGCGGCACCGCCGGGGTGGGGGCCGATCATCCTCTATGACAGCGGGCTCCTTCGGCTGTCGATCGTCCCATTCAAGCTGATCGCGTATCTCGCCTTGGGCTATGTCATCTACGCCCTCGTGGCCGCACATCGTGGCTCGATTCGAGCGGCTGCGGTCGGTGTGTTCTCCTGTGTAAGTTGCACCGGCCCGTTGCTGGTCGCGATCATCGGCGCAGTCGGTGGGACACAGGCGACGACCGCGGTGGCAACCGCCGGCTACGACATCGCCACGGCGGCGTTGGTGGTGACGTTCGGACTGCTCGTCGCGGTCGTTGCGCGACAGCAGCCGACCGGCTGACCGTTACCGGCCGGTCGACGCTTTGATACCGTCGATCAGATCGCGGTCGACAGCGGTCGCTTGCCGAACGCTTCCCCCGTGAGTCGACGCAAACGAGTCGGCGTCCTCACGAACCGAAAAGGCGATCACATCCGACCCCATCGCGCCCCGCACCTCGCTGCCGGCGACAACGAACAGTTCGGATTCAAGCGCGAAGCTGTCGGCATCAAGTGCCGCCGAGATAAACGGCTCGCTGTCGTCGCTGAGGTCGTACTCAACCTGGCTGTAATCGGTGAGATAGGTACCGATCGGCGTCGCACCCTCATCAACACGGTCGAACCGGTAGCTATAGGCACAGATGCCACTGCAGAACCATGCTGGGCCATCACGGTCGTCAGGCAGTGATTCAAAGTAGACCTGACCGGTTGGCCCAGGGTAGTCCTGGATGATCATGCCGCACTCATCGCAGGCCTGGCCCGCACCGAGTGAGACGGGGGCTGGAACCTCGCCGCCAGCCGAGGAGCCGCCAAGACAGCCGGCGACAACGGTGGCTGCCAGCCCACCGCCGGCAGCAACCATCGACCGCCGGGACAGCGATGGCGACAGCAGGCGGTCGGGGATCGATCGATCAGGCGGGTGTGACATACAGACGGGTATGGGTCGGTCGAGCAAAACCGGTCTGGTGTAGCCATCAAACAGCGGTCGATGTGGGTGGGTAGATGGCAAAAAGCGCGTCACGGAGTTACTTCGAGGCCCACACCAGAGGCTACTTTCAGCCGGCACCAGTACAGATGAGTAATGGATCGACGGTCGTATCTCAATGCAGGCGCGGCGGTAGCGGCAGCGGGTGCGACCGCCGGCTGTCTCGGCGGCCTCTTCGACAACGGGCCGGAAAACGTCGTGTTGTCCGAACCGGACGACCAGCTCGCCGACAGCAGTTCGCTGGCGTATCCGGCCTACGGCGAGTCGTTCCCGACGTTTACGCTGTCAAATCCGTTCGCTGAGGCGTCGTTTTCGGTCGCCGACTTCGGGGAGCCGTTTCTCTGTACGGCGTTCTATGCGTTCTGTCCCGCCGAATGTATCCTGCTGTTGAACTCGTTTGGGAAGGTGCAGGCGCGGCTGCTCGAAGCGGATCGAGCCGATGAGATCGGCCTTCTGGCGATCACGTTCGATCCCGAACGCGACACACCCGAGACGTTGCGGACAAACGCCGACCGGCGGGGCATCAACTACCAGCATCCGATGTGGTACTATCTGCGACCCAGATCGGCCGACGCCGCCAAACAGGTCGTGGAGGAAAAACTCGGGTTGGCCTACGAGAAAATCGGTGATGTCAACGGCGATGCCTACGAGTTCACCCATATCAGCGTCACCTTCCTTGTCAACCCAGACGGGGTGGTCGAACGCGCCTATCGGGGCGAACAGCCGGCTGTCGACCGTCTCGTCGACGACAGTCTCACCGTCCAGAACGCCTATTCTCAGGATACCTGATCGTGAGCCTGCTTCTCCAACACAGCTGCAGCGCGCCGAGTTCGGCCAGCAGCCTTGCTGGCCAGCCGGTAAGTCTGGGGGTGTTTCTGCTGATCGGGCTCTTTGGTGGGGCCCACTGTCTGGGGATGTGTGGGCCGTTGGTGACGACCTACGCCGACCGGATGCGCGAACAGGACGACTGCGGTGGCGGCCGTGGCGGCGGCCGGCTCTCTGTCGGGATGGTCAAACAACACGGGCTGTTCAACCTCGGGCGGGCGGTGAGCTACACGCTGATCGGCGGCCTCTTTGGCCTGGCCGGCTCGCTGGTCGTCGTCTCGGCGGGGCAGGTGACGACAGCGTTCCGCGAGCTCAACATCGTCGTCGGCTTCAGCATCGGGCTGCTTATCATGGCCGCCGGCGTGAGCTATCTGATTCGCGGCCAGGTCATGTCGCTGCCCGGCGAGTCGCTGGTGACGCCGGTGACGACGGCGGTGCAATCGCGGCTCATGGTGCGGGTCGACGACTACGTCGGTGGGCCACGGATCGCACTGCTCGGCGGGATCCACGGGTTGTTGCCGTGTCCGCTGCTGTATCCGGCGTTTCTGTACGCGTTTGCCCAGGCTGCGCCGGTGCGGGGTGCGCTATCGCTGGCCGCGCTTGGGCTCGGCACGATCCCGTCGCTGTTTCTCTATGGAACGCTGTTTCAGTCGGTGTCGGTGTCGACCCGGGTGAAACTCCATCGGGTACTCGGCGTTGGCTTTCTCGTGTTGGGGTATATCCCGTTTCAACACGCGCTGATGCTCATGGGGATCGAGTTGCCACACCTGCCGGTACCGTTCTATCAACCGCTCTGAAACCCCGGAGTGAGAGAACCCGCGGCTCCAGCCGGGGGAACACGACGAAACGGAGGCTCTAGACCACTCCTCTCGGAGTATCGGGGCGACCATCAGATCCCCGTTGCTGGAGCGTATAGCCCTCGTCGAACCATGTCGATGCGGCCGGGGGTCGGATGCCCGCCGGGTAGCAAACCATGGTGATTATCACCAGACCCGATCAAGTGCTGGTATGAGCGAGTCGGTATATGAATCGATCGTTGAACACAGCAACGACGGGATCTTCCTCGCCCAAGACGGCGAGATCACCTACGCCAATCAGCGACTGTGTGAGCTGACAGGCTATAACCCGGACGAACTTGATGGAATGGCAAAGCTAGATATCGTCGCCCCCGACGACCGTGAGCTGGTCAAAGGCTACCATTTTGCCCGGATGAGCGGCGATCCCGCCCCCAACCAGTATGAGGTCGCATTGCAGACGGTCGACAACGAGTTGGTGCCCGTCGAGCTGTCGGTGAGCCGCGTCCACTACAAGGGCGAGCCCGCGGCCGTCTCGGTCTGTCGGGATATCACCGATCGACAGCAGTATCAACGCCGACTGGAGGAACAGCGGGATAATCTCGAGTTGCTGAATCAGGTAGTGCGTCACGACATCCGCAACGACCTCCAGATCGTTGTCGCCTACAGCGAGATGTTGACGGGAAGTGTCGATGCGGACGCCGAGGCGTATCTCCAATCGATCCGTGAGAGCGCGCGCAACGCGGTCGATCTAACCGCGACCGCCCGAGATCTCGCCGATGTGATGCTCCAACAGCACGAGCGGGGGACAATCGAGCTTGCCCGACCGCTCGAACAGCAGATCGAATCCATCCGAACAGCCCATGCCGCCGCGGTGATCAACGTCGAGGGCTCGATCCCGTCGGTAACCGTCTACGGCAACGAGATGCTCGATGCCGTCTTTCGGAATCTCTTGCAGAACGCGATCCAACACAACGACACGGAGATCCCCGAGATCACCGTCAGCGTCGACCACGGCGACGACACCGTCCGGGTCGCCGTCGCCGACAACGGCCCTGGCGTTCCCGAGAGCCAACGCGAGGAGATCTTCGGCAAAGGCGAGAAAGGCTTAGAGAGCGACGGCTCCGGGATCGGGCTGTATCTCGTCTATACGCTTGTCGACAGCTACAGCGGCTCGGTGTGGGTTGAGGACAACGATCCCGAGGGGGCGGTGTTTGTCGTAGAACTCCCGATCGCCGAGGCGGACGAGGCGTAATCACAAGACACTGATCGGCAGGCACAGGGTAAGCTATCGCACAACAGCTCACGCATCCCGGACGACGAGCACCGGGCGGCGCGCCCGATCAACGAGCTGTCCGGTCATCCGGCCGAAGATACGCTCACGGAGCGACGGCTCGGACTCGCCGACGACGAGCATATCATACCCCTTGGCTGTCTCGACGATCGCATCGCCGGGCGAGCCGCGCTGGTCGACCTGCCAGTCAACACGGTCAGGGTCAATGCCGATCTCTGCGAGGCGATCGCAGGCTCCCCTGAGAAGAAACTCGCCGTGGGAGGCTTCATCGTCGGCGTCGGCAACGTTGTACAGCGTTGCGGTCGCATCACTCGCGCCCAGCAGGTCGGCCACAAAGGAGACGATCCGTTCGATATTCTCGTCGCCGCGTATTGGAACCAGCAGACGAGCAAACGTCTCATCGCTATCGCCGGGTGTGAGCACCGCATCGACGCCGTACTCGACCGCGATGTGGTCGATGGTCTCGGCGCGATCGTGAGTAAAGACAACGACAGAATCGACCGCCGCACCCCGGTCGGCAAACTGCGCAACCGCCCTCTCGGTGGCGGCGGTTGCCGCCTCGTCGTGGTTCGCGCGGAGCTGTTCCGGCGGTGCCTGACTCGGAACCGGGTAGTAGCCCAACACGACAACATGGAGCGGCGACAGAATATCGACCAACGCCACCGGTAACGTCTTTCCGTCGGCGGCGTTTACCGGGATTAACACCGTCGGCTTCCCCTCGTTGTCGTTGCTCTTATGCGTGGCCATGCGTTTAAAATAGGCTCTGTTCGGATTAAACACCGGGGATCTAGCCGTCGCCGTGGGCGTCCCGGTATATAAATACGGCCGGCACATCCGTTAGAGTACGATCACATGGTGAGCAACACGTATCTCAGTTCCCCTGACCAACTCGGCCGCCGTCCGGCGTGGTAACGTGGCCGAAAGCCAACTTGACAGAACGCTTGGCTTCACCGAGGCGATGACGCTGGGCGGCGGGACGATGATCGGGGCGGGGATCTTTATCCTGCCAGCGATCGCGGCTGAGGGGGCTGGACCGGCAAGCTCGATCTCGTTTGGGATCGCCGGTTTTGTCGCGCTGTTGGCCGCTCTTTCGCTTGCGGAGCTGGCGACCGGAATGCCGATCTCCGGCGGCAGCTACCACTACGTTAACCGCGGACTGGGGAGCTTCTTCGGCAGTATCGTCGGCTGGGGGATGTGGACCGGGCTTATGTTCGCCAGCGCGTTTTATATGGTCGGCTTCGGCCAGTATATCGTCGAATCGGTCGGCTTTCTGGACGGTCGGGCTCTAATCGTCCTGATCGGGATTCTCGGGCTCGGGCTCATTGTCGGCATGAACTACTACGGCACCGAGGAGTCAAGCGGTGCCCAGAACCTGATGATCGGCACCGAGTTCCTCATTGTGCTGATCTACACCGGGGTTGGCCTGTTTTTCATCGAGACGGCACACTTGGTTGACTTCGCGCCGACCGGCCCCTCGGGGATCGTCGCCACAACAGGCACCGTCTTCGTGACGTTTCTCGGCTTTGAGATCATCGCGACCGTCGCCGGCGAGATCAAGAAACCGGGGAAGCTCATCCCGTTGACGATGGTGCTGTCGGTCGTTGGGGTGACGATCCTCTATATGCTCATCATGATCGTCTCGACCGGCGTCATCCCGTATCAGGAACTCGGCGGCTCGCTGGTTCCGGTTGCCGACGTTGCGGTCGTGTTCTTGGGTTCGATCGGCGTGGTGGCGATCGTCTTTGCGGCAGTTATCGCCGCGATTTCGAGCTCGAACTCCTCGATCCTCGCGGCCTCGCGGGTGCTGTTTGCGATGGGGCGGGACAACCTGATGAGCGACTGGTTGAACGCGACCCACGACCGGTTTCACACACCTCACCGGGCGATCATCGCAACCGGTGGGGTGACCGCGGGGCTGATCGGGATCGGCCTCGAGGTCGAGGCGATCGTCGCGCTGCTGGCCGAGGTAGCGAGTTTCAGCTTTCTGGTGACCTACGGGCTTGTCCACGTCTCGCTGGTCGTGTTCCGGCGGGCTGACCCGCCGGCGTACGATCCCGACTTCGCCGTTCCCGGGCTTTTCTATCCGATCGTCCCGATCCTCGGGGTCGCCCTGTCGGTGTTTGTCATCGCACAGATGACACGTCCCGTCCAGATTGTCGGAACAGGCATTGTCGCCCTTGGTGCGATCTGGTATCTCGTCTACGCCAGAACAAACAATGTCGAAAGCGGGCTGCTCAGGGAGGCACTTCCCGGAGACGAGTCGGCGTATACCGTCCTTGTCCCGGTGGTAAATCCCCAGACACAGCGTGGACTGCTTGAGCTTGCCGCCGCGACCGCTGTGGCCAACGCCGACGACGGGAGGGCAGAGCTGGTCGTGCTCAACGTGCTCCGGGTTGCCGGTGACGACCGGCAGAACGTTGAGGCCGACCGGCTTGACCACCAACGCGACCTGTTGGAGACCGCCCGAAGTACCGTCGCTGAGATGGATGTCTCCCTACGAACACGGGCCCTGATCGGGCAGGATGTCGGCGAGACGATCTTGGAGGAAGTCAAATCGGAAGACGCCGATCAGGTTGTCGTCGGCTGGCGTGGCTCCTTTGCCGGCGGTGAGTACGCCTTCGGCTCAAATCTCGATCCCGTGCTCACCGACGCCCCCGCGGATGTAACGCTTGCCAGTCTGGGCCAGCTCCCGGTCGGCAACGTGACCGCACTTGTCGGCGACGGCCCCAATACCCCGGTCGCCGTCAGACGAGCCGCCGAGTTCGCCGCCCGCAGTGAGGGGAACACACAACCGACACTGCTCACCGTTCAGCTGACAGACGAGGAGACAGGAGCACCCGAACCGAGTGCTACTGCGAGACAACAGGGGAGAGAACAGATTACAGCCGTGGCCCAACGGGCCGGCCTCGACCCCGAGGAGTATACGCCGTCGGTGCTGGCCGGCGAAACCGTCGAATCGGCTGTCAGCGAGACACTCGACAAACAGGATCTGGTCTGTCTCGGCTTGTCGGATCGGTCTGCTCTCCGTGCGGATCGATCCGGCTCGATCGCCGAGCAGATTCACGAGCGGGCGTCGTGCAATGTTGCAATTTTCGAACGCGACACGACCGGTTCGTAGCACAGGTGTGATGCGACAACAACGCGATCCGCTCAACAGTATCGACAGGTGGTCGACTACGCAGTCACAAACTGTAGCAGCTCATCGCGTTTGGCAGCCCGGATGTGATGTTGTAGCGCGGTTCGAAGGCTGTCGATCCGGCCGGCCTTGGCGGTGATCGGCGCGATGACCTCCTCCTCGTACTGCTGCCACGGCGGAAACAGCCCAAGGCGGTCACAGAGGTCGTTGAGCCGGTCGTCCGTGTCGTCGACTTTGTCCATCTTGTTGACCGCGACAACGGTTGGGATGCCGACTTCCTTCAGGAAATGGTACATCTCCACGTCGTGGGGGATCTCGCCGCGGTCGCTGTGGCGGTCGATGATGTCGATGACGCTCTTGCCGTCGACAACGAGGACGGCCGCCAGAATCGACTCGGCGTTATCCTCAATGTAGCGAACGATGTCGGTCTGAATCGCTTCGCGGTGCTCGCCCTCAACACCGGACATGAACCCGAACCCCGGTAGATCGGTGAACATGAAGCTCTGAGATGACCAATCGAAGTGGTTGGGCTCGCGGGTTACCCCGGGTTTCTGGCCTGTCGGCACGCTGTGACCTGTCAGCTCCCGCATGATCGTTGATTTCCCGACGTTTGACCGGCCGACCAACGCGATCTCGTCGTCACAGTCAGGGCGAGCTTCGAACATACCGGCTCTCGGCGACCGGCAGGGAAACGGGTTGTGTTCGGTCGCTGGGTCGTTTTGAGAGCCTGTTACTCGGAAGCAAACAGATATTTGCCGATCGCCGGCCTATCAGTGGATATGAACTGGCGGAACGTCGCTCTGTATACGCTTCTCGGGCTCGGCGTGCTTGTCGCCATTCAGATCATCTTCTCGGTTATCGCTACGATCATCGGCATTGCGTGGGCGATCGCCAGCTCGCTTCTCACGTTGGCTGTCGTCGGGGCGATGTTCTACGGTGGGTTCAGACTCGTCTCGTGGTACCGTGGAGACAACAACGCGGGTGCCGGAACCGGCGACGTGAACGACGCGAACCGCCCGGCACCGAACCAACAGAGCCGTATCGACACAGTGAAACAACGCTACGCCGACGGTAAGCTCTCAGACGCCGAGTTCGAACGCCAACTGGAGCGGGAGCTTGATGGCCTTGATATCGACAGCAGCAACCGCGAACGCAGCCGTGAGTACGAGTAACGGCTCCGAACCCCCACCTATGGTGAATCTATCCAAACCTGACCTCCGCGAACGCATCTGGGATCTCCTCGAAGCCGAAGGAATCGCCCGATTTCCGTTTCCGCCGCACGGCCGCATCCCCAACGTCGCCGACGCCAGCGACGCCGCCGACCGACTGGCCGACACCGACGCGTGGGCCGCCGCCGACACGCTGAAATGCAATCCTGACGCCCCGCAGTTGCCGGTGCGCCGTCAGGCCCTCCGCGAGGGGAAAACGGTCTACATGGCTGTCCCGCGGCTCAGCGAGGCCAAACCGTTTCTTCGACTCGCACCCGACGAGGTCGACGACATCGACGATGCGACGACGGTCTCAGGCTCATCGAAACACGGCGTCCCCGTCGATCCCGAGGCGATGCCGCAGATCGACCTCATCGTCGCCGGCAGCGTCGCCGTTGACACCGCTGGCAATCGCGTCGGCAAAGGTGAGGGATTCAGCGATCTCGAATTCGCCGTCTTGCGCGGCTTCGACCGCGTTGACGCCGATACCACCGTCGCCACGACCGTCCACGATAGTCAAATTGTCAACGATGGCGACATTAAGCCCGACCGTCACGACGTACCGCTAGATCTGGTCGTGACGCCGACACGAACGATTTCGACTAAAACGGCCGCCGAGCGGCCGGCCGGGCTCTACTGGGATGATATCGCTACCGAGAAAATCGACGAGATTCCCGTATTGGAACGGCTCCAGCCCGAGTAGAGCGTGTCGCCGTGTTCAGGCGTCCCGCGACGGGAGTTCCGGCTCGTAGCCGACCGCATCAATCGCTAACGCAAGCACCTCATCGATACCCTCCTCCTCGGTGATACTCATGTAGGCGTCAGCCTCGACATCGGTCGAACGGTCGCTCTTGTTGCAGATCGTCAGCACCGGAATATCGCGGTCGGCAAACCGGTCGACGACGGCAGCCTGCAGTTCCAACTGTACGTCCAATGGGTAGCCGCAGTCGCCGGAGGCATCGACGAAAAACAGCACCGTGTCGGCCAGATGTTCAAGCGCGCCGGCAGCCTGTCGCTCGATATCGTTGCGCTCGTCTTCCGGGCGATCGAGCAGCCCAGGCGTGTCGATCAGTTGATAGCGGATGTGGTCGCGTTCGAGGTGGCCAACTTGGACGCCGCGGGTCGTGAAGGGGTACTCCGCGATCTCGTTTGAGGCCCGCGTCACGTGGTTGACAAAGGAGGATTTGCCGACGTTTGGGTAGCCGGCGATGACGATCGCTGGTTCGTCAGGGCGGATGTCAGGGATCGTCTTCAGCTGGTCGCGGGCGTCGCCGACCGCCCGGAGGTCGGCTTTGATCTCGTCCATGATGTCGGCGATGCGGGCGAAGGCCTGCTTGCGATGCTTGCGGGCGGTGTCAGAGTCGGTTTTGCGGAGTTTTGACTGGTACTCACGGCCCAACTCCTCGATCTGCCGGCTGGCCCAGGTGACCTCAGAAAGCGATTGGCGGAGCTCGTTGACATCGACGATGGCGTCGGCGAGTTCGTAATAGAAGGGATCAATGTAGTCGAAATCCGGCCACGCCGTGACGACGTTTTCGAGGTTATCGGAGGTAATGTTGACCGCGACGGTCAGCATCGACTGCTGTGCCTCAAGGCCGCCTTTGGCGTTGCCCGCGCGGGCGGCCCGCGAGAAGGCCTTATCAAGGAGCTCCTCCGACCGGGGAGCTGTAGGGAGGTTCTCGAAAATCATTTCTGGAGCCTACAGCCCCAACGCCTAAAAGCACGTTCGTTCGCGGTGTTACACCGGATACGGTCGTTCGGCCGGCCCGATCACAACCGGTATGACGGGCGCGGGTGAAAATGGCGTATGCTTGAAGTCGGCGATTCAGCCCCGGCAGTCACAGCACGCAATCAGCACGGCGAGACGGTATCGCTCAGTTTTGACGACCCAACGGTCGTCTTCTTCTATCCAAAGGATTTCACCGGCGGCTGTACGGTCGAAGCAACCGAGTTCCAAGCGGCCCTCCCAGAGTTTCGGGAGGTTGGCATCGGCGTCTATGGTGTCTCAATGGATGGCGTCGAAAGCCACGCTGACTTCGCTGATGCGGAGGGGATCATCTTCGACCTGCTCGCCGATCCTGACGGCGACCTCGCTGACGCCTTTGGCCTCGCTACCGGCAACGGACACACCGACCGCCGAACGGTCGTGCTCGCAGACGGCGAAGTGGTCTCGGTGTATGATCCGGATGTGGCTGATCCATCGGGACACGCCCGTGAAGTGTTGCGAGACACACGAAACAAGTTCGTTCGGGGCGGCTAACGACTACCGCCGTTGTGTGGTCAGTTGTATGTTACACGCTCACGAATAGAAATGGTCGATGCGGAAACGACAGCCGACCACAGGCTGGTCAGTAGAGTTGGGTGTCGGTCACGCTACCGACGCTGTTGGGCTTGATCGCGGCGACAACGGGATCAGCTGTGGCGTGTATGACCGCATAAATATTCACACATACAAACATGTTAGACCAAAATCATTATCTTTTTCATTAGTACTCCCATAGTATGGTAAGATGGCACAGTCTCCCTCACCGGACACAGCAGACTATCTGTATTCGCTCGCAAACCGCGGCGAGTACGGGGAGCTGATCCGTCATATCCGGGATCACGACAACCAACACGTCCGCTACGGCGCGGCCGGGATCGTAGCCGAATCGGCCGACGCATTCGCCGAGACGGTAACGCCACAAACCCAACAGGCACTCATCGGCTGTGTTCTCTCCGAGCCATCCGATGCGGTTCGGGCCAACATCCTCAACGTCTTGCTCACCGTTGACGAATCAACGTTCGATACCATTATTACGCGGCTGGAGGCCGACCCGGAGTCGACGCCGACGGAGAGACCGTATCCGCTCATCCTGACGAAGTGGCATTCGTCAGGCCGGCCGTCGCTGCGGTTTCTGGCCGTCGTTGGCTTCGGCCGCGTGGGAAGTCAAAGCACGATCAACAAACTCCGCACGACCCTCTCACGGGAGACGGATCTCCGCGTGCTCAGACGGGCGATCGAAGCGGCCGGCACCGTTGGCGATGAGACATTTGTGAGCCCGATCCAAGATCACCTGCGGGCCGACAACGACGAATTCCAGCAGGCCGCCAACAGCAAGCAGATTGCGGCGGTCAAGGAGGCCGCGGTCGAAGCCCTCGTCGAGATCGGCACCAACGCAGCCTATGAGGCCCTCGTAACAGCCTCCAGAAGCACCGACGACGAGCTGAAAGAGCAGGTAATCGGCAAGATCGGGCGGTTCGGAGCCCAAGAGACGGTTGATCTGGTCGTCGACGAGCTGGACGACGACTCGAATGAGTCGATACGCGAGGAGGCGGCGGAAGGCGTTATCACGACGTTCACCGAAACGGAGTTCGACGAGGGTGATGCGGTTCGCCAGCAGGCCATCGAGAAGATCGCCGAGGATGTCTCAACTGATGTCTCCGAGGAGTTTGCCTCGATCGTCGAGGAGTCGCCACACAGATTAGAGCAGCGCAACGCCGCTTGGCTGCTGGGCCAACTGGAGGGGTCGAGTGAGAAAGCGGTCGACTCGTTGGTCGATACGCTGGACGACGACGACCCTGACCTCAGACGGATCGCCTCAGCAAGCCTCACTAAGCTTGATCAAGCCACGGTTGAGGGGAAAATCGAGACGTTCCTTGAGACGGTCGACGAGGACACTGAGGCGCACACACTGGCCTCATTTGTCAAGTCGAATCTCCATGACACTGCTGCGGAGGCAAAAAAGGAGTTAGTTGAGTATACCCACGTCACAAGCCCCAGCGACTACACCTCATCCGAATAAGCGAGGCGTCGAAGTGAAAACGCTCACACCCATGGCCAAGTGCAGCGGCGACACAACGAGGCTATAGAACGTGGTCATTCGGTTCGGCAGCGCACGTTCGAGCGAGGATGCAGCGTCATATTTGATTGCTGCCCTCCAGACGGACGATGCCTATCTCGGACAGATCGCCGCAGCCAGCCTGACACAGCTTGAAAGCACCGAGGTGGACTCCGAGATCGAATCGGTGTTCGAGACGGCCGACGAGGACACCGAGGTGCATGCGCTTGCGTCCTTCGTGCAGTCGGCTCTCTAAAACACCGCCGCGGGGGCGAAAAAAGAGCTGGTCGAGTACACGCATGTCG
Source organism: Halonotius pteroides (assembly GCF_003605635.1). GTDB lineage: Archaea > Halobacteriota > Halobacteria > Halobacteriales > Haloferacaceae > Halonotius > Halonotius pteroides. Next base: position 86,153 of record NZ_QMDW01000008.1, read on the forward strand.
TCGAACCGAGTGACTACGAGACGGCTAGTGCGTAGCCCATAGCTGAGCAACCAGAGAGATCGCACTGCCGGCGGCGAGCACCGCACCGACAACGAATGGGGCGTCAGTGCCAGCGGTCGACTGATACATCGTCAGCAGTCCGACAACGACCCCCAAACCGCTCAGAGACGCTTTCAGGAGCCGTGTCGACCCGACACCGGAGTCCTTCTCGTATGTGTCGCGGCTGCTCATAGCAGAGATACGAAACAAATCCTCCTAACAGCTTATACGTCGATGCGTACAGTTAGCTCACGCGCAACTGTGCTACTGAGATCGGTGCTCACGAGATCGCCGCTCGCTCGCTGCTCGTGTCGCCGACGACTTCGATATCGATATGGACGCGCTCATAAGGGATGACAGGGCGTTTCGCTCGACCGTCGCTCTCGAAGTAAATGATATCGTGATCGGCCAGCACTGCCACGTCACTGTGAACCTCCGAGTAGTTCCGATTGAGGCGGTCAGCAAGGTCGCTGATGCTGTCCGGCGGTGCGGTCATGATCGACCGCATGACTTCGAGGCGTCGCTCCGTGAGCAACTGTCTGATATCGGCCACCCTGTCGAATGACCGAATGGCCTCCTCGGCTGAATCCTCTCCGTCAAGCTGTGTCACCGCGGCATCAACCATCGACGCGACCGAACCGACCGTGATTCGAAGCGTCTCAGGGTAGCTTTCAGCACCGTTCGCGGCCAGTTCCGTGGGATTACTCTCTGTCATTGGCTCGTATCTCCGTTTCGAAGCGGGTGAGGTGTGTTTCGAGGTCAACAAATTCGATAGCTATCACCGACTCCTCGCCACCAATCCAAGCATGTCGGTGGTGGTACCCCGCGCCGTGGGTTGGTATCCGTGTGTTGTCGTAGCGGAGGAACTCGGCTCCGGTCTCGGGATCGTAGTGTTGGAACCGATAGTTTACACCACCGGGGTACTCCGAACTCTCGACGGCGAAAAGCCTGACACGTTCTCCGTTGGGCAGCATCATCGCCGTGTCAACGAGCACATCGCCGTCGGCCATCCGTACTATTGGGTAGTACCCTATATGAAATAAAAGTATTGGGTTATGCCCTATATGTCAGCGACGTACGCTATCGGCGTGATACCGACTTACGCCCAGTCCTCGTAGGTCGGCCGCTCCAGATCACCCGGGAAGTCGTCGACGGGTGCGGTCGTCTGGTCGCCGGTTGCCATCTCTTTCACCGTCACCTCGCCGTTTTCGAGGTCGCGCTCGCCGACGATCACGACCGTCTCGGCGTTAATCGAGTCGGCGTAGTTCATTTGGGCACCGAAGCTGCGTTCGGCGATGTCGGTTTCGACGACGTGGCCACGGCCGCGGAGTTGGCGAGCAACATCGGCGGCGACCGCCTGGGTGTCGCCGACGCTCAGGACGTAGTAGTCGGTTGCGGGGGCTTCCTCGGGCCAGACGCCAGCGCGCTCACAGAGCAACTGCAGGGTGGCGTGGCCGGGGGCGACGCCGACGGCAGGTGTCGGTTGGCCACCGAAGCTCTCGATGAGGTCGTCGTAGCGACCGCCGCCGAAGACCGACCGCGAGACCTCGCCCGTCGAGTCAAAACACTCGAAGACGACGCCGGTGTAGTAATCGAGCCCGCGAGCGGTCTCCAGCGACACGTCGCAGTACTCACGGACGCCGAGATCATCGGCCGCCGCAAGGACGGCTTCAAGATTGGCGACGGCGTCGGCGACGCGCTCGGTGTCGGCGAAATCGACGAGATCGTTGAGGTCGTCAGTCCCGAGCAACTCATCGAACGTTTCGGCCTGCTCGTAGCGTAGGCCGGCGTCCTGTAAGAGGCCGTAATACTCCTGATCGTCGATCTTTGCGGATTTGTCGACCGCGCGAATCGCCGCCTCGGTGTCGACATCGGCGTCGAAGGCCTCCAAGAGACCACCGAGCAGATCACGGTGTGAGACGCGGAACTCGAAATCGTCGCTCGTGAGACCGAGATCGGTCAGTGCCTCAGCCGCAAACGCTAAGATCTCGGCGTCGGCGGTGGGCTCACCCGAGCCGAAGATATCGACGTTGGTCTGGTAGAACTCTCGGAACCGACCCTGTTGAACCTGTTCGTATCGCCAAAACGCACGCGTCGAATACCATTTGATCGGCTTCGAGAGCGCTTGCTGTTTGGCGACGACCATCCGGGCGACCGTCGGCGTCAACTCCGGAGTGAGCGTCACATCACGGCCACCTTTGTCGGTGAAGTTATACAGTTGATCGACGATCTCGTCGCCGGATTTGTCGGTGTAGAGTTCGGTCGCCTCTAGGGTCGGTGTGCCGATCTCGCGGAAGCCATACCGGGCGGCGGCGGTCTCAACGGTGTCGATGACCTCCCGGCGAGCGGTCATCTCGTCGGGGTAGAAGTCACGAAACCCTTTGAGTCGGTCGTACATAGCCGGGCGTTTGCGAGGGCCGCGCTTGAATGCTGTCCTTTGGCGGTTCGATCAGCGACGAGTAATAACTCGTAGGTGCCGTTGCCGCCGGATGTCGACTACGCAACGATTTCGAGTCGTGTCCCGAGGTGTTCGGTAAGCGCGGCTTCGAGATCCGGATACAGCCCGAGCAGCTGCCCCGCCCAACGACGGAACCGCCCGCGTTTGGTCTTGCCGACGAGAACGCGGTCGGCGTTTTGTCTGGCGGCTTCGTCGATGATCGCTTCCTCAAGGACGTACCCCTGTCGGACGATATAGTGGGCACCGATCTCGCCGAGTTCGCTCCGGGTGGCTCGCTCGCCGTTCTGCAGCAGTGAGATATGAAGCACAATCAGCGACCCGCCGTCGTCGGTCAGCTCACGCCCGCGTTGGATCGTCCGATAGCTATCCGCTGTGAGGGGATAGCGCACCGAGACGAGCGTCGTCATACGAGTGGTACGCCGAGCGCGTATATTTGTCTTCCTATCTATCACCTTTTCGACGTGTGGATTTCATGCACATCGAGCGTTGAGAGACTCACACTGCGAGCCAAGTGTCTCACACCGCGATCATCGTCACGCCGATCACCGCGAGCACGGCGGCGACAGTCCGGATCCTAAACTGCTGTTCGTCAAGCAACAGCCCGCCGAGCAACACAGCGACGATGGCTTGGGTGTTGACGATCGGCGAGGCGATACTCGCCGGCACCAGCGAGAAGGCGACGTTGGTCAGCCCTTCACCGGCCGCAACGAACAGTCCGCCGACCGCAAGCTTCGGCAGATCCGCCCGCAGCGTCGCCGGCAGGGTCGCTCGAAACGCGGCCGGAAGCAACACGACCGCGACGCCGCCGAGTACGATCGGGATCCAGACGCCGACCGGGATCGCCAGCTCCTGGAGGGCGATCCGTCTGGCAACATCGCTGACACCAAACGCCATCGCGCTGAGAATCGCCAGCCGCGCCGCGGTCGATGTGGTTGCTTGGCGCAACGGCTCAAGCAAGGAGCCACCACGAAAGTTGGCGACGTAGACCGCGGCGGTCGCAACGAGGACACCAGCGACCTGCAGCGGCGTCAACACCTGCCCGAGGACGACAACCTCAATCGGGAGCACAAACACGGGAACGATCTTGCTGATCGGCGCGACATAGGAGACCTCCCCGATGGCTAACGCGCGCAGGAAAGCGATCATCGCCCCGGCGATCATCGTTGTCGTCGCCACGATAATGCCGAGTTCACCAATCCCAAACGTCATTAGCACCTTAGTTGTCGTCGCCGAACCGACGCGAAAATACCACACAGGTAGATACCACACCAGCGCGAAGCTGTTGATCCCGACGGTCAACAGCGAGGCTGCATACCCCTCGAAGGCCCGTTTGAGATAGTAGAGGTACCCACCCCACACAACGGCTGCGGCCACCGCGATGACGATCCCACCGACCATTCACCCCATTGAACCCCGGGAGCCGCTTCAAGCGTTCGGTCTCGGCGTACGGCTGTGTGATCTCAGTGTGCGATGTGGCGCGTCGCTACCGACGCCCGTGAACGTAGGTCTGCTCGTGATCGGGAAAGACTTCACCGACGGCGTCATCACCGTGGCGGTCGGCTAAGATCGCCCGCAACTCGCCTTCGTAGTCGGCTTTTGGCACCGTCTCACTGGGGCCGGTTTCGACTTCAAGATTCGCGGCGACGAGGTCGTCGACAGCGTGGCGACCGAACCCTGCTAACGGCGCGATGTAGTCGACGTCGTGGCGGTCTTCGAGACTTTGGGCCGCCGCCCGCGAGACCGTAGGCACACGGTCATCACGGCGGCTCCCGTCGGCGATAGCGTCGACAGCGAGCTCAACCGCGGTTTCGAGCGCGTGATCGTGAACCCGCTGGATGCCGTTGCGCGGAAAGCCGTCGTCGATCATCTGTTCGACGGCGTCGTCGGCGACTGACTCATCAAGTGTGATCGTCTCGAACGGAAAGCCGAGCTCGGCAGCGGCATCGCGGGCATGCTGGAAGTCGTCGGTGACGCCGAAGTGTGCCGTCACGAGCCGAACGTCGTAAAACCCGTCTAAAAGGAGGGCTGCAAGCGAGGAGTCCTTCCCACCGCTGTACAGCAGCGCTAACTCCATGTTAGCGGTGTTGGATATCGTAGGATTTCGAATCCGGCTGGAGTTCCTTTAGCAGCTCTTTCATCTGCTGTTCGTCGATTCGATCCTGGACGCGGCCGCTCTGGGCGAGGGCAACAACCTGCTGTTTGACCTGTTTGGCGACCTGTGGCTTCGACATCTCGACGGCGTTGAGCCGCTGGCGCGCCCCATCGGTCAGATGTTTTTTCAGGACGGCCTCACGTTGGGCCTCGGCCTGTTGTTGGGCAGCTTGCTGACGTTCAGCGGGGTCGCCCTCGCCGCCCTGTTGTTGCTGTTTGAGTTCCTTCCGCTTCTGCTCGCGGAGTTCTTCGAGTCGATCGTCGTCAGGGCTGTTGCTCATACATGATATATCGTCGTGCAGCCCCAAAAACGGTTTCGGACAATCAAATCAGGCGTAGCGTTCGAGTTCGGGGTTGTCGAGGTCATCGAAGACATCTTTTGCGACCTCGTCGAGGAAGGCATCGCCCTCGGCGGTGGTGCGGCGACCCTCGCCTTGAGCCGTCTGGATGAGCCCGTCGTCTTCGAGTTGGATCAGGAGTTCACGGATGATCTTTGTCGAGCCATCGACCTGTGTAGCAGGGGCAACGGCGTAGCGGTTCGAGCCGCCTTTTGTACCGCCGTATCCGGTCGAAAGTCGTTCGACGCCGATCGGGCCCTCGATAGCAACCTTTCGGAGGAGGCTGGCCCCGCGTCGCTCCCAGAAGTCATCCTGTTGGGGTGGCAGTTCGCGGTCGTGGCTCGTTTTCGTGTACTCAACCCACTCCGGCGTTTCGAGCCGGTCTGCAAGCCGGTCGGCGAGCTCCTCGATGAGCTCCTCCGGCGGCACGTCGTAGAGAGTTACCATAGGGCCGTATTCCGGTTTGGTGCGTTTAAAGGCATCGTATCGACGCCGCAGCCGCCGTCTGCCGGCCGATTTCGTGCGAGACGGTCACAAGCGCGACCCTTACCAAGGACAGTGAAACGCTGATGGCTATCTCGAGGCTGAGAGATCGAACGCTCCAAAAGACAGAGATTGCATCTTATACAGGTATCAGCGGGAGGCAGAGAAGATGCAGAGTGTGTCAGTTTGAAAACTGAAAGTGGCTATTAGCTATTCAGCTTGGGAAGCTTAACAACAAACACGGATCCCTCTGGTTCGTTGTCAACTACCTCGACTCTTCCATTATTCCGTCCGACAACTTTCTTCACCAAATAGAGGCCTAGACCGGTTCCGTCACTTTCTAGCCCGCTATTGCCTTCCTCAAACATGGCCTCTTTATGACGATCAGGAATCCCCGGGCCATTATCAGCAATCTCAATTATTGCATCTGACGCTGTTTGGCTCACCGAGACGGTTACTTCAGGAACTTCTTTGGTATTATGCTGAATTGCGTTGCTCAATAGATTTCTGAAGACTGATTCCAGCATGTCACTACCTACGACATCGATATTAGGAATCTGACCACGGGTTTCAATTTGGGATCTTGGGTAGCTGTTGTTTATGTTCTTGATCTGTTGGGGTAGAATGTTATTAAGATTTACAAACTCATCAGGTTGCCCTGCCTGAAGAACCATGTCTGTCACGTCTCTTGCGGTTTCTGTTACTTCAACCGCATTGGTGACACACTTACTGATCTTCTGTGGCTCCTCAAATTCATCTGTTCTGTTTGCCAATCGGTCTGCGTACGCGGAGATTAATTGTAGGTCGTTCCGAATGTCATGGCGAACGATCTTGTTGACGATTCTGAGATTGTCTCGCTGCTCTTCAACTGTTTTCTCACGTTGTTGCAATTGTTCGTGCGTTTGGATTCGTGAGAGCACCGCTGTTGCGTTCGTAGCTAACGTATTAGCTAACGTTATATCTCGATCAGAGAATGCATCAGTTTCGGTAGACGAAACCAAGAGCACGCCTTGATCGCCTAACGGAAATGCGATCTCACTTTGAATCTCTGTTTGATCGTTGTAGATCTCGTCAGCGGCTTGGAGGTCGTGATAGATTTGTGGTTCCCCTGTTTTGTATGCCTGCCAGCCAATCCCCTCATTGAGAACTGGTGGCTCCTCAATAACTTGTTTACTCTTGTGGGAGACGCTTACAGGAGCCAGCCCCCCGGCGGTTTCATCATACAAATGAACACCATTCATCGCAAAGCCGATCGACTCTCTAATCGTGGTCGTAACCACCTCAGCAACCTCCTGTACTGTTGTCGCGGAAGCCATCTGGTGGGTTGCATCTAACAAGGCGTTTAGCGCATCTTGATATTGTTTCCTTTCAGTGATATCTTGGATAATACCAAGGAGATATTTCTCGTTACCAATTGTTTCAATGCTTGCTGTAGTCGACCCCCAAAGTGTATCACCGTTTACTGTTTTTAGTTTGAACTCCTTATCTTGAACTGAACCAGAGTCATGAACCTCTTTGAGCAGTGCTTCTCTATCGCTGGGGTCTGCACACAAATCTTGTACCGAGTGGTTTTTTGCCTCAGTTTTTGATTCAGCGTCAAACATCTCAACCATGGCGCTATTTACAAAACTAAATTCGCCATCAGCTTCCAACTCATTTTGGCCAACTGCCACCGGCAGATTCTCCACTATCTGTTCATAACGTGTGAGTTCAATCTCTCGTTGTTTTCGGTCGCTTATATCGGTAAAAAGTATTGAAGCACCGTCGTTGCTCGGATAGATCCGCACCTCGAACCAACGGTCAAGTTCTGTATTGTATCGCTCATAACTAGTTTGAGTCTGTTCAGTAAGCGATTTTTTGATTTTATCTTCGGCGATTGTGTCAACGGTTTTAGGAAATGCTTTCCAAATAGTCTGTCCGCGGAGTTCCACTTCGGATCTTTCTAGCAATTTTTCTGCCTTTTTGTTTAAATACGTACACCGATACTCTTGATTAATAGAAACGATTGCATCAGATACTCGTTCCACTATTCGTTGGTGGACATCTTGTGGAGGAAGATCTCCGGCTTCGGACATTGGTCACCACACGGTAGCATCATTCATTATTATTTCGATAAACTAATGTCCGTTATCATGACGAACTAACCGTTTGACACGACCTTACCCGTTAAATATCAGACATTATGATTGTTTTCAGATCCGAATCCACTTGATTTGAAGAGATGAGTCCGAACGGCCGTGCCTCGGAAATGACACGTATATTAACGATTCCACCGGAGATTTCATTAAGGGTCTGTTGGACAACAGGCTCGGTATCTATCGTGAGGATACAAACTTAGATATCGTCAAGCCCTCAGACTTCCTCAGTATCTCGTTTCCAGCCACGTGAGAGCAGAGCCACTTCAACAATTCACCAGGCTGATGAGAAGAGATAAATAAGTAGTGCTACCCATAAAATAACGGCTAAGAGCCCCTGTAGCGACACTATATCTACCACATCATCCAGTTGCGTCCTGTCGAAGTAAGGATTCGATAAGCTGATTAACACTACCCCAGATATACTACTCTGAGCTAATCCACGCTGCAATCCGATGAGTAGAACTGCGTGAAGGGTACGCGCTGTCTATTCATAACTCGGCAGAACATTTTATCCAGTAGCCGATAGGTAGCTGAGTGGCCGATACCGAAAATATAAGTATCACACAGAGCACTAGTAATTACACTTCACTGATGGATAGTTGAGGTGGTTGCTAGTACTATGTCTGAAGGTCATATTATTATCAACTCGTATTTGACTTACCCACCTCAACACCCATGAAAACAAATTTTGCCCCACCAGTTGAACTATCCATTATCTTAATATCCCATCCATGGGCGTCAGCAACGCGTTTCACGATTGGCAATCCCAGTCCTGTGCCGTTCTGTGAGGATGTCTCCCCATATTCGAAGACTTTCTCGCGGTCATCAGGATCAATGCCAGTGCCGTTGTCTGCGAGATAAAACCCGCCACAGTTGCTTCGTGTCGACGTCCCAATTGCGGAGTACTCCTCGACCTCAATCGTGACCGATTCGTCGTTGTGTTCGATAGCGTTTCGATACAGGTTCTCGAACATTCGACACATTCGGTCAGGGTTGCATTCGATAGTGAGTTCATCTCTGATATGCAGGTCAGCATCGGCTGTCTCGACGCTTTGCCACGCTCTATCAGCAATCTCCGAAATAGACACATAACTTAGATCTTCGGCAGCACCTGATTCGTTATACAACGCAAGTGTGTCGTCAATTAATGCTCGCATGCGACCCGCAGCACGCTCAATTTTCATCACCTGACTGGCATTCTCTTCTGTTTTAAGCTGTTGAGAGTAGCCGTCGATAATATTGAGCGGATTCCGGATGTCGTGGGTGAGAATAGAGACGAACTGCTCTAACTGCTCCTTTTGTTGGCGTACCTGTTCACGTTGCTTTTTGCGAGTTGAGATGTCACGCAGAACACCCGCTGCACCGTTGTACAGCCCGTCCTGCAGCAGTACTCCGATGTGGTCTTCACAAACGATCACATCTCCTCCTTTTGTTTTGATTTCCACCTCAACGGTCTTGTCTGCTGGGCCGTCATCTGAGAGGATGTCTCGGATAGCCTCTCGAACCCGCTTTTGTGACTCGTGTGACTTGAGCAGGTGTGGGTGAGAGTTCATCAGCTCGTCTTTGGTGTACCCGGTGAGGTCAGCGAACGCATCGTTGACGTAGGTGAATTTCGGATCAGAGTCGCAGACATAAACTGGATCACCGAGTGCCTTAACGATCGTATTTAGTCTGTTGTGCGCTTCTCTTAGCCCTTCCTGTCTGGTTGTGATGTCAACGATGAACAACCCAAGTGTGGCGTCTGATTTGCCCGTCAGCGGTTCACCGTCGATCGTCACGTACTCAGTCAATCCATTATCGCCGGTGATGGCGTACTGTCCGGTCAGCGGGGTTCTATCCTTGAGAACCGTATCAAACAGATCTAGTTCCTCGCTCGGTTCCCGATCACTATTTGACGGCAACTCGAAGACCCGGCCCGATTGGCACAGTTCCGGCAGCGGAGCGTCAACAGCGATATTGAAATCTATGGTATTACTGCGCTCTCTCACTGTGAGAGTCTCATCTACCACGATGGCCTCCCTGTTTTGATTGCCCGTCGCCCTAATCACCGATTCGGTTATTACTTCTGACGGATCGTCACTCATGGCCCGGAACACCGCAGTATATCTGACCAAACATAATAATAATTACTCCTAAATAGGCTTCAGTATGTAACACCGTCACTACCATACCGAGGTTGTCCTAATTGTTGTCGTTTAACCGTAAGCTAACTACTTGTACAGTGACTCTACCTACCACACGATAATGAAACAGTGGGTAGTCAAAATCATCTCAAAGTACTCAAACAGAAACCCTCAGCCTCTCACTATTCTTAAATTATTACGTACAATTCAATCTTAATCTAATAGGATCTTGTGGATGGGTTCATCATCATCCCTCAGCGACGCGACTGACGATACCAGCCGACGGCCGACTCCGCGAAAACAAGCCCACCCAGTGTCGTCGGCAGCCAGTAGGCAAATCCTCGAAACAAGACGACCCCAGTGACGGCCGTCGCCGGCGACACCGTCGTCAACGGCGTTCCGACGAGAACGGCGACCAGCGCGCTCTCGATGCCGCCGGCTCCACCCGGCAACGGGAGGGCCAACGCGACCGACGCCAGCGGCAGCGCGACGAAGGCGGCCACCGCGGAGATCGGCGTGCCGATGGCCGCGAAAGCGGCCCACAATGCCAGCAGTTGACACAGCCAGCCGGCCACTGAGTAGCCGAGAACAGCCAGGAGGGATCGGCGGTCAGCCGCGATGTGTTCGAGATCATCGACAAAGCCCGCGACGCGGTCGGCGACAGTCGCCCGATCCGGGGCCGAGAGCCGCGGGACGATCGCCGCAAGCCAGCAAAGAAGCTGGGTCAGCCCATCGATACATCGGGTTGTGATGCCGCGGCGGCGACGCCAAAGCCTAACCGCACCACCGCACCCCACGACAACCGCGGCGACGACAGCGGCGGCTGCAACGGTGAGCTGGCCCGCAAGCGAGCCGGCGACCGCGAGCCATGTCAGCCCACCGAGCGCAAAGCCCACCGACGAAACGATATTGACCGCGTCGACAGCAGCCATTGCCGCCAGCCCGCGCTCGTAGGGAACGCTGGTGCGCTCGGCGACCAACAACGTCGTCAACGGCTCGCCGCCAGCGTTGCCGAAGGGGGTAACGTTGTTTGCAAACCCCGCGCCGGCCGACAACAACAGGCCGGTCCACGGCGAGATGACCGCGTCATAGCTCCGGAGCGCGGCGCGCATGCCTAACCCCCAACAGGCGACCCAGCCACCGATCAGGGCGGCGACGGTGGCGACACCGCTACGGTCAGCCTGCTTGAGCGACTGCACGACATTGTCGATGCCGACAACCCACGCGAGGACGGTGATGACGGCGGCTGCCAGCAGAAAGCCCGCCAGCGTCGTCCGCAACCGGTCGCGTGCCATACCGAGGCGTCGGGCAGGGCGACAATCAACGCACCGATCGGACGCGTGGCCGGGAGCGGCTCAAGAGCATACGCTTTTGTCGCCGAGGCGAAAACGATAGATAACCTGATGGACGAACGTGCGGCGCTCCGACAGCTCGCGGCGACCCTCCCGTATGCCGGCGATGACGCCGCCGTCGTTGACGACACGGCGATCACGACCGACATGCTCCATGAGACAACGGATTTTCCCGCGGGAACGACACGCTACACCGCTGGCTGGCGGTCGGTCGCCGCCTCGCTGTCGGATCTCGCGGCTGTCGGCGCAAGCCCGACCGCGGCGGTCGCCGCCTACGCTGACACCGCCTTCGACGGTGAGACACTCAGCGAGTTCATCGACGGCGCGCAAGCAGTCTGTGCGGCTGTCGATGCCGAATACGTCGGTGGCGATCTCGATACCCACAGCGAGTTCACCATAGCGACAACGGCGATCGGTGCCGTCGACGAGTCGGTCGACCGCGCGGGGGCAACCCCCGGCAACCGGGTCGTCGTCACCGGTAGATTCGGGCGGAGCGCGGCCGCCCTCCGGTATTTCGAGCAGGAAGCGTTCGACACCGCCAACGATCTCTTTCAGTTCACCCCGCGGGTCGACACCGGCCGCACGCTTGCCGGCGTAGCGACGGCGATGATGGACTCCAGTGATGGCTTAGCGCGGTCGCTGCACCAGCTCGCCGAGGCCAGCGACTGTGGGTTCGCGATCAATCGCGCGGCCGTCCCCGTCGCCGACGCCCTCAGCGAGGTTGCCGACGACCGCGAGGATCGCTGGGAGGCAGCCGTCCACTTCGGCGAGGACTTCGAGTTGGTGGCGACAGTGCCGGCCGACGCTGTTGCCGATGTGCGGGCGGCCTCGCCGACACCGCTGACTGAGATCGGTCGCGTTGTCGCCGACGACGAGGGTGTCGGTGTCGACGGCGAGCCGTTAGCCGATCGTGGTTACACACACGCGTAGGGCAGCGGCATCACGTACCGAACGGATCTGTTCTGCGAACACCAAGCTGATCGTTCCAGTCTTGGATCGTCAGCCGACCTGAATCGGCACGAGCATGAAACACAGCGAGCCGAGGGCAAAGGTCAGCAGGCCGACCACCAGACGTGGCAGCCCGATGGCCGTCTCATCGCCCGGATCGGCGGGCCCCTTGTAGGCGATAACCAACGAGAACAGCCCCCAAAACGCCCAGAGTCCGACCGAGTCGTTGAGTCCAAGATCACGGACGTAGTACAGGTAGCCGGCGATTGTCACAAGAACAGCCGGCACCAGCGCGGCGATCGTCTCCTGTCGCTGTCCAACCATCGCGCGTACCATATGACCGCCATCAAGTTGGCCAACCGGGAGCAGATTCAGGAAGGTGAAAAACATCCCAACCCAGCCACCGATGATGACCGGGTGGGGATTGAGGCCCGGATCGCTGTAGACCACCGGCTCACCGATCGCCCACGCGATGAGATCCATCAACGGCGGGTTGTTGAACACGATCGACTCGGCAGACTGGGACTGTTCGACGACGCGAGCCGGTAGTTCAACCGGGCCCAACGAGAGCCCGATAGCGGTGACAGCGATGGTGGCGACAAGGCCGGCGATCGGGCCGGCAACGCCGATATCGAAGAGCGCTTTCCGATCCGGCATCCGGCTTTTCATCTTGATGATCGCCCCCAGCGTGCCGAAGGGGAATACGAAGGGAAGGACATACGGCAGCGAGACGGTCACATCGTGGTACCGGCCCATCGCGTAGTGGCCCAACTCGTGGGTCATGAGCACGCCGAGAACGGCGGCACTAAAGGGCCACGCCTGCAGCACCGCCAGCGGGTTGGCAACGATCTCCGAAAACGGGACAAAATACCAGCCGACGGCCCCGACAATCAGCGTCGAAATGATCGTCGCGGCAAACAGCGCGATGTTTGTCCACGGCACGCCCTCGTTGCCGACGCTGCCGGACTCGATGGCGACGAGAGCGGTGCCATCGGCTCCACTGGGGGTCGCAAGCTTGAGCTCGTAGCCGGCTTCCTGAAACGCCGGCCACAGCTCCTTGTGAAGTCGTTGTTCGGGGATCAACGGCTCACCGTAGTAGATAATCCGGTCGCCGTCGATCCGCACATCACTGAGCTGGTACCACGTTTCAAGCCCCTCCGGGCGGGGGATCGACTCCGGCTCAGCCATCGTCACCCATTACGAACGAGTACGTGGCAGAGAGGCATAAACGCTTGTCGTCGTCGCCATGCCTGCCGACGGCGACGCCGTCTACTCCCCCCGCTCGTGGAGCCAAAACTCGTCGGCTTCGGTTGTTTCCTTCTTGAAGATCGGCACCTCGGCTTTCAGGCGGTTGATCCCATCTTCCACAGTGCGAAACGCTTCCTCGCGGTGGCCTGCCAACACAACGACAAAGACGATGTCCTCGCCCGGGCCCATGGCGCCAACGCGGTGGTGCATCACCACCTCGAAAACGCCCTCGCGGTCGGTGAGGTCGTCGCTGATGGCGGCCATCCGTTCGTCGGCGACACCCTCGTATTTCTCGAAGGCGAGCTGTTCGGTGCGGTCGTCCTCGGGGCTATCTTTGACGCGAACCCGACCCGTAAAGGTCGCAATCGCGCCGGATCGCTCGGCCAGCGGCGAGGCCTCAACCCGGTCGATGAGCGTCTCCAGGGTGACGTGTGGCTCGACATCATCGATCTGGGCAGCGAGGTCTGGGATGTCAGCGGCGTCGGCGGTCGGTGCCTCGGCGACGACGTTCGCTGGCTCGGGGGTACTGTCGCCAACGACGACCGTTGGCAGTCGATGATGGCTTGTGCCGGCAACGACGGCGTACGCGTAGTCGGACGCAAGCGAATCTAGGAGGTCGACAAGCGAGCGGTCGTCGCCGCGGCCGACCCACCGACCGTCGCTTGTGAGACTGAATCGGCCGTCGGCGGTAGTGGACGCACCCTCAGCGACAGCAACATCGTCAACAGCATCGCCGTAGTCGACGGTGGCGACCCGGCCCTCGTGCGTCTCGGCGATGCGGGTAGCGAGCGCGCCAGCGACCGCTGAGGCGTCGCCGCCGACCACACAGAGCGTTTGCATGGGCCATCTACCGCCCCCGATGTGCTTGAGTGTTAGTGTCCTGAGTGACCCGCCGCCACAACGGCCACTGTTTCACACCGAGAAACACCCCGCCCCGGTTTTTGAGCCGAGGGAGCCTCAACAACACCAATGGATTCGAACCGATCGCCGCGCAGTGACAGCCCACCTACCGACCAAGCGACCGAGAGTCCCACGGCAACACACACAACCCGTCGCCGGCTGTTGGCGGCCGGCGGGGCGACAGCTCTCGCGGGGGTGGCCGGCTGTATGGACATCATGAACAGCATCGCTGGGGCGATTCTCAAGGATGTCAATGTGCTCAACGGCACCAATCAGGAACAGAGCGGCAGCGTCACCGTCGTCGATCCGAACGGCGAGACACAGCTCTCGGAGTCATTCACGGTCGCGCCAAGCGATAGCGACAACGAGGAAAGCACGGACGAAGAGCGGTCGACACCGGCCTACGACGACGTGTTTACCGACGCCGGAGAGTACACTGTCACGGTTGCCCTCGACAGCGCGATCAACGGGACGAGCAACCGAGAGGCGAGTGTCACCGTCGACAACACCGACGACCAACACATCATCGTCGGCCTCGGTGCCGACGGCGCGCCGACCCCGATCGAGATCCTTGTTATCGATGCGTTCAGCGACCTCGCCGATCGGTTTGGCGACGACGCATAGCGGCTGACAATCGCGGTGAACCGGTCACGGCTCCCCGTGTGAGAACGCTTAAGGCCGACTCGGGGGTATCGGATGGCAATGAAGGTCATCCTTTCACTTGGCGGGAGCGTTCTCGCGCCGGATCTCGACGCCGAGCAGGTGGCGGCCCACGCCGCGGCGATCGAATCGCTTGTCGACGCCGGGTTTGCGGTCGGGGTTGTCGTCGGCGGCGGCGAGGTCGCCCGCGATTATATCACGACCGCCCGCGAGCTCGGCGGCAACGAGGTCGAACTCGACGAACTCGGGATCGCCGCGACCCGACTGAACGCTCGGCTGTTGATCGCCGCCCTCGATACCTGCACAAACCCAACGCCGGCTACCGATTACGCCGAGGCCGGCGAGGCACTCAACCGCGGGGACGTGGCGATCATGGGCGGGGTGATGGCCGGCCAGACAACTGACGCCGTCGCCGCCGCCCTCGCCGAGTATGTCGATGCTGACCTGCTGGCCTACGCGACCAGCACCGACGGCGTCTACGACGCCGACCCCAACGAGGATCCAGAGGCGATCCGTTATACGACGATGTCGCCGGCGGAACTCGTGGAGTTGGTCGTCCCGATGAGCCGGGATGCGGGCTCCTCGGCACCGGTCGATCTGCTGGCCGCGAAACTCATCGAGCGGGCAGGGATGCGGGCGATCGTTTTCGACGGTACCGAGCCGGGCGATGTCACCGACGCGGTACTCAACGGAAGCCACACCGGCACCGATATCATCCCCGAAGGCGGCGAGGAACCAGCGGAGTGGATCACGACAGAATGAGCACCGACGACACTGATTCCGACACCGGGGTCGACGAACCAGACGGTGCCCACCACGACTTTTGGGCCGAAGGTGTCGCCGACGAGATTGAGCAGCGGGAGCCCGACAATCCGATCGTGATCAAGGGTGGCGTCTCGCCGTCGGGAGTTGCTCACCTCGGCAACGTCAACGAGATTATGCGGGGCTATTTCGTCGCCGAAGCCCTCCGCGATCGCGGCCATGCGGTGCGACAGGTGTTCACCAGCGACGACCGTGATCCGCTGCGTAAACTGCCTCGCAAGTTGGCCGACTCGGACGGCAACATCGTCGGTCTCGGCGAGGTCGACGCCGGCGCGCTCGGCCGTAACCTCGGCAAGCCCTACACCGACATTCCCGATCCCTTCGGCGAGCGCGACTCCTACGCCGCTCACTTCGCCGCGCTGCTTGAGGCCGACGCCGATCGGCTTGGGGTCGATATCGAGATGTACTCGAACACCGAGCTCTACGGCAAGGGAGCCTTCGATCCGGTTGTCGAGCGCGTGCTTGATCGCGTCGACACCGCCCGCGAGGTGCTCAGCGAGTACCAAGCAAAGGCCGACGACGAGTACGTCCCGTTTAATCCGATCTGTGAGGCGTGTGGCAAACTGACCGAGACGGTGACCGACATCGACCTTGCTGCCGAGACCGTCGACTACGTCTGCACGGATATGGCTGTCGGCGACGAGACAATCGAGGGCTGTGGTCACGAGGGCACCGCCACCTTCCGTGAGGGCAAGCTTCCCTGGCGGTTCGAGTGGCCCGGCCAGTGGCAGGTGCTGGATGTCGACTTCGAGCCGTTCGGCAAGGATCACGCCGAGGGCTCGTGGCCCTCCGGTGTCGACATCGCCAAGAACGTGCTGGATATCGAGCCGCCGGAACCGATGGTCTATGAGTGGTTCACGCTCAACGGCGAGGCCCTCTCGTCGTCGGCCGGCAACATCGTCACCGTCCCCGAACTGCTTGAGCTACTGGAACCCGAGGTCATCCGCTACTTCTTCGCGCTGCATCCGAAGACGGCCCGCGATCTTGATCTCTCACAGCTTGACCAACTCGTCGACGACTTCGATCGCTTCGAGGAAGCCTACTATCAGGGCGTCAACGACAGATCGGTGACAGCCTTTGCCGAGGCGGCCTACCCCTACGTCGTCGACGCGGTTGCCGACGAGCGGCCGGTTCGACTCCCCTACACCTTCGCCGCGGTGCTCGGCATGGTCGAGGATCAGGCACTCCGGGAGAAGCTCGCCCGCGATGAGGGCCACATCCCCGACGATGCCGACGCGGCGACCGTTGAGGCCGCCCTCGCTCGCGTCGAGCAGGCCCGCACCTGGGCCGAGCGGATGGACAACGCCTACAACTACCGGCTACAGGCCGACCTCCCCGATTCCGAGTTCGACGACCCAACGAGTGACGCCCTCGATTCGCTGGCCGATGTCGTCGCCGCAGGCCACGACGGCGAGACGATCCAGTCCGAAATCTACGACACCGCCCGCGAGCACGGTATCGAGCCCGGTGCCCTCTTCGAGGCCGGCTACCGGCTGTTCTTCGATGAGACACAGGGGCCGCGGCTCGGTGAGTTCCTCGGCGACCTCGAACAGGAGTTCGTCGTCGGGCGGCTCCGCCGCGAACGCTGAGCGTGGTCGCCGGTGACGGCAGCTGATCGCCCGGCTTTACTATCTCGCCGACCAACAGCAGCCGATGAGTAAGGATCGGCCACTGACGGAATTTACTGACGCCGAGAGAGGTTCTGGCGACAGCGAGAGTGACAGCGGCGACAGTGTGATACCCACTGGTGACGACGAACCGACGACTGGCACCGAATCGATGGGTGATGACGAACCGACGACTGACGACGAACCGACGGCTGATGATGAACCGACAGCTACAGAGGCTGATCCGGCAACTGTCACGTACCGTTGGCAGCCTGACGGCGCGGCGTGTGCTCGCTGTGGCACGACAACCGAACGACAGTGGCGCGATGATGACGGGTTCGTGTGTGCTGACTGCAAAGCGTGGTAACGTCGTCGCTTTTTATTCGAAACGCGTCGATTCGCGGTCGAAGCCGGCGGCCAACGTCGATTCCTCGATAGAACAGACGGTCGGCCGCCCGTGTGGACATCCAAAGGGGTGCTCGCACTCGCCAAGCCGTGCCAATAGCGACATTGCATCCTCCGTTGACAGTTCCGCGCCGGCTTTCAGCGACGGCTGACAGGCCAGCGTCGCCAGCAACGTCTCGCGTGGATCGGCCGGCGACTCACCGGCAGCCAACTCGTCGAGGGTCGTTCGCAACGCCGCGGCGTCGGCGACGCGACCGAACGGGGCCGGCACCGCCGACACCCGCAGCGTCCCGCCGCCGAACGGTTCGACATCGAAGCCGAGGGTCGCAAGCAGGTCGGCGTACTCCTCAGCGAGCGATGCGGCTGCTGGCGACACCGACACGGATTCCGCCGGCTCAAGTGTCGCCGTCGGAATCGCGTCGTCGCCGACGGCGGCCTGCAGTCGCTCATAGTTGACCCGCTCGTGGGCGGCGTGCTGGTCGATCACGAGCAGCGCGTCGTCGTCCTCACAGAGCAGATAGAGGTCTCGAAAGCTGCCGATAACTTGCAGATCGGCGAAGGGATCGCTACGGTCGACACCATCGAGTTCGGTCGTGAGATCGGTCGCGGCCGCCTCAACCCGGCGGGCGTCGGCCGTCGACAACGCCCCCGAAACAGCGGTTTCGACGGCGGCTTCGATGTCGTCTCGATACCGAAGTCCGACCCGTTGTTTCGCCGGGTGGACGTTCGGGTCGACGGCACCGGTCGGCGGCTCGATATCGACCGCGGCGATCGGGAACTGGTCGCCGGGCAACAGCGATCCGTAGCCGTCGATAACTGCTTGCCGGAGCCCGGAATCCGAGACGGGCCGGCCGGCGACGCTGACCCGGACATGGTCGCGGGTCGATCGCGTGACCGATGGATAGGTGAGAATCCCGCGGAGATCGAACGATCCGGTTCCGTCCTTGATATCGATATCTGTCGCGTGTTCGACGACGGTCGCGTTGCGAGCGACATCCGCGTCGTAGACGCCGAGGAGTGCGTCGCGCAGGCCGCCGCCAGGGGTCGAGAACGTCTTCGCCCCGTCGTGGCGCAGCGAGAACCCGACATCGGGTTGGGCAAGCGCGTAGGCCGCGACGCGGTCGCTGATCCGGCTGAACTCGGCGGCCGGCCCCGAAAGCGACTCTCGGCGGGCTGGGCGGTCGGCGAAAAGGTCGGTGACGGTGACGGTGGTGCCTTGCCCGCGGGCGGCGTCGGCGACGGTTGGCTCGCCGTTCTCGACGCGGAGTTTGGTGCCGACGGCGTCGCCGTCGTTGGTACTGATCTCGACGGTGGCACAATCGCAGATCGCCGCCAACGCTTCGCCGCGAAAGCCAAGCGTCGAGACCGCCGTCAGCGACGCGCCGGCGTCGGCTGGAAGCTTGCTCGTCGTGTGCCGCTGGACGGCGAGTCCGGCGTCGCTACGAGAGAGGCCGTGGCCGTCATCCTTGAGGCGAATCTGCTCAGTGCCGTCGCCGTCGACCGCAACATCGATTCGGTTCGCGCCGGCGTCCAGCGCGTTGTCGATGAGTTCGCTCACGACGCGGGCGGGCCGGCTGATGACCTCGCCGGCCGCGATTTCGGCGACCGTCGCGTCGTCGAGCCGGGTGAGTTGTGGCGGCATACTGTTGTAGCGTGGGTGAACGCGCGACCGGTTTAGCCGCTTCGGGCGAATCCCGGTCACGTTTCATCAAGCTGTGAGCGAAGCTCATCCAGTGTATTGAGCGCTTCCAGCGGCGTCATCGTCGCAATGTCGAGATCCTGGAGTTCAGTGGCGACCGCTGCGACGGCCTCCGCGTCGAGTGTCTGTTCGTCAAGCGCGTCGCAGACAGCGTCGTCAGCCGTCGCGCTCGCGGGCGGGTCGGTCGCGGTATCATCGTCGGAGGCGGTCGGGGCGGCAGCGCTGCCGGTAGCGTCGTCAACAACAGTACCGTCGCTGGCGTCACCGGTTGTCGTTGCGACGACGTCGCGGGCGCGATCGACAACGGGTGTCGGCACACCGGCCATCCGGGCGACTTCGATCCCGTAGGACGCCGACGACGCGCCGGGGGCAACACGGTGGAGGAATGTCACGTCGTCGCCATCACGGGTCGCCGCAAAGTGGAGGTTGTGGACGCCCTCGCGCTCGTCGGCGAGGTTGGTCAGGCCGTGGTAGTGGGTCGCAAACAGCGTCGTCGCGTCGAGTTCGTCGTGGATGAACTCGGTCGTCGCTTGGGCGATAGCCAGCCCGTCGGCCGTGCTCGTCCCCCGGCCGACCTCGTCAAGTAGAACCAGCGACCTATCGGTCGCGTCGTGGAGGATTTCGGTCAGCTCACTCATCTCCCGCATGAACGTCGACTGGCCGCCGGCGATGTCGTCGCTCGCGCCGACCCGGGTGAAAATTCGATCGAGGATCGGGAGGGTGGCGGCCTCCGCCGGCACGAAACTCCCGGTCTGGGCGAGCAGGCAGATCAGCGCGACCTGCCGCATGTAGGTCGATTTCCCGCTCATGTTGGGGCCGGTGATGATCGCCACGTCGCCGCCGGTGAGGTCGGTATCGTTCGGAACAAACTCCGCTTGCGTGGTTTCGACAACCGGATGGCGACCGCCGTGGATCGCGATGCGGCCATCGTCGCTGGCGGCCTGAACGTTCGGACGGACGTAGTCGTTCTCGGCGGCGGCAGTCGCGAGAGAACACAACGCGTCGAGTTCGGCGATCACCGTCGCCAACGCCTGAATCCGGTCGGTTTCGGCGGCAACGGTCTCACGAACCTCACAGAACAGGTCGTATTCGAGGCTGTCGGCGCGCTCGGCGGCTCCGAAGATCTCGTCTTCGCGCTCTTTCAGTTCGGGTGTGTAGAACCGCTCGGCGTTTTTCAGCGTTTGACGGCGGGTGTAGTCGTCGGGTACCTGATCGAGGTTTGGGTTCGTCACCTCGATGTAGTAGCCGTGAACCTGATTGTGGCCGACCGACAGCGAGTCGATTCCCGTTCGCCGGCGTTCGGCGGCTTCGAGGTCGGCGACCCACTCACGGCCCTGCTGTTCGGTCGTTCTGAGATCAGTGAGCTCGTCGTCGAAGGACTGTTTGATGACACCGCCCTCGGTGAGCTCCATCGGTGGCTCCGGGCTGATCGCCTCGTCGATCAGCGTCGCCACGTCACGAAGTTCGTCGAGGCGGTCATGGTAATCACTGAGCGCGGGGATGTCGGCGATACGTTCCTTCAGGTCAGGGACGATCGACAGCGTCGCCTGCAGGGCGCGGAGGTCACGGGCGTTGGCGCGTTCCCGCGAAACGCGGCCGGCGAGGCGTTCGAGGTCGTAGGCTTCTGCTAATAGATCCGAGAGGTCGCTGCGGACGACGCTGTCGCCGACAAGTGCCTCGACGGCGTCGAGTCGATCCTCGATGGCGGCACGGTCAACCAACGGTCGGCGGAGCCAGCGGTCGAGACACCGCCGACCGAGCGCACTTGCGGTTTCGTCGAGTACGTCGAAGACCGTCTCGCCGGAGCCCGGGCCTCGATTGTCGAACAGTTCGAGGCCCCGGAGCGCGGCGGCGTCGAGCCGCAGTTGGTCGCGCTGGTCGTGTCGCCGGATCCGCGAGACGTATTCGAGCGGGCCGTCGTCGCCCTGCGTATACTCGGCGTAGGCCAACACCGCGCCGCAGGCCCGCTGTTCGGCGTCGTTGTCAAGGCGGCGGTCGGGGTCGGCGACGTACTCGGTTAAGCGATCGCGGGCGATGGTGGGGTCGAACAACTCGGCGTCGACCGCGCTTTCCATCCACTCGCCGTCAGGGGCGACCGTCGGCGCGTCGTCGGCGACAAGCAGTTCGTTGGGCTGGATACGGTCGAGTTCTTCGCGCACGTCGCCGCGGGTCAGCACCGTCGTGACGAAACACGCGCCGGTTGAGGCATCGACGGCGGCGATACCATACCCGTCCCGAACTCTGTCAGCTGTAGTTCGTTCGACGACACTGGCGACGTAGGTCGTCGATCCCGCCGCCAGCAACGCGTCTTCGACGACCGTGCCGGGTGTGATAACCCGCGTGACAGCGCGGTCAACGAGCCCGCTTGCCGCCTCAGCGTCTTCGACTTGGTCAGCCAGCGCAACGCGGTAGTCGGCCTCGACGAGGGCTTCGAGATAGGAGGCCGCGTTGTCGATCGGGATCCCCGCCATCGGATACTCGCCGGTGGAATCCTCGCGTTGGGTCAGCGTTACCTCACAAACGCGGGCGACTTCCGCGGCGGCCTCACAGAAGGCTTCATAGAAGTCGCCGACCTGAAACAAAACGAGTGCATCGGAGTGTTGCTCGCAGCACTCGACGTACTGGCCCAACATGGGCGTCACCTCGTCTTTGCGGTCAGCCATCGTCGGTGGCAGCCCCGTCACCGCGGTCATAGCCGGGAGGCCGTCCGCGAGCGGTATAATCGCTCGGATGTCAGCCGTGGAGCGGCAAAGAGAACCCCCGAGGAGGTCGCGATCAAACGCCTGTGACCGAGAGTGGCCGGCACAGCGGGGTTGGAAATCCCGACACTGTTTAATATGACTATGCTGTAGAACCGATTGTAATGTCGGAAGTCTGCTCGACGTGCGGATTGCCTGATGAACTCTGCGTCTGCGAGGACGTCGCCAAAGAGTCTCAACAGATTAACATCCGCATCGACGAGCGCCGCTACGGGAAGGAGGTAACGGTCATCGAAGGATTCGACCCCGGTGACGTGGATATGAGCAGTCTCTCGTCGGATCTCAAATCCAAGTTCGCCTGCGGTGGCACCATCGAGGACGATGCCATCGAACTCCAGGGCAACCACCAGGGTCGCGTGGAGGATTTCCTCCGCGATAAAGGATTTACCGTCGCGTGACCGCAACCTAACCCCGCCCCCGTTCTGACGCCAACTTCCCACGTACCGCCACTCGTCGTCGGGAACCGTTATGCGGCTCCGAGGCGTTGTATCAGCTATGTTGACGTGGCGGGCCTCAGCTGTTGTCTGCCTCATACTTGCGAGTCTGCTCACAGCACCGGCTGTGGTCGCTCCAACGAGTCCAACAGCAACACCAGCTTCATCAACAGCCACATCAAGCGCGTCGGTGCCGCTTGAATCGGTGCCGGCCACCAACACGCCGTCACCAACACCGCTGTCGACACACAACGAGTTGGAGTTGACGACAGCGTTGGATCGAACGCCGGATCGAGTCGGCGAGATCACCGCCACTGTCACCGCCGAGATCCCCTCGCAGTTTACCGAACTGACGCTTGAATTGCCAGCAGGGGCGCAGGTGGTTGCGACCAGCGGCTTCACCCGCACCGCCGACGGCGACGTGGCGTGGGACAGCAACAGCAACCCGGCAACGGTCACCTATCGGATCGATGCAACCGTCCGCAGTGGGGCCGACCAGCCTGGGGCGGAGGGGAGCTACCGGTTTGCCGACACCGCCAACTGGTCGCTCGTCCAGATCCCATCGGTCGGCGACATCAGCGGCCGGATCGTCGGCGACGACCCCGAGATCGTCCGGAAAACAACCGTTGCGGGCCCCGGCGTCGCCGGCGACCGGATCGCGTTCCTCGGCCCCTCCGAGCAGCGGACACAGACAGCCCACGGCCAGCGGTTCACGCTCGTCGTTCCCGAAGCCGCCGACCTCAAAGCTGAGCCACGCGAGATCTTCGAGTCGGTGACGGCCGCCTCCGACCGACTTCGGGTCGGAGCCCGCGACGACGAGGTGCTGATGATCGCCGCCCCAACCGGCGACATCGAGTGGGCCGTTCGGGGGATTCAGACCGGCGACAGCGACTTTTGGGTGCGGGCTGACGAGCCACTCGACACGCCGGCAAACAACTGGGTTCACGAGTACGTCCACACCCGGCAGGACTACAGCGCGGCAGCAGATGCCCGGTGGATCACCGAGGCGACAGCGACCTACTACGCCGCGTTGCTGACGCTGGAGGCCGACCGGGTTGAGTTCGATCGCTTCCAGCGGTTTCTCGCCCAAGGAGAAGACGAACCCCAAGCATCAGCAGTGATGACCGACCCTGACACCTGGGAAAACTTCGCCAACTACCGCAAGGGTTCCCTCGTCGCCGGCGATCTTGACCGCCGGATCAGGGTGGCGACCGACGGCGAGGCCAGCCTCGATACCGTCATCCGGGCGATCAACAGCCACGAGGGCGAGTTGACGGCCCGAGACGTTTCGGGGTATATCGACCGCATCGCCGGCGAGGGGGTCGCCAGCGAAACTGACGCGGCGACGACCGCAACAACCGTCGGCGATATGTGGGGCAGCGACGCCCACGTCGCCGCCTTCGGGGGCGAGCCTGCTCGCTTTGCCTTCCGGTTTGCTGACGACACACCGCTCAGCGTTAACGGAACGAGTCGCCCGCTCCCAGCGGCTGGCGAAAATCTCACTGTCGCTGTCAACGAGACGGTTTCGGTGGGAGTCACCGTCGAAAACGTCGGCGGGACGACCGGCGACTATCAACTTCCCTTCAATGTCGGCGACTACGAGACGACACAGACGGGCCGGCTGTCACCGGGGGAGACGACAACACATCGTTTTGACCAGCGGTTTACTGAGTCCGGCAGCTACCGGATCGCTGTCGGCGGCGAAGAGATTCGTGTGACAGCAACGGAGAACGCAACGACAACGCGGCCGCCGATCAACGTGCCTACCCAGATCGAAGTGCCTGGCTTCGGGGTTGCTGTCGCCGTGAGCGCGCTCTTGCTTGTCACTCGAATCTGGTTACAGCGAAGCGGCTAAAATGGTGCCTCAGGGCCCTCATCGGCGGACTGTGTCGTTGTCGCCAGCGGCCCATCCCACGCGGTGAGACCGCCTTCCATACTCTCGACTTGGCAGTCGGTGGTGCCCTCATAGGAGCCGATCAGCCGGGCAGCCTGCACGCTGGCCTGCCCGTGTGGACAGACCGTAATGATCCGGTCGGCGTCAGTAAGTTCCGCGACCCGATCCGGTAGCTCCTCGAAGGGGATATTCACGCTTTCCGGGATATGTTCACGTTCAAACGCAGTTGGGTTGCGAATATCGACGATACGGGGTGGTGTGTCACGCTCGTTGAGTGCAGCCACCGTCGACGGGGCGATTTCGCCGTCCATACGCGTGGGTGCCGAGCCGAGGTAAAAAGCGTCTCGCCGATCGGTGGGGACAACGTAGGGGCGACCGACAGTAAGACTCAGGGCAGTGGCAACTCTCGGGTGTCCTTGTAATAAAAGATGATCCCAAAGAGGATGGTCATGAGGAAATACACCACCGCGAAGATCACGCCCATCAGCACCCCCATCAACGGGCCGGTGTTCCACACCAACAGCGCGTACAGCGTCAGCGGAAAGATCAGTGTCGTCGAGATGAGCACCAGCGCGATCGACGGCGAGATGGTCGCATCACGGATGGCTATCAGCACGCGTCTGGTGCGACCCGTGGCGAGAAACCGGATGACGCGCTCCTGCACCATACCGGTGGTGACGACCTGAGACGCTAAATACTCACTGGCTGGGCGACGGCCTGACAGGGATCCGTCTGTCGCCACCGGCCGACCTACTAACTATGACGAATCCGTTTGTCGTTGTCGGGGCCGACCGGGTGGCCGTCCGGATCAACACGCTGGCGACAGCGTTGGCGTCGGGGCTCACCGTCGCCGAGGGTGAGCGGTTAGATCTCGCCTCCGCGCCGCCATTTAGCCCAGTCTGGGATTCGGTGGTTGTCGCCGCGAAGGTGCTTAGAGGCGCGCTGTAGCTACCTGCCGGTGATACAGAATGAGCACTACACTTATATAATGATCTTTTGTATTACAAAAAGAGGTGGTTCACATGTACGACAACATCCTCTATCCAACGGACGGTAGCGAGGCCGCAGAGTCAGTGATGGATCACGTTCGGACGCTTTCGGAGACCTATGATGCGACGATTCACATCCTGTATGTCGTCACGCCCGACAGCGGCGATGCCTCACTCACACTAGATAAAGACGAGCAAGGCAACTGGCGGACAGGTATGTTCAAACGACAAAGCGAGCCGGTCAGCACCAGCGGCATGGCGAAAGGCAGCGTCGATGTCAACGAGGTGCTCCGCGCGGAGGGTGAAGGCTACACCCAAGCGATCGCCGACGAGTTAGAAGATGACGGCTGTGAGACCGTCTGTGTCACCCGAGAGGGGAAACCAGACGGGGAGATTATCACCTATGCCGACGAGAACGATATTAACATGATCGCAATGGGCACCCATGGCCGCAGCGGTGTCGAACACGCGTTCCTCGGCAGCGTCACCGAGAAGGTCGTCCGAAAGTCAGCAACACCGGTGCTGACGATCCGTCAGGACAACTAAGCTGACAGCACTCCATGTTCTTCTGCCAGGAGGATGCCTTCAAGAGTGGCGTCGTTCGTCGGTTGGGCCCGCGCAACCGACAGTGCCTCCTCAGCCGGTACCGATTTCGGCACCAGAAACTCGTTTGAGTCGAGTGTTCGCTCGGCCGGTGTCAACTCGGTGGCAAGGACGACCCCCCGGCGGTGCCGCAACAGGCCGGTCGAACACCAGCAATCCTGGAGCAGTTCGGTCTCGCCGGGGGTGAAGCCAACCTCCTCTTTGAGTTCGCGGGCTGCCGCCTCACTAAATGACTCGTCGGGCTCGACAATGCCAGCCGGGAGTTCATACTGAGTTTCTCGAACTGTCGGGCGGTACTGCTCGACGAACAGCAGCTCGCCGTCGGTGACCGCCACGATCACCGTCGCCGGCGGGAGTTCCGCCCAATAGTAGCGCTTC
The DNA here is from genome assembly GCF_003605635.1 of Halonotius pteroides. Taxonomy (GTDB): domain Archaea; phylum Halobacteriota; class Halobacteria; order Halobacteriales; family Haloferacaceae; genus Halonotius; species Halonotius pteroides. The sequence continues at coordinate 112,581 of NZ_QMDW01000008.1, forward strand.
GTCGAGCCATCCGGCTGCTTGACCAGGTCGTAGCCGCCCGTGAACCAGCCGGTGTCGTACTCGGCGACCGAGTTGATGACCGGCCACTCGGGGTCGGCAAGCGTCGATAGCTCGTGGGTGTCGGTCGATCTGTCGCCAGCCTCGTCGTCAGGCTCGCTCATTGTTGCTCACCGCCGGTTCCGTCGCTGGCGACGGTAACGCTGTAGCGATCACCCTCGTAGGTGACGAGGACGCGGTTGCCGTCGTCGCGGACGGCGTCGCCGTCAAGTCGCTGGAGGGCGTCGAACTCGTCGAACGGCGAGTGGGTGAACCACGTTTTAGCGCCACCGAGGGCGCGCTGATAGCCGGCCGAGCGGTCGTCATCGGTGGTTAAGGCGGTTGTGAGATACGGAAACCGCCGCTCGCTGATCGCGGTCGCGTTGACCGCGGCTCCACCTTCGTCGGTCGGGGTGGCTTCGAGATAGTAGGCCTCGCCGCTGCCGAGATAGCTCGGGACGGCCCCGACGGCCAGCAGCGCGACAACAACAAAGCCCGTCAGCAACAGCGCGTTCCGCATGATCCGGCGCATACCGGTCGTAGGCGACCCCTCGGGATACCGATTTCGGGACGCCAGCGACCGCTCGAAGCGCGCGGTGGCGACCGGTTTTTTGTTGTTGGGAGCCAACGAACGGTATGGAATTTCGCTTCGAGTTGGCACTGGCGGCCCATCTCGAAGTCACAACCGACTGGCTGATCGCCCGTCAGCTCGGCGGCGCGGTCGCCACCCCCGGCGGGCGGATCATGGATCTGTGTTGTGTCCGGCCGACCGACGCCCTTGCCGACCGGGCAGCGATCACCAGCGAGACGATTCCGCCGCTGGCGATCGAAAGCGACGTTGGCTCCGGGGAGGCTGTCGACTGGCGACCCGCCTTCGACTGCAGCATCGACCATGCTCGAAGCGTCGTCGACCGCGCTGTCGACTGCGGGTTTTTCGCGGCTGAACCCCACAACGGCCGGCGATATGTCCGCCAGACAACCCGCTATCCCGACTGGGTCGACTCGCTGGTCGGCATCGAGAACAAACCCGATCTCGACCAGCCGGGCGATCTTGACCGCCAGCTTCGGGTCGATATCGCCTTGGGGCTTTTCGATGCGGTGATCCTCGCCACCGAAAGCTACGTCACGCGGGCGCATCTCAACCGCCTCCCTGAACCGGTTGGTGTCTGGCGATTTGATCCCGACAACGGTGAGCGCACGGTCGTCCGCGAGCCGACGCCGCTGTCAACGAACGAACCCGGGATCGAACCAACCGCCGCCGAGCCGCTCCGCACCGATATCGCCGTTGTTGACGCCGAGGCAAAGGCGCGCAAGCGACGACGGATCGCTGAACGCGCCTACGGAAAGGGGTGGCGTACATACGACCTCCCAGCGTGTGACCACGCCGATCCAACCGACGATGGACGCCCATACTGTGGATTTTACGACCGCGTTGTCGATCCCGCAACCGACTGCGGCGAGTCGTGTCCGGGCTACAAGCCGGCCGATCCGCCCGAGATTGATCAGGAAGCGATCCGCGAGCAGCGAAGCCCATGGGTCGCCGACCCAGAGGGTATCAGTCGTTCACAGAGTGGGCTAAATCGGTTCCTGTGAGCGTCATTGCCGGCAATGTCGACGGCGCGACTAGTCGGCAAAGTAGCTGGTGAAGAATCCGGAGAGAAACGCCGAGATCGCCACCGAGAGTGTCACGTCGCTGAGCGTGTAGCTGTCATCGTCGCCAGCCAGTGCGACGGTGATTGCGACACTAATTACGAGTGAGATGATCCCATTCAGGAAGTCCTTGTTGAGTCCCATATAGTACTGATCAACCGAGAGGAGTATAGGTTTTGTGCGACCGACTAGCTCAGACTGGTAGTTCCGGGTCGTGTGGGTACCGATTCCAGAACAGCTTCCAGCATGGCCGTCCTTGGATACCTATGCCCACCACAGCAGTTGCCGGACAGACCGCTATCGTTACCGGCGCAAGCAGCGGGATCGGCGCGGCAACCTGCCGCGGCCTCGCCGCCGCGGGAGCCACCGTCGTTCTCGCGGCGCGCAGCGAGGATCGGCTGCGTGAGCTAGCCAGCGAGATCGACGCTGACCACGGGGTTGACACGCTGGTTGTACCGACCGACATCCGCGATGAGGCTGCTGTCGACACCCTCATCGAACGGACGGTCGCCGAATTCGACGGGATCGACATCCTCGTCAACAACGCCGGGCTCGCCCGCGGGAGCGACGTCGAAACGATGTCGACGGCGGCTTACGAGACGATGCAAGAGACCAACGTCGACGGGATGTTTTACGCGACGCGGGCGGCGATCCCACACGTCCGCGAGCGAGACGGCCATCTCATCTTTGTCGGCAGCTTCGCCGGGCAGTACCCGCGGTCGTACAACGCGGTGTATGCGGCCTCAAAATGGTGGACGCGGGGGTTTGCCAAGAGCGTCGCCGCCCAGGTCGGCGATGACGGTGTCGGTGTGACCGTCGTCAACCCCGGCGCGGTTCGTACCGAGTTCGAATCTGCGGACGGACAAGCCTTCGAGGAGGTCTTTGCGGAAGGCGAGGCCAGCGAACCCGAGGAGGTCGCCGAGGCGATCGTCTTTGCCGCGAGCCGAGACGGCTCAAGCGTCAGCGAGATCGACATCAACAACCGAAGCAAGTTCGCCGACGACTTCTGAGCCGACAACGGCCAATGATTAATGTTGGTGTCGGTAGTTGGACAACCCAATGCAAGCGACACCACAGCTCAGTGACGATCTGCTGCAGTGGCCGTATCTGTCCCTGCTAGCGTCGAGTGTCGCCGTCGGCATCGTCTATCTCCTCTATCTGTTCGAGCTTGCGCCGACGCTGATCGGGGTGGTGCCGCGATCACAGCTAACCGTCCTGTTGGGACAGCTATCGGTGACGCTCTTTGGGGCGTATCTCGTCGTCGTCTTCATCGACCGACCGGCTGCGGCGACACCCGATGCCCTACAGTCGACAGCCCGATCCGACAGCCCGAGCGGTGTTGTCCGGCACGCTGACAGCGCCGAGCGGCGTAGCGATGGCGACAACGAGGCCACCGATGTCGGCGACGATGGCGGCACCGATGACGACAGCAGCGACGAGAACAGCACCCACGAGACGGCGATGACACAGTTCACACAGGCGTTGGACGAACACCTCGGGATGCTGTGTGCGTGGTATGTTGCCGCCCACCCCGATTCGACAGGTGAGCCACCGGCAAGCTACGACGCGCTGTTCGATGCCGACTTCGCCGAAACCGTCCGCCGGCTCGACTTTGCGGCCCCCCACGAGGGTGGCCCACGCAACGGAACCTGGATCGCCTGGAGTGCGGTGCGGCTCAGTGAGTTCCGACGCGAGACGATGGCGATCATCGATGTCCACAGCGGTTCCATCGAGCCGACTGTCGGTGCATCACTCCACAACCTTGCGAACTCCCGGCTCACGAAACGTGTGATCACCGCCGAGGAGGCCGCACTACCCGACCATCTGCCAGCCGACACCGCACTGGTACTGTTTACCGAGACCAACGGCGACGACCCACTGCACGCACATCTCGAATTGCTGCGTGAGATGGTGGCGACGCATGAAACTCACAGTGCCACGTCGCTAACGCCACTCGCTGAGCGAGACTGCTGGAGTGGCGACAGTCCCGAAGCGGGTGTTGCGCGGGCAAACGCGGCCGACGACGCCGAACAGTACTACAAATTGTTCTGAGCGGCCGCGGCGACCGAATCAGTCCGTGGTCGGCCCGGATTCAGTCGTCGCGGTATCAAGCCGGGTTACTCCGGTTCCATCGAGGCGATACTGCTCGCCGTCGACAGCCAACGGCTCCTCAAACGCTTCGTCGGCTGGATAGTAGTGAGCAGTGTGTACCAGCCGCGTCACGTCAGCTTCGAGCTCGTCGGCCAACGCCAGCGCGCCCTTACGGGTCATGTGTTTGGTACCAAAGCTTCGCGGAACCCCGTCGGCGTCGTGGTGGCTCCCGCCAAGCGGGTGGTGGTCACAGAGTGCGGCCGACACGATAGCGTCAGCGAGAAACAGGTCAGGGCCACTGAGTTGCTCACGGGAGTCAGCAGGGATATCGTAGCTGGTGTCACCCGACAGCGAAAGCTGAGCACCTGTCTCGGGGTCGACAACGACAAGCCCGAAACAGAGTAGCGGCGGGTGTTCGACCGGCACCAGCGTGAGTTCAAGTCCACAGATCTCAACCGACGCCAGTGGCGTCATATCGAACACCGACACCCGATCGAGGTACTCGTACTTGCGGCGGATCGTCTCGGCGACCGATTCGCCGGTTTTGGGGTCGACCTCGTTGGCGGCGTAGACGGGTAGCTCATCGAAAACACGGTAGGCGTTGCCGAGGCCGTCGAGATGATCGAAGTGAATGTGGGTGACAACCGCGGCGTCGGGCAGTGGCACGGCCTGACTGAGAAACTGCTGGCGGAAATCCGGGCTCAGATCGACGAGGATCGACTCGTCGGTGCGTTCGTTCTCGATGTGGACGGAAAATCGGCTGCGTTCGATACCGCGAGCGCGGGCCGCAACACAGGTTGCACAGTCACAGCCGACGGTCGGCGTGCCCGTCGTATCGCCGGTGCCAAGAAGCGTGACGCGCATGCTCATTCCGGTTCCCTACTGTGGTGGTGTTTCGGCGTCGTCGGTGGTAGCTGCCCCGTCCGTACTGTCGTGGTCGTGATCATGCTCGCTGTGGTCGTGGTCATCGTGGCCATCAGCACTGCCGGTGAGTGCCGCACCGTCGCCGTCGATCATATCCATGTTCTTGAGGTTGTCACGCTCCTCGAAGTCCTCGACGGCAGCGATCAGATCGGCTTGGGTGAGTTCGGTTCGTTCCTCGGTCAGGGCCTCAAGCACGGCCTCCCGCAGCACCATCCGGAGGTCGCTGCCGGTCAATCCCTCGGTGTGTTCGGCGATCACCGCAGGATCGAAGCCGTCGATCTCCATCGGCTGGGTGATGACCTCGAGGATGTCCGACCGCATGCCGCGGTCGGGTTTCGGAAAGTTGACGATCTCGTCGAACCGTCGCCACGCCGCGGCATCCAGCTGATCAGGGTGGTTGGTCGCGCCGATCAGCAGGACATCGTCGCGGATCAGCGAGATGTCGTCGATCGATTTAAGCAGGGTGTTGACCGCCCGTTTCAGCGCGGCGTGTTCGTCGCTGCGGCGGGTTTTGGCAACCGAATCGAACTCGTCGATAAAGAGGATACACGGCGAGAGCCGTTTGGCGACCTCAAAGGTCTTTTCGACGTTTTTCGCCGTCTCGCCGAGATACTGGCTGGTGATCATCGAGAGTTTGACCTCGACAAACGGCAGGCCGAGTTCGTGCGCCAGCGCCCGCGAGATCGTCGTCTTCCCGGTGCCCGGCGGGCCGACGAACAACAGTTTGCCGATCTCGCGCAGCCCGATCGAGGCGAGGTAATCGCGGTGTTCGATCGCCTTGACGATCTTCTGGATCTCCGCTTCCTGATCGGTTGTGAGCACGAGGTCGTTGAGAGTCATCTCGATCTCTTCGGGGGCACGCACCGAGACGAGATCCAACATCTCGGCGTCGTCGTCCTCGTCGAAATACTGCGACAGCAAGGCATCGATCCAGACGCGGTCGGCCTGGATCGGGCGCGTGTTCTCACGGGCGTCCTCGTAGGTGACCGAGACGCCATCCTCGTCCTCGGCCGCGAAGGCGATCGTGGGGTTTGTCGCCAGCTGCTCATCGTCGGCGCGTTCGAGATACCACTCCACAGCCATCTCCGGTTGGGTCAACGAAATCTCGCCGGAGAAATCATCACGCTGAGTAAACAGCAGGCCAGAAACCGCCTCCCACGGGCGCTCGACGCCGGTGGCCGTTTTCGCAGTTGATTCGGTCACCGTCAGCGGGCGGGCGATCTCACCTGGGGGGGTCGGTTCGTCGGCTGTCGATGCGTCGCTCTCGTCGGCATCGTCAGCCGTGTCGGTATCAGTCCAAAACACCTGCCGGAAGCGCGGCGGGAGATCGTTCTCGTCTAACGAGCGCCTCTCGTTGTAGACGTGGGTCGTCAGGAGGAACTCGACAACGGTCAACGCCGGGTCACTCATCCCACATAGCTTCTAGCTAAGTTCGCTTAAGACCGTCGAAGCAACCACCGCGACGCAGGCGATCACCGCAATGAATCCGACCCAAAACATACGCAGTTTCGAAACTGTGTATGTCGAGTTCAGATATATCCATAAAGTAAGACAATCGGTTATGAAAGTATACACAATCACCTAGTACATGTTTATAAAATAGACAGATAGCGGCCATCTGACGCACAACTCGACACATATTAACAAACAGTATTTTACCTCGCCGGGCCAAGAAGTACGACAGTCATAACGTAGATGAGGGCCACTCTGTCACCCGGATATCGACACCCGAACAGCCCCCAGATCATACACAACACCCCAACCGCAGACAACGACCGATACGGAGACGAAACAACAGCGATAGCGGCCGGCGACAACAGCGCTGGTCGACAATGGGAGGAGACACCGTGTCGTTGACCGACGGCGACAACGTCTCAGAGTCACCATCGACCGACGATGATGCGGCAGCAACCCACGCGGATACCGGACGTGCAGGGGTAATCCTTGCGGGGGGTCGCTCTGAACGGTTTCCAACGATCGACAAGGCGTTAGCCCCGCTTGACGGGACGCCGCTGCTCCGCCGTGTTGCCGATGCGTTGTCGCCAACGGTTGAGGAACTCATCATCAACTGTCGGCGTGACCAGCAGGCAGCGTTCGCCGAGGTGGTCAGCAGCGATCCCCGATTTGCGATCGATCCGGTTGCTGATCGTGGGCCGCTGGCTGGCCTTCGTACCGCGCTGTCAGCGACCGAGGCGACGTATGCGGCGATCCTCCCCTGTGATATGCCGTTTGTCCCGGCAGGGTTCATCGAGTATCTGTTCGGCCAAGCACAGCACCAAACCGGGGCGGTGCCGTGTGTTAGAGGGCGACAGCGAACGTTACCGGCGGTCGTGCATGTTCGGGCAGCCGCCGCAGCCTGTGAATCAGTTCGTCGGCAACGCGACAGCGATCTTGCGGCGTTCGTTGCGGCGCTTGATCCGGCTGTTATCCCCGAACAAGCGGTGACCGCACACGTCGAACCGAAATCCCTCACCGATATCGACACCTATCACGACCTCGCTGGCTGTAGAGACTGACGCCGTGGGCCATGCGGCGTTAGGTGAGCCGATCGCCAAGCTCCAGTGTCCCGAGCCAGGTGACCAGATCCGGGGCGAATGGGTAGGCCCAAGCACTACCGAAGATTGCTTTGAATGTCGCGGCGATACTGAAAACGATCGTCAGCAGACTCCCAACACCAGCCAAGAAGAGCAACACACCACCAACAAGAGCAAAGACGGTCGCTAACGGCTCCGGCAACAACGAGACAGACACTGTTTGACCAGTAGTGGTTGTCAGGTCGTCGGCACCCAGCACAAACAACACGATGCCGACAGTCGCGACGCCGAACACCGAGAGATGCCAGTTCAACGCGTTGCGGGCATTAGCCCGTGTGAACTGGTGTGAGGAAAGCAGATACACGACGGCAGTAAGCATAATCCCGATCCCGAAAAAGCCGGTGAGCAGCGTAATCGGGTGAATAAAGACACCGAGAACGGAGCGTTCAGCGAGCAGTTCAGGGCCATCAGGCGAGTCGGGCGGGGACATCAGTTACGTCGTTGGCGGATATACTCACAGCCCCGGTATCAAATCATTGGATCCGAACCGCCGACGAAGCCACCGAACAAGTCGTTCAACAACGAGGATTCCGATACTGATCAACAACAGGTCAAACGCTGTGCCCCAGAGGGCAATGTCACTGGTTGTCGACCCAACATCGAGACCAGCGATCGTAAGGACGGCCCCGAGAGCTAACAATAGCAGTGTCAACTGGAGCCCGGCAAGCGCGAGCGTCCGAACCCCGGCGGTATCGCGCATCGTCAGAAAGCCGCGCGTCGAGAGCCGATCCAGCGGTGAATCGCTCGCCAACAAACGTTCCCCGGTCGGCGACAGCGGCCACTCGGTCTCGGGGTGGTTGATGTAGTAGAGCGTAATCGATTCGGGGTAGGTTTCGGTGGCAACAACATCGATCGCCTGAAGCTCGGTGAGGCGGTTGCGGACAGTCGCCGTGGACACATCAGGTTTGATCCGTGCCTGCAGTTGGCGGATCGAAAAAAACGGCCGGTCAGCGTCCACCATCGTCTCAACGACGTGGGCCTGTGTCAGCGTGTTGTCGAGGTTGCGTTCGATCCGCTCGTCGATCCACTCGGGCAGCGACGACACGGATAGGGGTTTGCCAGCGGTCATTATAAATACACCAGCGTCGTCTCCGCGGCTGAAACAATCGTTGAAGCGCAATCAGTCATCGCCCATCGGTGATGCCGGCCGGGGGCCGTAGCCGCCGGCTGTTTGCCCAGCTGCCGATTCAACGGTGAGGTCGCCGGTCAGCCCATCCTCAGAGATTGAGATCGCGACTGACGCTGGACGGGCGCGGTATGTTGTGCGGTGGTTGCCGTCGGCGGCAATCTGCGTCGTTGTTGTGACAAGGCCGACGGTTTCAAGCCGGTTCAGTCGGCGGTAGACTGTGACCGTCGATGCCTCACAGCGATCGGCGATCTCCCCCGCTGTTTGTTCGCCGTCAGCCAGCGCGTGAAGAATCGACTGGGCGTAGTCGTCGGCAAGCAACGACAGTACCTCGTCGACAGCGATATCCTCGGTCGGTTCCGCAGCATGTGGTGTTCGGGAGGGCTGCATACACGCCACCCATGGCTGAGAGGGTCATAAATACGGTTGCGAATTCGGCGTCGGCAAACCGGGATTTTGCCGCGACAAATCGGCGTTTGGCGCGCGTTAAATCGCCCGACTGCGATCGAATTTAGGAGTAAAGCGATCAAATCTGCAGCGCAGCGTTTGGCAGCTACGACGCCCCGTTACCATCGACACGGCCCTGATCGAGGGCGGCCAAGACGCCGCGAACATTGAGCCGCGTTTCGGCCCACCCTTTCTCGGTGCCCCAGATCTCGGTGAGATCGGTGTTTGTGACGAAGTGATCAATAACTGCCCCGTCGTCGGCTTGCCGCTCGCGTTGCCGGCGGATCGCTTCGACCCACTCGATGAGACCCCGTTTGTAGCCATCGAGCAGTCCCTCGTCGTAATCTCGCGGGCCAAAGTGAGCAAAACAGAGCGTGTCGGGGTCGAGTGACTGGATCATCGACACGTCGTCGAGACAGTGCTGGACATCGAACTGCGGTGGTGGCGAGGTGACATGGATCTCATCGCGGGCGGCAACGTAGATGCCGGCGGCATCGCCGGTGAACACGAGGCCGTCGGTCTCGAAGATGAGTTGGTGAGGGGCGTGGCCCGGAGCCGCATACGCCGTCAGCGTTCGGTCACCGAGATCGATCTCATCGCCATCAGCAAGGCCAGCGATCCGATCAGCTGGGATAGGTTTGGGCTCGGTGTAGTAGGGCCACATCTCGTCGACAGCGGCCTTCGTGCCTTCGATCAAGCGACCCGGATCGATGAGGTGGTCGACCCCGCGGTCATCGACGAGTACCTCGGCGTCCGGAAACGCCTCGGCGAGAAAGCCCGCACCGCCGGCGTGATCGAGGTGGACGTGGGTTGGTAGAATGTAGCTCAACGCGTCGATCCCGAGTTCGCCGAGGGCGTCGAAGATGTACTCGCGGTTGGTGCCGATCCCGGTGTCGATGACCGCCGGCTCGGCGGTGTCGAGGATGTAGACCGCGCCGTAGCCGGCGACATCGTACATCCCGGTGTCGACGTAGTAGAGATCCGGTCGGTCGGAAACAGCTTCGAGATCACCTGGGGGCATATCTGAACGGGCGGCTGGCAGGTCGTTAACGGTTCGGGAATCGGTGCCGGTCGGAGTGAGTATTAACCCGAAATTAAGCACTAAGTCCTCTTCCTCAAGGAGCTACACAGGGAGCGAAGCGACCGAGTAGCGCAGTGGGGAGGGGATACAGTGCCGCACAATTGTTAAACACTCACAACGCTTGGCCCACAAGCCCACCGCTACTTTTATGTCTATTCATAGCATATACACTGGTGATGGATAGGTTTGAAATCAAAGGAAAAGAAGTCCTCAACGGAACGGCAAAACCGTCAGGGAATAGTGCCCACGTTGTGACATCCTCCTCGCCGTAAACGGCGAGGCTTCCCACCGCACTGGAAGCGGTTGATTTGGGAACCTCGAGTTTCCACACCGACAAGTGTTGGGAGTGCCACGCCCCCGCTACTCCTATCCTGTAAGGGATTCAGAGTTACCTGATTATTTTACGTCGGTGTCCATACCCTCTCACGCAGGGGTACCTGCGAAAGCCAGAGATGGAATCCCAATATTGTCCGATTATCCCGACATGGGGGCGGATATACCGCCTTGGTCAATGTATATTATGAAACCATTCGATATAAATGTCGGGATTGTCGGATTCACGCCCGGCGTAAACGCCGGGATTCTCTCCTTGGTACAGATAGTTCCTAAACGCTGGCGTGGAGCCGACGTGAAAGTCGTCCGCGTCTCCGAACCCGACTCAGACGATTAGTCAATGCACTATAACTACAAGTATCAACTTGACCCGTCAGAAGACATCGTTGAGACGCTTCTGCACCACGTCGATACTTGTAGGCAACTGTACAATCACGTCCTCTACAAAATCAACGAGACAGACGATATTCCAGCACGCTACAAGATACAGGACACACTTCCTGACCTCAAAGAGTGGTGGAATGACCTGAACGGTGTTCACTCGAAAGTGTTGCAGATGGTCGTCAAACGCGTCTACGACAACCTCTCCACGCTGAAAGCACAGAAAGAGAACGGACGCGCTGTGGGGATGCTCAATTGGAAACCGCCTCGGGAGTACCGCTCGCTCACCTACAACCAGTCCGGCTTCAAACTCAAGAATACGAGTGGTCGGCCTGTGCTGTGGTTGAGCAAAATCGGTGAGATACCCGTCAATCTTCACCGGGACATCCCTGAGAACGCGACCATCAAACAGGTCACGGTCAAAGAAGAACCCACGGGAGAATGGTACGCCACGTTCGGCATCGACGTGGACGAAGCCCCACCCGAGAAACCAGCGAACCCTGAGGAATGCGTCGGCATCGACGTGGGGATTCTCAAGTACGTACACGACACTGATGGCACTGCGGTCGAATCGCTCGACCTTTCGGACGAACGCGACCGACTCGAACGCTCTCAACGTGACCTCTCCCAGAAAGAACACGGCTCTGCGAATTGGGAGAAACAACGGCAGGACGTGGCCGAACGCCACGCCGAGTTGAAGAACAAGCGGCGAGACTACCTCCACAAGCTCTCAGCGTACTACGCTCGGGAGTACGACCTCGTGGCCGTGGAAGACTTGGACGCGAAGGGGTTGGTCGAACTACCGGGCAACTCTCGGAAGCGAGCGTCGGCGGCGTGGGGGACGTTCAAGCGGATGCTTGAATACAAGTGTGAACGGGAAGGAACGCACTTTGTCGCTGTTGGTTCGAGAGGGACAACCAAAGAGTGTGCGTCTTGCGGCGTTTCGACGGAAAAACCGTTGTGGGTTCGGAAACATTCCTGTCCTGCCTGCGGGTTTGAGGCGGACAGAGACGCGAACGCAGCGTGGAACATCCTTTCTCGCGGGTTGTCAAAACTAGGAGTGGGACACTCCGAATCAACGCCTGTGGAGACTGTGCTCCCTACGGACACCGATTCGGTGTCTGCAAAGCGCGTCGTGGAAGCAGGAAGCCCTATTCTCAAGGAGCGAACGGCGTCAGCCGTGAGCGAGTAGGGTAGGGTAATTCACGTCGCCTGCGACCCAATCGATAATCGATGCGAGAGATCGACAAAATAGCGAGCCTTTCGGTCGACCCTGATCGACTCGTCTCGGTGCTTGCCGACGCCCCGGTCACGGTTGCCGTGCTGTATGGCTCACATGCACGCGGCGAAGTTACCGGCGACAGTGACATCAATCTCGCAGTTGCGTTCGACGACGATCTTGATTCAACCGCACGAACCCGAGCTAGACTCCGGCTGATCGAACGACTCAGTGCTGAGCTCGGAACTGACGCGATCGATGTTGTGCCTCTTGCTCACACGGGAGCAGCCCTCCGGCGATCAATCCACGAGGAGGGGATCGTTATTTACGGAGCAGCCGATGCCGTACCGACAGCCAAGGAGCCTGAGACGACACACGACGAACAGCTGGCCGCCTTCGACGACATACTCGCCGATATCGAACGCGTCCTTTAGTTGGATTACCGAGCTACGCGAACGACAGCTCCTTGCTGGTCGTAACCTCGCCAAACAGGAACTCACAGTGATCGACCGCATACTCGCGATCACCCTCCTCGATGTAGCCCAGCGCGTCCTCGATGACGACCGGCTTGAAATCCCGCACGCCAGCACTGCCGGCAGTGTGGAACACACAGACGTTGGCGAGGGTGCCACAGATCAGGAGATCCTCGATCCCGTGGGCGTTCAACCAGCCTTCCAATTCGGTTTGATAGAAGGCATCGTAGGTGTGTTTAACGACAACGTGATCGTCGTCACCGACAGGCAGGTCGTCGACGATCTCGGCTTCCCAGCTGCCTTCGACGACGTGTTCACCCCAGCGATCGAATTCATCGTAGTAGTGAGCATCATCGAACTGCTCCGGCGGGTGGACATCCCGGGTGTAGACGACTGGCATCCCTGCATCGTGAGCGCGGTCGACGAGATCGCCGACCGGGTCGATGGCGGCCTCGCTGCCGGGCGCGTACAATGAGCCATCCAGGTGACAAAAGCCGTTTTGCATGTCGACAACGATGAGCGCGGTGCTGTCTGCGTCGTACTCCATACCAGTCGATACTATCGCCGAGAAATAAAAGCCAGCGACCCCGCGGTCGATAGGGGAAAGGAGTTTACCCCCACAGCGGTACCCCACTGTATGACGCTGGAGGATTTTAGTGACGTGACCGACGACACCGACGAAGGCGAGACAGAATCCGACTCGGTGTCGTCGGCTGACGGCGGGACAGCCGCAGGCAGCGCTGAATCTGACACGATCGACAATCACAGCGACAACAACACAGACGACCGTGACAGCTTCGAGCTCATCGCCGCCGACGTGGCGGGTGATGACACCGGAATGGGCGCGCTGTCGGTCTCCCAAGGCCTGCGCGTTGCCGAGGACGACGACGAGACAACACTGCGGGCGTTCATCACGACCGGCAACCGCGAGGCCGTGCGGATCGGGAAATATCTCCTTGTCCCGTATCCGGACGATGAAACGCTGTTCTGTCGGATCACCGGCCTCGAATACGCCCAGGAGTTCCATGCCGACGACGCCACCGAGATACACGCCCGCCGGATGATGCGGCAGTCGACCTTCGAGGAACGCGACTACAAGTTCATGGCCGACCTCGACCCCGTCGCCGTCCTCTACGAGGAGTATGACGATGACGGCACCGTCGAGCTCAACCGCCGGATGACCGATCGCGTGCCCAAGCCGGGGGCGATTCTCAGACAGGCGACCGACAGCGAGCAGATCAAAACCGGGCTCAACATCCCCGAGGAGGGCGTTTTCCTCGGCCATCTCTCGGTCGGCGGCGAGACGGTCGAAACCGCCGCCCAGCCGCCGACGATCGATTATCGGCTGACCGACGACTACGAGGCCGGCGACCCGCTGGTCTTTCGGCACACGCTGGTCGCCGGCGGCACCGGCTCCGGGAAAACGCACGCCGCAAAGAATATTCTCCGGCAGTATCTCAGCGACGAGCGCGCGTACCCGATGGACGATAGACGGACTGTCTCGCCGGCGGTCGTCCAGTTCGACCCCCAAGACGAGTACGCCCAGATGCACGACGACAATCCCGAGCTTGACGACGGCTTCGCCCGCAAACTGGAGCGGGAGGGCGTCGCCTACGGCGGCGTCGACGACACGATCGCGCTTGTCCCCACCGAAGACGGGACGAGCTATCCTGGCGAGGGCCACCGCGCCGAACAGATCCAGTTTACCGTTCCGTTTTCGATGACAAAGCAACGGCCGTGGCTCGTCGCCGGTAGCAGCCTCAACGATAATCAGTATTCGGGGCTGCAAACGCTGCTGAATCGGTTCTTCCGACAGTACGGCAAATCGGGAACCTACGGCCAGTTTACATCGTTCCTCGATGATCCAGCCCTGAAAGAGGAGCTCGACGAATCCGGCCGCGTCCACGAGGCAACGTTTGATGCGATCAAACGACGGGTCTTCGGGATGCCCGCTGGGATCTTCGACCAATCAGCAAAACCGATCACCGAACTCGACCACCAGCTTGTCCGCCCGGGGGGGCTAACGGTGGTGCCGACCTACCACCTCTCATCGAGTCGCGCAAAGGAGCTGTGTGTGCTTGCCGTCTCAGCGTACCTGATCGACAACAAGCTCTCGAATGCGCCCGCCAGCGACCGAATCAAAGAGACGCCGGTCGTGGTAGGGATGGACGAGGCCCACAACTTCCTTGCCGACGCCGACACCGTGCAGGCCCGCAAGGTCGTCCAGAAGTTTACCGAGGCCGCAAAACAGGGTCGCAAGGAGCGGCTTGGCCTCTTTCTCATTACGCAGGATCCACAGGATATCGCCGATCCGGTATTTAAGCAGTTGAACACGAAGCTGGTGCTCAACCTCGGTGATGAGGATGCGATCAACAGCGTCAATATCCCCACGAATCTGCAGTCGAAGGTACCCTACATGGAGAAAGGCCAGTTCGTTGTCTACTCGCCCGACAACTCCGAGCCCGTCGAGCTGATCGGCCTGCCGACCTGTCTCACCCGCCACGACTGACCAACGCTGACAAGCCGGGCGCAGACGGTGGTGACACAGCCCTTTTGCCACCCCGGCGAGAATCCGGAGGTATGGATGTCGGCCTCGTCGCACAGCGGGACAACAGCCGGGCGGTCAGTGTCGCCGAGTCGATCCAAACCGCCCTCACCGACGGCGGGGTGTCGACACGGCTTGATGCCGCCACCGCCGCCGCGCTGGAGGAGCCGGCGGCCACGGCAAACACGGTCGACAACGTGGCCGCTAGCAGCGACGTGGGTGTGTTTGCGACCTGTGATCTGGTTGTCAGCATCGGTGGCGACGGCACCTTTCTGTTTGCCGCACGCGCCGCCGGTGGGGCACCGATGTTGGGTGTCAACCTCGGGGAGGTCGGGTTTTTGAACGCCGTGAGTCCAGAAAACGCGGTTGCCGCCGTCAGAGAGGCTGTTGAGGCGATCGACGCCGGCGATCACACGATCAGAGAGGCCCCGCGGCTCACCGCTCGGTGTGAGGGGTTCGAAAGCGTTCCTGCGGTCAACGAAATCATTGTGACCGGCCCACGGCGCGGCCCTGACGGCGGCGCGACGTTCCGGGTGACAATCGACGGCTCGGAGTACACCCACGACCACGCCGACGGCGTGATGATCGCCACGCCGACCGGCAGCACAGCCTACAATCTCAGTGAGAACGGGCCGATCGTCCACCCCTCGATCGGCGCGTTGATCGTCAACGAGATGTGTGGTGTCGATGGCATGCCGCCGCTGGTCGTCGGCGGTGACTGTGAGGTGACGGTGGCTGTCGACGATGCCGACCACGCGGTCGTTGTCAGCGACGGACGACGGCCACACGAGATTGAAACACCCGCAGAAATCACCGTTTCGCGGGCCGAAACACCGGTGCGACTCGTCGGGCCGGTGGCTGATTTCTTTGCGGCACTCGACAAACTCTCGTAGGGCCGTGTTCGGGCCACCTAATACAGCGAGGGAGTCCCGGCCTTCAGGCCGTCACCAGAACTGCGTTCTGGTTGCCCGCCAGACGCAGTCTGGCGACCGGGCGGGAATCGCGCCATGAGTGCCGATCTCCCGACACACGCCGTGCCGACCAACTCCCCAACGTTTATAACTACATAACACCACTTGTGATGTGTAGACGGAGATTCAACGTACCGCTGTTGTCAAACTCTCTGTCCCCGACGACCGCCGGGACGACCTGAAGGAAACAATGGACACCTTCAGGAACGCCGCCCAACGGTTCACTGATCGAGGATGGGAGGGCAACGACGACGGCTACGTGATCACATCTCGCTCCCAGCTTCAACCATACCTCTACGACGACATCCGAGACGAAACCGGACTACACTCTGACCTCTGTGTTGCCGCAGTCAACCATGCCGCCGATGCACTCCGTGGCGTCGTCGACCGCATGAAAGAGGGTGAGAAAGTTTCTAAGCCGGTATTCACGTCGAATACGACCGTCTACAATACCAGTGCAATCAGCTATTTCGACGGATATTGTACGCTTGCCGCTTACGGCAACGGGCGTGTCAAAGCCGAATACGTCTATCCTAACGGCTCTATTCAAGCCGACTACATGGAGTCAGACGAGTGGGAGAAACAAGGGGCGAAACTCCGCTACGACCGCCAATCAGATGCCTACTATCTCCACGTTTCAATAAGTGAACTACCCCACCCTACTCGCTCACCGCTGACGCGGTTCGCTCCTTGAGGGTGGGGCTTCCTGCTTCTATGACGCGCTTTGCAGATACGGGTGTATCCACAGGGAGCGCAGTCTCCACAGGCGTTTCTTCGGAGTGTCCCACTCCTATTTGTAGTTCTGAAAGACCACGAGAAAGTATGTTGATCGCCGCGTTCGCGTCTCGATCTGCTTCAAACCCGCAGGCGGGACAAGAGTGTTCTCTAACCCATAGTGGCTTTTCTGTTTTCACACCACAGCTCGCACACTCTTTGGTTGTATCCGCTGGATCAACTGCGACAAAGTGCGTTCCTTCCCTCTCGCATTTGTATGTGAGCATCTGCTTGAACCTCCCCCACGCCGCCGACGCTCTATTGCGTGAGTTGCCGGGCAGCTCAACCAACCCTTTCGCGTCCAAGTCCTCGACAGCCACTAGATCGTATTCAGTGGCATAGTAGTTCGACAACTTGTGCAAGAAATCACGTCGCTTCCGTTTTAGATCGGCATGGTGTTGGGCAACTACCTGCCGTTGTTGCTCCCAATTCGCAGAGCCGTGTTCCTTCCGTGAGAGGTTGCGCTGGGCGCGTTCTAACCGCTCACGTTCAGCCGACAAGTCAGGCGACTCGACAGCACTGCCGTCCGTATCGTGAACGTATTTGAGTATGCCAACGTCGATCCCAACACACCGCTCTGGGTTCTCAGGTTTCTTGGGCGTGTCCTCGTCGATGTCGATACCGAAGGTGGCGAACCACTCGCCTGTGGGTTCTTGTTTGACCGTGACCTGTTTGATGGTCGCGTTCTCGGGGATATCTCGGTGGAGGTGAATCGGAATCCCACCGATTTTGCTCAACCACAGCACAGGCCGGCCACCCGTATTCTTGAGTTTGAAGCCGGACTGGTTGTAGGTGAGAGAGCGATACTCCCGAGGCGGTTTCCATTTGAGCATCCCCACGGCGCGTCCGTTCTCTTTCTGCGCTTTGAGCGTTGAAAGGTTGTCATAGACGCGCTTGACGACCATCTGCAACACTTTCGAGTGAACGTTTCCGAGCTCGTCCCACCACGATTTGAGGTCGGGGAGTGTTCCCTGTATCTTGTAGCGTGCGGGAATCTCATCGGACTCGTTGAGTTTGTAGAGGACGTGGTTGTAGAGTTGCCTACAAGTATCGACGTGGTACAGAAGCGTCTCGGTGAGGGCTTCCGGTGGGTCAAGTCGATACTTGTAGTTGTACTTCATCTATGACTCTCGTTCTTCGATCAGCTCGTCCAGTTGCTCTTGGACAAACGAAGAAAGACTCAGGTGATTGTCCTGAATCCATTTCTCTTGATCGTCACGGATGGAGATGGTTTTTCGCGTTGCCACATCATAACTTATGTAATTTACATACAAATGGCTTGTGGTTGGCGTGGGCCTGTGGGCCGGTCGCCACAGAGCGTTTGGGAGACAATGACGGCGGTGTATCCCCTCCCTACTGCGCTACTCGTTCGCTCTGCTCACTGCGTTGCTCCTTGAGGAAGGGGACTTACCGCCTAAAAACCGTTAAAGAACGTGATGAGCCGCAGGGAGAGGCCGAGGGCCGAACAGTCCTTGGCGTCGATAGAAACGTGGACGGGTATCTCGCTGTGACTAGCTCCGGTGCGTTCATCGGTAATGCCGACCTGTTCAACCACAAACGCCGGGAGTACGAACGCCGACGCGGGAAACTCCAACAACAGGGCACGCGGTCTGCACATCTCACGATCCAGTCAATCGGTAGTCGGTTCGCAAACTGGAGTGATGACTACCTGCACAATGTATCGAAACAAGTAGTCGCCGAAGCCGTCGCCAACGACTGTGATACCATCGTGCTGGAAGACTTAGCGGGTATCCGCGAGCGGATCGGTGACCTGAGCAAATTCCAACAGTGGGCGTTCAGTGAGCTAGCCCGACAGATCACGTACAAGGCGAAGGCCGAAGGGATCACTGTCGAGATGGTGAATCCAGCCTACACCAGTCGGCAGTGCAGTCACACCGAGTGTGGATTCACACACAAGCAGAACCGTGACGGCGATGAGTTTGTGTGTCAAAAGTGCGGCAAGGAGCTACACAGCGACTACAACGCGGCTCGAAACATCGCAGCGCGGTATCTCCAGAACCGGCGTAAGTCTGGTGCTGGAGGGGCGACCAATCACCTCGCCCTGAAGTCGGGAACAATGAACGGGAGTGGCGATTTTACGCCCACCGCATCACGCGGGTAGACCGGGAGTTCACCGACAAACCCCGGCGTTTACGCCGGGTGTAGGTGATCGGGGGGTGTTCCCGGCTGTCAGTAATCGCCGAGCACGCCGAGCCGTCTGGCGCGCCGTGTGGCGAGCTGAAAAACGAGATAGCCGCCAGCGAGGTAGCCACCTGCAACACCGACAAGCAGGCCAAGCTCAAGCAGGCCAAACTCCCAGAGCCGGATCCCGTCGACCATCGCCCGTTGGAGGAGCGCGCTGCCATGGGCCAGCGGCAGGACGCGAGTCCACGGCGCGTCGAAGACAGGGGCTGAAATGAGAACGACAAAGCCGAACTGCAGGAGATTCAGCCAGTTGCCGATCCGTTTGTACAGGACGGTAATGCCACCGGCCGCAAACCCGAGGCCAAGCACCGAGGTGATCGAAAGTCCGGCGATGACGACGACTGTGAACGGTGAGAGGCTCAGTTGTGTGCCGGTGAGCAGGAGCATTGCTGCGAGAATGACCGCACTCGTGAGAAAGGTGCGAACGATCTTTGCGACCCCCTTGAGCAGTGCCACCGGTGCAAACCCAAACGGCGTTGTAATATGCCGTTCAAGCGTGCCCCACTGTACCTCGCTACCAAGATCATTCGAGACCGACGAGTATGCCCCAACCGACAGCGTCCACAGAAAGTAGCCGACGATGATCCCCTCGATCGAGTCGGTGAGCGCGCGGCCGGTCAGCAGTCGCCCGCCGTAAAACAGAACCCCGAAGAAAAACAGTGCCACGACAATCCCACCGATGGCGTTGGCTGGATAGCGAACAAAGATCAGGAATTCGCGGTACAGCACGGCTTTTGCGAGATGGTAATAGGTGGCTGGCTTGGGCTCCGAATCGTGGCTGGTGGAGGCAGACGATACGGTGGCACCGCTGGCTGATGGGACTGCGTTGGCGGTCGTACTCGTTGTTGTGCTCTCGGGGTCGTCGGTCATAGCGACCCACTCCGCTGTTCGGCCTGCTCAGGTGCCAGTCCGGTCAACTCGACAAACACATCTTCGAGTTCCGGTTTGAGTGTCTGGATCGTCTCGATGGTTACATCGTCGGCACGGAGCGTCTCCATCACCGCATAGAGGGTGTCGCCCCCGGCGGCGATGTCGACACGGGTGCCATCGGAGGTCGATTCAACCGCCTGCACATCGAATGTCGATCGGAGTGTGGTGAGGAGTGCTGTATCGATATCCGGGCTGGTGATCCGCACCACGTTGCGATCGGCTGCCGACAGCAGTGCTGATACGGTGTTGTCGGCGACAATGCGGCCATCGGTCATCATCACCACACGGTCACAGACGGCCTCGATGACACCCATATTGTGACTGCTGAGTACGATCGTCAGCCCCTCCTCGTAGGCGAGTCGGCGCAGCTCACGGCGCAACGTCCGCGCACTTTCGACATCAAGTCCCAATGTTGGTTCATCGAGGAAAACGAGATCCGCACCCCCAGCGAGAACGCTCGCCAGCGACACCTTCTGTTTCATCCCGCGGGACAGCTCTCGGACGGGTGTATCGGCTTTGTCGGCGAGGTTGAGGCGGTCAAGCAGGCGGTCGTGGCGCGTGGCAACCGAGGCCGGATCAACGCCGTGAATCGTCGCAAAATACCGCAGATTTTCGCGGACAGTAAGCCGCCAGTAGTCGTTGCGCGCACCTTCGAGCATCGCGTCGACATTCGCGTACGCTGCTTGGTGGCTGTCGGCAACATCACTCCCAAAGACGCGAACTGCGCCGGTGTCGGGCAGCACGATCCCGAGTGCGCATTTTATCAGCGTCGTTTTGCCCGCCCCGTTTGGGCCGAGCAGCCCAACGACAGTGCCGGGGTCGACGGTGAGACTCACGTCGTCGACCGCTACCACCGTGTTTTCGCCATCGCCAAACTGCTTCGAGAGGCTCTCGATGGCGAGTGCCGGAGCGGTCGCAGAGCCGGTTGTCGCTGCCTCGGTTGCCGGCGTCGCTGTATCGCGTTGCTCGTCAGTTGCCGCAGTCCGTCCCATTACCACTGATAGGGGTTGCAGGCGGATATATCCGCTTCTGGCTGGCGAAGCATGGTGACACCGAGCAGGACACTGCTAGCCAGAATCCGATCAATACCTCATGTTCGCTCCTTCAGCCGGCAGTTCTATGCGTATGAAAAAAGTATGAATCAGCATGCGTGAACACAGACGGAAGATCGGCGAGCGAGGGCAGATCACGATTCCAAAGGAGTTGCGCGAACGTCACGGACTCAAACGTGGGGAGGAGATAACAATCAGAGAAACAGACGACGAAATCGTTCTGAAGCCACCAACCGATGAAGAGCGGCTTGCTGAAGGCTACCGGAAGCACGCTGACCGGTCGCGCACACTTGCCGAGGAGATGGAAAATGCCTCCACAGAGGCAACTGAGCGACTTGGTGATACACCAGAGTGGACGAGAGAAGAGTAGGTGAGAGAATATGAAACTCCGTCGTGGTGATATCGTTGTCGTTCGACTGAATCCAACAGAGGGTAGCGAACAACAGGGAGCGAACAGGCCATGTGTGGTTGTTCAAAATGATGTTGGAAACGAGCACTCGCCGACAACGATCGTTGCCCCATTTACCACACGGTACGATCCAGCTGATATCTATCCATTTGAGGTCGAACTATTGGCCTCCAAGACGCCATTAAATAGTGACTCCGTCGCTGATTTGAGCCAAATTCGAGTTGTTGACATCGGAGCACGGGTTCAGCAACGACTCGGATCAGTTCCCGCAGAAGAGTTACGGAAGATCGACGTAGCGATCAAAGAAAGTCTTGGGCTGTACTGAGGTTACGGTCGAGACGACAGACGGCGTCTGCCTACTTACCCCACTGCTCGACGCGTTTTGGGCGGCTGGCGATCGATTTCACGTCGATCGGTTCATCGCTGGCCTGGAGGGCTTCAAGCGCGGCGTTCGCGCTGGCCGGCGTCGAGAAGTAGGTGATCTCCTCCTCGACGGCGACCTCCAACAGATCGCGGTCACGCGAGACGATGATGTCGAGTTCACCGGCGCGGGCGGCATCGATCAGATCGACGGCCTCGCTGAACTCGAAGAACTCACCGAACCCGTCGGCCAGTTGTTCACCGGCCTCGGTGTCGGGATCGGGGAAGGCCTCAGCCGAGAGATCAAGCGCGATCGTGCCGGATTCCGGGATCGACTTGCCAGTGGCATCTTGGGCTTTGTCGTAGGCTTTCCCGAAGGTGTCGGCACTGCCCATAACCTCGCCGGTGGATTTCATCTCCGGGCCAAGACGGGGATCCGAGCCCTGCAGGCGGTCGAACGGGAGCACGACCTCCTTGACGCTGGTCTGTTCGGGGATCTGCTCGGCGGCGTCGATCTCATCCAAGGAGAGCCCGGTCATCACCTTCGCGGCGAGTTTGGCGATCGGGACGCCGGTGGCCTTCGAGACAAACGGGACGGTACGGGAGGAGCGTGGGTTCGCCTCAAGGACGAAGACCTCGCCGTCGCGGACAGCCAACTGGACGTTGAGCAGGCCGACCGTTTCAAGAGCGGTGGCGATATCTTCGGTCACCTCGCGGACACGGGCCAGCGTCTCCTCGGACAGCGAGCGCGGCGGGATCAGACACGCTGAATCGCCGGAGTGGACACCCGCGCTTTCGACGTGTTCCATGATGCCGCCGATCAGCACGTCCTCGCCGTCGGCGACGGCGTCGACATCGAGTTCGACCGCGTCGCTCAGGAACTCGTCGATGAGGATCGGTTTATCAGGGGAGACGCGAACGGCCTCCTCGATATAGTGTTCGAGTTCGGCGTCATCGTGGACAACCCGCATCGCGCGGCCACCAAGCACGTAGCTCGGGCGAACAAGGACGGGGTAGCCGATATCGTGGGCGAGTTCGAGAGCCTCGTTCTCGGAGGTCGCCGTGCCACCCTCTGGCTGAGCAATGCCGAGATCGTCCATCAGTTCGTTGAACCGATCGCGGTCTTCGGCGAGATCCATCGCTTCGACCGTCGTGCCCATAATATCGCAATCGAGGCCACGACGGTCGATTTCGTCCTGCAGCGGTTCACCGATGTTGACCGAGGTCTGGCCGCCGAACTGCACCATCACGCCGTCAGCACCGGTTGCCTCAACGACATCAGCAACCTCCTCGGCGGAGATCGGATCGAAGAACAGCCCATCAGAGGTGTCGTAGTCCGTCGAGACTGTCTCGGGGTTGTTGTTGACGACGTGGGCTTCGACATCCAGATCACGGAGAGCCTGGACAGCATGGACTGAACAGTAGTCGAACTCAACACCCTGGCCGATGCGGATCGGGCCGCCACCGACGACGACGACGCTTTCGGTCTCCTTGTCGACACGGAGTTCGCCGGCGGCCTCATCGCCGAGCAGCGGGCCGCTATGGAACTCCGGCAAGCGCGCGGAGTAGTAATAGGGGGTTTCGGCTCTGAACTCGCCGGCGCAGGTGTCGACCTGTTTGTAGTTGCGACCCGGGACTTCCTGTTCGATGGTGTCGACCTCGACGCCGCCGTCGGCGATCTCAGCGATCTCGTTGTTCGTGTAGCCGGCCGTTGCCGCGGGCGTGAAGTCGCCATCTTGGGCGGCTTGT
The DNA here is from genome assembly GCF_003605635.1 of Halonotius pteroides. GTDB lineage: Archaea > Halobacteriota > Halobacteria > Halobacteriales > Haloferacaceae > Halonotius > Halonotius pteroides. The sequence continues at coordinate 135,931 of NZ_QMDW01000008.1, forward strand.
GCGGAATCACTGATGCGTTTGAACCGCTCGACGTACCACTCCTTGATCCCCGTGAGATCGATAACCTCCTGTACCGAGTAGCCGCGGTCGAAGGCCTCAAACATGGCGTAGGGGCGATCAGGCGAAGGACGTTCAAGATACTCGGATTCGAGTGTCTTGCCGTCAATCTCGTTCCAGTTGACTGCCGGATCGTACTCCGAGGAGCGGAGGGCCTTCATCAGCGACTCCTCGAAGGTCGAACCGATCGCCATCGCCTCACCGGTTGATTTCATCGCCGTGTCGATCTCGAAGTCTACGTCGTCGAACTTGTCGATCGGCCAGCGCGGCACCTTGGTGACGACGTAGTCGATGGCGGGTTCGAAGGCCGCGGTCGTCTCACCGGTGATCTCGTTGGTGATCTCATGCAAGCGTTTACCGAGGGCGACCTTCGCAGTCACACGGGCGATGGGGTAGCCCGTCGCCTTCGAGGCGAGTGCCGAGGAGCGCGAGACGCGGGGGTTGACCTCGACAACGCGGTACTCGCCGCCGGGGGTGCCATCGTCGCGCCAGGCGTGTTGGATGTTACAGCCGCCCTCGATGCCGAGTTCGCGGATGACTTTCAGCGCGGAATCGCGCATCTCCTGGTGGCCTTTGTCGGGGATGACCTGCGAGGGGGTGACGACCGTCGACTCGCCGGTGTGGATGCCCATCGGGTCGATGTTCTCCATGTTGCAGATGATGACCGTCGAGTCGTCGGCGTCGCGCATGACCTCGTATTCGAGTTCGACCCAGCCCTCGATGGATTCCGTCACGAGGACTTCGCTGTTCCGCGAGAGGCGGAGGCCCTTGCGGACGCGCTCGACGAGTTCCTCGAAGTCGTCGACGATGCCCGACCCCGAGCCGCCGAGCGTGTAGGTCGTGCGGGCGATGACAGGGAGGCCACCGACCTCCTCTAAGGCGTCCTCGACGCGGCCGCGGAAGGCATCCTCGTCGAAATCGGTGACCGACTCGTCCTCATCAAGGGAGATCGTCGTCGATTTGGCGACCGGCTCACCGATTTCCTCCATCCGCTGGCGGAACAGATCGCGGTCTTCGGTCGCGTAGATGGTGTCGAGCGGGGTGCCCATGATCTCGACATCGTACTCCTCAAGCACACCCTCCTCGGCGAGTTCGGCGGTGACGTTGAGCCCGGTCTGACCGCCGAGGCCAGCGATGACGCCGTCGGGATTCTCCTTGCGGATGACTTCGCTGATCGCTTCAGTGTTGATCGGCTCGATGTAGACCTCGTCGGCCATCTCCGGGTCAGTCATAATCGTCGCCGGGTTGGAGTTGACGAGGACGACGCGTGCGCCTTCCTCCTGGAGTGCTCGGCAGGCCTGCGCGCCGGAGTAGTCGAATTCGGCGGCCTGTCCGATCTGGATCGGCCCACTGCCGATCAGTAGGATCGTGCGATCCTCCTCGTCTGTCGCTGACTCATCGCTCATTGTGCTCGGGGAATACGCTCATCGTAATAAGGCCGACGAAAGATTGCGAGATCCGCATCTTCGTTTCGAAATTCGAAGGCATGTGGTACCACGACTCGTGGATAAATCAGGGCTCTCTCGTTTCGGGAGTTTTCAGATCAACACGCAACAGGGTTTCGAGAGTGGTAGGAGCGCACAGATGGAGATCAGCACGTCTTTCAGCTGTTGTAGCTCCGGCTGGGATCAAACCGCCGTCATTCTGAAACAAGCGTTTCCGGAGCGAGTCGATCGACGACCCCATCAAAGTCATCGTCGAAGCTCAGCAGGCAATCAATATCGTTGGATTCGACCATGGCCACAGAGAAAGCGTCAGTAAAACTGAGCCCGTGGTCGGCGTAGGTTTGCTGGATGGTCACAGCCCGGTCGAACAATCTCTGTGAGGAGTACAGGAGTTCGATCGCCGACGGATAGCCGTCACCGCGAATCCGTCGGCCAAGCTCAAGGCCGGCCTCAACATCACCCGTTCGCATCTGAGTCAACGTGACCGCCTCATCGTATATATAGTCGCTTGTCATGACGCGGCCGTATTCGGGTGACCGGAGAACTTCGGTCAACGCTTCGGCACCAACGGCATGTCAGCTGGCGTCGGTATCGTGGTGAGCGTGAACCGCCTCGGGGTCAGCCCCGAGGCTTCCCGTGGATTAGTCGGATACGCCTCTGATACCATCGGGATGATGCCCTTTCGCGGTATCCGAGGCCACGGTCGGGGCGTCCACGGCCCCCGATGCCCGCCGTCGCACCTTCTTGACTTGGGGAAGGTTGTTGAGAGCAGGCACATTCCAGTCTTGATGCTTCTTGATACCCTTTACGGCGACGTTGACGCTTGCACCTCGGTCGCTGTGGTCTTGATGCTCACAGGAACTGCACTTGAACCGCTTCTTGTTGCGATTCGCTCGCTCTGTGTGACCGCACATCGGACACCGTTGACTCGTGTACTCGGGATTAATCCACGCAGTCGGAACACCCTCAAACGACGCCTTGTACGAGGTGTAGTATTGGAGAGCGCGGAACGGGAGGTGGTGCAAGCGTCGGTTCATCCGCGTGCCGTAGTCGATACTGTCGCGCATCTCTTTGAGGTCTTCAAAGACGATGCACGGCCTCTCGAACTGACGGCTCCACTCCACGATGTGCCGAGATACCTTGTGGAGTCGGTCGCGGACGAACCGTTCCTCACACCCTCCCAGCGTGTCGTGGATGCTCTCTTTCCCCGCGTTCTGCACGCGCTTCCGCATCGTGAAATAGCGGTGACGCTCGAACTTGATTTCGGGGAAGTCGATGACCAACGTATCTTCGACACTGTTCTCGGAGAGCGCGGTCAGAGCCACGTTGTCCTCATTCACGTCCACACCAACGACGGTCTGTGAGTCCTGCTTGTCGCGGACGGTCTGCTTGGTGTTGGTGACGTTGACGTGTAGTTCGGCGTTGTCGTTGTGGAACAGGGCTTCTGTCGTCCCAATCTTCCACTCGTCGCTTTCGAGTGCAGTCTTGAGAATGTCGAGGTGGGCGTCGTCACCGTCGAGGACGCCTTTGACGTGCTTGTACGGTTTCGCGCTGATGCGGAACGCCACGTCGCCGTCGTCGTTGAGCGACAGGTTGTAGCCTTCTTCGTAGTTGGCTCGAAGCGGGTACGCGCCGTCCTTGGTGTGGCTCGGCTGGCCGAAGTCATCGTACTCGTAGTAGTTCTCCATCGCGCCGAGGGCTTTAGCGACAACGCGCTGTGTCGTGTTCTTCACGAGGTCGGCGTCGTCGGCCACGCGGTCGGGAATCGCATCCCAGTCCATGCCTTCTTTGGCTAGTCGAATGGTTTCGTTGTACACCGAGCGCGATTCGAGACAGGCGTCGTACAGCAGGCTCTCGTTGTCACTCTGGATGTCGAGTTGGAAGTCCAGCGTCTTGACGAGAGCCTGTGCGTCAGTCATTCTTAGTCGTTGGGTTGAACGTGACGGTAGTGGAGGAGGAGCGTGCGGAGTACGCTGTCGAAACTCGTGTGCTCTTCCTCGTCCTTGAGTTCGTCAGGGTCGTCGTACACGGAGTCAGATATCTTGAGTTGCTTCGTCACGCTACTACTTGCTCCCTTACGATCATGAGTCTACTGGTGGTAGATTGTAAGTCACTTTAGAGAATACTTTGATTGGTCGTTGTGTTGGTAGGTATGGGCGAGAAGCGGTCGAACAACACAGTGTACAACGTCAACTACCACTTCGTGTGGTGCCCGAAGTACCGCCACGCGATACTCGAACGAATTGAGAATTCGCTGGAGGCGAGTTTCCGCGACGTGTGTGACAAGTACGGCTACGAGATACTGTCACTCCACATCTCGCCCGACCACGTTCACCTGTTCGTATCCGCTCACCCGAAGCACTCACGGAGCGAGATTGTGCGAACGGTCAAGAGCATCACAGCGCGGGAGATGTGGGAACAACACGAGCCGTTCTTAGAGGAGTTCTTGTGGGGCGGTGGGTTTTGGGAGAAATCGTACTACGTGGGGACGACAGGTGATGTTTCAACCGACACGATTGAGCAGTATATCGAGCGAACGGAACACGTTTAGCGGAGCGTACGGCTTTCATCCTCGGGGGCAAGCCCCGAGGCACTCGGCCTGCTCCGCCTGTAGAAAACGCCGGTGTCGACGAACACGCTCATCCGTATAGAATCTCGTCAATATCGGTTTCATCTGTTTCAACACCTGAGGAGATCTGTCCCTCGTTGAACTGGTCAATAGCAGCCTCGTTCAGAGCCACTTCTCCGTCGCGAAAGGAGTCAATAAACGTGGATCGATCGTCGGTTGCTGACCGAATCAGTTGGGAGAGGATCTCCTGTTGGGTGACCTTTTTTCCTGTTTTGAGTTTGATCTCAGCCTGGAGTGCCTCAAGTTCAGCTTTCGCCTCTTCGTCCATCTTAACAGCGGTCGACATACCAGTTAGTTGTAGATGCAACGTAGTTAATGTTTCCACAATATAAGAGAGATGAAATATCGTTTCAGACAATAGGCGATAGCTGCACCACCTCTTCACAATCTCACGACTGAGCTCCGACCCCAACACCACCAGCGAGCCGATCGATGCCGACGACGACAGCAGCACCAACGACGGCGACAGCAGCAAAAAGCCCGATCGATTCGGGTGTCCACGCACGGCCGGCCTCGCTGAGCTCGATCCCAGTTTGGACGACCGGGGCTCGCAACGCACCGACAATGAGACTCACCAGGAAGACGAGTGTTGCCTCACGATAGTTGGTGAGCGCCCACCGAACCGCGTGGGCAACGGTAAACAGGCCGACGACGCCGCCAACGAGAAAGACGGCGATCGTCGGCGCGGTCTCAGTCACAGTGTCGGTGCCGTTACCACGGGCCGCGGCAACGAGCCCATCGGTGAACGAGCTGAGCGTCGTCGACATGTAGTCGTACTGGCCGAACATGAGCAACAGCAGCGACCCAGAGACGCCGGGCAACACCATCGCGGTGACCGCGACCGCGCCGGCGACGAAGATGATCGGCAGCGACGAGCCGAGTGCGGTTGCGGCGTACCCCGAAAGGGCGAAGGCGATCCCAACACCCGCGATGGCGGCGAGCTGTCGCCCCCGAGTCGCCAATGAGACCTCACTGTAGAGGACGGCTGCCGACGCGCCGATCAGGCCGAAAAAGAAGCCGTAGGTGGCGACCGGCGCGATCTCTAAAAGCAGGCTGACGAGCCGTAACACGGAGACGACGGCAGTGAGGATTCCTCCGCCGAGTGCGGCCAGAAAGAAGGCGTCGAGCTCTCGGAGCGCGGCGACGGCGTCAGAACGACCCTCGGCACGAAGCCCCCCGATGATACGGCGGAACCGGTCAGGGTCGACAGCGGTGATCGCGGCGATCAGGCGCTCATAGATGCCGGTGATCAGCGCGATGGTGCCGCCGGAGACGCCCGGCACAGCATCGGCTGCCCCCATCGCAAGCCCGCGGAGATAGACGCCACCGAGGGCTCTGAGTCGACGCATTCGGTTAGCCGCTGGCTTGGATCGACTGGCCGCCGAGCTGGAGCGGCTGTTCCTCGCTCAGTTGGACATCGACGGCCGTCTCGTCGGCACCGACGACCTGTGCCTCGTCGACGCTGGCGGTGCCGGCATAGAAGCCACCGTCATCGGTTGTGGCCTGGAGTCGGTACTCGCTCGTGGCGCGAACGCTGACGTTCGTGTAGCCGTTTTCGGGGCCGAACTCCTCGTAGCCGGTCGTCGAGTACGGCACCGTCATCTCAAAGTTGCCGTTCTCGTCGGCGGTTGCATACTGGGTGTAGGCAAACTGGTTGCCGCTGGCCGGGATCTCGACCGGCACCGTGGCGCGTACCTCGCTCCCAGCCGGGGCACCCGAGCCCTCGATGGTCGCCCCGGGCACCTTCTCGAAGGTTTTCACCCAGGAGGGTGTGTTGCGAAGCAGGGAGCCGGCCGAGGCGTTGGTCTGCTGTTGGAGTCGGCGGTAGCTGTTGAGATAGTTTCGGCTCGGCGTGTCGCTGGCCTTGATGAGCCGATAGTGCTCAAGCGCGTCGACGCGTTCGGTTGGGTTGTCACCGATGCCGCCAAGCTGGGCACCGGGGTTCTCCTCGACGTAGGCTTCGGCCTCCGCAAGCGAGCCAAACGTTTGAGCTCCACCCTCGAAGACCCGAACCTGTGTTTCGCCACCACCTCGGGTCGGAACGGTTCGCTGTTCGGTATCGAGGACGACGGGTGACGGGTCGACCGCGCTCCCGTGATAGGCGTACAGCCGGATCATCTGGCTCTCGTAGTACTGTTGGGTGCGGAGTCTGACCGGCTGGAGCTGCTCGCCGCGCTGCTGATAGACAACATCGATGTAATCATCGAAGCTCACATTGTCGTTGAACACCGTCGGCGCGGAGAACTTCGAGTTCGGGTTCGCCATCTGGGAGTCGACCATGACATATCGCGTTTGACCGTCCTCGCCCATCTTTTCGTTGAGGGCGTCCTCAGCGGCTGTTTCATTCGGTGCAAGCAGGTAGTTGGCGGCCGCAGTCGCCCCCTGCTGGAACGGGTTGGCGTTCGGGATCCGTTCACCATGGACGGTGATCCAGTGGCCGTAGTCCCACCACGATTGAACGCCATACGCTCCGTCTGGGTAGTCATAGTCGCCGTCGGCAGGTCGCTCGTAGGTTCCGGTTGGATCCATCGCCTCGGCGTCAGGATTTTCGAGTGTTCCGGGTGCCGGGGTTTCCTCGTTCATCCACTCTAAGCTATCATCCCAGATTTCAATCGCACCAGGACGATTGCTGTCGGCGCTGCCAGTGTCCCACGCCGCAACCGTCGGGAACACAAACGGGGCAACAACGAGGAAGACGATCGTCACCGCGGCCATGACCTGCCAGCCTTCGAGATTCTGTGCGGAATCACGAACCGAGCCGGCGGTCGCGCGGATATCAAGGAAGTCGGTTGCTTGGGCGATGAAGATCGCGTTGAAGACGGCGACGACGACGGCAAGATAGTAGTTGAACCTGATCTGGGTGAACGCCGCGGAGATGATGAACGCACCCCAAACGAGAACGTAGAGTTCGGTCGCATCGTAACGATGGCGGAGCGTGGCACCAACGATCAGACCAGTGCTGATGAGCAAGCCAAGCACCTGCCACGTCGTGCCGAAGATCCCAGCGATCTGGTCGACAACAGGAGAGCCGAGATAGATCAAGCCGACTGTTGTGAGGGCGGCGGCGACATATCCTGTGTCGCGCGTGTCGTCACTTTTGATCAACGGGCGGGCAAGCATGACGAGAGCTGCGGCGATCGCGGTGAACAGTGCAAGTCGATACTCGCTGTAGATAAACTCGAAGGGGGGATCCTGAGAAAGCGGTGGAGATGCTTCACCGATCGTCCTTGCACCGGCCGTTGCACTGAATCCAATGCGTGCGAGGAGAGAACCGGTAAGATCAACCACAAATCGAGAGAATGCGACGGCAGAGACAAGAATTAACGCTCCGACAGCAGCCGGGTACCAGCTCCGATCCAGCTCTCGTGATTCCCACTGTCTGGCGAGATATGCGAGGAAGATCGAACCTAAACCAACTCCTAGCGGAAGAATAACTTGGAGGAGACTGTGGTTGGTTGCCCCACTAATAGTGAAACTATTCAATGGAACAAACATCAGTATTCCAGTAACCGTCATCGAAACGGCACAGACGAACGCCATCGGTTCCGGCGTCCGGTTGTGGTACACATCGGTCGTGATTTTGAGCGCAAAAAAAATGCCAGTGAAGCCGACAAGGAGGATACCAGGTGGCCACGCCCACATGTAGAGTGCTGCCGCAACTCCAGCACCAATGGAGTAGAGGAGTGGCCGACGAAGCGCGTCGAGGTCTCGATCGACGACTAACTCCCAGACTGGTTGGGTTTGTTGGGCAACGGCGATCGCGGTGACGAAGCCGAATACCCCGAGTGTCTGGAAGAAAACCTCGGCCGCGCTGTGATCGTAGAACCCGACCAAGCTGTATCTGAGAACGGTTCCTGGAAGGAGTGCGAAAATGGCGAGTCCAACGAGTGCCGGCCACCGACCAGCGAATCTGGCCCCGATGAGGTACGCGGGGATGACAGTCGCCGTAAGGAACACCGGTGCGGCAACGAGCATGATCAAACCGGCGTACTCGGGTGAGGGATCTCCAAAGCTAGTGAGGAGAATAAACCCGGAGACGAGCTGGTCGTATAGGGTTCCGAACTGATCGACGCTCGTCCCCGTTGGATAGTTTGTCATCGGGTCGAACGGCATCGTCGTCGGGAAGTGTTCGAGCAGATAGTTCGTCTGCCGGAAGTGATACCACGGGTCGTTGCCGCGGAACGTCACGCCACCGTCAGTTTGGAAGTTCTCCAGTGCGCGGAGCCGGACGGCCAACATGAACGCGATGAGGGCCGCTAATACTGGAATGTGATACACTTGTTTCAACACATCAGCGGGGGAGTCTGCCTGCTTCACACCCCGGAGGTAGTCGAGCACGGCATCTTTCATTAGTTTGCCACAGTCTCAATCAGTCAATAAGGCTTATGAAAGACAGCTATAGGTCGATGGGGTCGGTAGTTTAATGTAACACTTGGCGTGAGTAATCCGATAATGAAGGTTTCAGTGGTTATCTGTGTATATTCAATGGATCGGTACAAATCGTTCATCGAGGCGGTAGAAAGTGTTCTTGCACAGACATACGATCCTATTGAGGTGGTGTTAGTTATCGACGGCAACGAAGATATGTATGATCGCATTGAGGAGCAATTCGGTAAGCGGGCCGACACAGTAATACACTGCAACGAGGAGAACCGAGGGTTGTCGTACAGTCGTACAAAGGGTGTTGAATTATCTTCTGGTGAGGCAGTTGCGTTCCTTGACGACGACGCAATCGCAAAACCTGATTGGATCGAAACACTGGTTTTCGCGTACGAACAAACCGATGCAATCGCTGTCGGCGGAAAAATGGTTCCGGAGTGGGTTGCGGGAAAATCTTCGTTTCTTCCAGAGGAGTTTTATTGGCTTGTGGGTGCAAACTACGAAGAGCGGTTGGAACCGTGGAGCGAAGTACGGAATACACTCGGATCAAATATGTCCTTTCGACGCGAAGTATTTGACAAAATAGGTGGATTCAATGAAGGAGTAGGACTGACAGCTGACGATCAGATTCAAGCCGAAGAAACAGAGTTTGCAATGCGGATGTACGACACCTTCGCGAAAGGAATGCTGTACGTTCCAGACGCAATAGTTGCGCACAAAATCTTCGAATATCGAACCAAACCGATGTGGCTGTGCAAGCGAGCATTCTGGCAGGGTTATTCAAAGCGAGCTATTGAGGAATTAAATTCTGATGAGCCATCAAACGAAGAGGCAGCTTTTTTGCGGCACTTAGCCGATTCAGCGGTACCCAAGCGAATACGGGGAATAATTTGCGATCCCTCAATAAAAAAGATCCAACAATTGGTGATGCTGGTTGTTTTGACCGCCTGTGTCGGGCTAGGATACGTATACGGGGTTGTTCGATCATTTGAATCTTGTGACTACCATATACCAAATTTTTTAATAAAATTATTTGATAAATAATTCATATCAGATGTCAGTATCTCTCCCGTTTTCGAGGATTACGTCTATAATCGCTAGTTGTCCGTTCTCCCGATGACGGTAGCAGCAAGATCGCAGTCTGACATGGTGAGGACGCCGATACGAGAGGAAGAACACTATTAACAGTGCTGAAGATCGAAAATAGTCATATATCTGGTTGGTTTCCGCTGTAGCCGTGGATCAGACGGCTCCCAGAACATAGCTGCCGCTCTTCGCCAGCCTCGCTTCGCCTGAAGCGAGGCGGTTCAGCCGAGTCCGTGATCGTACCCTGTCGGGAGTCCTTGCCCGTTCGTCCGATGCTCCTCCTTCCAGCCGAGTTCATCGTCCAGCACCTGCTCAATCCCGTGGAGGAATGCATCGCCGAACGTGAACGCTACCGGAAGTGCTCGCCCACCACGCCGTGGCTGGGCGAGCACTGCCCATTGCACCACAAGCCACAACTGCTCCAGCAAGAACCCGACACCCACGTAGAAGAGCCGAATTATCGTCGAAGGCGTCGTTGTCAAAGCACGCGCTTCG
>NZ_QMDW01000089.1 GCF_003605635.1 Halonotius pteroides
GTCCGCGACGTTGATGACGACGAAGTCGTTGTCCGGGTCCGTGTGGGTCTCGCGAGCGAGCGCCCGGACCGCAGCCGTCTTGCCGGCGCCGCGGGGACCGAACACGACGAGGTTCATCGGCTCGGCGGCCACGCGCTGTAGGTGCTCCCGAACCGTCGATTGGGGAAGTTCCGAGCGCTCCGGGGCGTGTTCGTCCGTCCAAAGCGGCGCGTCCATACACGCGGGTCGGTCCGCGCCGGGGAAAAGCCCTCCTGTCCGCGTTGCCGCCCCCCGTTTCGCCCTTCTCTGTTGTGCCCGCTACAGCCGCTCCGTGACGGCCTCGGCCAGCGCCTCGAACGTCGCCGTCTCGGGGACGACGTCGACGGCGACGCCGGCCGACTCGGCGGTCGCCTCGGTCGGTTCGCCGATGGCGCCCACTATCGCGTCGTTCAGCCCCTCGATCGCCGCGCCCCGGACACCACGCTCCGCGGCGGCCGCCAGGAAGTGCTCGAGTGTCAACGAGGAGGTAAAACACGCACCCGCCAACTCGCCGCGCGCGGCGGCCTCGGCCGACCGCCCGGCCCCCTCCGGGCGCACCAGCCGGTACAGCACCGTCTCGTGGACGTACGCGCCGGCGTCGTTCAATCCCTCGAGGAGGACCGCCGAGCCGTGATCCGAGCGGGCGACCTCGACAGTCGCTCCCGGGGCATCGGGGGCGAGTTCGTCGACGAGCCCAGAAGAAGAAAACTCCCCGGGGAGTCGATCGACCGCGTACCCGGTCGCCTCGAGCGCCCCCGCGGTCGGCGTCCCGATGGCGACGACTGCCCCGCCCGCCCGCCAGCCGGCGTCGGCGACGAGTTCCGCACCGGTCTTGCTCGTGAAGACCGTGTAGTCGGCGTCCGACCGCGGCGTCTCCCCGGTCGGTTCGACCGCCAGCATCGGGTCCGAGAGCGGCTCGTACCCGAGTTCGCGCACGAACGACGCGGCCGAGGCGGCGCGCTCGTCGTCGGGCCGAAAGAAGGCGATGCGGCTCATCGCTGAGCCCCGATCGCTTCGATCCCCGTCGCCGAACCGATTTGATATCGCGACATGCGGTTCATTCGTCCGCTCCCTCCGGCTCGGCCCTTCCCCGCAAAAACGCCGCGACGTCGCCTC
>NZ_QMDW01000090.1 GCF_003605635.1 Halonotius pteroides
ACGGGCGGACGGGACTGTCGCGTCGTCGCGACCGACGTCCACGAACGATCCGTTCCCGGGGCCGTCCGGTTCGTCCGCGACGACGTGACCGACCCCGACCTGTCGGTCTATCGGGGGGCCGACGCGGTGTACGCGCTGAACTGTCCACCGGAACTGCAACGTCCCCTCGCCGACGTCGCCGAGGCGGTCGGCACGGACTGTCTGTTCACAACTCTCGGCGGCGACCCGACGGTCGTCGACGCCGCTCCGGAAGCCCTTTCGCACGACACGTTGTTTCGACTCAACACATGAACACACCGCTTGCATCCACAGTATGAACGTCGACGCAGTCATCCTCGATGTCGATGGCGTATTGGTCGACGTCGCCGACTCCTATCGGCGTGCTATCGTCGAATCCATCGAGTACGTCTACGGTGACACCATCGAGTACGACCACATCCAGCTGTTCAAGGACGCCGGCGGGTTCAACAACGACTGGGAGCTGACGTACGCCGCCGCGTTGTACGTCCTCGCCCGCCGGGAGAACCCCGAGTTGAGCATCGGGACCTACACGGGCCTGATCGCCGCCTCCGGGGGCGGGCCGACGGCCGCCGAGACCGCTATCGCCGACGAACTCGACCCGGCCGCCCGCGAGCAGGTCCTCGCCGAGTGGGACTGCGGTCGGCTCCGGGACGTCTTCCAGCAACTCTATCTCGGCGGTGAGCTCTATCGCCGCCTCGAGGGCGGCGAGCCGGACCCCGACCTCGACCGACCGGGATTCATCGACGACGAACCCGTATTGCTCGACTCGGACACCCGCGGACGACTCGAGGCGTGGCCCCTCGGCGTCATCACGGGGCGTCCGGCCGCCGAAGCCGACATCGCTCTCGACCGCGTCGGCCTCGACATTCCGGAGGCACACCGCTTCACGATGGACGACTGGGAGGCCGGCAAACCCGATCCCGGCGCGCTCCTCACGCTCTCGGATCGCCTCGACGCCGACCGTCCGGTGTTCGTCGGCGACACGCTCGACGACATCCGGACGGTCACAAACGCGAACGAGGCGGATTCCTCCCGGACGCACCGCGGTGTCGGCGTCCTCACCGGCGGGCTCTCCGGCGAAGAGGGGCGCCGAA
>NZ_QMDW01000091.1 GCF_003605635.1 Halonotius pteroides
CGGAGACGTCGCCGAGGCGCTGGGCTACGAACCGCGCGAACGGGGACTCTCCGGCGCCCGGACCGCGGCCGCGTACCGACGCTTCATGCGACGACCTGACGACCCGGCGGCCGAACCCGACTGGGCGCGGCACGAGCGGTACTGCCGGGACGACTGCGAGGCGCTTTGGCACGTCTACGAGGCGATCGAGAGCGCCGACCGCCGGGACACGAGCGACAGCGGGTCGGGCGGTGCGAGCGGTCGACAGAGCGGACTGACGGAGTTCTGATATGCGCGACAGCGACACACGACCGACCGACGGCGACCGACTGCTCGAAGCGTTTCCGCGCGCCGGACTCGGACCGGACTCGGCGTCCGCGTCCGTCCTCACTATCCCCGCCCGCGAAGCCGAAACAGTCCCGGCTGAGACGGTCTTGGACTCGGTCCTCGCGGACCGGTACCCCTTCGAGCTGTACAGCCATCAGGCGGCCGCCCTGCGGGCGCTCCGGGCGGACGAGCACGTCTGCGTGTCGACCTCGACGGCCAGCGGCAAGACCCACGTCTACGGCGTCGAGATCGCCAGACGGCTGCTCGACGCCGGCGTGCTCGCCCCCGACGGAACCCGGGCCGCGGACCGCAACGAGGGGGCGACCGCGCTGTGTCTCTACCCGACGAAGGCGCTGACCAACGACCAACGCGACGCGCTCGACGCGCTGTACGAGGAACTGGGGCTCGATATTCGCGTGCGGGTGTACGACGGCGACACGCCGACCGCCGAGCGGCGGTCGATCCGCGAGGACGCCGACGTCGTCCTGACGAACGTCCAGGCGCTGAACGTCTACCTCGAGCACCACGACCGCTGGAGCCGGTTCTACAGCGCCCTCGAGGTGGTCGCCGTCGACGAGTCCCACACGTACACCGGGGTGCAGGGAATGCACGCGGCCTGGATCCTCCGGCGGCTCGAACGGGTCCTCGAGTACTGGGGCGGCGACCCGACGTACGCGCTCGCGTCGGCGACGGTCGGCAACCCGGCGGCCCACTCGGAGGCGCTGCTCGGCGCGCCCGTGACCGTCGTCGACGACGACGGCTCGCCGCGGGGAGCCCGGGACGTCGTCCTCTGG
>NZ_QMDW01000092.1 GCF_003605635.1 Halonotius pteroides
ACGTTCGCGCCGCCGACAGCGCACAAGCAGTCGAAGCTCACTGACCTACTCGAAACGTATCGTGACGGGTTGCAAGCGGCGTTCGATGCCGGGGCGAGTACCATGTCGGCGGTGAGCGACATCGTGACGCCCTACGACCTCCCGTATCAGGCCAAAGCCGCGCTCTGTAACTACGTCCCCCAGCTCCGCAGCACCTACAACGCCGAGGAATTGGATGACGACCACCCGATACAGCTCACTAACCAAGCAGCAGAGTTCGATCACTCCACCGACCGCGACTACGAGTTCACATGGTGGGTTCCCCAACCGGGTCGTGGAACGAACTTTTGGATACCACTTCGCATCAACCCCGAACAGGAAGCCCTCTGGAACGACCTCGTTTCAGAAGATGCGAAGGCAGGCGAGATACGCTTGCAACAGCACCGACAGAACTGGGTGCTACACGTCACCGTCGAGTACCCAGTCGAAGAACCAACGACAGACGGTGACGCCACATACGTCGGGTTAGATATCGGAGAAACTGCCCTGATCACGGGCTGTGCCCTCAAGGACGGTTCTCCGACTGACCCGTTCGTGTGTAGCGGTAGTCGAGCAAAACAACTCCGCAAGGAGATGCACACAACCCTGCAACGACTCCAAGGGCGTGAGGCTGCCGAGTGGCGGATCGATGAGAGATTCGACCACTACCAGCACGCGCTCACCGATATCGTGGAGAAAGCGTCTCGGCAGGCCATCGAATACGCCCGGCAGTACGAGAATCCAGTGTTGGTGATGGAGGATTTGACGTATATCCGCGAATCGCTGGACTACGGCGAGTATATGAATCGCCGCCTGCACTCGTGGGCGTTCGCCCGGCTACAAGGCCGCATCGAGGACAAAGCAAGGGAAGCGGGCATCCCGGTCGAGTACGTGAATCCGGAGTACACGAGTCAGACGTGCCACTCGTGTTACCGTCTCGGTCGGCGGGACTCACAAGCCGAGTTCCAGTGTTCACACGACGACTGCCACATCTCAACGTTTCAGGCCGATATCAACGCTGCCGCGAATATCGCACGACGGGTTGACCCGTGGGGAGAGAGCGTCCCGCTTGACAAGGCCG
>NZ_QMDW01000093.1 GCF_003605635.1 Halonotius pteroides
GGCATCCGGCGGGAAACCGGGAGCCCCCGTCCCGATCGGTTCGTCGAGGCCCCCGGAGGCGTTGGCCTGGAACGTCGGGAGGCTCAACCCGCCGCCCACGAACAGCGAAACGACCGCGAGCTTCGCCCACCGACGGGTGTCGAACGGGAACAGAAACGCCGCGGTGGCGCCGAAGGCGTCGCTGATGTCGTCGATCGCGTGGAGGGGCATACGCGAACGATACATGGGTGAGGAGATAGCGGTTACGGTGGCTCAAACGCGGGTCGAAACGAACGGGCGCGATCGCGGGGCGGGCCGGCCCGGGCGGGCGTCTCATACTGACGGCCAAACGAACGGACACACGACGCACGAAGCGCACGCCGTTCGACGGCGTGACCGGCGGATCACTCGTGGGTCGGTGTCATGTGAGTTCGTCCATCAGTATGAGTCCTGTCGCTATCTCCCCGAGCGACTCCGAACCGTCCCACTCGTTACTCCGAACCGTCCCACTCGTTACTCCGACGAACCCGAGACCGAACGTCCTATCTCGTCGCTCGCGCTGTTTTCCTCGCCCATCGAACGTCACTCGGTGACGTGCCGCACAGCCTCGACGACGGCCGGAGCATCCGGCCCGAGTATATAACAGATCGGCTCGACGCCGAATCCGCCGGTCTGATACAGCGCGTCCGCCGTCGGGTTCTCGCCGACGGCCTCGGCGACCGCGGCCTCGACGTCGGCTTCGGCGTCGAACGCCACTGCCGCGTAGCCGGCGGCCTCGAGCGCTTCGAGTGTCTCCGGGTCGTACCGGACGTTGAGCGCCGCCCGCGCCTCCGAGCCGGCCGCCCGGGCAGCGAGCAACAGCGAGGCGACGTGCTCGGAGACGCCAAACTCCGGTTCCCCGGGGACGGTCGCGCGCCCTTTTATATCGAGGATCCGCCCCGGCACGCCCGCAACGCCGTCGATCGTCGTCGCGTCGGGCAGCGCCTCGACGAGGTTCGAGCCCACCGCCGGGATGTGGGCGGCGAGCCCGCTCGTGTTCTCGAGGGCCCTGACGCCCCGGCGGACCGACGACCGCACCCGTTCTGTCATCCGAAACTCCCCCTCGGGATCGTGGATG
>NZ_QMDW01000094.1 GCF_003605635.1 Halonotius pteroides
CGGCGCCTGGGAGGGGTTCTCCCCGGGGAACCCGATCGAGGGTGCCGAGGAGGCCGCGAGTAGACTCGTCACCGTCCGCGCCCTCGAGAGCACCCTCGGCGTCGAGGAGTCGGACGCCGGCCGACCCCGGATCATCGACGACGACGAACTCGAATCGGAACTCGAGGACGTCCGAACGCGGGTCAACGACCTCGACGACGAGCGCTCGGAGATCGACGACGAGCTCCGCGAGATCGACGAGCGGATCGAGTCGGCGCGTCCGTTCGCCGCGCTGGGGCTCGACATCGATCTGCTGTCCGGATACGACTCGCTGACCGCCGCGGTCGGCGAGGGCGACCGCGGCGAGATCGAGGCGGCACTCGAGGACAGCGAGGCGGTCGAAGCGTACGAGCTGTACGCGGAGGACGAGTACGTCGCCGCCTTCGTCTATCCTGACGTGGACCTCGAGGACGCGCTGGTCGGCGCGGCCTTCACCGAGTACGAGATCCCGGACCTCGGCGAAGGAGGCGAGGCGACGAGTCCGGAGGCGTACATCGAGGATCTGAACCACCGCCGCGGCCAGCTCGAATCGAACCTCGAGACCGTCGAGAGCCGCCTCGAAGACCTCAAACACGAGGTTTCTGGCTTCCTGCTCGCCGCCGAAGAGAAGCTCTCGATCGAGGTCCAAAAGCGGGAAGCGCCGCTGACCTTCGCGACGACGGAGAACGCCTTCGTCTCCGAGGGCTGGATCCCGACGGAGCGGGTCGACGACCTCGTCGATACGCTCGACGCCCGCGCCGGCGACCACGTCGAGGTCGACGAACTCGAACGGGCGTCCTACGACGAGGACGGCCACGCCCACGAACACGAGGAGATCGAGGAGTCGGGGAAATCCGGCGGTCAGAGCGCTGGCGGACGCACAGCCGGTGAACCGGACGCCGTCGCGGACGGCGGGGACGGCGAGGCCGTCGCCGACGGCGGTCGAGCGATGAGCGGCGGTTCGCCGCCGGTCGTCCAGGACAACAGCGCAATCGCGAAGCCCTTCGAGATGCTCGTCGGCGTCATCAACCGGCCCAGATACACGGAGATCGATCCGACGCTGATCCTGTTCTTG
>NZ_QMDW01000095.1 GCF_003605635.1 Halonotius pteroides
CGCCGACGACGCCGACGTCGTCAAACGCCTCGAAACGGACGGCTACGGCGGTTACGCGGCGACGAACCACGACGTCAAGGCTGTCGAGTACTTCATTCGGCTGCACCTGCCCGACGAGGACACACAGGGACCGTGGGTGCACTTCGGGCTGACGAGCGAGGACGTCAACAACCTCGCCCACCGACTCTGCCTCGGACCGGCCGTCACGGACGTGCTCGTCCCCGCGATCCGGGAGCTTCGGGACGCGCTCGCGGACGACGCGAGGCGACACCGCGACCTCCCGATGTTGGCACGCACGCACGGCCAGCCCGCGACGCCGACGACCTACGGCAAGGAACTCGCCGTCTACGCCGCCCGCCTCGGGCGCGCGCTCGGCCGTCTCGAGGCCGCGACGGCGGGACTATCGGGCAAACTCGCCGGCGCCTCCGGGACCTACGCCGCCCACCGCGCCGCCTACCCCGACGTCGATTGGCGGGCCTTCTCGGAGTCGTTCGTCGAGTCCCTCGGCCTCGAACACGCGGGGCTCTCGACGCAGGTCAACCCCTGTGACGACCTCGCGTCGGTCTTCGACGCGCTCCGCGGGGTCAACAACGTGTTGCGGGACCTCGACCTCGATATGTGGCTCTACGTCTCCGATCGCTACCTCGGCCAGGAGGCCAAAGCGGGCGAGACCGGCTCTTCGACGATGCCGCACAAGGTGAACCCGATCGACTTCGAGAACAGCGAGGGGAACCTGACGAAAGCCAACTCGGATCTCACCTTCCTGGCCGATTACGTTACGACCTCCCGATTGCAGCGGGACCTCTCGGACTCGACGGTGAAACGGAACGTCGGCGCGGCGCTGTCGCACTGTCTCATCGGCTACCGGAAGGCGGCCGCCGGTCTCGAGAAAGTGACGCCGAACGCGGCCCTCATGCGCGAGGACCTCGAAGCCAACCCCGAGGTGATCGGGGAGGCCGTCCAGACGATCCTCCGCCGGGAGGGCGACACCGACGCCTACGAGCGCATCAAGGAACTCACCCGAGGAGAGCGCGCCACGCTGTCGGATTTCCGCGACCTCTTCGAAGAAACATCGCCGAGCAGTTCCG
>NZ_QMDW01000096.1 GCF_003605635.1 Halonotius pteroides
TCGCTCGCGTCCCCGCGGACCCCGGCCAGCGCGTCGATCTCGTCGAAGAAGACGATCGATGGGGCGGCCTGACGGGCACGGTCGAACACCTCCCGGACGGCCTTCTCCGATTCGCCGACGTACTTGTCGAGCAGTTCCGGCCCGGCGACGGAGACGAAGTTCACCTCGCTCTCGCCGGCGAGCGCCCGGGCGAGGAGGGTCTTGCCGGTCCCGGGCGGCCCGTACAGGAGGACCCCGGAAGGCGGATCGGTGTTCGTCGCCTCGAAGAGCGCACCGTAGGCGAGGGGCCACTCGACGGCCTCGGTGAGCACCCGCTTTGCCGCCTCGAGGCCGCCGACGTCGTCGAAAGTCGCCTCGGGCGTCTCGGCGACGTACTCGCGCATCGTCGAGGGGTCGACGGCGGTGAGGGCGGTCTCGACGTCGGCCTGGGTGACCACGAGGTCCTCGCGGCCCTCGCGGCCCCGAAGCGCGCGCATGGCGGCCTCCGTGACGAGGGCGTGGACGTCCGCGCCGACGAAGCCGTGGGTTCTGGCGGCGAGCGCGTCGAGGTCGACGTCGTCGGCGAGCGGCATCCCGCGGGTGTGGACGTCGAGGATCTCCCGGCGGCCCGACTCGTCGGGCGCGCCGATTTCGATCTCCCGGTCGAAGCGCCCGCCGCGCCGCAGGGCGGGATCGATCGCGTCGACGCGGTTCGTCGCGCCGACGACGATGACCTGTCCGCGGTCCTCGAGGCCGTCCATGAGCGTCAGAAGCTGCGCGACGACCCGGTTTTCCATGTCGGCGTCCTCGTCTCTCGTGCCGGCGATGGAGTCGATCTCGTCGACGAAGACGACCGACGGCTGGTTCTCGATCGCCCGTTCGAACGTCTCCCGGAGCCGTTCTTCGCTTTCGCCTTTGTACTTCGAGACGATTTCGGGGCCGTCGATCACCTCGAAGTGGGCGTCGACCTCGTTGGCGACCGCCTTCGCGATGAGCGTCTTGCCGGTCCCGGGCGGCCCGTACAGGAGGACCCCGGAGGGCGGATCGATGCCGAGTTTCCGGAAGAGCTCCGGCTCCGAGAGGGGCAACTCGATCATCTCTCTGACC
>NZ_QMDW01000097.1 GCF_003605635.1 Halonotius pteroides
CGGCGGTGCTGATGGGCGATCCGAACCACTCCGGCTACCAGTTCGTCGGCAAGGTCGAGTCGGCCGTCGACGCGCCCGTCGAGGTGATTCCCGGGATTTCATCGCTGCAGATCGCCGCCTCGCGGGCGCGGACGCCGATGGAGGAGACGACGTTCGTCACCCTCCACAAGAGCGGTCCGATCGAGGCCGACCTCGAACGGCTCGAACGCGACGTCGGCGACCGGCACCTGCTCGTTCTCCCCCGGCCGTTCGATTGGATGCCCGAGCGGATTGCGGCCCGGCTGCTCGGGGCGGGCGCGTCGGACCACGAGGCGCTCGTCTGCGAGCGGCTGACCCACGACGACGAAGCGATCACGCACACGTCGCTGTCGGAGCTGGCCGCCGACGTCGACTCCCGGGAGGAGACGGCCTTTTCTGATCTGTCGGTGTTCGTCGTCCGGCGGTAGCCGCGGTCACCATTGTAAATCCGTCCTATCCCACGTATCCTAGCGCCTGGAGGCGGTCCTCGACGTCGGAGTCGCCGGTTTCGCGGTCGATCTCGGGGTCGTGCGTTTCGCGGTCGGTCGCGGTCGTGGTCGTCCACGGCACTGTCCGAACCGCGGGGTGCAGACAGCCGACGGGGTGATCGTAGATCCCCCACTCGCCGAGAGCGTCGCCGTGGTCGGCCGTGATCGCGACGCGGTCGGCGTCGACGTTCGAGAGCAGGAGTTCGAGGTCGTCGAGGACCAACCGGAGGTTGTCCTGGTAGGCGTCCCAGAACGTCTCCCGGTCGATTTTGTCCTTCCGGAGCGCGTCGACGACGGTGTCGGAGAGCGCCGGGCCGAACGGATCGGCGTCGAACCCCAAATCGAGGCCGACGAACGGGTGATGTGGCTGGACGTAGTGGACAATCAACCGGTCGGGATCGTCCTGGCGGGCGGTCTGGATCGCGCGGTCCGTCATCGTCCGCGGGAGGACGGTGCCAGCCGCCTCGTCCCACCCGTCGCGCCACACCTCCTCGAAGGTCCCGAAGCGGTCGCCATCGAGTATCCGCTCCGAGAAGACGTTGCTCGTGACGTATGCCGTCTCGGCCACCTCGTCG
>NZ_QMDW01000098.1 GCF_003605635.1 Halonotius pteroides
TCCGACGGTTTCGGTCGGCCGTCGCTACACCGACCGCGAGCCGTCGGCGAACTCGTGGTACTCGATGTCGTTCGAGCGCATCTCGTTGTGGCGGCGCTCGAGGAAGGCGTACACCGCGCCGTGGGGCGCGCCGTCGAGGATCATCTCGGCGGCGCTGCGGACCGCGTCGACCTGCTCGGGCGAGCCGATGATCCCGAGGGTCGTCCCGTAAACGACGACGTCCGCGCCGCTGAGTTCGGCCATCAACTCGCGGGTCCGGCCGTCCTCGCCGATGAGCCGGCCCTTCTTGCGGCGGAGGTCCTTTTTGTTCCGCGTGGCGGCCTCGATGTCGACCAGCTCGAACATCTGCATGTCGTCCTCGAGCAGCCGGAAGGCGTCCTCGGGGGCGAACCCGCGACCGATCGCCTTCACGATGTCGGGACCGTTCAGCCCGACGATCGGGTCGCCCACGGACTCGACGCGGACCGACCCCGTCTCGGAGTCGATATCGAGGCGGACCTCCGCGCGCGCTTCGATGTCGCGCATCGTCTCACCCCCCTCTCCGATCAGGACGCCGATCCGGTCGTTCGGAACCGTGACGTGTTTCATACGCCCGTTTCGTGATCCGCACTTTTAAGCATACGCTTCGACGCCGCTACCACTCGAGCGTCCCCTCGTAGCGATGTGTGCCGTCGACGGTCGCCGCGTGCCGATAGGTCTCGGGCGTCTGGATCCCCCACGCCGCCAGTCGGTCGTCGATCCCGTCGACGATCGTCCGGACGAACGACCCGCGTTCCCGGAGCGTTTCCGGCGCCCGTGCGTGCTCGGTCTCGAACCGACACGGCGCGCTCCGGCCGCCGTCGGGGGCCGCAATCCGGAGCCGGAGGTCCGACCGGAGGCGCTCGCTGACCGGCGGCGGCGCCCCGTAGAGGATTCCCTCGCCGAAGGCGTCGATCGCGTCGACGGCGTCGTCCGGTACGTGGTTCACCGCTTTCCGAGCGCACGCTCGAAGACCCGCTGTGCCCGCTCGTACCCCTCGTTGCGGTCGACGATCGGGTGGGCGTACTCGGGGGCCAACGAGGCCCGTTCCTCCCGGGAAAGC
>NZ_QMDW01000009.1 GCF_003605635.1 Halonotius pteroides
GTGGTTCGCCGCCACCCATTCATAGGTTCATTCACCATGGCGAGTCACTCCCATGACTTGTCGACACATTTCGACCGGGTAGCGGTAGCCCTCGCGATCATGACTGGGTAGAACGAGTAGTATTGAACCCAAAAGCTGTCGCTGCCGCACCATTTTGGCCGCGATACCGGCGTACGTCGAATAACGTGAGTAGGAGACGCTGCAAACGGCGGTATCGCTGTCGACTTATTCGGCGTTAGCAACGTCGGCGTTGGCGGCGTTTTGTTTGACACTTTTGAGTCCTTGCGTGCACTTCTGGCGGCTAGCATAGCCCTCACCGCTGTCGGCGATGATGTTGCCGTTTGTGTGGGCAAGTCGCCATTGCCACTGATCCGCGCTGTCGACGAAGAGTTCAAATGTTGCTGTCACGGTGTGGTACTAGATCACACACATATGACTCTACCGGTGGTCAGGACTGTTCGTCTGACCTCGGTGCTGTCAACTCGGCGTCAACAACGGTTCCGTCCGGTTGTAGCGTCACATACCCAAGCGTGACCGTCTCGCCGGGCTCGCCGGTGGCGGCGATCGTTTGCAGCGTAGCCTCTTGATCAAGGTGTTCCCACGTCACATCTGCGACCAGCTGTTGAAACGCCTCTGGATCACGCCAGCCTGAATCGATCTCACTTGGCACGTGGACAACGAACCTGAGTTGGTCATCGGTGACCTGTACGCCGACGACAAACCGATCGCCGTCGTCAGCGGCAGCCGTGTCAGCGTCAGGTTGTCCCGCCGTGTCGTCACGTCCAGCATCATCCATGGGTCTCCGTTCGCCAAGCGACAGCAAAACCGCTGTGGGTTGGCCCTGTCATACGCTACCAGCCGGCGACGCGCCGACGGGTAGAACGGTTTTTGCCCGTCGGTCGACCACCACGGACAATGAGTTATCGCATCGGCTTGGTTGGCAAGCCATCGGTCGGCAAATCCAGTTTCTTCAATGCGGCGACGATGAATGATGTGCCGGAAGGGGCCTACCCGTTTACGACGATCGACCCCAGCGTCGGCGAGGCCTACGTCCGCGTCGACTGTGCGGCCCCAGAGTTCGACGAGAGCTGCAGCCCAAACGTCGGCGTTTGTCGGGACGGCACCCGCTTTGTGCCAACAAAACTCGTCGATGTCGCCGGGCTGATCCCTGGCGCCCACGAGGGCAACGGGCTCGGCAATCAGTTTCTGACCGATCTCAACGAGACCGATGTCCTGATTCATATTGTCGACTTCTCGGGGACGACCGACAGCGAGGGTGAACCCACCGAGGGCCACGACCCACGCGAGGATATCGATTTCCTCGAAACCGAACTCGACATGTGGTATCTTGATATCCTCGAAAAAGGCATTGAGAGCCACGAAACGACATATGAGGGCGCGGATGCAAAGATCGAGGTCGACCTCGCCGAGCAGATGAGCGCGTTTAAAACCAACAAGGATGAGATCAAACAGATCATCCTCTCGCTTGGCCTCGAACTCAACACCGACACGTGGGACGCCGCCGACCGCGAGGCCCTCGCCCGCGAGATCAGAAAGCGAACCAAACCAATGTTGATCGCGGCCAACAAGATGGACACCCCCGAGGCCCAAGCCAACTGGGACGAAATCACCGACGATCCCGGCTACGACCACCTCACGTTTGTGCCAACAAGTGCCCACGCCGAAGGAGCCCTGAAAACGGCCGCCGACAACGGTGTTGTCGACTACACACCGGGCGACGACGACTTCGATATCGTCGGCGACCCCTCAACCGACCAGAGAGCCGGCCTCAAACAGATCCGGGAGTTCATCGTTGACTACGGCGGTACCGGCGTCCAGCAGGCGATCGAAACCGCGCTGTTCGATGTGTTGGGCTGTATCGCCGTCTTTCCGGGAAGCGCAAACGGAAGCGACGACAAAGACGGTGTCTTCCGGGATTGTTTCATTCTCCCTGCGGAGGCGACGACCGAGGACTTCGCGTACTTCCTGCACTCGGATATCGGCGACGGACTCCTCCACGGTATCGACTGCCGAACTGAGCGACAGGTTGGTGCGGATCACGGCCTCGCCCACCGCGACGTAGTCGAGATTGTGTCGACCAACTAAGCTGGCCTACGCCTCGGCGACATCATCGATCGCCTTCGATAGTGCGGTGAGTGCCTTAGTCGCAGTCATCGATTTCACCGCTGTGCGGTCACCATCGAAAACATGGCGAGTCACACGCACAAACGACTCCTCGGTGCCCCATAGAGCGGCGTAGGCAACGCCGATGTAGACGAGACCGACCGGTTTCTCATCCGTTCCGCCGGTTGGGCCGGCAATCCCGGTCGTCGAGATCGCCCACGTTGTTTCGGCGGTATCTCGCATCCCTTGGGCCATCTCGGCGGCAACGGGCTCGCTGACCGCGCCGTGGGTATCGAGTGATTCCCGAGAGACACCGAGTGCGGTCTGTTTTGACCGGTTTGAGTAGGTGACGACGCCGCGATCAACATACGCACTTGCACCGGGGATATCGGTGAGTTGCGAACAGAGCAACCCGCCGGTGAGCGATTCAGCAACTGCCACCGTCTCTTTGCGAGCGGTGAGGCGGTCACCGAGCGTTGCTTCGATGGGTTCGGCGTCGGTGGGGGTACCCATATCGGGTGTCGTCGATCCGGCAGTTTGAATCATCGGATCGGCCACTGATTCTACTGTGGGCGCGGTTCGGTTATTCGATAAACAGTGAGTAGGTGATAATCGAAAAGCCGATCGCCGTCAGCACAGCATTGATAACGACCCCAACATCGAGGCCAACCTCAAGCAGTTGGTGGGCGATCCCGCCGAACAGCGCGCCAAGGGTGACAAACCCGAAGCCGATCATCAGCCCACGGAGAGATGGATCGCCCGTTCGCCGGTAGGCCTTAAACGCAAAGTAGGTGATCGCACTTCCCAACACGAGAATCGAAGCCATGACGCCGATGATAACTGTTTCGAGGTGCATTATGTCTCCTCCCGCATCTGCGTCCAGAGCTCTTCGAGCCGGCGATCGGCGGTCTGCTCGTCGGCCGGTCGCTCAGCGGTGACAACCAGCTGTTCATCGTCGTCGACAGACACGGTAATCTGATCAAAGCCACGGGCATACAACGTCGCATGCTGGCCACTGCGACGGATCTCCGTCGATTCTATCAACAGGTTAGCGTCGGTCAGGTGATCGAGCTTGCGGTACATCGTCGACAGGGGAATATCACACGCATCCGAGAGTTCGTTTGCCGTCATTGGTTCTGAGAGTTCGGTGATAATCGCTCTGGTAGGTTCGTCGCCGAGTGCGTTGAGAACCTCCTCGGTGGTAGGAGCATCGTCCCGTTGTGACGGGTCACGCACCATTATGTGGCTGTTGTGACGAAGCGTGGATAAACGTACTCGTTCGACGACCGGTAGTATGATCCCCACGGTTGGAGACGCTGATCACCAGACGGCTCGTTGGTGTGTGCCCGCCAAACCACGGAGTTCGCGGCCGCGTTTCTGTCCCTGAAACCCGCGTGGGCGATTTATGTACTCCCACCCAGTTGGTTCCACTAGCATCCTCTATGGATCATCCGCTCCACCACCCCGACTGTATTGACCGCGTTCGCCGAGGAGGTGCCAGCTGATGCACACCCTCTCGACACGCCCTGAGCCAACCCCAGCCCAAACCGACGAGACCCGTGTCGTCGAGTTCGATGATGACGCCTTCGGCGACGTGCTGGCAGCGATTCATTCCGAAACCGCCCGTGAGATCCTCCTGAGTGTCCGCGACGAGCCACTGACAGCCTCCGAGATCGCCGACCGCGTCGACACCTCGGTACAGAATGCGAGCTACCACCTCCGAAAGCTTGTCGACGCTGAGCTTGTCCGTGTCTGTGACAACGTCTACTCAGAAAAGGGGTGTGAGATGAAATGCTACCGCGCCGTCGACACGGCGTTGCTGCTCACCACTGAGTCCCGATGAAAAAGTTGAGCGCGTTCCAACGCGATCTACTGTTTGTCGTCGACGGGATGGACGAGCCCTACGGCCTCGGGATCAAAGCCGAGCTTGAAGCCTACCGCGAGACGCCAATCAACCCGGGGCAGCTGTATCCGAATCTTAACTCCCTCGTCGAACAGGGGTATCTCACCAAACAACGGAAGGACGACCGGACGAATCTCTACCTGCCGACAGACCGCGTCGCTGCGGCGATCGCCGACCGACGGAGATGGGAGGCCGAGCAGTGCACCGAAACGACGACACCGCCGTCACCGTAATCAGCCCGACAACCCAAGTTCGGCGATCCGCTCGGTCATGTTTTCGACGCCGGCGGTCGCGTCTTCGGGCTTCTTGCCGCCGGTGATCACGATCTTCCCGCTGCCGAACAGCAGGATGACGACCTCGGGGTCATCCATCCGGTAGACTAGTCCGGGGAACTGCTCGGGTTCGTACTCGACATCCTCAAGTCCTAAGCCGATAGCGAGAGCGTTGAGATTGAGGCTGTCGCCGAGATCCGCACTGGAGACGATGTTTTGTACCGTTATCTCCGGATCATCACCGACCGGGATGCCGAGGCCACGAAGCTTCTCGAAGACGATATCAAGCGCGCCGTGAACCTCATCGGTGCTGGCCGCGCCGGTACAGACGATCTTCCCCGACCGGAAGATCAACGCGGCGGCTTTCGGCTCCTGCGTGCGATACACCAACCCGGGGAAGTTGTCAGGGTTGAAATCTGCCCCCGGGATGTCGGTCGCAAGTGCTTCGAGATCGAGTTCCTGACCGATCCCTGTCGAGGCAACGACGTTTTGAATTTCGATAGTTTCTGTCGGATCGACCATATGTCAGTAGTACGTTCGATGGGTAGGACACGAACCAATATAAAAGTGGTACATAAACGCCTGATAAAAGCGGCCGTCACTATCGTCTGTGCGCCAGCAACGCAGCGTATCCCAGCGATCTAACGGCTTCGTCGACATCAACTCCACAGTGGCTACACCGACGTGGCAGCGAAGATAGCGGCTTATACCCGATCGGTGACCCCCACCAACGATGCGGCAGCAACGATCAAGCACACACCCACTGACGTTGGGCGAACCGCATTCAAAAACGAGGATGCGAACGCTCACCGCCGTATCGCTGGCGAGTGGGTTCAACGGTGTTGTCGACAAGCATGACTCGACAGTTCCTGACCAGCAGATCTGACAGTGCTGTCCACACGGGGCTCACGACCGTCACCAACGGACGGCTTGACGGTGTCTTCGGGAGGATGGTTGCAAACACGACCCGCGTGGTGTTCGCTGGATGATGGACAAAGGAAACAAATATTGCGTGTATATACGACGGTCACTGTGTGGGATGATTGGGTAAAAGCGGGTAACTGTGGCAATAGCGGTGTGTACTCGGGTTTATGACCGCTCAGCGATACCCCTGACGCTTACCGCCATCGGCCGGGATTTACGACTACCACTACAACATGAAATAATGGTAGAGCAGACGCGCTTCTCTCGACGAGCGTATGTTGCCGGCGTTGGATCAGCAGCTACCCTTGGTGTTGCTGGCTGCCTTGGCGGCGGCGATGATAGCGTAACAGTCGCACATATGCCGATTTTCCCGGATCTCCAGTACTATGTTATGGAGTCAGAGGACTATCTCGCGGAGATCGATGCCACAATCGACAACCAAGAGTTCGGCAATGGCCCCGATATCGTCCAGGCCATGGGCGGCGGCGAGGTCGACATCGCGATGTTTGGGGTTGTTCCGGCGATGATCACCATCGACCGCGGCATCGGCGCGCAGGTGACAGCCGCCAACATCAAAGAGCCGATGGCGATCCTGACACACGACGAGTTCGCACCACTGTGGGACGAACACGGCAGCGATGCTTTCGACATCTGGGCCGACGAGAACGGCGAGCAGTTCACGTTCGGCACCTTCCCGCAGGGTTCAGTGCCGGATGTGTTGCTCCGCTACTGGCTCCAACAGGAGGGTGTTGATCCGGAAACCGACGTGACGATCACAGGGATCAGCGGAGCCAACGCCGTGTTTCAGGCGATCGCCAACGGCGAGATCGATGGCGCGTCGATCATGGAGCCGGTTCCCTCCCGGGTCGCTGAGGAGGGGCTCTCCTATGAGACGTTCCGCACCTCGGCGGAGATCATGCCCGGCCAGCCGGCCGCGGTGACGCTGATGACCGATTCGGTTCGGGAGTCACCTGTTGCCACACAGTTTCTCAACCAACACGTTCGGGCGACGACGTTTATCAACGAAAACCCATCGGCGACAGCCGAGATCGTAGAATCCGGTATCGGGATGCCGGCCGAACAGGCCCAACAGGCGCTTGATGGGCCGTTGGCAAACTTCGTCACCGATCCCCGCGAGATCGAGGCTGGCACCGAAATCTTCGCCGAGTTTGCCGCCGACAACGGCCAAACAGACGAACAGCTCACACGCGATCAGATCTTCGACTACAGCATCTACGAGACCCTGTAATGGCTACCGACGTTCAACAGGAGCCCGCGCCGACAACGAACGACGGCGAACTCCCAGTGGTCGGTATCGACCGCCGCCGGGCCGGCTTGGGAACCGTCGGCCTCGCGGGATTCCTCGGTCTGTGGTGGCTTGCAGCGCTATTCCAACCAGCCTACGTGTTGCCATCGCCAGCGGTTGTTGCCGAGGCGGCGGTCGCCGAATTCGCCAGCGGTGAGGTGTTTGTCGCTCTCGGCCAGAGCATCCAACACTGGATCCCCGGAACGATTATCGGCACCACGCTCGGCGTTGCCGCCGGGGTTGCACTCGGCTGGAGCTCACTGCTTGATGATATCTCCTCACCGGTTGTTCGGACACTCCGGCCGGTGCCGCCGCTGGCGTTGATCGGGTTTGCGATCGCCTGGTTCGGGATCAACCACGCCGGGGCTGCCTTTATTATCGCTGTCGGCGCGTTTTGGATCAACTTCTATGCCAGCTACGGTGGCGTCGAGGGCGTCTCCGATGACCTCCTTGATGTGGCTCGGAGTCTCGGTGTCGACGGCGATCTCGCACTCATCAAAACGGTCGTGATTCCGGCGGCGTCCCCGGAGATCATGACCGGGATCCGAACGGGGATCGGCCGGTGTTGGATGCTCGTCGTCGCCGCCGAGATCTTCGGCGTCCCCGGAATCGGGCGGCGAATCCTGCGGGCCTCAAACAATCTGCAGGTTGATGTTGTCATCACCTACATCCTCGTGTTGAGCATAATGTTCCTCCTTGTCGATATGGCCTACCGTGCCGTTCAAAAACGGGTGTTAGTATGGCGATGACAGAGAGCGGCGGTTCGTCGGTGCAGGTCAGCGGCGTCAGCAAACGGTATGCGAGCGAACAGGGATCCGTCCGCGCGTTAGCCGATGTCACCTTTGGTGTCGACCCGGGTGAATTCGTGTGCATTGTCGGCCCCTCCGGGTGCGGAAAAACAACGCTGTTTCGCATTCTGGCCGGCCTCGAACCGGCGACCCGCGGGCAGGTCACGCTCAATGACTCGGTGGTCACCGAGCCGACCCCAAACATGGGCATTGTCTTTCAGGAGTACCACCTCTTCCCGTGGCGAACTGTCCGGGGAAACATCGCCTTTGGGTTAGAGAAGGCTGTCGGCCTCGACGGCACCGATCGTGACCAACGCGTCCAACAGCTGATCGATCTTGTTGGCCTTGCAGGCTTCGAGGATAGCTACCCGAAATCGCTTTCCGGCGGGATGAAACAGCGCGTCGCGCTGGCGCGAGCGTTGGCGATCGATCCAGCCCTGCTTCTTATGGACGAGCCGTTTGGTGCGGTTGATGCCCAAACCAGAGAGCGCTTGCAGGATGAACTCCTCGACATCTGGCAGGAAACCGGGAAGACGATCCTGTTTGTCACACACGATGTCGAGGAGGCGGTCACGCTTGCTGATCGCGTTGTCGTGATGGGGCGTGATCCGGGGCAGCTTCGTGAGATCGTCCCCATTGATATCGATCGCCCGCGATCGCGCACGGATGCGGCGTTTGGCACCTCTGCTGAGCGGGTACGGTCGCTCATCGAGAACTAAGCTGGCGATTAGATCCCAAACGTCGCCCGCAACACGTCTCGCGTTCCAGGACCGAGCCCGACCGCCAACACCGCGATCAACAGCAGGATCGAGTACCGCGGCGACTCCTCGAGCAGGTCAGGCTCAAACACCCAGATGACGAACGTTGCTGCCGCCAATTTAACTATCAGAAACGGCCACGTGTCGCCGGTGACCGCCAGCACAGACGGCGGCAACACCGCCCCGGTAATATCGACGACAGCCGCGTTTACCGGGTGTTTCGGGACGAGATTCGCCCCCGCACCGAGCGCCGGCATCCAGTCGAGGCCGACGACGTTGGCGACGCCGTCAACCGAATGGCCCCACAACAACACCACGCCCATGAGGCCGGTGCCGGCGTTGATCGCCGGCGCGACCCGCTCGATGAGCAGCCACGTCGCCGCCGCCGAGATAGTCGCACCGATCGCCACCACCGCAAGCACCTGGGGTCGTAGACTGACATACGTCGTTGTCACCGCAAGATAGGTGAGATAGCCGACACTTGAAGCAACCAGCAGCACCCCAACTGCCGCGACCGGGTACTCGTAGGCGTCGACGACGCCGCGGTTCTCAAGGGCGACGCCGACGCCGACAGCCCCCAGTGTTATCGCAAACACCGTCACGTAGATGAACGGGCTGATGATGAGCGCGCTCACCGGAAAGGCGATCAGCGGCTCACTTCCCGCGGCGAGAGCGGCGATCCCCGCGTCTTCGATTGTGCGGAGCGCGCCGCCAAACAGCATGAACGGGAACAGCGCGTAGAACAGCGATCGGCTGTCACCGATCGCAAGCCGGCGGAGCAGCAGGTAGACGCCGACGAGCGCGAGCAACAGGACAAGCACATACCCACCCTCCGAGACGAGTGTGTAGCCCGGATACGCGACGATCTCGCCAGCCCGCTCGGCGGAACCACATTCGGCACCTGAGAAGAGATACGACACGTCGCCGTCGC
The DNA here is from genome assembly GCF_003605635.1 of Halonotius pteroides. Classification (GTDB taxonomy): domain Archaea; phylum Halobacteriota; class Halobacteria; order Halobacteriales; family Haloferacaceae; genus Halonotius; species Halonotius pteroides. Next base: position 9,007 of record NZ_QMDW01000009.1, read on the forward strand.
GGATCACCGCACACTGCGCGCCGTTGCCGTCGGCGGCGACCGGCCCCCAGAAATACTGCCAGATGAAGCGGTCGTAAACCAACTCGCGGGCGACCACCGCGCCGACAACGAGAACGGCGGTCAGTGTGCCGACAGCACCGAGCCACAGCTGTTCAGGGTCAGCATCGAACCGTGCGGGGAACCCGGCCATACGAGCGTGTCCGGCCGAGACCAAATTGAGGGTTCCGGTCTCTGGTGGCTGGACAACACACCCGACCAACCGCGACGCCCTACACCGTGTTGTCGATACCGCGGGTTGCGGCCAACAGTGAGTCGTGTAGCCCACCGTTTGAGACAACCAACCCCTCGGAGTCGTGTCGCCACCGGTCGCCGTGGCGATCGGTGACCGTGCCGCCGGCCTGCCGGATGAGATGGACGCCGGCAACGCTGTCCCAGGGATACGAGACAAGGTTTGTGAACCCGCCGTCCAGCGACCCCGCGGCGATCAGCGAAAGGGTTGCCTGCGCGGAGCCGAACCGCCGAAGATCAGCATATCGCGTCACGAGTTCGCGTGTCGCTGCCGCGTACTGTGTGCGGTTGTCAGCGTCCCACAACATCAGCGGCGAGACAGTTGCCAGCTCCGGCTCGCTCGTTTTACTGACGCTGATCGCGGCCCCGTTTAGATACGCCGCCTCTCGGTCGGCGGTGTAGCTGTCGCCGAGTGCAGGTAGTACGACCGCCGCGCCGACCGGTTCGCCGTCCTCGACGGCGGCAACGGCAGTGCCCCACACGCGGTTGTCGTTGACGAAGTTGGTGGTGCCGTCGATCGGATCGACGATCCAGGCCGGCCCTGAATCCGGCACCGTCTTCAGCGCGTCATCTTCCTCACCGACAATCGGTTCGTTTGGGAACTCGGATTCGATGACCTCGATCACCCGGGCTTGGGCGTCGCGGTCGGCCTGCGTCACCACGTCGATATCGCTTGACTTGGTCTCGGTGGCGATATCAGTTCTGAACGACTCAATGGCCAGTTCCGCCCCGGCGGTTGCGGCACGCCTTGTGACTCCTGGTCGGCTTGTGGCGTCTGCGTTCACGGGCTAGCTCTCGGCTGATGGTGGTCTATATCCGTCGGTTCCGACCGTCTTTTGTCGGTCGGCCTGTGTCACTGTATCACGTATCGATGCGGGTATTCAGAAAGCTGCGCCGATGGCTCGCCAACAATATCGACACCGAGGCCAAATCTGCAACAGCTGATTCAGCCGACAGCGACGCACAAACCACAATCGACGACCCGGAAGCCACCTCACTTCGAGCGATCAAACTGCCTGACTCGGAGCGAGAGGCATGCGATGCCGAGGAGCGCGAGCGTTAAGCAGCCGAATCGGTGCTCACCAGCTCAGTCGAAGCGGACGCCAAGATCATGCAACCCGTCGTTGTTCATGGCAACGTTGATCAACAGCGGCGTTAGTGATTCGATCTCGGCGGCGTTGGCGAGTCCACCCGCATCGAGCGCGCGAAGCCCCTCGATATCCTCGGCGAGCCCGCTCACGGTCGCCTTCGCGTCGCCATCATCGGCAACGACGAGTGTGTCAATCCCCAGGTCGGAATCAAGATCCGCTAATCGCCCAGCAGCGAGATTGTGGAACGCGCCAACGACCGGCACCTCGTCGGGAGCTGCGGCGGCTGCGATGGCGGTCACGCTGCCGGCGTCGGGTGGATGGTAGTGAAATCCGTCCTCGTCGCGCTGCATGCCCGTTGCCGGAGAAATGATGATATCCCCTTCGGCCAGTGAGCCGGCGACAGCTTCGATGGTATCAGCGACATGATACGGCGGAACAGCGACAACAACCATATCAGCACGGTCGGCTGCCATCGTATTTTCGAACCCCGTAACCTTCGCGTCGACCCCGCGGTCGGCGAGTTCAGTCTCGTAGTCGTTGGCCGCCTCGCGTGCCTTCTCAGGGTCGCGGGAGCCGATCACGATATCGTGGTCGGTGTCGTGGCCCCATCGGAGTGCCAACCCTTCGCCGATCTCACCGGTGCCGCCGAGTAGTGCGATTCGCATGGTTTCTGTGAGGGCTGTTTAGGGGTAAGGGTTACGCGACCGGCGGGCTGGCCCGGTAGCTAGTCCAGATTCCGCAGATACGCCGGAATGTCGTTGACCGAATCGAGCACCGCGGCCGCGCCAGCATCCTCAAAGGCCGCTCGGCCCTCCTCGCCGGTTAGCCCGCCGGTACGCACGCCGACCCCCTGATACTCGCGGCGGTCGGCTTCGGCGGCGTTGTTCGCGGTTCGTACGTCATCAAGCGTATCCCCGGCGAAGACGACTCGGTCGGCGTCGAACCGTTCGGCGAGTGTCAATAGGGCGTAGGGATGGGGTTTGCCCTGTTCCCAGTTATCCATGGTAAAACGGTGCTCGTCGGCGACCGAGAGGCCAACACGGTCGAGGGCAATCGTCGCCTCTGCGGCCGGTCGACCGGTGACGACACCGACAGCGTAGCGGTCGGTCAGCGTGGTCAACGTGTCGCTGTCGACAAGGACGGGCTCGTCGTGGATATATCCGTCCGCGTCGAACGGTGGTTTCTCGCCTTCCAGTTCCGCAAAGAGATCGCTCCCCAGATACAGTGCCTGAAACACGGTGCGGAGTCGACCCGGCTCCCACGCGTCAGTCACACTCTCATACTCGTCCGTCGTCAACTCGGATTTGAGCACCGTCTTCGTCGCTTCGAGGCCGCCGCCGGCGTCGGCGATGCGGTCGGCAAACGTCGGGACATCCTGCTCGAAGCCCTGCCGTCGAGCGAGGACGTAGAGTGCGATCGCATCGGTGACCAGCCAGTCGTTGTTGAAGCCGCCGGCGTCTTTGAGCGGTTGAATCGCCGTGCGATCAAGCGTTTCGTCGTACACACGGCGCACCGATTCGATGACGGCCCGGCGGTAGGAGTCGGCGACATCGATCAAGACGCCGTCGATATCCAACACGACAGCAAGCTCACGCATTGTTCTGATGATCGCCGGCCGATATAAAAAGCGTACCGAGACACCCGCGTCAAATCACGGGTCGGGCGTCGCCACGGAGCCATCGATCGGCGTCAGACAATCGCACGACGCCGAGGTGGTTGGGGCGTGAAATTTAAGAACCGGCTTGTCGTATAGAGTTTCATGCATGCCGACATCGTGCCGATCGGGGATGTTCCTGCCCACGTCAAGCGCGAGTCGTCGGCTGTCCTGCGATCGGTCTACGACTGTGACGTGACCGTCCACGACAGCCAGTCGATCCCCGACGGCGCGTTCGACCAATCTCGGAACCAATACCGGGCCGAAGACTTCATCGAACTCGTCAGCCGTGTCGGCACCGGTGATACAAACATCGGCATTACCTCCAACGATCTCTATTATCGTCGCCGAAACTACGTCTTTGGGCTTGCGTATCTCAACGGCAACGGCTCGGTGATCTCAACACACCGCCTCCGGACATCCTCTGATGGGGGGATCACAAGCAAGCCGGAAGACGAGGTGTTTGCGGATCGCGTCCGAAAGGAGGTTGTCCACGAGATCGGCCACACCCTTGGGCTGGAGCACTGTGATAACTCGAAGTGTGTGATGAGCTTCTCGCCGACCGTCCGCGAGGTTGACGTGAAAGAGGAGAACCTCTGTGGCTCCTGTAGTCGGATTCTGCGGTAACGTCACCTATTTCCGATCCTACTCAAACGACCCAAGACTCGACTGTAGCTCCCGGCTGCTGCGGCCTTCAATCAACTCATAGCCGACCAGCTCCCGCATATCGGTGGCGTACGTCGATCCGTCGCGGTCGACGATCAGGAGTCGCCCTTTTGTGCCCTGCACGGTGCCGGCGGCGACCGTTTCGGCGACCGGCTGACTATCGAGGGCGAGTCCATACTCGAAATTGAATCGCTCAATCGGGGCAAATTCAGCCAGCAGTGTCTCCCACGCGTCGGTGTCAACCGCTTGCCCGAGCCCAGCCTGTTTGGTCGGCACCCGAACCCGATCCGGAATCTCGGTGGCGATCTCGGCTTCGCGCTCGCGGGCGATCCGGCCGTTTTCAACGGTTGCGATGTGGGCTCCCCGGTCGGCTCCCTGCTCGCGGAGGCGGGTGTCGAGTCGCCATTCTTTCGTGACGCCGACTTTGAACGTCGCCGGCGCAAACGCCGCGAGATAGATCGCATGGTCGTCGTGACAATCCATCTTGTCCTTCAGACAGGTACCGGTACAGCGGGCACAGACCCACGTCTGGTTGTGATCCGGGCAGTACGGCGCGGTAGGATTCTCGCAGGCGATATGGCTGTCATCGTGGATCGTGCCCGCACAGTGCCGATCACCGAGGCTGTAGTCAAGTTCGGTGCCAGGATCGAGCGGCTGATAGGTGATCTCTTCGCTGACCGTGGTGGCGGTATCGGCAGCGTTGGTAGGCGCAGTACTGCCGCTGTTAGGGCTCACTATGAGCCCACCATCGGCGGCATCGTAGCCAACGACCTGCACAACAGTGATTCGCTAGCCGGTAGTAAATTGCTGTCCCTTATCGGGCCGCTCGTCTCTTGTTGTCGCCGTCGAGCTATGACGTGTCGGTCACCGGCTGCGATGGTTCATCGCCGCCGTTTTTCCACTCGCCAAGTCCGGCCGGATCAAGGTGAATGTGGGCGTCGCCAACCTCGCCCATCCCGGTCAGCCGGGTGACGAGATCGGTTTCGATGTCGTGGGCCTCCGCGATGGTCAGCTCACCGTCGACCTCGACGTGGGCTTCGACCTCCAGGACGGTGCCATCGTAGAACACCGTCAGATCGTGGTAGCCTTTGATCGCGGCGTGGTTTGTGATGATCGACTCGATCTCCTCGCGTTTGCCGGCTGTGGGGGCCGCGCCGACAAGATAATCGAGGTTCTCTCGGCCGATCTCGACGCCCTGATAGATGACTAGCAAGCTGACGAGTGCGCCGGCGATCGGATCGAGCACCGGAAACCCCAGTCGAACGCCGACAACGCCGATGATCGCTGCGACAGTCGTGTAAATATCGTTGAGACAGTCTTTCGCTAAGGCGGCCAGCGCGGTTGAATCTACCCCGACGTTGGCCCGCTGGGTATACCAGTAGGCGAGATACATGTCGGCCATGGCAAATCCGAGCGCGCCGAGCAGGTAGTAGCTGAACTCAATGTCGGAGCCGGCGAGCAGGCCGCGAGCGGATTCAGAGAGTAGATAGCCGCCAAGCGCGACAATCACCGCTCCGACGAACAGCGCGGTCAACGGCTCGATACGGGTGTGGCCATGTGGATGGTTGACATCGGCTGACTCGTAGGAGCTGCTGCCCCAGACGAGGACAACGACGCTGGCGACGAGATCGGCCACCGAGTGGGCCGCGTCGGCGACGAGGGCGACTGAGCCGAACACGATGCCGACACCCCCCTCGGCGATAATCTTGGCGGCGTTAGCTGCAACGTTGACCCACGAGGCGTGTCGAAACCGGCGTTTGGCATCCCCGGGGTTCATATGAAAAAGTGTGGCAGAGGTAACTTGAGAGTTCGGGTTTCCCCGGTCTAACTTCGAGTTTTGACCGGTCTACCGACCGAATGCCGCAGAGTAACCGATCAAATCTTTCCGGAGTCAGTCGTTGATATTCCCGCTTGTCGCCGGCTGTGTCACCGTCTCTGTCTCGGTGGTATCACGATTGCTGACCGTGCGCTGTGGGAAGGGGATCGAGATCGACTCGGTGGCAAACCGTGATTTGACGCCCTCGACAACGCCGGCTGTCGCCCGCCACCGACGCTGTGGTGTCGGCGGGGCGATCCAAAACCGGATATCCAGCGTCACCGCTGACCCGCCGAAGGCGACAGGGAAGACCTGTGGCTCCGGGTTGCTTTCGACCATCGTCACCGCCTCGACGGCCTCGCGGGCGATCTCCTTTGCGCGTTCGGGATCATCCTCGTAGTCGATGCCGACCTCAACGTGGATGCGGAGTTTGCCGTCACGGCTCCGGTTTGTGATCGCTTGGTTGGCAACGTTGTCGTTCGGGATGACGACATGTTCGCCGTCGAAGTTTCGCATGATCGTGTTCATGATCGTGATCTTGGTGACGATCCCCTCCTTGTCGCCGATGGCAACCCAGTCGCCGATCTCGAAGGGCCGAGAGAACATGAGCACGAAACCAGCAAGCAGCGACCCAAGGGTCTGGCGGGCCGCAAACCCGATGACCACGCCAAGAATCCCGGCCCCGGCCAGCAGACTGGTGATATCAAGCCCCCAGATACTGAAGATCGCTACCACAGCACCGAGAATCAACGCGACCTGCAACACCCGCGTGAGAATCTGCTCTTGGTGGGCTGTGACGCGTTTCGTGTTGGCTGTATACTCCGTGACGGCATCGCGGATGAAGTCGTTGGCAACAACCGCTGTGAGGAGGACAAGTCCCGTCGTGACGAACTGCCCGATCGCCGGCAACGCGAGTTGTCCAAGTCCGACTAACTGGAGTGCCGTCGATATCTGCCCCCAAACAACGAGCAATACGAACGTTGCCGCCGAGAGGACAGCCAATTGGACGAGTCGAACAAGGATCGTAATCAGGACACCGACCGGTGCGACCGCATCGACGCGTTCGAAGGTCTCGCTGGCGGAGTCGCCAAACCGACCCTTGGCCCACCCCGTCACAAACCGTCTGGTTCGGGTCGCCACCCGTGGGACAAGCAGTCCGGCGATCACCACCGCAAGCAGCGCGATGCCAAGGCTCGCCGCGATCCGCAGTTCCGTCGAGACGCCATCAACCAACAGCGACTCAACTCGCGTGGTGATGCCGGACACCGTCATACAAGTCTCTGACACTAAACGATAAAAACGATGCTGGTGTCGACAGACGCTGGTTGGCTACGACGGCGATACCGCGTTCGTCGTGAGGCCGCCTCAGTCGTGGGCGGCGAGTTTCGCTTCGACGGTGTCGATCAGCTCCTCGTTGCCGAGATGGACGGGCACGCGCTGGTGGAACCGTTCGGGCTCAACCGCAAGAATCGACTGGGTTCCGTCAGAGGAGACACCGCCGGCACACTCCACGATGTAGGCCATCGGAATCCCCTCAAACTGTAGTCTGAGTTTTCCGTTTGCAGCGGATTTCAGCGCGGGATACGAGAAGCTCCCACCGTAGGTCAACACCTGATTTACGTCAGCGACCATCGCTCCGCCGTAGCGGAGCTTGTACTCCTGTTCAACGTCGTCGATAAACGCCGCAAAGCCCTCCGTCCAGTCGGGGACGCGGCCGCCCATACTGTAGACGGTCGGCTCGTCTGGGATCGTCACAGCATCGTTGATCACGTCGATCTCGCCGTCCTCGACGATGGCTTCGGTGACGCTGCCGTCGCGGGCGATATCCATCGTCAAGATCGGCCCGAAGAGGATGAAGCCCGAAGCCAGGAGCTCGTCGCCGCTGGCTGGAAGATCGCCTGCATAGACCGCGATGATCGTTCCCATCGGGCTGTTTGGCTTGATGTTTGAGGAGCCATCAAGCGGGTCACAGGCGATCGAGATATCGCCGCTGCCCACGTCGATCGGCTCGGCTTGCTCCTCGCTGGCGTAGGTACCAACGCCGTCGATGCCGCCGAGTGCCTCTTCGATTAGTTCGTCGGCGTAGGCGTCTGCCTCTAACCGTGTTTCGCCGCTGGGGTTTGTGTCGTCGCTTTTGACGCGCCGCCCCGGTAGTGAGGCGCGAATCTCAGGGGCAAGTTCCGCGAGCGTCTCGAAGATATCGTCGAGGATCACGTCCTGATCGCGACTCATTAGCGTGCCTCAGGGTTGGTTGGTTCGACGCCCATCACGTCGAGTGCTTCGGTCACGCTAGCGTCTTCGAAGATGACCGCTTCGAGGCCATCAAGAATCTGTTCGGGGTTATCGCGCTGGAAGACGTTGCGACCGACAGCCAACCCGTTGGCACCGGCGTCCATCGCGTTGCGAACCGTCGTCAGGAAGTCCTGATCGTCGGTTTTCGAACCGCCGCTCATAACCACCTTCGAACCGGCGGCCTGGGTGACCGCATGCGACATCGCCGCCGGCGAGCCGGGATACTTTACCTTCGTGATATCCGCGCCGAGTTCAAGCCCCAGCCGTGTTGAGTAGGCGATCGTCGAGGGGGTGGTCGCGTTTTTCAGCCCCTGGCCGCGTGGGTATGACCACATGACGACGCCGAGACCGTGGTCGCGGGCGGCTTCTTGGGCATCACGGAACTCCTCGACCATTTCGATCTCGTGGTTGGAGCCGCCGTAGACGGTAAACCCGATGGCCTCCGCGCCGACCTCGACGGCGTTTTCGACCGTCCAGTTGACCGCCGAGTTTGGCTCGCCCATCCAGAGATTTGAGGTGCCGTTGAGCTTAGCCAGCAGGGTTACGTCGTCCTCGTAGGAGGGATAATAGCCCTCGGCGATCCCTTTCTGGACGGCGACCGCTGTCACCGCATCGTGGGTGCCGATCTCGAACACCCGATCCGGGTCGGCCGTTGCGGGGTTCGGTTCAAAGTCAACTGGCCCGTGCTCTAGGCCGTGGTCGTAGGCCACAATCAGGGACTTTTCGTTGCGCGTGATCGCGGAATCAGCACCTGGGATCATCATTTCATGGATCGGTGAACTATACTAAAAGTGCTATGGCACATGTTTGTGGCCTGAGAGATACGATTATGTATCTGTTTCCGATCTCGCCGCCGATATCCCGCTTTTCGGTGCGTTGCTCCGTGTGTACAGCCGCCGTTAATACAATGATTGTTCGTGTAGCTACCGATGGAATCAATCAATCGTCGGAATCCGAAACGTTGCTCGTCGGCTGGCAACGATCCGTCCCCGTCGGCGATCGGCTTACTCCTCGACCGGGAACGCCTCGTGGAGCGTATCGTGGGTGTCGCTCAGCCCCTCAAAGACGCTCTCGCCTTGGGCGGTCAGTCGGTGGATTGCCAGTTCGGCGTCGCGAACGGCCACAAGTCGCCCGCGAAGATAGTCGTACTCCGGGTCGTCTGGGTCTGCGGTGGCGATCTCTTCTTCAAGATCGACGAGAGCGGCATCGAGATGACGCTCGATCGCCGACAGCGTTTCCGCCTCGGCCAGCGCGCCGATCGGGCCGGTGAGATGGCCCTCCAGTTCGTTCTCTGCATGCTCGCGGGCCGCGGTGTCTTCGGTTCCCAGTACGTTCATCAAGCCGAGTTTGAGTGCTTCGAGTTCGTGACAGCTCATATGGCTTACAGTGTTTGATCAACTAAGTCGCTGACGATGCGGTCGCGGTCAAGATGCGACGAGACAATGCGTTCGGTGTCATCCGCGTCGACGCCGCCGTACCAGACGTTTTCGGGGTAGACAGCGACGATCGGCCCTTCGCCACAGCGGCCGAGACACGAGCTTCGGGTGATGCGGGCGTCACACTGCTCGGAATCGCGGGCTGCCTGCCGGAGGCCCTCAAGAACAGCCGGCGCGCCGTCGGCCGCACAGGTCTGGTTGGTACAGACCGTGACGTGTTTTTCCGGGGCGTCGTGGGTGTGTGGCTCGTCGTCGATATCGCTGCGATCGGCGTGGGTCTCTTGATGGGTCAGCGCACGCAACATCGCTCGCGCGCCGCCGGTGTCCTCCTCGTAGCCGGTGAGATCGACCTTGTACTTGCAGGTGTCACAGGACATTTCGACGCTATCGGTGCGGGCCTCCTGCCAGCGGTCGCCGAGTACGTCCAACAATCGCGAATCAGTGCCGAGTGGGTCGCCAGCCAGCGCGTTGACGTACGGGTACTCGTCGTCGAACTCGTCGGTCCACTCCCGAATCCGACCGGTCAGGACGCCGTCGCCGAGCATGTAGGGGACAACGACGACGGCGTCCGGTCGCTGTTTGGCGAGTGTCGACAGCGAGTCGTCCAGCGTCGGCTCGGTGATCCCGATGAAGGAGGCTTCGACGGTGCTGAACTCACGGCCCTCATGTAGGAGGCGGGCGAGCTTGTGGAGATCAGCGTTGGCGTCGGGATCACTGGAGCCGCGGCCACAAACAACGACGGCGACATCGTCGTCTTCACGATCGACGCCGAGTTCTGACTCGACGGCGGCCGCGCGGTCGTCAAGCAGGTCGACGATAGCCGGGTGGATCCCGAGGTGTGCGCCGTTGTTGATCTCGACTTCCTGGGCTGAGCGTGCCCGCTGGACGGCCAACGGCACATCATTTTTGACGTGACTGGCCGCAAACAGCGAGAGCTGGACGACGGTGACCGAGCCGACGGAGCCGGCCAGTCCCTCGATGCCGTCCTCGATGGCTGGCTCGGCGAGCTCCAGAAAGGCGGCATCAACCGGGATCTCCAGGCGGTCTTCGAGCATCGCCGCTAGCTCGCGGACCTGCTCGTTTGACTTCTCGCGGCGGGAGCCGTGGCCGACCAGCAGGACGGCCTCGTTGTCGACGCTTTCGATGGTGTCGTGGAGCTGACTCATGCTTCGAACTGTGAGCGATCAAAGTCGACATCGGTTGCCTGATCGAGACTCTGCACCAGTTTGCGGCGGCGACTCGGCGCGAACAGGCCTGTTGCCGCCGTCTCCTCGTAGAGCCACATGCCGAACTCGGCGGCTGCGTCGTCGTCGACACCGAACCAGTAGCCGCCCGAAGAGGTCTCCGATAGCTCCCCGTACGGCGCCTCGGCAGGGCAGTCATCGAGCAGCTCCTGGACGAGTTCGAGCAGCGCGGCGTCGTCGTGGACAAACGAGACACCGACGGTGCCGCTGGAGGACTTGAAACAGATGGTGCCACAGCCCTCCAGGATGCCGCGCAGTAGATCGCGGCGGTGATCGGCGAACGCCCCGAAGCGGTAGTTGCCGCGGCCATCGACCGGGAGGCCGAGCGCGCCGCTCATCCCAAAGAGATCGTCGCCCGTAACCGCGACCGTGTACTCGTCTTCACTCTTCGTGATATCGGTGTTGTGCGCGTAGTCGCGGGTGGTTTGCTCGTGGTCGATCTCGCTGCCGACGATCTCGCTGAGCGTCTCGGCGGCGGCCTCGTCGTTGGTCGTCACGGTGAGGCGGTCACGCTCGATATCGCCGTTGCCGGCGACCCGGCCCCAGAAGTAGGCCGTCGCCGGGTGGCCCGCCAGCAGGTCGTCGGGAACGCCGACGCCGAGCGGTGGCCGGTCGGCTTCGGCCTCCTCGGTGGCGGTCATTTCTCGACCTCCTCGACGACGATGGCGTTGGTCGGACAGGCCGCGGCGGCCTGCCGGGCCTCGTCGATCCGATCGTCGTCGAAGGTGGCGATCACGTCGCCGTCTTCCTCTCGGATCTCGCCGTCGCCGTCGTACACTGGATCGCCCGCGGGGTCGATGGTGGCGAGGCCGTCGTCGTCCTCGACAAACCGCGGATCGCGAGTCAGGCAGGCGAAGATACCGTCGCAGGGCTCCTTCTTGAGGGTGACTTCGTAGGTTGTCATGTTAGTAATCGTATTTCGTCTCGTAGCCACGCGGTGTGACCATCCGGTCGTCCCAGACGTAGGTCTCCTCGTTGCCGACGAGGATCGTCGTCGTCATGTCGATGATCTCCGCTTCGCCGAGCGCCTCGAGCTCGCCGAGCGTCGTGATCATTACTTCCTCGTCCTCGCGGCCCGCGCCGTGAACGATGCCGACCGGCGTATCGGGGTCGCGGTGAGCGAGCAGGATCTCACAGCATTTCTGGAAGTTCTCGCGGCGCTTGCGGCTCCAAGGGTTGTAGATGACGATGGTGAAGCTCTCGCCGGCCGCCGAATGGAGCCGGGATTCGATCTCCGGCATCGGAACCAGATGGTCGGACAGTGAGATCGACACCGTGTCGTTGACCAGCGGCGCGCCCAGCAGCGCACTGCATGACTGGGCGGCGGGGACGCCGGGGACGACCTCGTAATCGACCATCGAGGCGGTCGCCCCCTTCGATTCGATGATTTCGAGGGCCAGCCCCGACAGGGCGTAGACGTTGGGGTCGCCGCTGCCGATGATCGCCACGTCGTTGCCGGCGAGCGCGCGGTCGATGGCCTCCTCCGTCCGGGAGACCTCGCCACACATCGGCGTGTCGTAGAGTTCGTCGGCCTCCTCGGTGATCTCGTCGGGCAGGAGTTCGATATAGGTCGTGTAGCCGACGATGTGTTCGGCCTCCAGCAGCGCGGCGCGAGCGCGCTGGGTCATCCCCTCTGGATGACCGGGGCCGAGACCGACGGCCGTCAGCTGGCCGGGGTCGGCGTCGAAATCGTCGACCGTCGACCCGATCTTCTCGTCGACCGACTCCTGTTTCGACGAGCCGTCGCTGGATTTCGCCGTACAGCCGCCAGAGTCGTCGCCTGTTGATTCGGTTGCCTGTTCCGTTGTCGTTTCCGCCGTCGTGTTGGTGTCCGTACTCATGGTTAGAAATCCTCCACGTCACGCCCGCCGCGCGGGGTGACAAGGAACGTCCGGTAGTCGTTGCTCCAGGTTTCCGTTTCGTGGTTGCCGATGATCAGCGAGGTGCCCATCCCTGACACCTTGTCGTCGTGGGCGGTCGCCTCGCCGAGTGTCGTGATGACGTGGCTCTCGCCGTTGCGGCCGGCGTCGTCGCGGCCGGCGTCGTTGACGATCGAGACCAGCGCGTCGTCAGTCCGCTCCTCGCGGACGATGTCGACGGCCCTCTCGTAGTTACGCCAGCAGTTGTAGAGGACGATGACGAAATCGCTGATCGCGGCGGCGCGCAGTTTCTCCTCGATCTCTTCCCACCCGCGCCACTTGTCCGAGAGTGAAATCGTACAGAAATCGTTGCACAGCGGCGCGCCGACCATCGCCCCGCCGCCAAGCGCGGCGGTGACGCCGGGGACGATCTCGATGGGAACGTCCGTCGCGGCTTCCTCCTCGGCCATCTTGAAAATCAGGTCGGATTTGCCGTACACCGAGGGGTCGCCACCTGAGACGTGGGCCACGTCGTCGCCGGCGCGGACGCGCTCGAAGGCGACCTTCGCCAGCTCGATCTGTCTGCCCATCGTCGAGCGGATGATCTCCTGTTCGTGGCCGTTCTCGCGGGTGACTCTACCCTCGTCGTCGACCTCCTCGGCGGGCGGCAGCGTGCCGTCTTCCCGCAAAAACGCCTGATAGAGGTCGGAGGCGATGACGCAGTCGGCTGTTTCGATGACTGTCTTTGCGCGTTTGGTCATGTCGGCCGGCAGGCCAGGGCCGATGCCGACCACCGAGAGGACGCCGAGGTCGTCGGGGCGGTCGGCCGCCGTCGCCGCGGTGTGCTTCCCGTCGGCATCGACTGAGTCGCTGCTCATTGGCCGATCGCCACCGTCACCTCGTTGTCGTAGCTCTGTTTTTCGAGCAGGAGTTCCTGCTCGCGGCCGCCGGCGATGGCCGAGGCCTCCGAGATGCCCGGCCAGCCGATCAGTTCCTTCGATTTCGATGGGCTCGGTCCCTCGTGGTCGAGCAGGGTCTCCTTGTTGAAGACGACGACGCCGAGGTCGAGTTCCTCGGCGGCTTCGAGCAGCCCCTCCTCGTCTTCTTTTCGCGTTGCCGTCGCAACGAACTCCACATCGTCCATCTGGTAGTTGGTTTCGGCGAGGGCGTTCTCCCACGCCGTGATGAACGAGTCAGCGGCCGCGCCGGAGACGCTGCCGGTGCCGAGGACGATTCCCTCGTCTTTGTTCCGCTTCAGAACGGTCACGTCGTCGCCGACCAGCACGGCTTGTGGGCCGTCGAGCCGGGCGACGGGGCCGAGTTCGTCGTCCAGCACGGCGAGATTGGTCTGGATCGTCGAGCGGCCGTTGACGACGTGGGTGTCCATCGCCTTCGCGCGGGCTTCGACACCCTGCTTGCCGGCGGCCTCGCTCGCGGTCGTCATCGCCGGGATCGCGCCCATCGTGGCGAGATCCTGGGCGACCTGGTTCGCGCCGTGGTGGCCGCCGGTGATCGGGATCGCCCACGTGAGTTCCTCGTCGACGACACAGATCGCGGGGTCGTCCCACTTGTCGTCGAGCAGGTGGGCGGTTTTCCGCATCGCAATGCCGCTGGCCATCAGGCCGACAAAGCAGTCGTACTCGCCCCAGTGCTCGTCGAAGACCTCGCCGTGGTACTCGATAATGTCGATGGACTCGTAGCGGTCGCCGAGTTCGGCCTCGATCTCTTCGGCGGTGTCCATCTTCCGACCGAAGGAGATAATCGCGATCTCCTCGGCGACCTCGCCGTCGCTGTCGGGCGTGCTACAGTGGCCACCGCTGTCGGAGTTGTCGCTCGTCTCGCTGTTCGTCGTCGTGGATTCGTTATCCGTGCTCATTGGGTTGTCTCCGCTGGATCGGTCTGTTCGCTGTCCGTTGATTCGTTCTCTGCATCAGCCTCGCCATCGCTGTCGGGGCCACGATCAGCCCAGCCATCGTAGAGGTAAGATCGCTCGTAGCCCGCGCCGGTCACGGCGTCGCCGATGATCACCATCGCGGAGGCGCGGTAGCCGGCCTCCTCGATCTTGTCGCCGATGGTGCCGATGGTACCGACGAGTACGTCCTCGTCGGGCCAGGAGGCGTGGTAGACGACGGCGACCGGAATCTCGGGGTCGTGGCCGTCGTCGATGAGTCGATCCATCGTGTCGGCGACGGCGTGGGTACCGAGATAGATACAGGTCGTCACGTCGCCCATCTCGACAAACTCGCCGATGTGGTCGTCCTCTTCGGTCAGCGTCTTGCCCTGCGGGCGGGTAAACGCGACGTGGTTCGAGACCTCGTTGAGCGTAAGCTGGGTTCGCAGGGTCGCACTCGCCGCAAACGCCGAGGTGACACCGGGGATGAAGAACGTCGAGACGCCTTCATGTTCGAGGGCGTCCATCTGTTCGAGCGCCGCGCCGTAGATCGCCGGATCGCCGCTGTGGAGTCGGACGACGTTGTCGCCGGCCTCGTGGGCGTCCCGCATCAGCGGGATCAACTCCTCGAGATCCTTACCGATTGAGCTGACCGTCTCGGCGTGGTCGCAGTATTCCTCGAGGAGTTCGCTGTTGACCAGCGAGCCGGCGTGGACGACAAGGTCGGCCTCTTCCAACAGTTCCTTGCCGGCGACCGTCAGCAGGCGTGGGTCACCGGGGCCGGCTCCGACGAACGGAATTCCCTCCTGCTCGTCGCCGGCATTGTGCTCAATGATCCGGTCGTCGAGTTCGGCGCGTCGCTGCTCGCCTTGGGCGTTGATAGCCGATTGTGGATCGGTGTCGTCGCCGTCAGTCTCAGCTGGCTCGCTCATGCGCGCTCCCCCACCCCGGTCGCGTCGCCAAGCTCCTCGAATCGGGCGGTCGCGGGTTCGATATCGAGGTCGCGCTTGACCGCATACGCCAGCGTGTAGTAGTCGCGCTCGTCGATGTCCGCTGGATCGTCAGTGATGACCGTCTCGCCTTGCTCCATGTAGAGCCGACGCCCGTAGGTTACGTCGTAGCCAGCGGCGACCAGCTTCTCGTGGGTCGCCGGTGCGTCGGTGATCTTGAACAGGATCATCCGGTCGGGGCCGGTCGGCGCGTGGCCGTTGGCAGCCTCCCGTAGCGCGAGCCCCGCGCCGGCTTCGATCTCGACATCAAACGCGGTCGCAAACGCCGTCATCGCGCTGACGCCGGGGACGATCTCGACGTCAACGTCGGGATGGAACGCATCGAGCGTTCGCCGCAGATGGCCGAACGTCGAGTAGACGTTCGGGTCGCCGAGCGTGACGAAGGCGGCGTCGTTGTCGCTGGCCTGCGGGGCAATCTCTGCGGCGGCCTCTTTCCACGCCGCCCGTAGCTTCTCCTCGTCGCGTGTCATCGGGAAGTCGAGGTCGCCGATTTTCGATTCCGGAACGTGGTTCAGCGCGACCGTCCGCGAGAGCCGGCCGGGCGAGTAGACCACGTCAACGCTTTCCAGCACCTCCTTGCCGCGCACTGTCACCAGGTCGGCCTGGCCGGGGCCGAGGCCGATACCGTAGAGTGTCACCGTGTGGCCTCCGCTGGTTCGCCGTTGTCGCCGTCGCTTTCGTCGTCACTGCCGCTCGCACTGCCAACGAGCATGTAGACCGGGTTGTCGGAGTTGAAGCTCGTCGCGCCGGCGAGTTCGTAGCCGTGGCTGACCTGGAACTGGACGACCTCCTCTAAGATCTCTCGCTCGCGGAACGCCTCGGTCGCCTGGCCGGCGATTTCGAGCCGCGAGACGTTCATGACGATCCGGTCGACCTCGGTGTTGACGGCGTGATCGAGGACGGCCTCGAAGTTCCGGCTGCCGCCGAGAAAGAGGGCGTCGGCGTCCTCTGGCAGCCCCTCGGGGGCTTCGGCGTTTCGAAGGTCGATATCGGCGCTGATTGACTCCTTGTTGGCCGCAAGGTTCTGTTCGGTCACGTCGAGACGGTCGGCCTTGCGTTCGAGCGCGGTCACGCGGCCGGCGCGGCGAGCGGCTTCGATGGTGACCGCGCCGGTACAGGAGCCGACCTCAGCGAAGTGATCATCCGGGCCGAGGTCAAGTTTGCCGAGCGTGACCGACCGGACTTCCGACTTGGTCGGCCCCGCTTTGGCGTCATGTGGCAGTGCGATGGGCATCATCACGACTCTCAAACCGAACCAATAAAACAATTGTGCTTGGGGTAGAGAAAGTTAGCTTGTATCCGGATCACACTGACTACCGGAACCTAACGGTGTCCCGTTGCCGATATCGCAGCACAGACAGCACGAACAAGTGTCTGGCACTCAGAGCGGTCAGAAATTAATAGATATATCCGACACCCATACATGCACAACCTATATGAAATTCTGTGATGAGTGTGGGTCGCTGATGCACACGGAAGGTGACACCTGGGTGTGTCGCTCCTGTGCAAACGAGGAGTCGCGGGACGCCGAGGCAGAAGCGGCGATGACGACCCGAGATGGACAGCAGAACGACGAAGCCCCCGCCGTCGCCGACGCGACCCAAGAGGCCAGTGAGACGGTTCAGGAGTCCTGTCCGGCCGAGGACTGCGACAGTGATCGGGCCACCTCCGAGATGATGCCGAAACCGGGCGGTTCCTACGAGGTTCGGCTGTTCACCTGCGTCGAGTGCGGTCACAAGTGGCGCGCGTCCTGACGGCGTCTTCTTCCTGCTGGGTCGTGGGCTTCACCCGCTGCATCTCCCTCTTGTACTCGCTTTCTCAGATGACGGTTGGCAACGAATATCAGGTGGCCATTGCCGCCCCAAACCTGCCTTTTCGCCTCCCTCGACGTCATCAGTACTCCGCTGACCACGCCCGTCTCACGGCTCGATCCGGTCGAGAAACCGGTCAAAGGCCCCGCTCGCGGCGTGCACGTGAGCGTAGGTCCCGAGCGAGTCGTAAGCCATGAGACCGTCGTGGTCGCCGTCGATGCCGTCGCCACGGCGCACGTCGAATGCGAAGCGGGCGTCGCTGTCGACGCTGGCCTCCGAGTAGTGGAACTCGTGGCCACGGAGCGTTTCGCCACGGTCGGCCGTGAGCGTCCCTGTCGTCGCATCGAGTTCGATGTGATCGAGTGCCTGATACCGGTCACACATCGTCACGTCCGCCGGGAGAATCCCAGCCATCGCGTGACCCTCGCCGTCAGTCGTCGTCAGCGACTGCGCCATCGTCATCAGACCGCCGCACTCGCCGAACACCGACAGACCCTCGCTGGCGCGGTCGGCGAGATCGTCCAGCGTCGGCGACGACGCCAACTCTTCGGCGTGGAGTTCTGGATACCCGCCCGGCAGATAGACGCCATCGCAGTCGGGGAGTGGATCGCCAGCGACCGGCGAGAACGTCCTGACGGTTGCCCGCTCGCGGAGGCGTTCGACCGTCGCGGGATACCGGAAACAGAAGGCCGCGTCGCTGGCGACGGCGACAGTTGCGCTCGTCGGCTCGGCTGCGGGCGAGCCGGATGCGTCCATTTCGGCGTCGCTGCCTCTGGGTTCGCGCGCAACCTCGACCAGCCGTTCGGTTTCGAGGTTTTCGGCCGCCTCGTCGAGTGCGTCGTACGGGAGGGCGGCCTCGTCGCCCATTTCGAGACCGAGATGCCGATCCGGGATTTCGAGGTCGCTAGACGGTTGAATCCGCCCGAAATATGCCATCTCGTCCGGCAGCGCGTCCCGAATCCCCTCGGCGTGGCGGCCGCCGTGGGCGCGCTGTGCGACGACGCCCGCCACGTCGATCTCGCGGTCGATGGTCGCCGCATACTCTCGAAAGCCGTAGGCCGTGGCGGCGACGCTCTCCATGCCGGCCTTGGCGTCGACGACGAGCACGACCGGCAGATCGAGGGCTTCGGCGACCATCGCAGTGCTTGAGCCATCGCCGTCGTAGAGGCCCATCACCCCCTCGACGACGCAGATATCGCCCTCGCCGCGGGCGTAGTTGCGAGTAAGGCCGGCGTCGCCTTCGAGCCACAGGTCGAGCGTACGGGAGGGCCGGCCCGCAATCGCCTCGTGGTGGCTCGGATCGATGAAATCGGGGCCGGCTTTGGCTGGCTGGACGGAGTAGCCCGCGCCGTCGAGTGCGCGAATGATGGCGAGCGTGGCGACCGTCTTGCCGACGCCGGAGCTGACGCCGCCGAGGACGAAGCCGTTCATGCTGGTCTCTGGCTGGCTGACTGTGAGTGATACATTGTTGCGGTATACTGTGGTTGCCACCGAGTCATCAAAACCTGTTCGAAGCTCTCAGGAGTCCTTTCGGTAGGCATCGATATCGACGACGCGCCGGGTCTCGGGATGCGTGCAATCGCTGTCACTGGAGACGAGCGTCGCGTCCAGTTCGTCGGCGACTGCCACGACGAGCGCGTCAATCGCAGTCAGGTTTGGGCCTTCCGGGCCGATCTCGTCGGCGATCTCCGCCGCCCGGACGGCCGTCGATGCGTTTGTCTCGACGACATCGACCCACGAGAGTTCGGCGCGTGCGTCCTCGATATCCGTGGGCGCGCTGCTGTGAACGGTGCCGAGCAGGTATTCGGTATAGATCGGTGCCGGAGCGACGAACTGTTCCTCGGCGTGATCAAGCAGGTACTCTGCGGCTGCCTCGACACCGTTGCCGTAATCGATCAGAAACGATGCATCGAGAACTCTCATTCGTCGGTTCGGGCCTCTGTCATCGCCGATACGCGGGAGTCAGACTCTTGGTTTCCTCGCTCGTGAACCGCACGCATCGCCTCGGCACGATCCGTGCCGCTGAACGCCCCGAAGCCGGCGAGCAGGTCGCGGTCGTCGTCCAATAGCCGTTCGAGCACGTCGTTGAACGATTCGCCCTCGTGCCGCCGCTGTTCGAGTTCGCGTTTGACTGACTCGCTAACACGAATCTGTTTGTTGGCTGTACCCATTGTATGTCAACGTAGTCGTTGACACGAATTAATCGTTTGGCTCACTCGACGTCTCGACGGACTGCCAGCACCGACAGATCCGAAAACGGCGTTGAGTCGGCTCCAGACCCGCCGGCATGGTCGGCAAGGTCGCCCAGCGAACGTCGACTGATCGACTCGTCGTCGTGAGTGAGCCTTTCGAGTACGAGCGCGTCCAGCGCGGAATCAGCACCTGCGTTGAGCAGGTTGGCCGCGATATCGCCGGGCATCCAGTCGAACGGCCGCGGCAACACGAGCAGGTGTCTGTCGCCGACGGCGGCTGTCAGCCGCGCGACATCGTCGCTGATGTCGCCACTCTTGTGCAGCGTGACGAACTCGGTGTCCTCCATCGGCGTGCGGGCGCGACTCGCCGCGATCTGGAGCGACGAGATACCGGGAATCACGCGAACCGGCCGGTCGACCACGTCCTGCACCTTGCCGACGAACTGGTAGCCGGAGTGGTTTGGATCGCCCATCAGCACCGCCGTCCCGCGCTCGCCGCTGGCAACGCGGTCGGCGAACGTCGTCAGGGCCTCCCGTTCGTCCTTGTAACCGCAGGTCAACAGGTCGGCGTCGGTTTCATGGGTGATGAAGTCGACGACGGTCTCGAAGCCGACGACGACATCAGCGTCTTCGATAGCCTGCCGCCCCCGCGGCGTGAGATAGTCGAGATTGCCGGGGCCGATACCGACCGCGTGAACGGGGGCAGCGTCAGCATCGAGCGTTTCGGGTGCAGCCGCTGCAACGGTCGCCGGATCGGGGCCGGAATCGAGGTCGTACCCGCTCATGAGTTCGACTCCAGATCGATCTCGCCGTCGCGGGCGTCGCTGGCGACGTGGATCAACTCGTTTGTCAGCGCGGCCGCCAGCCCGCTGCCGCCGCGGCGACCGACGTTCGTGATCGCCGGCACGTCGTACTCGGCAGCGACCTCACGGATTCGCTCGCGGCTCTCGACGGCTTTCACGAAGCCGACCGGCGTGGCGACGACGACGGCCGGTCGGGTGCCGTTTTCGATACAGTCCGCGAGCGCGAAGGCGGCCGTCGGCGCGTTGCCAACAACGGCGATGGCGTCCTCGTAGACGCCCTGCTTGTCGAGTTCGAGCACCGACGCGGCCGTCCGTGTCATCCCCGTCTCCTTGGCGAGTTTTGCGCCGTTGCCGATGGCCTTGCGCTTCTCGCAGTTGTGGCCGCGGCCCGTCACGCCGGCTTTCGACATCGTGATATCGGTGACGATGGTCGTCTCGCCGTTGACGGCGCGTGCGCCGGCCCGGATCGGCGCGGCGGCGTCCGCGTTGCCGTCGCTGTCGGTGCCGGTGAACCGGAGTAGATGCTGGAACTCGATGTCGCCCATCGAATGGACGGCCTTCTGGCGGAACCGATCAGCAAGCGTCTCGTCGGGGACGAACCCCCGGACGATATCCATGCTCGTTTCGGCGATATCCATCGCCTCCTCGGTCGTCGCGCCGAGGTCGGCGTACTCGTCGTCGACGCCGTCGCTGTCGCCTGATGCCGCGTTCTGTTCAGTCATCAGCAGCCTCCGGGGCTGGGTCGCTCGCTCGTGCTTCGAGGTCGCCCTCCACGCTGAGGTTGATATCGCGGAGCTGATCGACGGTTTCGTCGTCGGCGTCCCACAGCTCGCGGTCGATGGCCTCCAGCAGCGTGTCGGTGATCGATTCGAGCGCCCAGGGGTTCACGTCGCGCATCCATTTCTGTCTGTCGTCGTCGAGAGCGAACTTCTCGGCGACGTCTTCCCAAAGCGTGTCGCTGATGACGCCGGTGGTGGCGTCCCAGCCGAGCACGACGTCGACCGTCGTCGAGAGGTCGCCCGCGCCCTTGTAGCCGTGATCCTCCATCGAATCCAGCCAGTCGGGATTGAGGACGCGGGCCCGCATCGCCTTCCGGACTTTCTCCTCGTTGGTATACACGTCGACGTTCTCGGGGTTCGAGGAGTCGCCGACGTAGGAGGCGGGTTCGCTGCCCGAAATCTCGGAGACAGCCGAGATAAAGCCGCCGTGGAAGGCGTACCAGTCCGAGGAGTCGAGTTCGTCCTGCTCCATCGTGTCCTCGATTTTGACCGTCGCATCGACGCTCGATAGGCGTCGCTCGAAGCTGTCGTGGGCCTCGCTGACCTTCCCACGTTTGCCCATCGCGTAGCCACCCCACTGGACGTACACGTCGGCCAGATCCGCGCGGTCGTCCCAGTTGCCCTCGTCGACGGCCTTGTTCGTGCCCGCGCCGTAGCCGCCCGGCCGGGTCGTGAAGACGCGCTCGGTCGCCGCGCTCTTGGCCTCGTCGGGATCGAGCCCTTCGGCTTCCAGCTCGTCGGCCTCCTCCTCGACGTGTTTCTTGATGTAGTTCATCTCGTGGGGTTCGTCCAGATCGACGACCGCCGAAACGGCGTCGTGAATGACACCGGCTGCGGCGGGGAACGCATCGCGGAACAGTCCCGAGACGCGTGTCGTCACGTCGATTCGTGGGCGGCCGAGTTCATCAAGGTCGATTGGCTCCACATTGTCGATCCGGCCAGCGTCCGTCCAGACCGGCCGCACGCCCAGCATCGCCAGCACCTGACCGATGGTCTCGCCCTTCGTTCGCACCGTGGGCGTCCCCCAGGCGACGACGCCGATCTCCTCGGGATATTCGTCGTGTTCGTCGTGGTGGCGGTCGAGGACGCCCTCGGCGACGTTTTTTCCGACCTGCCACGCGTATTTCGCCGGCACCTTGCGCGGATCGAGTGTGTAGAAATTGCGCGCTGTCGGCAGCAGATCGACGCCGCCACGCGTCGGCGCGCCGGAACCGCCTGGCGGGACGTAGTCACCGTTGAGCGCGTCAGCGGTTCGGGGAATTTCGTCTTCGGCTCCCTGCACTCGCGGGGCGGCCTCCTCGCAGATGAACGCGAGTGCCTCCCGGAGGTCGTTGTGTGCGCCGGAACTCGCCCGCCCGTCGCCGAGCGTGTCGATATCGACGACGAGTAGATTGATGTTGACCTCGTCGTCGGGGCCGGCTTCTCGCTCGGAGTCCGGCACATCGAAGTCGTTGGCTGCGAGGGTTTCGACCAACTGCACACAGGTCTCGTGGACATAGTCGGCCGCCTCGGCGTATGTCATCCCGAGATCGTCGGCGTACTCGCCGGGACGGTTTCGCATCGCGTCGTAATCGACGCCTAGCGCGCCGGCGACGCTCTCGCGGAGGCTCGGCGTGTCGCCGTTTTCGAGCCGCGTGAGCGCGACCAGATACTCGACCAGCCGGTCGTCGACCGGCGGTTCGCTCATCGTATGCAGGCCGAGCCGGATCTGGGTCGTCTTTACGTCCGTCAGGTACTCGTGAACCCGCTCGACCAGTTCGTCGATCCCGACTTCGTCGCCATCGACATCGCCCTCGGCGAGCGTCGAGCCGGCCTCGTCGGGGCCGCGAACCTCCATCTGTTCGTCGATTTCGCCGCTCGTCCCGAGTTCGACCGCGAGATCGAGGTCGTCGACGCGCTCACGGATGAGGTCTTCGAGCTGTTCGCCGCTGTCGCTGCGGGCGTCTTCCATCCCCGCCTCGCGGTACTCATTGGCGAGTTCCTCCAACTCGCTGAGTTCGTCGTAGGTGCCGGCGTTGGCCATGACCGGCGTCAGGTAGTCGACGATGGCAGCGTAGGAACGACGCTTCGCCTGGGTTCCCTCGCCGGGGTTGTTGACGATGTACGGATAGACGTTCGGCAGATCGCCGATCAGCTGGTCTGGCGCGCTCGCGCCGTTGAGCCCGACGGTTTTACCGGGCAGCCACTCCAGCGAACCGTGGGTACCGAGGTGGACGACGGCGTCGGCCTCGAAGCTGTTTCGCAGCCAGGCGTAGAACGCGTAGTAGTCGTGTGGCGGCTGGAGATCCGAATCGTGATAGACCTTCGCGGGATCCATCCCGAACCCGCGCGGCGGCTGGACGGTGACGAGCACGTTGCCGAACTCCGCGCCAGGGATCGCAAACGGCCGGTCGGGTGGGTCGCCCCACTCCTCGGTGATGTTCTCCTGAAATCGCTCGTCGGCGTCGGCGAACCACTCGCGGTACTGGTCAGTGGAGACGACATCGACCGAGCGGTCACGCACGTCCTCAGGGGCGACCCAGCGGTTGTCCAGTGTGAGCTGGCTGGTGAGCGTGTCGATCAGTTGCTGGCCCGACGCTGGGCGGCTGTCGCCGAGGTCGTAGCCGCGAGCGTCGAGTTCCTCAAGAAGGTTGATCGTGCTCTCCGGGGAGTCGAGCCCGAAAGCTGTCCCGATACCGTCGTCGCTCGGCGGGTAGTTGTGCAGGACGACGGCGACGGTTTTGTCGTCGTTGTCGAGATAGCGGAGTCGCGCCCAGTTGACCGCCAGCCGGGCGGCGTGATCGACGCGCTCTTGGATCGGGAAGTGGTGTTTCGGCGCGCTGCCGATGTCGGCGGCGTCGTCCATACGCTCCTTGCCGGAGATCGGATGGGTGATGACGTTGCCGTCGAACTCGGGGAGTGCGACCGAGAGGG
This sequence comes from Halonotius pteroides, assembly GCF_003605635.1. Classification (GTDB taxonomy): domain Archaea; phylum Halobacteriota; class Halobacteria; order Halobacteriales; family Haloferacaceae; genus Halonotius; species Halonotius pteroides. The sequence continues at coordinate 32,752 of NZ_QMDW01000009.1, forward strand.
CGAGTTCGAATCCCATCACGCCGGTGTCGCTGGCCTCGTAGCGCGACCGCGAGCGCATCGTCGTGATCGTCTGGAGAACGGGTACGCCGAGGCGGTCGAGGAAGACATCCTCGGCCGAATCGCCCTCGTCGCTCGCCGAGCGGCCGCGTTCGTCCATCGACAGCGAGAACATGAACGAGGAGAGGACGGCATCGACGACTGGCTCGCCGTCTTCCAGCAGCCAGTTGTCGGTCACCCACTCGGCGTTCTCCTGGCCCTCCTCGTCGGCGGCCGGATTACAGAAGACCGGAAGGGCGTTCGCACCCTGCGATTCGAGCGCGCGAACCTGTGAATCGACGTAGCGGGTGTTCTCGTGTGTCCAGTGAGATTCGTAAAACCAGATCGCAACGGTCGGTTTCTCGGGGTCGAACGTCTCGCGGAGGGCGTCGTACTCGATGCCGGGGTGGTCGGGGTGATAGACGCCTTCGGTCGGGAGCTCTGTCGGGTCGTCGTACTCGGTCTCGACGCCGCCGTACTCGCTGGCGAGGAACCGACAGCAGTGTTCGACGTTTATCGTGCCGCCGCGTTCCAGGTACTCGTAGATGTGGTCGCGGTCGGCGTCGGCGACGGAGGTGTCCTCGAAGGCGAAGGCGTCGCCGGTTCCCTTGACGATCAGCGGGACGCCAAGTTCGCGCAGGCGATCGACAGCGTACTCGTAGCCGGGCATGCTGTCCTCGCCGCCGTGGAGCCAGAGAACGACCGCCGCCGCATCTTCGCAGTCGTCGACGAACGCCTCCACGTCCGTCTGGTCGTCGAGGTCGCCCTCCGAGCGGACGATGAGATCGATACCATCGAGTCGGCTCGCCGCCCGCTGGACGGAGCCGAGTTCGTTTTCGGTTGCCGTATAGAGGCCAATCCGTGTCATCTTTATAAACCAGCGTTGTAGTAACGCAAGTATGGTTGCAGACCCGGCGATCAAAAAACTGTCGTCAATGCCTTTCCCGGCTATCGTCGGCCAGGATGATCTCAAACAGGTGCTGTTGCTCGCTGCGGCCCACGACGACCTCAGCGGCGCGGTCATCACCGGCGAGAAAGGCACCGCGAAATCGACCGCCGTGCGCGCCCTCGTCGATCTGCTGCCCGAACAGCAGGCTGTCGCCGACTGTCCCTACGGCTGTGCTCCCGACGACCCAGCTAGCCAATGTGAGGACTGTCGCGCCCGCGATCGCGATGATCTTACCGTCGAGACACGACAGGTGCCGCTGGTCACGCTGCCGCTTGGGGCGACCCGCGACCGCGTTGTCGGTACGCTGTCGGTCGAAGACGCGATGGCCGGCGACGCCGAGTTCGACCCTGGCCTGCTCGCAGCGGCTAATCGCGGCATCCTCTATGTCGACGAGATCAATCTGCTCGACGACCACCTGGTCGATGTTTTGCTCGATGCGGCGGCCAGCGGTGTCAACACGGTCGAACGCGACGGGATCAGCGTCTCTCACCCCGCGGAGTTCACGCTGATCGGGACAATGAATCCCGAAGAGGGTGACCTCCGGCCGCAGCTCCGCGACCGCTTCGACCTCCAGGCGACGGTGACGGGGTGTCAGGATCTTGCCGATCGTGTCGACATCATCGATCGCGCGCTTGCTGAGGGCGACGACGAAACCGTTGCCACGGAGTACGGCGATGCGGTCGCTGATCTCCGCGAGTCGTTGCGAGTCGCCCGCGAGTCAATCGACTCCGTGTCGCTGCCGACCGAGTTCAAGCAATCGATCGCCGAACTCTGTACGGAAGCCGGCGTCGACGGTCACCGCGCCGACATCGCCACGGCGCGAGCAGCGATCGCCTCGGCCGCGCTGGATGGACGCCCGAAAGTCATCGAATCCGACGTACAAGCAGCGGCGAGATACACTCTCCCCCACCGACTCAAGAGCCAACCCTTCGAGGAGCCGCCCGATCCAGAAGAGTTGCTTGACGATCATTTCGACGACGAGGACACTGGTGGTGAGGATGATGCTGAAAGTACTGACGACAGCGATGTCGACGAATCAGGCGATGCCGAGGGCGCAGATTCAGCGGACGAAAACGAGGAGGCCGGTGGATCCGACGACGGCAACAACAGCACACGCGACGATGAAGCCGCTGACAACGGCGGTCGCGACACCGACAGCGAGGGGAGTGATGAGAATAATCAAAGCAAAGACCCAGCCCCCAGCGGGGCCGATAGTGGGTCGGATAGCGGGCAAGCCGATACTTCGGAACGCGGTGGAGACAGCGACGATGGAGACGACCCGGGATCGACTGAAAGCGACGATGAAACCGAGGGCACACCGCTCGTTCCCGGTCAGCAGCGGGCCGGCGTCGGCGACGCAACCGCGCCCGATATCGACGACACGGTCGACGAAGCCGATAGCGGCGAAAACAGCGGATCACCGGGACAACGCAGCCACCAGCAACAGGCTGGCGGTCGTGGAACGCGCGTCCGCACCGAGCCAGCGACGGGCGAGGCCCCGGTCGATGCCGCCGCGTCGGTGCGGACGGCCGCGAGTCGTGGCCACAACCGAGTCGAAACCGACGACCTCCAGCAGTCGGTGCGGGAGTGCGAGCAAGCAGCGAGTATCGTGTTTGCGGTCGACGCCAGCGCGTCAATGACGCCAGCGATGGAGACCGCGAAGGGCGTCGTCCTCGAACTCTTGCGGGACGCCTACGAGCAACGTGACGAGGTCGCCTTCGTCGCCTTTGGCGGCGACGATGCGGAGGTCTTGTTACCGCCGACCCGGAGCGTCTCGCTGGCCGCGCGGCACCTCAAATCGTTGCCGACGGGCGATCGAACGCCGCTGCCGGCCGGCCTCTCGACGGCTGCCACAGTCCTCGACGACGCCGACTCCTCACTTGGTGTGGCTGTCATTATCACCGATGGCCGGGCGAATGTCGCTGACGGGAGCCCAACGCAAGCGACACGCCGGGCAGCCGAGCAGTTGGCCGGTGTCGCTACCGCTGTTGTCGTCGTTGCGGCCGGTACTGCTGGTCGTGGGCTCATCCCGACAATCGTTGAGGTGGCTGGCGCGGAGACGGTGCCGCTGTCGAAGCTATCGCCACAGGTGGTCACTACTGCGGTGGCGCAGGCCCAGCAGGCCGGTGACGCTGGGCCGTCACAGCCTGAGTCCTGAACACAGTTGTCCAGCCGCCGTGTGACAGCTGTCGATCGGCCACAAACGGCGATACAATTAACCCTCCTGCAGCCGCTTTTTCGCTATGGCTGACCAAGCCAACCCTTTTGAAAGCCTACAGACACAGATTGAGGCGGCGGCCGCCTACACCGATGTGTCATCTGATATTATTGAGCGACTCAAACACCCCGAACGAGTCTTAGAGACGAACCTCTCGATCGAGTTGGACGACGGCACGGTCGGGGTATTCAAAGCATTCCGCTCACAGTACAACGGCGACCGCGGGCCATATAAAGGCGGTATCCGGTATCATCCGGGCGTCACCCGCGATGAGGTCAAGGCACTCTCCGGCTGGATGGCCGCAAAATGTGCGATTGTCGATATCCCGTACGGTGGCGGGAAAGGCGGGATCGAGATCGATCCCGGGGAGCACAGCGAGAGCGAACTTGAGCGGCTCACCCGTGCGTTTGCGACCGAACTCCGTCCACTGATCGGCGAGGATCGAGACATCCCCGCGCCGGATGTCAACACCGGCCAACGAGAGATGAACTGGATCAAAGACACCTACGAAACGCTGGAGCAGACGACTGCTCCAGGTGTCATCACCGGGAAAGCCATCGACTCCGGCGGCTCCGAAGGGCGTGTTGAGGCGACCGGTCGGTCAACCATGCTGGCCGCTCGGGAGGCCTTCGAGTGGCTCGGTCGTGATCTCGCCGATGCGACCGTTGCCGTTCAGGGCTACGGCAACGCTGGTGCGACCGCCGCTCGGCTTATCGACGAAGCCGGCGGAACTATTGTTGCCGCCTCTGATTCGACCGGCGGCATCTACGATCCGGCTGGGTTTGATGCTGCTTCGGCCGCCGAGCACAAAGCCGAGACCGGCACCGTGGTCGGCTACAACGACAGCGAGGAGATCACAAACGAGGAACTGCTCACGCTGGATGTTGATCTGTTGGTTCCAGCGGCCCTCGAAAACGCGATCAACAGGTCGCTGGCCGCCGATGTCGAGGCTGACCTGATCGCCGAGGCCGCAAACGGGCCGATCACGCCCGCCGCCGACTCGGTGCTGACCGAGAAGGATGTCTACGTTGTCCCCGATATCCTCACCAATGCCGGCGGCGTGACCGTCTCATACTTCGAATGGGTGCAGAACCGACAGCGGTTCTCGTGGACGGAAGCACGCGTCAACGACGAACTTGAACGGGTTATCACGACCGCCTTCGATGATCTCATCGAGGCGTTTGATGCTACCGAGACGCCGAATCTCCGCACCGCGGCCTACGTTGTGGCGATCGAACGGATCGTCAGCGCGTACGACCAGGGTGGCAACTGGCCGTAACGGCCGCGTCACTCCCCTGTGGTGGCTGTTTCAGCGGTGGTTCGTTCGTTGAGGGTACGCCCAAGCGTTACCGCGATCGAGTCGGGGGCTGATTCGACAAACCGAGCGATTTCCTCACCATCATGCTCGACGACAACAGTCGGGATGTACTCAATCCCATATTCGTCGACGCCCGGCCCGGTCTTCGAGCCGTCATCGTTCTTTTCAACCGGGTAGTGTTCGATCCGGTCATTGTCGACACCGGCGTTATTAAGCGCCGCGCCGAAGGCCGGTAGCTGCTCCTGACAGTCGATACACCAGTCGCCGCCCCAGACGTGAAACGTGTAGTCGGCGGCCGCCAGCGCGGTGATCGCGTCCTCGCTGCCGTGGGTTGGTTCCCATCCGTCGGCCGGCGTCATCGTTTCTAATTCCATAGCCGTTGTTGCCCGCCGCGAAATAAAACCCTCCCGGCGTCGGTGGTCGCGGTCGGTGTAGCCTCGGTCGTCATGCGTTTAGGCCTGAAACGCAAACCGCCGCCAATGGACGACACTATCGTAGACACCATCGGCTCGCCGTTAGTCGAGGTCGACGCCCCCGAGGGCGCGACCATCGCCGCGAAGATCGAGTCCCAAAATCCCGGTGGCTCCGCGAAGGATCGCGCCGCGCTGTGGATGATCGAGGCCGCCGAACGCGACGGTGAGCTCACCGGCGACGACACCATCGTCGAACCGACAAGCGGCAACACCGGCATCGGGATCGCCATGGTTGGCGCGGCGAAAGGCTACGATGTCCAGATCGTGATGCCGGCCTCGAAATCCCCCGAACGCCGGTCGATCATGCAAGCCTACGGGGCTGATCTTGAGCTCGTCGAGGGTGATATCTCCGACGCCAAGGATCGCGCTGATGAACTGGAAACAGAGCAGGGTTACGTGCAACTCCGCCAGTTCGATAACGCCGCGAACCCACGATCCCACTACGAGTCGACCGGCCCCGAAATCCTCGATCAGGTCGGCGACCGCGAGATCGACGCGCTCGTCGCGGGTGTGGGCACCGGCGGAACGATCACCGGTATCGGCCGCCGGCTCCGCGAGGCGTTCCCTGAGATAGAGATCGTCGCGGTCGAACCTGATGACTCTGCGGTCATTTCCGGTGACGAACCAACCGGCGATAGCTTCCAAGGGATGGGGCCGGGGTTTATCAGCCCGAATCTTGATACCGATCTGCTCGATGACGTTGACATCGTCTCCGCTGACGACGCCGAAGCCGAGTGTCGTCGCCTCGTGAGCGAGGAGGGGATCTTTGTTGGCCAATCAAGCGGGGCGTCAAACCTCGCTGCCAAGCACCTTGCCGAGCGATTGGTTGAGGATGGCCACGACGAGCCACTCGTGATTACGGTTTTCTGGGACAGCGGCGAACGCTACGTCTCGACAGGAATGTTCGACCCCGAGTAACCGGCCTGATGGCGAGCGGGCGGATTAGCTCAAAATTCGTCTTCGCTCACCCGAACAACCACCGTTTCGTCGATATCCCGCAGATCATACTCCGGGATCTCGCCGTCGACACGGGTCACGTACATCGGCTCGACAAGTTGGTCGTCATCGACACCGTAGACACAGAGCCGTTGGTCGGTTTCCTCCGGTGGCAGTTCACGATCGCGGACAGCGGTCGCGAGATCGCGTGAGAGCCACTCGGTCTCGCTAATGCTCGGCTCTTCGACGAGGGCGGTGTCGGCGAATCGAACCAGATACCAGTTGAGGTCGTTAAGCAGGGCGACCGCGGCCCCGAGGCTGACCGTCTCAAGCGCGATAGCGTTCTCGAAGGGCTGGCTCAGGTCGTAGGTTGATAAGGCGGCGCGTGCCGTCTCCCGGGAGAGCAGCTCGTATCTGAGATCAACGTCGTCGCTCCCAACAAGACAGACACGGGTCACGCTCGGGGACAACAGGCCCCACAGTAAAGCGGTTTCGGCTACTCGGGATCGGTGCAAAACTCGAAGCGCGCGCCGCCGCTATCGGCATCAGTCACTGAGACTGTCCAGCCGTGGGCTTGGGCGATCCGCCGGACGATCGCCAACCCAAGTCCGCTGCCGGTACCCGAGCTTGAGACGCCGGCCTCAAACACATCTCCCCGTTCGTCCGCCGGGATTCCATCGCCGTTGTCGGCAATGTAAAATCCCTTGCCGTCGGTGAGTTCCCCGACGGTAATCGAGAGGCCGTCTAACACGGAGTCGGCTGGCTCGTCGTCGCCGTAATCGTCCGGCAGGCCGGCGGCGATCGGGTTACCGCTGTCATCGCTGTCGTCGCCGTCGCCCCCGTGTTCGATCGCGTTCCGGAAGAGATTCTCCAGCAGTCGCAGGAGGCGTTCCGGATCGGCATCCAGCTGCATCTCGGTGGCGACAGACAGCGTCTCGTCGTCGCCGCCGACGGTCTGCCACGCCTGGGTGGCGAGATCCTCGATGCCGACCGGTTCTGGATCGGTGACCTCGTTGCCACCGCGGGCCAAGGCGAGTGAGTCCTCGATGATCTCCGACATCCGGTCGTGGGCGAACTCGACGTGGGCGATCAGCTCCTCGTCGACGGCGTCGTTGTCGCCGATGAGTTCCATATTGCCTTTGGCGACGGTCAGGGGGCTCCGGAGGTCATGGGAGACGACAGAGGCAAACTCCTCAAGCCGGTCGACCTGCCGCTCAAGTTCCGCGCCGCGGCGTTTGGTGCGTCGGCGCTCAACATCGAACAACCCAAAGGCGATGCCGAGGGCGGCTCCCCGGGCGGCGGCGGTCGTGAGTGCCCGAAGCAACTCGATCTCCGCGGCCCCAGCCGCATACAGCGACAGCGCGGTCAGCAGCTCAAAGCCGCCGATGGCAACGCTACCGGCGAGACACCACCCGGCTAGCCTGACGATATCCCAGTCGGGGCGGTCGGTGGTCTGGGCCCAGTAGCCCGCGCCGATAACCAGCACCGAAAATACCAGCGAAAGCACCCCATCGGTGATCAGACCGACAGGAAAGTTGTAAGCGCCCTCGGTGATCCCATAGACCGTCAACTGGGCGGTCGCAACGCCGATCCCGGCGATCACCCCGATGCCCAGTTGGCGGCGCATGCCTCACTCACCTGCCGGCAGTCTCAAAACGGTACCGCTTTTCAGAACGTCGACAGCTCGCCATCGATGACCTGTCGGGTAATCTCGGTCACGTCGCCGAGTTCTCGGTCGATGATCGCCTCGATCTCATCCGTTCGATCAGCGAGGGCAACGCCGTCGTCAGTGACGACCTGTGTGTCGGCAACGTGTGGCTGATCGATCGGTTGGCCGATCTGGCTCAACAGGCGTAACTGAAGATCACGGATCCCATCAACCTCGTCGACAACCGCTTCGGCGATCTTCGTCGACAGCAGATTGTAGATCTTGCCGATGTGGTTGACCGGATTTTTGCCGCTCGTGGCCTCCATACTCATCGGCCGATTCGGCGTAATAAGGCCGTTGGCGCGGTTGCCGCGGCCGACCGAGCCGTCGTCGCCCTGTTCGGCGGAGGTGCCGGTAACGGTGAGATAGATCGAGCCCGCCTCGTAGTCGTCGGCCGTGTTGACATCGACCGTTACCTCGCGGTCGGTGATCTCCTCGGCGAGATCGGTAACATACTCTCGAACCCCCTCGACGGCGTCGATGTAGGCGTCAAGATCGGCAATATACGCATCAACCATGGCGGCGGCAACGGTGATCGTGATGTGGTCGCCCTCGCGTTTGCCCATGAGCTTCACGTCAGAGCCGAGCTCCGGGTTGTCGGCGACGTACTCGGTGTTGAGCTTGCGCTCGGCCGTGTGGACGATCTCCTCGGTTTCGGTCAACGGCGCGTGACCGACGCCGAAGGAGGTGTCGTTGGCCATCGGCACCGTTGTCCCGTCTTCACCGAAGACTTCCTGTAGATCGCCGGAGCCTTCGCCGAGTTTGACATCGACGATCACGTCGGTTCCGGGGTCGAGTTCCGGGATCGTCTCATCGAGATACTCCCGGGCCGCGGCCAAGGCGGTTGAATCAACCGGGAGCTGCTGGCCGTTGTACTCTGTTGTGGCGCGGCCAACGATCAGCAGATAGATCGGCTCGATGACCTCGCCACCGTCGAAGGCGGGGGCGGCCCGTCCGGCGACCAACTGCGTCTCGTCGGTGTTGTAGTGCAGCACCTTGCCAACGCGGTCAAGATACAGTGTCGAGAGTGCGCGGGAGACCGCCTCTGCAACGCCGTCGCTGATCGAATCCGGGTGGCCAACGCCCTTGCGCTCGACGATCTCAACCGACTGATCCTCGACCGCCTGCCGGTCGAGTTCACTAACCTGTATATTACGACTCATTGCCGGCTCTTTGCTATCGGTCGTGCTATAACTTGCGGAAACTTCTCGACGGCACAAAATAACTATGAGACATTAGTCGTCGGCAGCAAGCAACAGCCCAAGATACGAGGTTCGGATCTGCTCGTCGGGGTCGAGCCCGAGTTGTTCCAGGAGGTCGATCGCGTTCTCACGGGCAGCTTCGACCTCGGATTCGGGCACCTCGCGTTCGATCTCGGCGAACTCGCCGAGGCCATCGACCGCATCGAGGACGACGGTATACTCCTCGAAGCTGTAGTACGTCCGGTCTTTTGCGACGGTGGCAGCGGGCTCGAAGCCCAGCCCTGCAAGCACACCTTGGAGTGCCTCGTCGTCGTCGACAACTGTTTCGTGTTCCTCCCGCGTTTTTGAGGCTGCCTCAACCAACGGCCCCTTGTAGGTGAGTTTTGTGACAGCATCGCCGTCGGATTCCTCCTCTCGACGGATGCGGAGGGCTTCATCCGTCTCCGCGAAGGAGCGATGCGGGGCATCATAGTAGGTATCAACCTGTCGGCGCGACTCGACGCGGTCGGCCCCCGCGGCCGTGAGTGCCTCCCGGAGGGACTCGTGGTCGACCCGGAGTTTGAGTTCGACTTCGTACACGGCCGTCCCGACTACGCGGAGGTGAAAAACTCCTGTGGCTTGTGAGGTTCGGCCGTCTGGGCAGCCTGCCGTTGGCACAGCGCCGTGGCCTCGAACCGTGCTTCTTAAGGGTACCTCGGCAGTGTATCGGGGTATGAGTGAAAACGAGGCCGAGGCGACTGACGCCGACGACGCCGACGCTGAGGGGCTGCAAGACGGCGATTTCGTCGAGCTTGACTACACGCTTCGAACGACCGACGACGACGATGTTATCGATACGACCCACGAGTCGGTCGCCGAGGAGGCCGGTATCGCCGACGAGGAGAACCGCGATTTCACCCCGCGGACGATCATCGTTGGCGACGGCCACGTGTTCGAATCTGTCGATGAGTCGCTACGCGGCAGCGAGGTCGGCGACAGCGACAGTGTGACTGTCTCACCCGAGGAGGGCTTCGGCGACTACGACCCCGAGGAAGTCCAGACGGTCAGCGCCGACAAGATCCCTGAGGACGACCGCTACCCCGGCGCGACGGTACAGATCGACCGCCAGCAGGGCCACATCGAAACGATCATCGGCGGCCGCGCTCGCGTCAACTTCAACCATCCACTGGCCGGCGAAGAGCTCGAATACGACTACGAGATCGCCGCCGTCGTCGACGACCGCGAACAGCAAGCCGAGGGGATTCTCGGCATGCACCTCCAGGCGGTGCCCGACCTCTGGATCGAGACCGACGAGGTCGACGAGGAGGTCACCGTCGAACCCGATGAGGACAGCGAGACTCCGGAGGAGTCTCTGGCAGACGGCGAAGCCGTCGACGACGAGGATGCCGAGCCGACGACGGAAACCCAGACCGTCGAGAAGGAAACGCTGTACATCGAGGCGACTCAGCAGCTGACGATGAACCAACAGTGGATGATGGGGAAAACCCAGATCGCCCAGGAGATCACCGACAAACTCGGCCTTGACCGCGTGATCGTCCAGGAGATCCTCGACGGCGGCGGCATGATGGGCGGCATGGGCGGTATGATGGGCGGCGGCATGGGTGGCGGCGATGTCGAGGAGGCCCTCGACGATGTCGACCTCGATGACGTCGACCTCGACGCCGACGAACTTGCCGAAAGTCTCGACGAGTAAGTTCGCTCGCGGATTCCATTTTGCTGGTGCCGTGTTCCGTCGTATTTGAACCATATTTTATTACCACCGATATCGAACAGTCGTCGAATCGATCTCAGCGACGAGATACTGAGTGTGGCTGTTGTCGCCATGGTCGATGAGCGATAACTGGACACTCGAATCGGTGTCGAACCCACCGTGGCACGCTGTTGGCACCAAGCAGCCGAATCCGATCAGTGACCGGCGGCCGAACCCCAGCGAGCACCCGATCGGCGGCATGCAATGAGACGGCACAACACCGCACACAGACGGTCAGTTCGGTTGGTGACCGGCTCGGTGGCAACCGCCCACAGCGTGTTGCGTCTACGATGACTGCGCTTGTGGCTGCCGTGGCAGCCCGTACCGCTGGTTTACTCACACCAGGGGTGGCGACCGCGAGATGCATACCCTGGGTGGTTGCGGATTAGTATCTAAAGCTCCGGCTTGTGATCGGAGTGTAGCTGTCGCCGGCAACCACATGCATGCAGTTGTCACTCGGCAGGTTCGGAACGCAAAGACTGTAGCGTGACCACTAGCCAGCCGGTGCTGAGACCTCAGTCCTGACAGCAGCCGCCGGCCTCGCCGCCGAAATCAACCGCCAGCGGTTCGGAGATCGCCTTGTTGACCGCTTCGAGTTTGGTCTGGAGCTCCTCTTGGGCTTCGAGATACTCCTCCATCAGCGGCATGCTGTGGAGTTCTTCTTGGGCGTTCTGCACCTCACGCATCGACTGGCGGTCGGCTGTCCCGGCCTCTCGATCGAGCATGAACTGGTGGCGAAGCTCCTCAAACTCCTTGATCGCCTCCTGGGTTTCGGCGTCGTTTTCGACTGCCTCGCTGGCCTCGCGGAACGCCGTGTGTTCCGGACTGTCAGCGATCTTCTCGCCGAGTTCTCGACCCAGATCTTCCAGTGACGCGGTTTCAACGCTCATAGTCGGTGTTAGTAATCGATTCGTTTCAATGTGCCGGACGGGTGGTCACGGAGCTTGCAGCATCGAACCCACCATGTCAGGCGATCCCGAGCCCACCGAGCACGAGTCGAACTCCGATGACCGATAGCAGGCCCAACACTGCGATCGCACGATGACGACTGTCTACCCGCCGGCGAAGCCGTCGACCGATCGCAACGCCGAGCACAGAGGGAACGACCGCCGCCACCGAGAGCGCGACGACCGCCGCCGACGGATACAACCCCAAGGCCCCGGCCGCGACGACGCGAACCGCGTTGATCCCGAGAAACACCATCGCGACGACGCTGACAAAGAGGCCATGCGAGAGGTCAAACGACCGGAGGTAGGCGACAAGCTGAACCCCGACGTTGGTCGCGCCGAACAACAGCCCGGAGACGCCACCGACAACGAGCATACCGACCGTCCCCCCGCGGTCGATATCGCTGCCGCCGCCGAGGGAGGGCAGCGGCAGCGTCGACTGCCGGGAGCCCACGAACGCCAGCGTGAGAAGGCCCAACCCGACGCGGACTGGTGCGCTTGGCAGGCGGTCGATAACGGCCATCCCGATGATCGTTCCTCCCAGAGCTGCGAGCATCAACGGCCAAAACCGCCGGCTACAACGGGTTAGCTCCGGGGCTGAGAGCTCGCTGACGAGCGTTGCGTTCGCCGACAGGATCGGGATAATCATGAGGACGACCGCGGTTGCGGGCTCGATCACCGTTGCCAACGCCATCGTGCCGACGAGCGCAAACCCAAAGCCGGCTACGCCGTTGACCGCCCCCGAGACCAACAACACAACCACGAGGATGACCAGCAACGACGGCGAAAAGCTGGCGATCATCGGTGTCTCCTAACTGAGATGGTCGCAGTGCTGGCGGTCGGTCTTGCTGTCGTCGCTGGCGCGGGAGGATTCACCACAGTCAGCAGTCGCGCCGAGTTGAAATATGTCTCCCCCGATTGTGCACGCGGCATGCCTTGCCGCCCTACGACACCTGCGCGGTAACGAACTCGACGATAGCCTCGTGTTCGGCGGGGCCGATCCCGTGGCCGCCGGCGTAGCTCGCGTACTCGACGGCCGCCCCCAGCGTCGCAAATCGGTCGGCAGCGGCCTCTGTTCGGGTAGCGGGGATGATCTCGTCGGCGTCGCCAGCCGCGAGCAACACCGGTGTGTCGGCGATCCCGGCGGGGTCGACATCGCTGTGTGAGGCCGGCAGGTAGCCATGCAGGGCGACAACCCACTCGTAGTGGTCGGGGGCATCAAGCAGCAGCGAGAGGCTGGTGATCGCCCCCTGGCTGAACCCAAATAGGCCGATGTGGTCGGCGTCGATCCCGTAGGCCTCAACGGCGGCGTCGATACTTTCGGTGATCAGTTCGCGGCTGCGTTCGAAGTCAGCCGCGTCAGGTTGGCTCTGATGGAGTCCCCCACCGGAGAGGTCGAGGTCGTACCATGTGTAGCCGCCCTGCAGGCGATTCGGGGCCTGCAGGCTCACGATATGAAGGCTGTCCGGGAGCGATCGGGCGACGGGTAACAGATCCTCCTCGTTGGCACCGCGGCCGTGCAGTACGAAGACCGCGGGGGCCGGCTCATCGCTCGGGTCGTCAGGGGCGATATGAACATGTTCGAGTGGTAGATCGCTCATAGTTCCTCAAGCCGGGCGGGCCACATTAATACGGGAGTAACATCGATGCCACCGATCTGCGGTCAACACCGACACCGCCGGCCACGCGGGGCGAAGTTATTTGCGGATACTGGCTTATCACCACCCATGAGCGAGACACCCATCGACGAGGTTGACCAAGCGATCCTCCATGCCTTACAGGCGGACGCCCGCAATCTCTCGTCGGCCGACATCGCCGAGCGAACCGACACCGCCGACAGCACGGTTCGCAAGCGTATCCAGCGGCTCGAAGCCGACGGTGTGATCAAAGGCTACAGCGCGGATGTCGACTACGAGCAGTCAGGATACCCCCTCCGCATGTTGCTCTACTGTACGGCGTCGATCGCCGACCGCGGCGACCTGATCCCGGATATCTTGGCTATCGACGGCGTCATCTCGGTACAGGAGTTGGTCACCGGCGAAAAGAACTTGCTTGTCACTGCGGTCGGTGAATCTGACGGCGATATCACGCCGGTCGCCCAGGAGCTGCTCGATATGGGTCTGACCGTCGCCGACGAGGTGCTGGTTCGGAGCCACACAACAACGCCGTTCAGCGAGTTCGACTCGAAGTAGCTCGTCTGCTGTGTGCAGCCTGTCTGATCAGACGACGACCGCTTGGACATCTCGTCCGGTTGCCCGACGGACGACAGCCGAGATCGGATTGACTGTTCCGGAAAGATTGTCGGATTCCCCGTCAAGAACGAGCAGCGCTGCCCGCCGGCCGGGCTCGATCACCCCGCAGTCGAGATCGGCGATCTCCGCCCCAGCCTGCGTCGCCATCCGCAGCACCTCGCGGTCGCTCACGTCGTAGGTTTTCGCCGTAAACGCCATCTCGCGAAACATCGACGGCGAGTTGAGCATGACGTTATCGGTTCCAAGCGCGACAGTTGTGTGATCAAGCAACGCACGGATCGGTGGCCGCCCGACGTCGAGGACGGCGTTCGCGCGTGGACAGACCGCAACCGGAACCGCTTGGTCGGCCACCCGTTCGAGATGCTCGGATGTGGCATGCACCATGTGAACCAGTAGTTCCGGCTCGTAGTCCAAGGCCGGGTGGATGTCGGTCGCATCCGGCTCACCGGCGTGGATGGCGAACGGTTTGTTCGCCTTGCGGGCGGCCGCACGCTCGTCGGTAAACTCGTCGTCGTTCGCGCCGCTGGCTCCGTAGCCGTCGGCGAGGTCGAGGACTGACGCCGGGCCGCTGCCGAAGATGACCGCGTCGGTTGCTGTCTCGCTGGCGGCTGTTCGAAGGGCCTCGGTGCCCGGCTCACCTGACTCCCGGAAATCGAGGTGTGCCACCGTGCCCGTCTCTTCCATGAGTTGAAGCGTGCGGCGCATCGCTGTGATGAGCTCCTTGCGGCTGGCGGCGGCGAGTCGCCGGTGTTTCTCACTATCCGGTGGCGCGACCGCCGCATCCAACGAGAGGCCGACACCGGCTTCCTTGGCCACCGAATCGCCGATGTGGGTGTGGGCGTTGACAAACGCCGGCAGGACGATATCGGTCGAGTCCGTGGCCGTCTCCTCGACGGCCGTAATCTGGCCGTCGTCGATGACGACCCGGCCACGAACCGGCCCAAAGCCCTCCCCGGCGAGGATCGTCCCCTCAAACTGTTGCATACCTCAGTCCACCAGTTCAGCCCCGATATGTGTTTCCACCACCGACGAACGAACGCTCTGGTCAAATATTCATCTGATACGAACGGATTGGTAGTAAAAGGGGATACAAGCGATTTTTCGATCAGACCTATCGAAAACACGGCGGCCAGGATGGCTGACGACGACCTCACACCGCTGGTGTCGGCGTTGGATATCAAGCCAACGACCCGCTATGGGCGACCCCGGAGGATGCCACACCTTCGGCCGGCCGTCAACCATCGCCGATGTTGACCCGGTAGTTCGCCGGTGTCGACGGTGAGCCCCGCCGATTTGCTCGCCTGGCGAAACCGTAATGTTCTATAATATAGGTTTTAAGAACAATTTGATCGAATAAATAGATTTATTGCACAGTTTGTTCTATATATGAGCGAATGCGACCAGCATCCATCAGAGGCGGCGTTTCTGACGGATCGGGTGGTCGACCCAACCCATGACAGACGGAACCCAGCGTAGATCAGTCGGATCGCTTCCCGAACCGAACGCCGCGTCATCGCGTGTGCCGGCCGCCCTTACCCGGTTCGTGTGGGCGATGTGGCTCGGCACGCTCGCCGTTGTGGCTGGTTTTGTTCGAACCGATCCGGCGTGGGCGGTTGATGGGCTCGTTGCCATCGATGGGCTGACGGTCGTCATGTGGTCGGTTGTCACCTTCTTCAGCGGGATTGTCCACAGCTACTCACGCCGGTATCTGGACGGCAACCCGAACAAAACGCAGTTTTTCGTGCGTATCTTCGCGTTCACGATAGTTGTGATGGTCGTTGTCGCCGCCGACCACATCGCCCTGTTCGCGGCGGCATGGCTGGCGATGGGGCTGCTCATGGCCGAGCTGATCGGCCACGTCGATGGTTGGCCGCAGGCGCGGGCGGCTGCCCGGAGTGCGCGTCGGTACTTCGTCGGGGGGAGCCTCTTGGTCGCTTTCAGTCTCACACTCCTTTGGTCGGCGACAGGCGCGACCAGTGTGACCGGGATTCTTGACGCCGTCGGCGGCCTGTCGACGACAACCGCCCTGTTGGCGGCCGGCGGCCTCGTCGTGGCGGCGATGATCCAGTCGGCACTGATCCCCTTCCACACGTGGGTGTTGTCGTCGATGACCGCGCCGACGCCGGCCTCCGCGCTGATGCATGCCGGCTTTGTCAACGCCGGCGGCGTCCTGCTCGTGCGGTTCGCGCCGGTCGTCACGGTTGAGCCGACGGTTATGCTTGCGATCGTCGCCATCGGCGCGGCCAGCGCGCTCGGCGGGAAGCTTCTGAAATCTGTCCAGCCGGATATCAAGGGCCAACTCGGCTGCTCGACGGTCGGCCAGATGGGCTTTATGCTCATGCAGGCCGGCCTCGGCTTCTTCCCGGCGGCTATCGCCCACCTCATTCTCCATGGGTTCTACAAAGCCTATCAGTTCCTCTCATCCGGCGGGGCGGTCGAACATACGACCCCTCAGTCGGTGAGCGATCACACAGTCGGCTTCAACGGCGTTGGCAGCATCATCGTGACCCTAGCGACCGGGCTGCTCGGCGGCGCGCTCTTTGCGGTTCTCACCGGCAAGGGCACGCTCGCCAACGGCGGCATCCTGCTGACGTTCTTTGTGACGTTTGCGACGTTGCATGCAGCCCGTAGCGCGGTCAAACACACCACGCTCCCGGCGACGCTTCGCTACGGGGCCGTTCCGTTGGTCTTCTTCCCGGCGATCATCGTCTACGGTGCGGCCTATGAGGCGATCTCATTCCTGTTGGCCGATCTCCCGGTGGTCACGGCGACAACCGAGTTGACCCTCCTGCATGGCGCGATCGCCGTTGTCTTTGTCGGCACGTACCTCGCCATCGAGACGGGGGTTCACGAGGAGAGCGGCCGTCTCTATGTGGCACTGCTGAATCTGAGCCAACCGGTTGCTGACACGCTGCTGACGACCACGGAGGACTACAATGAGTACTGAATCCACGATCGATGACAGTATCGACGCCGCGGCAACCACGGTCGGCTCCCTCTGGCCAATCCACTCGTTTGTGACAGCCAACCCGTTGTCGGGGTTTGAAGACCAACCCTTCGAAGAGGCAGTCGCGCAGGCGACCGATCTGTTGGGTGGCCGCGGCTACCCCAGCGCGGAGACGTTCCGGACAGCACTCGATTGCGGTCAGATCGACACTGCGATCCTCCGGTCAGAACTTGCATCGCGTGGCTACGAGGCCAAGCCAGACACACTGCTCGACCGGTTGGCCGACGCCGACACCAACACCGATTCCGACACCGCCACCAACGATGATATCGACCGTGTTGATGCGGTTCTCACCAAGTGGCTGGCGGCCTTTCTCGACGAGGGCCGGTCACACTGGTCGATGCCGAACCGCGAGGCGGGCTTTTATACCGCCTTCCGCGGGCTGGCCGACCACGACGGCGAGATCCCAAACAACGGCGTCGTTGCCGACCTGCCGGCCTCGCCGACAGCGGCCATCGAGGCTGTGGTTGACTCACACCCAGAGCACCAGTGGGAGTCGATCATCGAGGAACAGCTGGCCGCGTTGCCTGGCTGGACGGGTTTTATCAAGCAACGGGCTACCGACGACGGCGAGTGGCAGTCGGCGTACCCGATCACGCTTGCGGGCTACCTCGCGGTACGGCTGTCGTTGCTGGACGGCTTCGGTGTCGACATTGAGCCATCAGATACTGAACCGACACCTGACGCTGTCGACGAGATCGCCGCGGCGTTTTTGAGCGCGTGGGAGGCGACCTACCGCGATGAGCTGGCTGATGTTGTCGCCGCCGAAAGCGCGAGCAAGCAGATCGGCGACAGCACGGCGGCCGACGACAGCGAGACGGCCGCTGAGAACGGGGCGGCCGCCGAGGGGGCGTCTTCAGCCCGCCCGGATGCACAGCTGACCTTCTGTATCGACACACGCTCGGAGATCATCCGTCGTCACATCGAGGCGACCGGGAACTACGAAACCCACGGCTACGCCGGATTCTTCGGCGTCCCGATCGAGTACGACGGCTATGACGCAGACGTGTCGGTCGATGCCTGTCCGCCGATTCTCGATCCACAACACCGGATCACCGAGCTTCCAACCGACGACGAGACCCAAGCCACCTACGACCGCTTGGCGGGCATCAAAGCGGCCGCTGCGGAGGCCATCGAGACGCTCAGAGCTAACGCGGCGAGTGCCTACGGATACGTTGAGAGCGCCGGCAGCGGCTACGGCCTCGCCTTAGCGGCGCGCACGCTCGTCCCCGGGCGTGTCCATGATCTCTTGGATGCCGTCGACGACGCCGAACCCGACACCCACGAGTTCTGCGAGCCGATGGTGCACCACCAACACACCTACGCCGGCGACCTCCCGGTCGGGCTGACCGCCGACGAAAAGGTTGAGTACGCCGCCACGGCCTTCGATCTGATGGGCATCGAGACGTTCGGCCGCGTGGTTGCCTTCGTCGGCCACGCCAGCGAGACGGTGAACAACTCATACGAGTCGGGGCTGGACTGTGGGGCCTGTGCGGGCAACCCCGGCGGGCCGAACGCCCGCGTTCTGGCAGCGATCTGCAACGACGACGAGGTACAGGCTACACTCCGCGAGCAAGGCCATGAGATCCCGGATGACACCGTCTTTGTGGCCGGCGAACACACCACCACGACCGACGAGATCGAACTGTATGACGGCGACGTGCCTGCAAGCCACGCCGACGAACTCCAGCAGCTCCGCGTGGATCTCCGGACGGCCCGCGAAGCCGCGACCGCCGAACGCGCCGACACGATGGCTGCTGACACCACCGATGGCGTCGGCGAAACTGAACGCCGCGCGGCCGACTGGGCCGAGACCCGCCCCGAGTGGGGGTTGGCCGGCAACGCCGCCTTCGTCATCGGGCCGCGGGAACTCACCGCGGATGTTGATCTTGACGGTCGTGCGTTTCTTCACTCCTACGACCACACGACCGACCCTGATGGCGACGCCCTCGAAGCGATCCTCACGGGGCCGATGGTCGTCACCCAGTGGATCAACAGCCAGTATTACTTCTCGACGGTCGATTCCGGCGTCTACGGCAGCGGCTCGAAGATCACCCACAACCCTGTCGGCAACGTCGGTGTCTACCAGGGCAACGGCGGCGATCTTCTCGCCGGGCTCCCGCTGCAGTCGGTGGCTGCCGGGCCCGACGAGCCATACCACCAGCCGCTCCGTCTCTCGACGGTCGTTCACGCGCCGGTTGCCAATGTCACCGACATCCTTGCCGACCACGAGGAGCTCACAACCCTGCTGGACAACAGCTGGCTGTCGTTGACGGTCGTCGATCCAACCCGCGAGCACGACGCCTTCCACTACGACGGCGACCTATCGTGGACAAGCGGCACAGAGATCGACCCGACTGCCGATGAGGCCGACCCGGCGACGCCAACGGCTGCTGCTGACGACTAACGGTGCCAACCTGCTTTTGTCGGTGGCCACCGGCGATGAAATGATCGTGACAGTGTAGCGATAACGCCGTGGTTATACGGCTTCGACAGATATGAGACTGTAATGAGCCACGACGCCAGCGACGATGGCTACTCCGAGGGTGACCTTCGAAACACGGGGATGGATCTCCGCCACGATCGTGAGTGGGATTACGAACTCGAACGCATCGTCGACGAGATTGAGGAACGCGATGCCGAGAAGGTCGGCCTCCAGTTCCCCGAGGGCCTCAAGCGCCGCGGCCCAGCTGTCGCCGACGATCTCCGGGAAGTCGTTGACGACGATGTGACGATCCTCCTTTCGGGCCAACCGTGTTACGGAGCTTGTGATCTCGATACCTATCTCATGCGCCGGACGGACGTGTTTGTTCACTTCGGGCACTCCCCGATGAAGGAGTCCGATCAGATCATCTATGTCCCGCTGTTCTCCAACGTCGATCCCTTCCCGATTCTCGAAGACTCGCTGGACGAACTCCCCGATCCCGACGACGACCCCGCAGTCGGTCTCGTGACGACCGCCCAGCACATGAACCGCTTCGGCGAGATGGTCGAATGGCTGGAGGAACGCGGCTATGAGGTACATACCCGCAAGGGTGACGACCGCCTGACCTACGAGGGACAGGTACTCGGCTGTAACTACGCGTCCGCCGATATCGACGCCGACCAGATCCTCTACGTCGGTGGCGGGAAGTTCCACCCGATGGGGCTGGCGATGGAACATCAGGACAAACATGTTGTCATCGGCGACCCCGTCAACAACGTGGTGACGATCGCCGATCCCGACCAGTTCCTCAAAGAGCGGTATGCGACCGTTCACAAGGCGATGGACGCCGAGAAGTGGGGTGTCATTTTCTGTACCAAGATCGGGCAAGGTCGCTGGGAGAAAGCCGAGGAGATCCTCGAGAACAACGAGAACGCCTACCTGATCACGATGGACGAGGTCACCCCTGACCGCCTGTTGAACTTCGATATGGATGCCTTCGTCAACACCGGCTGTCCGCGGATCACAACCGACGACGGCCCGCAGTTCCACAAGCCGATGGTGACCCCCGGCGAGTACGAGATCGCTATGGGCAACAAACCGCTGGACGAACTCGAATTCGACACGTTCCACGGCACGTGGTGAGGCGGTCGGCGGTCGTCAGCGACCGATTACTCCTGTGATACTTCTCTCTCGCTTTGCGCTTTGTCGTCAACAGCAGACCGAACTCCGGTGATCTCGAATCTGGCCCCACCGTCGTTGCTGTCGGTCACGGTGATCTCCCAGTTGTGGGCGGTGACAATATCCTGTACGATCGCCAGCCCGAAGCCGGTGCCACCGCTCGCAGCGGTGTAGCCGCTTTCGAATACGTCGTCGTGGTTGGTCGCGTCGATCCCGGTGCCATCATCGGCCACATAGAAGCCGGATCGCTGCCCGGCATCGGAGGCCAACTCGCCATCGCCAAGCACGCCCACACGCACCGTAACCGGTGTCTCATTATGTTCGGCGGCGTTTACATAGAGATTCTCGAAAACCTGTACCAACCGATCACGGTCGGCTGCAATCTCGATGTCCGCAGGGACGGACACCCGAAGTGTACACTCATCAACATCGCTGTACGTCCACGCTGTCCGGGCCGCTGCCGCAAGGCCGACCGGCCCGGTTGCGTCGATCGTCTGATTCGTTCGGGCCATCGTGAGCAGATCATCGATCATCGACTCCATCCGTGTCAACGCCGCCTGGGCGTCCTCGATCTCCTCGCTGTCGGACGCCCAGCCGGCGATCTTGAGTCGGCCTTTCGCCACGTTGAGTGGGCTCCGGAGGTCATGGGAGACGATGCTGGCGAACTCGTCGAGATGCTCGTTTTGCTCGCGGAGCTGTTGTTCACGCGCCTTGCGTTCGGTGATCTCGTGGAGTCGTATCAGTTGTCCGGTCTCTGTGTTGGTTCCGTCTTCGATCGGCATGCTGTCGACGGTAAATGTCCGTTCTGTCCCGGCTTTCGAGAGCGTTGTCTCGCCTGATCCAGCTGTGGTAAACCAGTCGACTGGCTCGGGAAACGGTGCAAAAAACCTTGCTGCGGCCATCCCACGCCACCCTGCTGGGGCGTCGACCAACTCTCGCGCCGCGGGATTGCAGTCGACGACGCGCTGGTGGTCGTCGAGCATGACCACCGGATCAGCCAACTGTTCGACAAGCTGTTTCCGCCCGATAGGGGCGACTGCAAGCAGTCGATACCGAAATATCGCGACCGCGAATGCGACAGCGGTAACGCCAAAGGAGACATGTGTGAGATTCCACTCTGGTGGGAGAAGTCCCGCAAAGAGTAACGAGTTGACGCCTAGTATCGCGCCGATACCGACCGCAAGGGCAACTGCTTGTCCGCGGTATATATCGCCTCGATTGGCCAGAAGATACCGAACGACAACTCCACCACTTCCGATCATCAGTACGTATCCGTACAGTTGAAGGCCCCGAAATGCCGGTTTGAGCGTGAGATCGAGAACCACCCACTCCGAAAAGGTGACCCCAGCGATCGTCATCGGCCCTTGGGTGGTAAGCCCATCGTGTGCAATCATGACCGTTGGGTTGAACAGCACGGCTGTCGCAAGAACTCCAATCGTCGCTACTGCAACCCCTGCTGTCTTTCGGTTTACCCAGCGGGTGTTTTCTGTATATGCCAGCGCAAACCACGCCACCGAATAGAACAGCCCGGGAACAAGAACGACATTGCCGAAATTATTCCCCGCAAAGATGAGAGCCGGGACAGTTACAACATTGATGAAGATGGCCGTGAGTTGCCACACACAGATCACAAACAAGAGCACGATGAAGGCGCGAAGCTCCGGTGTCCGTCCGCGTCGATGATACTGCCGGAGCGAGTAGACCAGCAGCGACGCCGCGACCAGCAGGATCCCCACGAAGACGGGCACCTCCGGTTGCAGTTGAAACGTCATACTTGCGCGACTGCTGTGCAGTTATTCCAGCTGAACAATCAAAATAGTATTGAATAGTTAAGAAATATACATTTGCTGTTCAAATTTTACACCGCATACTCCGGCAAGCGTCCTCAGCCCATTGCGTAACTGTCGGGTGTACACCGGATGGTCTTGAAAACGGCCGCTGTGATCGGTGTGTCTCGCATCTCTCAGTCTCACCGGGTGACCCCACACACTGAGAACCAAGCTAACAGTTCATATGCCTGCAAGCCGAACACGTGTGTATGCAAACTGTTGTTGTCAACGACGATCCGATGATCCGCGCTGACGCCCTGCGTCACGTACTCGGCGATGACGTGACAGTCGAGGTCGCTGACCTGCAGACGACTGAGGATATCACCGAGACAGCAGCCGATGCCACGGCCCTTGTTGTCGATGTCCAGACCGATGTTCCGGCCGCGGTCTTCGAAGCCTGTGAGAATCTGGAGATCGTCGCTCGCGCAGGCGTCGGCGTCGACGGCGTTGATATCCCAGCCGCAGCCGACCACGGCGTCACCGTCGTCAATGTGCCTGATTACTGCCGCGAGGAGGTCTCGACACATGCGGTCTCGTTGCTGTTGGCCTCGATCCGGCGACTCAACGTCTACGATCGGTCGGTCAAAGGCGGCCGCTGGGATTGGGCGGATGGCGCGCCGATCCATCGCCTCACCGGCGAAACCGTTGGCTTCCTCTCGTTTGGCCAACTCGCCAAGGCGACCGCCGAGAAGCTTGCCGGGTTCAACTGCGACATCGTCGCCGCCGATCCGTACGTTGAGGCCGACGAGATGGCAGCCCTCGGCGTCGAGAAGGTGCCGCTCGACGAACTGCTCGAAACAGCGGATCACGTCTCGGTGCACGCGCCGCTGACCGATGATACCCGCCACCTCTTCGACCGCGATGCGTTCCGCAAGATGAGCGAGACTGCTGTCCTCGTCAACGTTGGCCGTGGCCCGATCGTCAAAGAGGACGCCCTTGTGTGGGCGCTTGAAAACGACGAGATCGCCGCTGCCGGGCTCGATGTCCTCGAAGACGAGCCGTTGACAGACTCGTCGCTGGCCGACCGCGACGATGTCATCCTGACGCCGCATACCGCCTTCTACTCCGAGGAGTCGCTGACAGATCTCAACGAACACATCGGTCACGATATCCGCTCGGTTTTCGACGGCGAGGAACCAGCAGGCTACATCGATCCCGAGGCCGACTGGCTGTAGCTGCGTCGCCTCGGCTCTGACCGCGACGGCAACGTTTAGAACCAACCGGGTCGCATACCCGCATATGACAGTCAGCGATTGGGGCGATTGGTTGCCGACCGCCGTCGCCGACGCCGACCCCGAGACCGTCGCCGTCTGGTATCTCGGCTGCAATGGCTTTGTGATCAAAGGCAGTGAGGGCACAACGATCTGGATCGATCCCTACGTCGGGCTGGGTGATCCGCCGCGGACGATCCGGATGATCCCGGTGCCGTTCGATCCCGAGGATGTGCCGGCGTCCGAAGCCGATGCCGTGTTGGCAACGCACGAGCACACCGACCACACCCACGGCCCGAGTCAGGGGCCGATTCTCGAACGGACAGGCGCGGAGTTTTATGGCCCCGATGACAGCCTCGCGGTCGCCTTTGACGACGAGAATTGGCTCGACAGCTACGACATCACCGAGTCACAGTTCACCGAGGTCACAGAGGGTGACCGTATCGAGGTCGGCGAGTTCACGATCGATGTCGTTGAAACACAGGACGCCGATTCGACCCACCCGGTCGGCTACATGATCCAACATGAGTCGGGAACGATCTTCCATGCCGGCGACAGCAAGCCCGCCGACAATTTCGCCGATCTTGGCGAGGAGTACGATATCGATCTCGGGATGCTCGCCTTCGGGGCGATCGGCAATATCCCTGACAAGGAGACCCGCGAGCCGGGACGAACGAAGTGGTATGCGACCGAAAACGAGACGATCAAATCGGCGTCGGATCTCCAACTCGATCGATTGCTGCCAACCCACTGGGATATGTGGAAAGGGATGACCGCCGATCCAACTGTGCTCCACCACCACGCTGCGTCCTATGGGTATCCCCAAGCGTTGGAGATCGTCGAGGTCGGTGACCGCGTCGAGTTGTAACGAGAGTAGATCGCCCAACTGCCGGCTTACTGTTACCCCACTCGTTTGTGTGTTGTAGAAGGCTGTTCGTACAGATTAAAGGAAAACACCGGCGTGTATATACACATATAATGGCATTTCGATTCGCACACCAACAGTTAACTCTGTAGCAAACATATGTATATTCGAAGTAGCAGCGCAGACAGCACAACGAGCGCTGTGTAACAGTACGGAGAACAACACAATGATGACTGACTACGACTTCCCGGTGTGGTTCTGGGATCCGGAGACGACTGACAAAGACCGCAACGACTGGATGACCCGAGAGCGGTGTCGCCGCCAGGCGATGCGACAGCAGACTGCCTACCGCCGTCGCATGGAGCAATCGGCCGAACGACGGGCACGCCGCGACGCAGCCAACCCCGCGACGGTGGCTGTCGAAGAATACCGATAGACCCTCTTACCGCCCCGGTCGACGACATTTGCGTGGCAGTCGCTGACGGTGGGCGTTGCCGGGCATCGGCGGTGTGTGACCGTCCACCAGCCCGCATATTTTAAGTCACTGGTTGAGTAGTCCTTTTTATGAGCCAGGGGCCAGACACGGATGACCTCGTGACGGTGTCCAACGACGGCGTTGTCGTTGAGAAGACCGTCACGGCCGAGGAGTTCCCCGTCCCAGCCGTCGCGTTTACACTCACGTCGAACACGGATGTGCCGATCCATGTTCGACTCACCGACCAGATCCCGAGTTCCTTCCCGATGGAGCGGGTCGGCTTCCATCCTGACTACCACAGCGACGCGTGGACGGCCTACAAGAACCATCGGGTCGAGTTCGAACAACCCCTCGACCCAAACGAGACGATCGAAACCGTCTACGGCATCCGGACTGACAACCCCGAAGAACTGCAGCAGTTCCTGACCGAACCCACGATCAAAGAGGTCGCCACCGCTGGGGACGACCCCAACGATATTGAGGGGGTGCTTGGCCCAGACAACAGTCAACTCATCCGTGACGTGCTGGCCGGTGAACGCTCCTCACTCCCCGGTGCAGACGCCAGCGATTCCCCGCTCGATGGCCCCACCGATCCCAGCGAGTCGGATGTCGACCCTGAAACACCACCCGCAGACGCGACCGAGAGCAGCCACACCGATGATGACGGCAGCGACAGCGAGGAGGCGGTGGACGACATACCATCGCCCGACGTTGCCGATGACCCCGTTGACGCGGGGCCGCCGACCGACGACGGTGTCGGTACCGACGAGTCCGCAAGCGACCCACCAGCAGCCAACGACGATGGATCCGACACCGGTGACATCGAGCCCATCGATAGCGACTCAGCAGCCGCTGACGACGCCACCGAACCGGAAGCTGCCGGTAACGACGCCGCCGATGACGATCCCGATATCGACCCGATTGATGGTGTTGATATCGACGCCGATCCAACCGAGACCGACGACGAGTGGGGGCCAGCAACCGGGCCCGATGCTGACAGCGATTCGACCGAAGACGACGAGTGGGGAACCGAAACCGGCCCTGACGCGACCGACGGTGATGCGTCACCCGCCGAGAGTGAGTCAGTAGCCGACGAGACGGCCGCTGTGGAGGCTGACTCGGAGGCGGTCGATGACGCGGAATCCGCTGTCGCCGACGAAATGTCGGCTGACGACGCGGCGCCAGCCGACCCAACAGCGCCTGACGACGGATCGCCATTTGATGATGCCGATAACGAACAGCCGGTTGCCGCCGCCGAGGATGCCGATGACACCGATGCTCCCATTCGGGACACCACGTCGGTGACTGACGCGGACGCCGACGACAAGGATTCGATCGACGATAAAACGGATCGTCACGCCGACGACGTTGAGACGGCCGCCGATCTCGACGTCGCTTCCGAACCGGATACCGAACCCACCGATGACGGTGCTGAATCGATTGCGGCAGCTGTCGACGACGCCGACGGTGTCGACACGGAGAAAACTGCCGATGACGGTGCCGAGCCCGCAGTGACCGCCGACAACGACGATGCCGTTGAGGAGGACGCTATGACACCTGATTCTGATTCTCATCCCGACGACGAGCCTGTTGCAGCGACAACTGACACCGAGCCAACAACCGCGGCGACCACCGACACCCCTGAGGGGATCGCCGCAGCCCTTGCTGCGGAACTCCGTGAAGGAACGATCTCCGAGGCGGATCGTTCAACGATCAAATCCGAACTCGGATTAGGGCTCCCCCGGAGCGCGGAGGTGCGGATCGAACGCCTCCAATCACAGGTTGAGGATCTGGCCGCCTACACCGACGCCCTTGAGGCGTTCATCGATGACCGCGGGACGAGCGACGACATCCTTGATGACCTCCGCGACGATGTCGACGGGCTCTCAGCGACTGTCGGGACGATAGAAGAGGAGCTGGCGGCCGACACCGCCGATCGTGAGGCGCTTGAAGCCTCGGTTGACTCGCTTGAGACCGAGGTTGAGACGACAACTGATGAGCTTACAACCCTCTCGGAGACGGTCGACAGCCACGAGCGAAGCCTCGACGATATCGAGTCCGACATCACCGTCCTCGATGAGCGACTGGACGAGACCGACGACACCGCAACCGAGGCGGCGGAGACAGCCGACACGGCTCACGCGACGGCCACCGACGCCGAGGCCGCCGTCGATGCGGTCGAAGACGAGCTTGACGATGCTGTCTCGGAGATCGATGCCGTCGTCGACGAGGTTGACTCCCTTACCACTACGATTGACACCGTCGACGACAGCGTCACCGACATCGAGGGAACAGTCGAGACGCTTGAGGACTCGGTTGCCGCCCTTGATGATGCCGTTGTCGACAGTCAAGCTGAGATCGACGAGCTCGGTGCCCAACTCGACTCGGTCGAGGCTGAGCTTGGCGCGGACATCGACTCGCTCCGAGAGACGCTCGGCGAGGTCGAACGGCTGGTGGATGCCGCCGCCGACGAAGACGACATCGCCGCCATCGAAGCCCGGATCGACGATGTCGAAGATGGGGTCGAAACCCTCGAACAGTTCCGTGAAGGCCTCAGTTCTGCCTTCGGCGGCGTTGGCGACGACAGCTAAGCCTCGGTCGCGTTGAATCGTTTGTTGGCCGCGAAAACGGAATCCGTTTAGTCGGGGACGACAAGTGTTGAGCTAATGACCGCGACGATCCCGGTTGCCGTCCCCAGAAAAGGCCGGCCGCTGGAGGCGGTGCTCGAACGCATCGCTGCCGTAGCCGATGTCGACGCCCTCGCAGACAGCATCATCTCCACGCTGCGCTACGAGAAGGCCCTCACCAAAGGCACGAAAACGGCCGACGCGGGCCCCTACGAACGGTTGGCCGACTACAGCGAGACAGATTCCCCCCACACCCCGGAGTATACGCTGCTGCGTGACGACCGAGAGGGGTTCCCCCGGCGAGTGGTTTTCGATAGCCTCACCGTCGCACTCGATGGGATCGACCTTCGGCTGATCGGCCGCGAGGAGCCGTTTCGGGCGCTGCGAACCCATGAGTTCGCTCTCGGCTTCGACAGCGCGGATCTGGTGCTCGAAGAGGTCGTCGAACTCCGGAAAGCGGGTGTTGGCTCACTTGCTGAGATCAACGCACGCATCGATCCACATGACACCGATGTCGCCGTCGTCACCGGCCTCGGCGATACTGTCTATCATACGCTGTTGGCAACACCCGGAGTCATCGGCGGGACGGCAACACTTGACCGTGAGTTTGTTGCCGACTACGAGGGGCCGCTGTGCATCTCGCCGCGGTACGAACGCCTCGTTGAGGCTGTTCTTGGAACGCGAGCGACCGATGGTGTCGAGTTCGTCTATCCGAGCGACGCCGCCGAGGAGGAAGCCGCGATCACAGAGGCCGGCCTTGGGGTCTACCTAACGGTCACCGGGTCGACAGCCAGAGAGCACGGCCTCGTGCTCGGCGAGCACCTGTTCCCGAGTGAAACGGTGCTGATGGAAAACACGGTTGAGGCCGACAGCGAGGCCGATGCGATCAAAACACTGCTCACCGAGCCCGCTACCGAGACCGCCTTACAGGTCGGGTAACTACTGTTCCGGCGTCGTTTTCGCGTGCGTGTTGGCCTGTTGTCGCCGAACGATACCGATATTGTTGGCGACACGTTTGGTCATCGCTTGGAACGCGGTTGCTGTCTCGCCATCCGATCGGACGATCGGCTCGCCGCCGTCGCCGCCGGCTCGGATCGCCGGATCGAGTGGGATCGCCCCAAGGAAGGGGAGATTTTCCTCGTCGGCAAACTCCTTGCCGCCGCCGCTGCCGAAGATATCGTGACTGCCGCCACAGTCAGGACACCGGAACGACGACATGTTTTCGACGATCCCCAACACCGGCGTTTCGTGCTCGCCGAACATGCGTAACCCCTTGACGGCGTCGTCAATCGCCACCTCCTGTGGTGTCGTGACGATCACAGCCCCCGTTAGTGGCAGCGTTTGAAGAACTGTGAGCTGTGTATCACCCGTTCCCGGCGGCAGGTCGACGACGAGATAATCAAGCTGGCCCCATTCGACATCCTCGACCAGTTGGGTCAGCATCTTGTGTACCATCGGCCCACGCCAGATCACCGGATCATCGGGGCCGACAAGGAAATCCATGCTCATCAGCTTGAGGCCGTACTGCTCGGGGGGGATCAGCGTCTTGTCGTCGGTTGCCTCCGGGGCGTCCTCGCTGTCAACCATGCGGGGGACATTCGGCCCGTAGATATCGGTATCGAACAGCCCGACTCTCGCGCCGCGCTTGGCGAGGCCAGCAGCGAGGTTCACCGAGACCGTTGATTTCCCGACACCGCCCTTCCCGGAGGCGACAGCGATGATATTTTGAATATTGGGGAGTACCTCCTCGTCGGTGTGGAGCCCCGGCGGCATCGCCGCGGTCAACTCGATCTCGCGGTCGATGTCGGCAACGGCGGCCCGCACCCTGTCGGCGATCTGTGATTCATTGGGGGCATACGGGGCACCGAGCGCAAGCGAGAGCCGGATCGTCTCGGCGTCAACGTCGATCGCGTTGACCAAGCCAAGCGAGATGATATCGTCGTCGAGATCCGGATCCTCGACGCTCGACAGCCGCGACCGCACCTCATCGGGGTTCATACTGATAGGTCGGCGAGTCCGTTGAATAAGGGTTTGGTACCGGGTGTGGCCTCAGTCCGCGCTCCCGCCGTCGATCAGCGTCCCCGGCGCGTCGCCGGCCAGAAACGCGCCAACAGCGTCAGGGCCGAAGATACGCGCTGGCCGTGCCAACGCGAGTAACTCCTCAACCTTGCCGGCCATCCCACCGCTCACATCGGTTGAGTCGCTGTCGCCTAACGCGGCAGCAACCGACTCGAAGTCGGTGATCGAGTCGATCACGTCGCCCTCGCTGTCAAGGACGCCCGGAACCGTCGAACAGAGCCCAACCCGTGCGGCATCAAGCCGCTCGGCCAGACCTGTCACGAGTTCGTCGCCGCTGAGCACTGTGACCCCCTCCCCAGCGTGGGCGATCACATCGCCGTGCAGCACGGGCACAAAGCCCTCAGCGCGGAGGCCCCCAACAGCAGCCGTCGGCAACGACACCGCCGCGTCGTCGTCACGAGCGACTGCTGACAGGGGATGGACGGGAACAGCCGCCACGCCGGCGGCGTGTAAGCGGTCGACGACGACACCGTTCAGCCGTTTCATCGCGCTGTGGATCGCTGTTACTGCCGCCGGATCATGTGTTCCTTCGGTCGTCGAGACACCGTGTTCGGACGCATGGACGTGCCCGAAGCTGCCGCCGCCGTGAACGATGAGTAGGTTTGCTTCGTTGCTCTCGTGATTGATCGCCGCGGACTCGGCGATCGCTTCGACCGCCGCCGCGAGCGCGTCGTTGTCGACTGTTTCGGGCGTCTCCTTGTCGGTGATGACGCTCCCACCGAGTTTGAGAATCGTTAGGTTATCGCTCCCGCTTGTGTCGCTCATTATTCGTCCTCCACGCGAACGCCGTCGGTGGCGAGCTCGGCGCGAAACGCCTGCTCACAGCCCGGCGTATACTGCAGACTCGTCTGGGTTTCAGTGGTTGCATCGAGGGCGACGATACAGCCACCACCGCCCGCGCCGGTCAGCTTTGCCCCATCCGCGCCGGCCTCACGGGCGGCCCAGACCATCGTATCCAGCGACCGCGAGGAGACACCGAGTGCCGACAGCAGCCCGTGGTTGATATCCATTAGCTCGCCGAGTTCACCGATCAGCTCCGCGCTGGGGTCGCTGTCGGGGTCGGCCGCCGACAGCAACGACTCGCCTTCCCTGACAATGTCGCCGATGGCGTCGACCGTATCGGCCGCAAACCCATAGCGGTCGCGCAGCGAGCGCACGCCGGCGACGAGTTGGCCGGTGTCACCCGCGCCGCCATCGAAGCCGACGACGAAGGGGAGTTCCGGCGTCTCAAGCCGGCTGCAGTCGTCGCCCTCGACGCGGACAGCTCCCCCCATCGCCGAACAGAACGTGTCGGCTCGGGAGGCTTGGCCGTCCTGGACATCGTACTCTGCTTGGTAGGCGCGGTTCGCAAGCTCACGGCGGTCAAGTGGCTCGCCCAGCGCGCGGGTTGCGGCGTCGATGCCGGCGACGACGACGGCGGCCGAGGAGCCAAGCCCCGCCCCAAGTGGGATCTCGCTGTCGACGGCAATATCGAAGCCGGCGGCCGGCGCGTCGGCGGCCTCCCGAGCCTGTTCGACGGCGGCATCAACGTAGCCGGTTGCGGCTTCGATCAGCGGCTTCGGCACGTCTACATCGGGGCCGCTGGCCGGCGAGTCGGCGTACTCAACGGCAAACCCATTCAGCGTGAGATCCTGGGCCTCGACGCGGACGTGACCGTCGTCGCGCGGTTCGACCGTGACAGTCGCGCGTTTCTCGATGGCACAGGGGACGGCTGGCTCGCCGTAGACAACGGCGTGTTCGCCAAAGAGATACACCTTCCCTGGCGCGCTGACGACGGTCATCGGATAGCCCCGTCGTCGCCCGCTCGCTCGTGTGTTGGGATCGAATTGTCCATCTATCTGTCCGTACGATAGCGTAGGTTTTTATATGGTTGCATGGTAACAGCAGGGTGTGAACGTCAACCACACCGTGGTTGACACTCACGTGTTTGGGGTGTGGCCCTCGCCCTCCTCAAGCGGGAACGGGGAATGCACGCTACGTCCGCACAGGTGTGCGGACACTAGTTCTCACTATTCGGGACGAGTAACGTAGCCCCCGGCCCGCGTCTCAACTGGATCCTCGCGGCATTCATTACGGTTTTGACCGTCTCAGTCGCTATCATCAGGCTAACAACCGCGCCATCCTGTACAACAAGGGCTCACGTTTGCCCGTCGGCTTGACCCTGATCGAAGCGTCGCTTACGCTTATCTCGGCGGCGACGGTCATGTTGGTGCGGTGGTATCCTCGAAGCACTCTTCGCTACCCTGTAGCGCGTCGTAGCGGTTGGGAATCGATGGCGAGGCGACGACACCACCGAGATCCGTTCGGTTGTCGCCAACCAGTGGGATCCGGGTATAGCGTATAACGAATCCGGTCAAGGTTGTCATCGACTGACCGCCCTGCCGATAGGGCGACGATGTTAGTCTGGAGTGTCGATATAGAGCCCATAGCGGTACAGCTGGTCGTTGTACCACAGCAGCCTGCCGTTCAGGCTTTCGTCGGTGGTCGCCACGCCGAGAGCCGCAAGCACCGCCTCGAAGGCCGCTGACAGCGGCGTCGACTCCGAATGCTCGCCGCCGAGCGTGCGATCTAACAGTTCACGGGCTGCCGTCGACAGCGAGGCATCGTCAACCTCGGCGTCGATCTCGGCGGCAAACACCACCTCGCGGAACGCAGCCTTGCTGTCGGCAACAGGGATCGCTCGCGTCGTGTACTCCGTCTCGCTGATCGAGTCGGTGCTGACGGAGACACGGTACGAAAACCCGCCGTCCTCGGTCATCGAGACGATCTGCCCATCGAGCTCACCGGTCGCCACCTCGCTTTCGCGCTCTGCTGGTCGCCGGAGAACATAGGCATCCCCTCGGAGCAGCTCGGCCGATGCCCCCGTGCCGTCGGTTGTGCTGTTGGTGTGGAGGATTTTGAGCGCCCGCGCACTCGGCCGATCGAGGCTGTCGACGTGGATCGCCGCCTTGCCGCTCTCGTCGCTCCCGCCGACAGCATCGTCGTCGAGCTTTTCTACCCGAACCAGCGTTCGATCCATCTCCTGCCGACCGGTGATCGCCGTCTTGATCTGGGAATACCGGCCTTTGCCGGCGACGTAGCCATCCTCCGGCAGCGGCGTGTAGCCGTAGGTTCTGTGTGTGTCCTCGGGGATGATCGCGGCCAGCGCGGCGCGGGCCGGGTCGCCGAACAACGGATCGTCGCTCGGCTCATACAGCGCGTGTTCGGTCGGGCTGGCCGCAACTGTGTCGATGCTGAGCGTGTATTCGGTTGACTGGTCGCTATTGCCGAATCCCTCGCTCGTACAGCCGGCAAGCCCGGCTATCAGCGTCGGTGCAGCCGTCTGGAGAAGTCGGCGTCGACTCGGGGACATACCCGGAGCTTTGGCCGAACAGACTTGCGAGTATCGAAGCCGACCACAAGCAAAATTGAACGGTAAAACCAGCTTACAGTGCGTCCTCGAAGTCTTCGAGCTCGTAGAGCGTGCCGGCGTTGCGTCGGTCGAGCGTCTCGTTGGCAAGCAGCCAGTAGACAACGCTCAGCGCGCGGCGACCCTTGTTGTTGGTCGGGACAACGAGGTCAACATTGCTGACCTGATTGTTGGAGTCACACATCGCAATCACCGGGATGCCGACGGTGATCGCCTCTTTGACCGCCTGGGCGTCGCCGATCGGGTCAGTGACCACAACGACATCGGGCTCGATGTAGCCCGCGTAGTCGGGGTTGGTCAGCGTCCCGGGGATGAATCGCCCGGTGCGGGCGCGTGCACCGATAGCGTCGGCGAACTTCTCGGCTGGGAACCGACCGTACTGCCGCGAGGAGGTCACGAGGATCTGCTCGGGGTCGTAGTTTTCGAGGAAATCAGCCGCCGTCCGGATGCGGCTGTCGGTCTGGCTCACATCGAGCACATAGAGCCCATCGTCACGGACACGGTGGATGAACCGCTCCATGTCGTTGGTCTTCTGTTGGGTACCGATGTGGACACCCGCGCCGAGGTAGTCCTCAACGGGGATGAGCAGGTCAGCCTCGTCATCCGGCATCACGTCGTCGTCGAACGGGGTGGCGTCCGCTTCCTCCTCAGCCTCGGCCTCGCCGCTGACATCAGCGTCGTCGGCCCCCTCGGTTGCTTCGGCCTCCTCGGCGGCCTCGCTGGCGGCGTCGGTGGCGTCCGGTTCATCATCGACAGGCGCGTCGTCCGCGTCGGCTGCGGCGTCGTCCTGTTCTTCGAGTTCTGTGTTGTTATCGCTCATACTGCGTCGTCCGCGATTCGGATCAGTTCGTTTAGCTTGGCGGTGCGTTCGCCGGCAACGGTGCCGGTCTTGATGTAGTCGGCGTCGGTGGCCACTGCGAGGTGGGCGATCGTCGTATCCTCAGTTTCACCCGACCGGTGGGAGATGATCGTCTCGTAGCCGTTCTCGACGGCCAGCTCGATCGCATCGAAGGTATCCGACAGCGAGCCGATCTGGTTGGGCTTGATCAGGATGCTGTTGGCCGCGTTGGCGTCGATGCCGTCCTGCAGCCGTGAGACGTTGGTGACAAAGAGGTCATCACCACAGATCAGCGTCTGGTCGCCGACCTGCTCGGTCAGCTCGGCGAAGGCCTCGTAGTCGTTTTCGTCGAGTGGATCCTCGACGTAGGCGAGGTCGTACTCCTCGACGAGATCAGCGACGTACTCGATCTGTTCGTCGGTTGATTTCTCGCCGTCGCTGTACTGGTAGGCGCCGTTTTCGTACATCTCCGCGGCGGCCATATCGAGGCCGAACTTGATCTCGAAGCCAACTTCATCGGCGACCTGTGAGACCGCCTCGTCGACGATTTCGAAGGCTTCCTCGTCGTCGATCGGTGGGGCCCACGCGCCCTCGTCGCCTTTGCCCGCACCGATGTCGCGCTCATCGAAGATGTCGCCGATCGCCGCGTGGACGGCGGCGTTGGCGAAGACGGCCTCCTCGACGCTCGGCGCGCCGACGGGAGCCGAGAGGAACTCCTGGATGTCGGTGGCGTCTTTGGCGTGTTCGCCGCCGCCGACAACGTTGCCCAGTGGGATCGGGAAGTTGTCGCCGCGGAACGCGCCGCCGAGATGCTGGTATAGTGGTGCGCCTAGCGTGTCCGCGCCGGCCTTGGCGGCGGCCATCGAGATGGCGACCGCGCTGTTGGCACCGATCTCCGAGAAGTCGTCGGTGCCATCGGCGGCCCGTAGTGCGTTGTCGACCGCGCGTTGGTCGCCCGCGTAGACGGTGTCGACCAGCCGTGGCACCGCGTGTTCGCGGGCGTTGGCGATGGCTTCCTGTGCCGGGAGTTCGATCGCCTCGAACTCACCGGTTGAGGCACCCGAGGGTGCTGCAGCGCGGCCGAAGCCACCGGCGTCGGTGAGGACATCTGCTTCAACCGTGGCGTTGCCACGGGAGTCCAGTACGCGTCGGAGTGAAACGGAGCTGATTCGTGTCATTGGTCTCGGTTGATCGTAAACGGCAGGACGCCCGCGTCGTACTCCTCGGCGGCGATGAGGATCGGTTCGCTCTGGTCAGTGTCGACGAGCACCGGGGCCCCATAGGAGATCTGCAGCGACCGCGCGCCGAGAATGCGGGCCTTCTCGTAGCGGTTGTAGTGGGTTGTCATTGATATGGGGCAACGACGTCGACGAGGTCGGTGTGCGATACCATCATGCGCCGACAGCAGTGGCGGGTGATCCCCAGGTCGTCGAGTACCTCCGCGGGGTCTTCATCGCCCTCGCCGGCGCGTGCCTCGAATGCCTCGTAGTGTTCACCGATGACCGTGCCACAGGTGAAACACCGGACTGGGATCATCATACTAGATCACCTCAGCGGTAGGACTTCTGGTAGCGGGCCCGTGCACCCGGGCCGCCCCACTTTTTCTTCTCGGATTGCCGAACATCGTTGACCAAAAGCGAGCGATCAAACTCGCGGTAGGCCTCACGCAGTTCGGCGTCGTTGTGATGCTGGACGAGCCCGCGAGCGAGAGCGGTGCGGACGGCGTCGGCCTGACCGCTGAAGCCGCCGCCCTCGACGGTCACATCGATGTCGACGCTGTCTCGCAGCTCGTCGTCGGCGATACGGAACGGTTCGAGCATCTTGAGCTGTGCCATCTCCGGCTCAACCAGCTCGACGGGCTGGGAGTTGATCCGGACACGACCCTCACCGTCGCTTACCGTTGCGCGAGCGATGGCCGTCTTCTTCTTACCTGATGTGTTGGTTACCATGTAACGTTTGCCCCCAGTTTCTCTGAGATCTCGCCAAGCGAGATGAACTTGATATTCGAGAGCCGATCCAGTGAGGTGCCGTCAAGCACCTCGCCCTCGGCGTCGTAGGGGTTGCCGAGGTAGACGCGGACGTTCTCGAAGGCCTCCCGGCCGTGATCCTGCTTGTACGGCACCATCCCACGGATCGACCGCTTGAAGATGCGATCCGGTCGTTTCGGATAGTGCGGCCCGCTGTCGGAGCCGATCTCGGCGCGTTTCCGGTAGGTCTCCATCGTCGACTCCGGATTGCCGGTGATGACGGCGTTTTCGGCGTTGACGACGGCGACGCGGTCACCATCGAGGGCCTGTTGGGCGACCTCGCTGGCGACGCGGCCAAGGATGCAGTCTTTGGCGTCGACGACAACGTCGACGTCGAATTTGGCCGCGCTCATCGAACCACCCGGACGTTACTGCCCTCGGGATTGCTGTCGAGGGCTTCTTCGAGTGTCACCGCGTCGCCGACCTGCCCGATCTTGCGGCGGGCGGTCGAAGAGAAGTCGACGGCGGCGATCGTGACGCTTGTTTCGAGCACACCACTGCCCAGCACCTTGCCGGGGACAACAACGGTCTCGTCTTCCCGGGCGTATCGTTCGATACGGCCAAGGTTGACTTCCGCGTGGGTGCGCCGTGGCTTTGCGAGACGGTCGGCGATATCGCGCCAGACACCGGCGTCTGACTCGCCTGCAACCGTCCGTAGCTCGGCGATGAGACTCTGTAGTCTCGGATTCGTTTTGCTGCTCATGAATACTGCTCCTGAGAGAAATCGGAGTGCAGGGAGCAGGATTTGAACCTGCGGACCCCTATGGGACAGCGCCCTGAACGCTGCGCCGTTGGCCTGACTTGGCTATCCCTGCACGCACTCTGAGATACCGCACACCACGGCTTACCTGTTTCGATCCCACGCCGGTCTGTCATCGACCGACGGCCACGGCTCGACGGCCACAAGGCTGTGCGGCCAGGGTGGCGAGCGCGTGAGTGGATCGGGTGTGTCGTCATATGCGGTGAATGCAGTCTAAGCGGTGACTGCGTCGTGTAGTTCGTC
Source organism: Halonotius pteroides (assembly GCF_003605635.1). Lineage (GTDB taxonomy): Archaea > Halobacteriota > Halobacteria > Halobacteriales > Haloferacaceae > Halonotius > Halonotius pteroides. The sequence goes on from NZ_QMDW01000009.1 coordinate 69,515, forward strand.
CGCGCGGTCGCCGAGCGATTCGGCGGCGCGGAGCACCAGTTCCTCGACATCGAAGGAGCCGTCGGTCTCAACGTGGAACACGTAGGCTCCGGGCACGTCTTCGACGGTCAGCTCCGTGCCGGGATACTTGTTGGTGAGGTCGTGATCGAACGCCTTGGTGAGGACAACCTCGCCCTCGTCGGTTTCGATCGCCCCACGCAGAATCTCCGGCTCCTGTTCGTCGAACTCGCCGATGTCGTCGCCAACGGTGACCGACTGGAGGTGGCGGAAGCCGACAGCCACGCCGCCCTGCTGTTTGGCGTGTTCTTTGCCGGTATCCAACACCGCGTCGGCCTCGAATTCGAGGCTGTGACCCTCTTTGAGCTCGACGATCGGGATATTCTCGTCAGCCGGCTGTACCAGCGCGTCACTGGATTCGATATCGCCGGAGTACGCTGTCGCCGGCCCCTCGACATCCAGGGCAACGGTGACGGTGTCGCCGATCTCGAAGTCGTCTAACGGCGTTGTCAACGGCACCAGCCCCAGTCGGAGGCCGATCATCTCGTCGAACATGACCGAGGAGTTCTCCGTGAACCGAACGGAATCGATGGCAAACGTCGGCACATCGGCGATCATCGACCGGCGGAAGCCGTTGGCTAACGCCGGTGTGAGCCCGCGAACAACGAAGCGGGCCTGCCGATCGTCGCGTTCGATGATCTGAACGTCGAATTGGCCTGACATACTAGAGTCGCTTGTTTTTCGGCGCGCGTGTCCCGTCGTGTGGGATCGGGGTTACGTCCTCGATGCGGCCGATCTCGATGCCGGCCCGGGCCAGCGCGCGGATCGTCGCCTGCGCGCCGGGGCCGGGGGATTTGTTGCCGTTCCCGCCGGGGCCGCGCACGCGAACGTGAACGCCCTCGATGCCCGCAGCCTTCGCCTTCTCGGCGACGACCTCGGCCATCTGCATGGCGGCGTACGGCGACGCTTCGTCGCGGTTCTGTTTGACCACAGTACCACCGGACGATTTGGCGAGGGTCTCCGCGCCGGTCTGGTCGGTGATCGTGATCAGCGTGTTGTTAAACGAGGAGAACACGTGGGCGATGCCCCACTTCTCATCTTGTGATTCACTCATTGGTTACTCCTGGGCCTCCGCCCGGGCTGGGTGCAGATCGTCTGCAAGCGGACTGGTCTCATCGTAGCTGATCGCCGACTCCTCGGCGACCTCGACGGTGCGGGACGGTGTCGTCGCCCGCGCGCCGTCGACGGTAATGTGGCCGTGAGAGATGAACTGCCGGGCCTGCTGTGGGGTGCTGGCCAAGCCATCCCGGTAGACGACCGTCTGGAGTCGTCGTTCGAGGATGTCGGTGACCTCAAGCGACAGAATGTCGGTGATCGTGTCGTTATCGGTGAGGATGCCGTAACGGCGGAGCTTGGCGAGGAACTCGCTGCCGGCTTCGGCGGCGGCCTCGGTGTCTCCCTGGGCCTCACCGATGAGGCGACGGGCTTCCCGTCGGATCGATCGAAGCTCCGACTGGGCGCGCCAGAGCTCTTCTTTGTTTGTCAGGCCGTAGCGGCCGACAAGGCCGCTCTCCTCGGCGATCCGTTCACCCTGGTAGGGGTGGTTCGGTGTCTCGTAGCCGACGGTGTTTTGACCGGTTGTCATTCGGCGTCACCCCCGGCAGCCGCCTCTTCGTCGGCGGCCGCGTCTTCGGCTTGCTCCTCTTTGATCCGCTCGACGTTGACACCGATCGTCCCTTCGGTACGACCGGTAGATTTGGTGCGCTGGCCGCGAACCTTCTGGCCGCGCTTGTGACGGATCCCTTTGTATGAGTCGATCATCTGCATGCGGTTGATATCCTGTCGACGCTGCTCTTCGAGATCACTACCTACAATGTGGGTGGACTCGCCGGTAAAGAAGTCGTCTTGCCGGTTGACCATCCACTCCGGGAGGTGTGAGTCGAGGTTTTCGACGACCTCGACAACGCTGTCGATCTCGTCGTCCTCAAGCAGGCCGAAGGTGGCTGTACGGTCGATACCGGCCGCCTCGGTCACGATGCGTGCCGTACGCTGGCCGATACCTTTCATGTCTGTGAGACTGCGTTCGACGCTCTTCGTGCCGTCGAGATCGGTCTGGCCGATCCGGACGAAGTACCGGAGGTCGTCATCGTCCTCCGCCGTCGAACCGTCTTCGGTGTCTTCTGCACTCATAGCTAGTTTAGTTGTGCGAGCGTTGCGGCGGGGATTCGAACCCCGGAGGCAGTGACGCCACAGAGTTAGCAACCCTGCGCCTTGGGCCAAGCTTGGCTACCGCAACCCGCGGTTGTCGGTCATATTGTCGCCCATCACGGACTCGGGGCCGGTCGCCCCTGCAGTACTACGAGTAGTCGAAGCCCTGTCGGTTACTTAAGGGTCACGGATAGTCGGAGGCATGCGGTGGTGTCGCATGGCTGTCAGCGACCGAGAAAACCGGATTCATTTTATCACCCCATCGAAACACTGGGATATGACCGACCACAGCGACGACCCCGAGGTGCCGATCATCTGTGAGGAGTGCGGCACGGAGACGACGGTGCCGCTGTCAAAGCTTGAAACGCAACTCGACCGACACAATGAAAATCGCCACGATGGCGAGGCGCACGCGAGCGTCGATCCGACGCTCAAATCCCAACTGCAGGATCTTGTCGCCGAGGATCTCGGGCTGTTTGAGTAGCCCTCAGCTTACAGAATCTGTTTTGTCGCGTTCTCGGCGTTGAACGTCCGGTTGTGGACAGCGACTCCCGAGTCAGTATCGAAGAGGTGGATCGAATCCGGCGGGAAGGTGGCGGTAACCTCATCGCCGGCCGAGATATCTCGAAGGCCGCTGACAGTCGCGGTGAACGTCACCGGGTCGTCGACGCTGCGGTCGAAGGTGAGGTGGATCGTGTTCTCGTCGCCCCGTGGCTCGACGACATCAACCGTTACCTCGAACTGATAGTTGTCGCTGAGCCCGCCGGGCTCCTTGATCCGGATATCCTCCGGCCGGATACCGAAAACGACGTTTGATCTGTTCCTGATGGCATCCTGTTGGGCCGGCTTGAGCGGGTACTCAAAGCGGTCGATGACGAGTGTTTCGCCGTCGACGGCCATCTCGAAGAAGTTCATCGAGGGGTCGCCGATGAAGCCCGCAACGAAGCGGTTGTTTGGTGTGTGGTAACACTCAAGCGGCGTGCCGACCTGCTGGAGCACCCCGTCGTTGAGGATGGCGATCCGGTCGCCCATCGTCATTGCCTCTGTCTGGTCGTGGGTGACGTAGACGGTCGTCACATCGAGGTTATCCTGAATCCGCTGGAGCTCCGTCCGCATCGTCGCCCGGAGCTTAGCGTCGAGGTTGCTCAGCGGCTCGTCCATGAGGAATGCTTCGGGCGCACGCACGATGGCCCGCCCGAGAGCGACGCGTTGCTGCTGGCCGCCGGAGAGATCGCTCGGCTTGCGATCCAACAGCTCCTCGATCTCCATGAGATCAGCGGTGTCAGCGACCGTCGATTCGATCTCGTCGTCGCTCATCTCGGTTGACTCCTCCAGCCCGAAGCTCATGTTTTCCCGGACGGTCATATGCGGGTACAGCGCGTAGGACTGAAACACCATGGCGATGTCCCGCCCGGCGGGCGGCTTCTCGTTGATGCGCCCGCCGGCAAGCCGGATCTCGCCGGTTGTGATCGTCTCCAGTCCTGCGATCATCCGCAACGTCGTCGATTTCCCACAGCCGGAGGGGCCGACCAACACGAGGAACTCGCCGTCCTCGATGTCGATCGAGACCTCGTCGACCGCGGTGATCTCGTTGCCGTCGTCTTCGGTGAATACCTTCGTTACGTCGTCGAGTGTTAGCTCTGCCATTGATGAGTTCCTCCTGTGAGTTCAGTGAACATACTATGCGGCGACCCCCTTGGCGAACTTGTCGCCGAAGAAGATGTACACCAACAGCGTCGGCAACGCCGCCAGCAACGCCGCGGCCATCCGCAGCGGAAAGTTCGTCCCCGACTGGGAGACGCCGATCCCGACCAGTTCCTGCGTGACGACCGCCGCATCGCCGAACTGGACGATGGTCAGCGCGAACAGCAGGTCGTTCCAGATCTGGGTGAACTGGTAGATGAACACAACAGCGAACATCGGGATCGACAGCGGCAGGATGATCCGCCGGTAGATCGTCGCGATTGAGGCACCGTCGAGCTGGGCGGCTTCGACCATCTCGTCGGAGAGTTTCTTGTAGTGGGCGCGGAACAGCAGCGTACAGATCGGCAGCCCGTAGGCCGTGTGGGTGATAATCAACGCCAGCAGCTTCCAGTGGTACGTCTCGACCAGCGGCAACGCCGCCAGCGGTTCGAACATCGACCGCAGCGGGACGATATTGTACCAAAACTGCGTCAGCGGTACCAACACCGCCTGGTAGGGGATGAAGATCCCTGCAACAAACAGGATGTAGATGCCGATCTGCCCGCGCCAACTGATCGTCGTCAACCCGAAGGCGGCCATACTGCCGAGCAGCCCCGAGAGAATCGTCGCCGGGACGACGAGGATGACGCTGTTAACAAGCCCCTGGCCGAGTCCGTCGAGGGCTCCGCGCCACGGTTCCAGCGAGAACGCTCCCGTTCCCGAAACCAGCGGCTCCAGCGGCGGGAGGTACGGCAGGTTCCCGGAGTAGGTTCCCGGGCTGATGATCGATGTCATCAGTCCGGTTTCGATCGGGATGAGATAGAACGCCCCCATCCCGAGAAGAACGAGATACAGGATGAGCCGCCGCAGCGAGTGGCCAAACAGGGTGCGTTCGCCTGCGCGACCCGTTTCGGTGCTCATAGCTCACCCCGCTGGTACTGCGTGTAGATGTATGGGGCGACGATGGCGAGTGCCATAATGAACAGCAGCACCGCGATCGCCGAGCCGTAGGCCCAGTTGCCGTTGGCGTAGGCCTCCCGAACCATCCGTGTGGCGAGGATATCCGCCGACGGCCCCGGCTGGTAGCCGCCATACATCGAAAACAGGAAGTCGAAGGCCTTCAGGGAGAACACCGTCAACACGACGAGCGCGCTCACCGTAGCCGTCCTGAGTTGGGGGATAATCACGCGCCAGTACATCCGAATCGTGCTCGCGCCGTCAACCCGGGCGGCCTCGAAATGGCTTGTCGGAATTGCCCGTAAGCCGGCCAGATAGACGATCATCGCATAGCCGCTGAACTGCCAGATCAGCGCGAAGGCGACCGCCGCCAACTTCAGGTCGGGGTTCTGGACGATCTCGATCGGGCCAACGCCAACCGCCCCGAGAATGAGGTTCACGAGGCCGGTTTCGACGTTGTACATGTAGAGCCAGAACTTCGCCGTCACGACAAACGAGAGGCTCATCGGCAGCAGGTAGATCGTCCGGAACGTGTTCTCAAAGCGGATCTCCTGGTCGACAAGGATCGCCATCACCAGCCCAACGGCCAGACAGACCACAGAAAACGACACCATCAGCACAACCGTGTTCCAAGCCGCATTCCAGACCGGATCAACGGTTAACGACGACCACGAGGGCGTCCCGCCGGTGAAGGCGATAACGTAGTTTTCGATATCAAGCGCGCTGTAATCGGGCGAGCCGAGCCCCTGGAAGTCGGTCAACGAGAGGACGATATTCCAGATGATCGCCCCGTAGATGAACAACCCGATCAACAGAAACGGCGGGAGCCAAAACGGGGCCGATCGCACCGAATCACGGTCGAGAATCGATCCTGCTTCCGTGGCGGTGCCGCCGTCGGCGCGTACCTCACGGTGGGCTGCGAGGCGTTGTCTGAGTATGGTAAGTGGATTGCGCATAGTGCGGGGATTGGAGCCTCCCGATCAGTTGAACGCGTTGATCAGCGCCTCTGCTGTGGCGGCGGCGTCGTAATCCTCAAGGAAGCCACTGAACGCGCTGCTGATGTTGGTGGCGACGCCGGGGGAGACAGCCAGGCCATGTTGGACTGACGGCGGCTGGTTGTCGGCGCTGTTGAAGTCCTCGAACTGATCCTGCTGGAAGGTGTTCAGTGAGGACACGTCAGCGTCGCTCCGCGGCGGGATCGAGCCCTTCTCGGCGTTAAACAGGACTTGTCCCTCCGCGCTGCCACAGTAGCTGAGGAACTGCTTTGTCGCCTCCGGTGAGGGGTTGTTGGCGAGATACGGGAAGGAGTCCATGTTGAGGAGATAGCTCCCACTCGTCCCGGGGTAGGTGACCTGCCCCCAGTCGTCGCCGTAGCTGAAGTCGTCAGCATTGCTGTAGGCTCCGGCGGCCCAGTCGCCTTGGTGGATGAACGCGGCGTCGCCGTCCATCACCATCGTGTTGGCCTCGGTGAAGCTGATCGACGAGGAGTCACTCGGGTAGTACTCGCTGAGATCGACGACCGACTGGAGGGCGCTCTCGACGGCCCCGGTGTCGCCGTTACCGCCGGTGAACGCCTCATAGCCGTCGATGCCAGCCTGACCAAGGAGGATCGTCTCCCACAGTTGGACGGTCGACCACGACCCGCTGGTCTGTTGGGCGAAGGGCACCGCATCGGTTTCGGCGGCGATCGTTTCACAGGCGTCGACAACATCGCTTGGCGACGAGAGGCTTTCGGGATCGACCCCGGCCTCCTCAAGGACGGCCGTGTTGTAAAACAGATTGTTGATCCGGTGGATGTTTAGCGGGACGGTGACGTAGGTGCCGTTGTACTGGGCTTGCTCCTGTGGCCCCGCCAGATAGTTCTCCTTGAGATCGTCGTCCCACACATCGTCCTCGATGTCCTCGTAGGCACCGTCAAACTTGGCGAGGGTGTTGCCGGGCCACGTCTGGAACGTACTCGGCGGATCGTTGGCCTGCAGTTTGTTGAGCACGACCTGATCGAGATTGCTGCGGGCCGCGCCGTCGACGGGCTCCTCGGCGAACTCAACATCGGGGTGTTCCTCCTGGAACCCTTCGATGAGGGCCGCGATCGCGGCGTTGCCGTCGCCGGACGACCACGCGTGAAGTAATTCGAGCTCGTTGCCGCCGCCGCTACCATCGCTGCCACCACCGCCACCACTACAGCCGGCCAACCCAGCGACAGCGGCAGCGCTGGTGGTCGTGAGGACGGTACGGCGTGACACATTGGGTTCGTGTTCAGACATTTGGTATCATTCCTCTGGGGGGATCGTGCTGCCGGTAGGCTGCCCGGACTACCATCACGCACGAATCCACAGATCGTCATGAAACACTAAGAAGCATTAACAATTATGTAGAATATAATTTATATAGTGTTTTAAAACCGGATACTGTACACGATTTGTAAACTGGTTCTGATTGCATCTTCTGCAGTATTTGCTACAGAGTACGAGTGGTACAACAGTCTAATCAGCAATATCGCCAACGTGATTCGGCGCAAATCGAACGTTCAGTAAACTGACCACGACGGCTATGTGAGTGTACTAGCGATGGCGGGAAGTTATCGACGAACGCTGACGAGCAGCCAGCCGATGTAGCTGAAGGCCACCAACACCGCCGCGATCGATCCCCAAACGATTCCACCGAACAGGAGGCTGCCGACCATCAGTCGGACACCTCCGAGGCTGCCGTGCCGTCCTCAGTCGCCGCCTCAGCCCCGGGCGGATCGAACGATCGGATCTCCGTGGTTAATGACTCAAAGGCGAAGCCGTCGCCACCGAGGACGGATGCAATAGCCGTCACAGCCGTCGAAACGGCGGTTGCCCCGAGAAATGCCGGGAGGAACGCCGGTTCGGGGAGCACCCCGGCGATTCCGGGAATCGTCGCGACCAGCCCGCGAAGCATCGGGAAGTAGGCGAAGCCGACGACGAGGCCGGCAAGACTCGCCACCAGCGCGCCCGCCTCGGTAAGATCACGGGAAAACAACCCCCAGATCAGCGGAACGAACACAGCGGCCGCAAGCAGGTCGGCCGTCAGGAACAACCGGAGAACGCTGTACTGTTGGGCCCCGATGATGACCGCTCCAAGCGCGACGAGCGCGGTGAGACCACGACCCGTCAGGCGAAGCGAACGGTCGTCTTCGACGTCGATAATCCGGGCGAGATCGACGGTGATGAGACTCGAGATCGCGTTGAGCATCGTGTCGGCCGAACTCATCACCAGTAGGACGACCAGCATGACGACGACGAAGGCGATCACGTCAGGCAGGGCCTCCGTGACAACGAGAAAGAACGCGACGCTGTTGGTTTCCGGGGTAGTGAGCCCTAACCCAGCAGCAGCGACGCCGAACAGCCCGGCTAACAGCACCATCGGAATCACGGTCAGAGCGGCGACGCTGAACGACCGCGAGAGCGTCGACTCACCATCGGCTGCATACACGCGCTGCCAGATCCCCTGATTCAGCATGTTGGCGCCGAGCACCGCAAAGACGACGTACAGGCCAAACTCAAGGCCGGGCCGGAAGCCCGGATCGAGCAGCGTCGGATCGGTTGCCATCGCCGTCTGATAGAGGTCGCCGGTGCCACCGAGCGAGACGACGGCCGCGGCGAAGCCAACCGCCAACAGCGGGAGGATCACGAGCGTCTGAACCGTATCGGTAAAAATGCTGGCGACGAGGCCGCCGTAGGCCGTATACACCAACACGAACGCGCCGACAACCGTGGCGGTCTGCCACGCTGGAACGCCGGCGATCAGCTCAAGTGCGCCCGCGATCCCGGTCATCTCCGCGGCAAGGAAGATGAACATGTAGAACACCGAGACGATGAGGACGAAGCCGTACATCACGGGGCCGAAGCGGACGAGCACGAACTCCGTCAGCGAGTGTCCCGTCGGCATCAACTCCCGAATCCGTTTGCCGACCGGGACAAACAACAGCAACGGAACCGCACTCCCGATGGCGTAGCCGAAGACGGCGGTGACGCCGCCGAACGCCGCACCTGCCTCCGCGGGACTAAACAGGATCCACGCGCCCATCGTTGAGGCGATCAGCGTCGCGGTCGTCATCCCCGTCCCCGTGGAGCTGCGTGCGGTCAGCAGATCCTCAACGCTACCGACGCGCCCGCGGGAGTACCACAGGCCGGCGACAGTAAACACCGCCAGCGTGGCGACTGTCAGGCCGAGGCCGAGACTGGTTGCAACCATGCTATGCGCCCTCCAGGGACTCGATTCGAACTCCGTAGTGTCGAGACATTCAGTTCAGTCGAGGTGTGCCGACCGCGACCTATATAATTGACGAATATAACCACTGAATAACTCGCTGCTGTAGGGTGACACGATGGTCGCGAGGCGACGGTGGGGCAGTTATGAGATCGAAACCCGAAGGCCGTCGCGAGCGACGTGTACCGTGCCGTCGAAGGACTCAGCAACGGCCGCACACATCGCCTCGTGGCTGCCCTCGGTGTGTGGGTAAAAATGGGTCAGATAGAGGTGGTCGACATCGCTGTCGGCGAAGGCCTCACCGAGTCGACTCGGCGTCGGGTGGCCGTCAACATCGACCGAATCCGGGAACGAGCAGTCGTGGGCGACAACCCGGCAGCCCGCAACGAACCGTGCCATCCCGGCGAAGGCTTCGGTATCGCTCGAAAACGCGAAGGCTGCGTCGCTTTCGACATCGACCGCGAACCGGTAGGCCAGCCCATCGATCGAGTGCCGTGTCTCCTGGCTCTCGACGCTGAACCCGCCGACGGTAACGGTCTCGCCGGCAACAATCTCCCGCACCTGGAGGTCGACCCGACCATCGAGATAGTCATGGACAGACAGAAGCGCATCAAGGAGGCCTTTGGTTCCGATCGGGCCGACAACTTCGAGATGTTCCTCGCCGGCGAGCCACCGCGCTTTGAGCAGCGGGAGCAGGTCGGCAACGTGATCCAGATGGAGATGCGTCAGCAGGACGGTACTCACGCCCTCGTAGCCGGCATTGGTCGCGGCAAGGCGGTGAAGGACGCCGCTGCCGCAGTCGACTAACAGCCGGCGGTCGTCGTGGGTCACCAACAGACCGGTTTGCACGCGGTCGCCGGTCGGCATCGCACTGCCCGTTCCGAGAAATGTGACCTCCATACCCGGAGCCTGTGGGGCGGCGTGGAAAGCGATTGCGTCACGCTGTCAGTTGTGGCTGTGAGTCCGATCCGCACAACGGACTTAGGGGTGCACGCGCAATCATGATTACTAATGGTACGCTCTGGGCGGGATCGACTCTGTGACGCCGACATCGACGTTCACTTTGATCCCGAGACCGTCGCTATCGCCGACGAGGACGTACTCTCCTTGCTTGAACCTACCGTCGCCGACTGGTGGGTCGACCAGTTTGGCGAATACGTCGACGGCAACGGCGGCTTTTTTACCCCGCCACAGCGCGGTGCGATTCCCCACATTCACGACGAGCAAAACGCCTTGATCTGTGCGCCGACCGGCTCGGGCAAGACACTGGCCTCGTTTGCGGCGATCATCAACGAACTCTTTGCCCGCGAGCAGGCCAGCCCGGACGGTCTCGACAACTCGGTGTACTGTCTCTACATCTCGCCGCTGAAATCGCTCGCCAACGACATCCACCGGAATCTCACCGTCCCGCTTGAGGGGATCGCCGACCGGCTGGCCGACGACGGCGTCGACACCGACATCCGGCATGCGATCCGCCACGGCGACACCGACAGCAGCGACCGCCAGGCCATGCTGGAGACAACGCCGCACATCCTCAACACGACGCCGGAGACGCTGGCGATCCTGCTCAACAGCCCGAAATTCAAACAGAAGCTCGAAACCGTCGAGTACGTCATCGTCGACGAGATTCACAGCCTCGCCGAAAACAAACGCGGCACGCATCTCGCGGTCTCGCTGGAACGGCTCGAAGCGATGGCCGAGACCTCGCCGACCCGCATCGGCTGTTCGGCGACGGTCGAACCACTGTCGACGGTCGGCGAGTTTCTCGTCGGCCGAAAGGAGCCGGGCGGCGACCCCCGCGAGTACGAACTCGTCGACAGCCGCTTTGTGCGGGAGTTCGATATCGAACTGGAGTGTCCGACTGACGATCTGATCAACACGCCCAGAGAGATCGTCCAAGGGCAGTTTTACGACCGTCTGCACGAACTCATCGGCGACAATGATCAGACGCTCGTCTTTACCAACACCCGGTCGGGCGCCGAGCGCGTTCTCCAGACGCTGCGCGAGCGGTTTCCCGCCGAATACGATGACGACAACTCCGGCTGTCATCACGGCAGTCTCTCAAAAGAACGGCGAAAGGCGATCGAGTCCGGGCTCAAAGCCGGCGATCTTGACGTAGTGACGACCTCGACGAGCCTCGAACTCGGGATCGACATGCCACACCTCGATATGGTCGTGCAGGTCGGCTCGCCGAAATCCGTCGCCGCTCTACTCCAGCGGATCGGCCGGGCTGGCCACCAGCTCGGCGAAACCGTCGCTGGCCGGGTGATCGCACTCGACCGCGACGAACTCATCGAGTGTGCAGTCATGTTGCAAAAGGCCGAGGAGGGGTTCGTCGACCGCGTCTTTATTCCCGACAACGCCGCCGATGTCGCCTCTCAGCACGTTTACGGGATGGCGATCAACGCCGTGCGGCCAGAGCGGGAGATCAAATCGATTCTTCGGCGTGCATATCCCTATCGCAACTTCGATAACACCGAGTGGGAGCGACTGCTGCGGTATCTCACCGCCGACTACGCCGGCCTCGAATCGAAGGATGTGTACGCCAAAATCTGGCGGGACACCAACGACGCGCCCGATGGCGACCACCACCACGAGGCGTTCCCGGTCGGTGAGCCGCTGATCGGCAAGCGAGGTCGACTCGCGCGGGTGATCTATATGACCAACATCGGGACGATCCCCGATTCGTTTAGCTGTGACGTGCTCACCCGACAGGGCGACGAGTGGGTCGGCAGCCTTGACGAAAACTATCTCGATACGCTTGAACCGGGCGACGTGTTCGTTCTCGGTGGCTCAAACTACGAGTACAGCTACCGGCGGGGCTCGAAGGTCTACGTCGACCCGACGAGCGCGCGGCCGACCGTTCCCTCATGGTTTTCCGAACGGCTGCCGCTGTCGTACGATCTGGGCCGCGAGATCGTCGATTTTCAGGGTGACCTGTGTGAGCGATTCGGATCCGGCGGCGTCGCTGGCTGCCGAGAGTGGCTTCGGGAGTTCCACATCGATGAAAACGCGGTGCGGGCGATCAGCCGGCTGTTTGCCGAACAGTTGCAGTACCTCGGCCCCGATGCCGTGAGTACGCCCGACCGGATCGTCGTCGAAGAGGAGTTAGATCGCGCCGAGTACCAGCGACGGTTCTACGTCCACTCGAACTACGGCCGGCAGTTCAACGACGGCCTCTCGCGGCTGGTCGCCTACCACTGCGCCCAGCAGGCAACCGCGAACGTTCAGGTTGCCGTCGCCGACAACGGGTTTTCGGTGCAGATGCCGCTCAACCGCAAGGTCGATATCGCCGGCATCATCCGCGATCTTGACCCCGGTAGTGTGACGACTGACCTACGGGACTCACTCGACGGCACCGACCTCCTCCAGCGGTATTTCCGCATCAATGCGACCCGGTCGCTGATGATCCTCAAACGGTACAAGGGCTATGAGAAATCCGCGGCTCAACAACAGGTCTCCAGTGAGATGCTGCTGTCGTTCGCGCAGGATCTCGACGCCTTTGCGGTGATCGAGGAAACCTATCGGGAGATCATGGAGGACACACTCAACGTGAGCGGGATTCGAGAGGTACTAGAGCGCGTCGACCGCGGCGAGATCGATGTCGTTGCCCACGAGGTTGACTCACCGAGTCCGCGCGCGTTCGGGCTGGCGACGCTAATGGCCAGCGACGTGGTGCTCGCCGAGGACGAAAGCGCGGTGCTACAGGAGTTTCACGAACGCGTGTTAGAGTCAATCGACGAAACATCACAGTCGGCGGCTGAGGCGCTTGAAAACGACTGATACGGCACCAAGCTGGGCCAAGTGGTCAGCGATAGTGTGACGCCTGTCGGTGAGATGCCCTGCTATGTCTCCGTTGTGACCTGTACGACCTGTTTGCCGATGTTGTCGCCAGAAAAGAGGCCAAGAAACGCATCAGGAGCGTTTGAAAGCCCCTCAACAATCGTCTCGCGATGGCTGAGATCGCCGCTGGCTACCCACTCACTGAGCTGTTCAGTTGCAACCCCAAACCGGTTGGCAAAGTCGCCGACCAACAACCCCTGAACGGTCGCTCGTGGTGCGATCAGCTGTGGCAGCTTCCGCGGGCCTGTGGGTACTGTTTCATCATTATAGTGTGCTATCTGCCCACATACAGCGACACGTGCATCCAGATTCAGTTGGGTGAAGACCGCATCGGTAATCGGGCCACCAACATTGTCAAAGTAGACATCAACACCCCCGGGTGCAGCATCGGCCAGTGCGGCCTGATACTCGTCGGTTGATTTGTAGTTGATCGCCGCATCAAAGCCAAGTTCCTCGGTAAGCCACGTTGTTTTCTCATCGGTGCCGGCAAAGCCGACGACGCGACAGCCGTTGAGTTTTGCGATTTGCCCCACAACAGAGCCGACAGCCCCGGCTGCCCCCGAAACCACGACCGTCTCACCAGGCGATGGGTCGCCGACCTCAAGCAGCCCGAAGTACGCCGTCCGACCCGGCATTCCAAGCACACCAAGATACGCCTCTGGGGCCGCAACAGACGGGTCAACAGCGGTCACATCGGCAGCGTCCATGACACTGTACTCCGCCCACGTGCCTTCGCCTGTAACAAGATCGCCGGTGTCGTATGCGTCGCTTTCAGCCTCAACTACCTCGCCAACGATACCACCGTTGAGTGGCTCACCAACCGCCCACGGCTCAGCGTATGACTCCGAGTCACTCATTCGCCCACGCATGTAGGGGTCGACCGAGAGGTACCATGTTTGCACCAGCAGCTCGCCCGCGGTTAGGGCAGCCGTCTCCGTTTCCTCAAGCTCAAAACAGTCCATACTGGGTTCGCCAGCCGGTCGTTTCGCAAGCACCCATTCGCGGTTTGTGTACATCCGATCGATCGATACTCGGGTTGTCCTGATAGTGTTGTCGATTACTCACTAAACCGGTTGGGTGTTTTTATTATACAGTCACCGGATCACGATGGCACCGTCTCCGTGAGCGGTTCAACTCGGCTCTCCACACAGCAACCGGCTTGAAAACCCGGCTACAGACGGTGCTTCAGTGCGTTTCACAGCACAGGGTATACCACATCACGAACCACAGCTACCCACATAAACGAGGCCTGAATGATCGACTAGCTAGCTCATGTCGCTCCGTCAGCCACCCGTCTTGCGGACGGTTTAATAGCCGCGACGTGTTGCATCGGCCTGTGAACCCCCCGCAGAACCCGCTCGATGAGCTTCAGATCCCCGACGGGACGACCGTCGAGGAACACGATGTCGTCACCGACGGCGACATCCTCATCGGAAGTAATAGCACCGTCGATTTCGGGCTGCGGGGTCGAACGATCGCTGCGGGTGAACGGGTCGAATTTGGCCGACAGATCGAGGCCGACGGCGACTGCCGGCTTGATATGTGGTGTGAAACCGACGGCAGCGTGCTGGCCGGTGAGGACGCCTACATCGGCGAGCGCGTCGAGATCAACGGCCAACTGCTCGTCTCTGGCGATCTCGATATCGGCGACGACGTAACCATCGAGGAGGGATTTGAGGCCAACGGCTGGATCGTCACCCGAAATCCAGTGCCTGTTCTCGTCTTCTATTTCATTGTCCTCTCGCAGTTTCTCCGAGTGGGCGATACCGACAAAGCCGACGAGTTCGCGTCCGCGCTGGCCGGCGAGGGCATCGAGGAGCGATCACCGCTTGTCGTCCCCCGCGGAGCCGAGATCTCCGACGATGCGTGGCGCGTCTCGACACCGGCTCAGATCGGTGACAACTGTCGCCTCCACGGCAACATCCGCGCCGAATCAATCGTCATCGGCGAGCAGACAACTGTTTTCGGCAGCCTGCGCGCTCGCGATGACATCGAGGTTGGCGACGGAACGGTCGTCATCGGCGATGTGACGACCCGCGGCGGAACCATTACCCTTGCCGCTGGCTCACATATCCGCGGCGACGTGGCCTGTGAGGATCTCGTCGTCAACGAGGGGGCGGACGTCGATGGGACGCTCCGGGCTCGCGGCGAGATGAAGCTAATCCGCCAAGCTGAGGCTGCTGCGAGGGAGGGCGACGCAAGCGACGCGGAAACACCCCCGGACAGTGACGCTGTTGACGACGGTGATTCAGCGGTCGCCGACACCGAAAACCCGGAGCCAGCTGACACAGCTGAGGATTCCGGGCTGAGGATGTCGTACACAACCGGCAACGACGCAGCCGAGGCAGATGCGGTCGACGACGACGCTACCGAAACAGCGGACACCGACGAGCAGCCCACTGATCCGGTCGGTGCCGCCTACACCGTCGGTAGCAGTGATGCGGTCGACAGCGAATCGGCCCTCAAGACCGGCGACAGACGATCCGGCTCCGACAGCAAAACAGCGAACAGGGTCGGGTCTCACTACCTCGCTGGCGACGGTGACGCCGCTGATGCCGCGTCTTCATCTGAGACAGACGCTGACAGCAACAACGGAATCAATACAGCCAACGACAGCGACGATAACGCGGTCACTATCACCGATGCCGAGAGCGACGATATCGAACTCAAAACCAACAACGATGACGACCCCGATTCGACTACGGATTCCTAACCCGCAGCTACTCGACTGACTGCTGGCGGGCTTGTTCAAACACTTGCTCGTGAAGCGTCGTCGTCACCTCATCGGCCAGTGTTTTGAGGTTGATCGCATCCTCGCGATTGTAGGAGATCAGCGTGTCGAGGGCACCATCGACACCGGATTCGTGTTCGCGCCACAGCCGGACGGCGTCCCGTCCCGAGATGTCGGGGCGGTCGCGCTCAACCCCGATATCGCGTTCGACCTGTTTGAGTCCACCGTCGAGCCCGACGGTTTTGCAGGGGTACATCAGATCGAGATGCGGGACGTCGACATCGACGCCGAAGGCGGTCTCCAGAAACGGTTGGTCGAACCGAATCCCGTTGAAGCTGACCAGTAGGCTGGCATCGTCAACCATCGTCTGTACGCGGTCGGCCGTGAGGTCGTCGCCGCGGACGAGCGTCGTCGTCTCGCCGGCCTGATGGTAGCTGACGGTTGTGACGATATCGCGGTGTTCGTCCAACCCAGTCGTCTCGATATCGAAGAAACAGGCGTTAGTTCGAAAGTTCTCGTAGAGTCGCCATCGCTCGCTGCTGGGGAACGTCTGATCGAAGAACGTGGGGTTCTCGGCGGCGAGGTGATCCCGCGCCGTGTCGATGAACGATTCGATCTTCTCGGCGGTCGTCGGGCCGACCAGCGAGGGATCGAAGCAGTCCCAGTCGGTCGCGCCGTTGGCCCAGAGCTTGCGCTCGGTCTTTTCGCCGACCCCGCCAACCGGGATGAAGCTGTTCTCGATTCGCACACATAGAGCCGGGCGACGGGTGTAGTTTAATTCTCCGGCTCGACGCGGATCACGACAGCTAAGCCGCCGCAGCCACAAGTCATGCCATGTGCGGCCGGTACACCCTGCATGCGTCGCCGGAACGCCTCGCCGAGCGGTTCGGTGTCGCGGTTCCCGACTCGTTCGAACCGCGATACAACTGTTCGCCCGGACAGGAGTTGCCGGTCATCACGAGTGACGATCCTGACCACCTCCAGCGGTTTACCTGGGGGTTGACGCCGTCGTGGGCCGATGAAAAACAGGGGCTGATCAACGCTCGATCCGAGACCGTCCGTCAAAAGCGAAGCTTCGCCGATGCCTACGAATCGCGCCGTTGTCTCGTGCCGGCCGACGGCTTTTATGAGTGGGCAGACCTCGGCGACGGCAAGGAGCCGTACCGCGTCGCCTTCGAGGACGACCGCCCGTTTGCGATGGCCGGACTGTGGGAACGTTGGGAGCCACCGACCCAGCAACTCGGGCTTGAGTCCTTCGGTGGTGGCGATGCCGCCGCCGACCCTGAACCACTGGAGACGTTTACCGTGATTACGACGGAGCCGAACGACCTCGTGTCGGAGCTACACCACCGGATGGCTGTCGTGCTCGCACCCGATGAAGAAGAGACATGGCTCGACGGCGATCCCGATGCAGCCAGCGAGCTACTCGACCCGTATCCCGACGACGAGTTGGAGTATTTCTGCGTTTCCCAGCGTGTCAACAGCCCCGCGAACGACGATTCAGAGTTGATCGAACCGGTGACAGCGGGGTCTGGTGGCAGTGACGACCCAGCGTAGGGATAATACTTTGACTCTACGAGGCGTATTTTGCTGTATGCCTCGTGCTGATGCCGATAGCGACACGGATGGGTCGATCCGAGCGGAGATCCAGCGCGTGCTGTCGGCCCATCCGGTTTCGTTCGCCATGCTGTTCGGGTCAACCGCACGCGAATCGATAGCTACTGCCGACGACATCGATCTCGCTGTCGAGCTCGGGACGCACCGACCAGCCGACGACGGCTACAGCGACGTGTATCTCAAGCTCGTGGGCGACCTCGAAGCAGCTCTCCCGACTGAAGTCGATGTCGTCGATGTTCACACGATGAACGAGTCGTTTGCAACCGTTGTTTTCGATACGGGGGAGGTACTCGTCGGCGACGACCGTCGGTCGGAACTCGCGGCGTGCGTGACGGGAGCAGGCCCCTCAGCTGAGCGTGCACGAAACCGGGTTACCGCCGCTGCCGATCGACTGACGGAGCAGAACGAATGAGCAACCCGCCGGCCGACCTGCTCGCACGGATCGCCGACGGCGTTGAGGCCATCGAACGAACCGTCACCGAACTCCGCGACCTCTAAGGCGTCTCGCGGGCGGCGTACAAACGCGACGAGAACCGACTACACCGTGACGCCGCCGAGCGAAAGTTCGAGAAACTGACCGCCGCCGTGATCGATGTCGGCGAGACAGTACTTCGTATCGAACAGGACACGGTTCCGGATCGGCGCAAAGCAGTTGTCACCGAGTTGGAACCGGTCGGTGTTATCGACGCCGAACTTGGCGAGAAACTCCGGGCTGCCGTCGGCTTCCGCGATGTGCTCGCCCACACTTACGGCCCAGTCGTCAACGACGACATCGTCTACGACGCGCTGCAGAACTCTCTCGATAGATACGTCACCTTCGTCGAACGGATCGATCAGTACCTTTCGGAATCCGATCAGATCGACTGACGAGCTGGCTCATCTGGTTACGATCCTGCAGGGCCGGACGCGTCGGCTCACCGACAGCGTTTTTCAGCCCGCCGCGCAGAGTCACGATAGTGACCGACGAGCTTCGCGGTGAAATCGTCGCCTGCGATGGGGCGACGACAGTCGACACCAGCCATGGTGAGCGACGGCTGGCCGAACTCCGCGTGCGACCGACCGACGGCACGCCGACCGGTGGCGATGACGCCGTCGACGTGACGCTGTGGGGCAAGTGGGCTGACACGGCCGAGGAGGCCGAAACGGGGATGGATTTGCTCGTTACCGATCCCGAAGCAAGCGAGTATCAGGGGTCGACGACCTACAGCACCGGCGGCAATTCATACGTCGTGCTTGAACCGGATTTCATCGTCGACGTGACCAGCGTCCGGTCGTGGGTGCAGTGCCCGCGGATGTACTATCTCAACAAGTTGTCGGCGATTCCGCTGAACTACCCCGTGATCAAGGGAACCATCGTCCACGAGGTGTTCGGCGATCTGCTTCGTGGCCGCGGCCTCGATACCGCCGTCGCCGACCGTGTCGAGGAGGCCGGCCTCGAACTCGGTGTCTTGGGGCGGGATGTGGCCGAAGTCGAAGGCGAGGTCAAACAGAACGCCGCCGCCATCGAAGGCTGGCTCGCCCAGGGAACGCTCACCGAGGCGGACAACTGGCGATCCGAATACACGCTCATCAGTCCGACGTTCGGCCTGAAGGGCCGTGCCGACGCGCTCCGTCGTGGGATGCCGGTCGAGCTCAAAACGGGCAAAAACACGACCCGCGAGCCGCGGTTTCAGGACAAGATTCAGGCCGCCTGCTACGCGCTGATGCTGGAGGAACGCGGGGTCGACGCCGACACCGGAACCTTACTCTATACAAAAAATACCACACTGGAGCGAAATGAGGAGTCAGGTGATCTCTCGCCAGCGAAAGAATTCTCTGTGGGCAAAGGGCTGCTCGATTTTGTCGTCCGCAGCCGCAACGAGTTGGCGGCAATGGAGGCACGCAGAGAGGTGCCGACCGGCTACGAGGCCGACGCGAAATGCGAGTACTGCTTCGAGCAGGACACCTGCATGGTCGTCTCCGGGCGGCTTGACCAGGAGTCGAAAGCCGGCCAGATCGCGACGGCGGTACCTCAAGAAGAACGCGACTACTTCGAGCGGTTCTACCACGCGATTGAGGCCGAACGCCGGGCGATTCACGCCGAATATCGGAAACTCTGGGAACAGGATGCTGCGGAGCGGGCGGCCGACGACCGCGCGTTGATCGAGCTTGACCCACTGGGTCGCGAAGAGATCGACGGCAATCGTTGGGAGCTTCGAGCGCGGAAACCGCCTGAAGCCGTATCCAAACTCCGCGAGGGTGACGTTGCGCTCGCCAGCGACGGTGACCCCGTCGGGGGCCATGCTGAACTCTGCCGGATCACCCAACTTGACAAGGAGATCGTCGTCACGGCCGACGAGCCGGTCGAGGTGCAACGCCTCGACGTGTACCCCTCCGAACTCTCGGTCGACCGAATGTTGACCGCGCTGCACGATACGGTGCTGAAAGGTAGCGACGATCGCAAGGATGTCCTATTCGGTCGACGTGACCCCGAATTTAGCGAGGGCGAGGAGCAGTTCATCGACAACAACGACGGACAAAATCAGGCGGTGAATCTCGCGGTCAACGCCGAGGACTGCGCGCTGATTCACGGCCCGCCTGGGACGGGGAAAACCTACACTATCGCGCGGCTGATCCGCGCGCTCGTCGATCGCGGCGAGCGGGTGTTGCTCACGGCGTTTACCAATCGCGCGGTCGACAACGCCTTGGAGGCCCTTCGTGAGCAGGGCTTCGAGGATATCCAACGCGTCGGGACGACGACGGGCGTCCGCGAGGATATGCTCGACGTGCGGCTTGAGAAGGCCGGCGACCCACAGGCGTTGGCCGGCTCGCTTCGGAACGCACCCGTGGTGGCGGCGACGACCGCGAGCTGTGGCTCCCGGGTGATGCGCGAACAGGCGTTCGACGTAGCGGTCGTCGACGAGGCCAGCCAGCTCACCGAGCCGGACGCCTTGGCCGCGCTGAATCGTGCCGAGCGGTTCGTGCTGGTCGGCGATCACGAGCAGTTGCCGCCGGTCGTCCAAGCCGCCGATCCCGGTGGCGAGGGCGGCGTCGCCGACGAACCGGCTGCGGACAATCCGCTGTCGACCTCGCTGTTCGAGCGGCTGATCGAGGCCTATCCGGAGGCGAGTGTGATGCTCACCCGGCAGTACCGCATGTGCCAGCGGATTCAGGCCTTCTCGTCGGCGGAGTTCTACGACGGCGCGCTCCGTCCGGCGACCGGCGCGGTCGCAGGCCAGTCGCTTGACGACCTCGTCGATCCGGCGTCGCTGCCGGCTGCGTTGGGTGACTCGGTGTCCGTTATCGATCCCGACGGCGAGCGCGTCGGCAACACGAACCCCGTCGAGGCCGGCCGGGTCGCCGAGATCGTCGAGTCGTATCTTGACGCCGGCGTCGCCGCCGAAGACATCGGTGTCATCGCACCGTTCCGCGCGCAGGTCGCCGAGATCAGCCGCCGGGTCGACGTAACCGTCGACACCGTCGACCGGTTTCAGGGCTCAAGCAAGGAGGTCATCATCGTCTCGTTTGTCGCCACCGGGGGGTTGGATGGGCCGCTGTTCGAGGATTACCGCCGGATCAACGTCGCGCTGACGCGGGCGAAAAAGGGGCTCGTGTTGGTCGGTGACGGGGCCGCGCTGTCGAGTGAGCCGTTCTACGAGCGGATGCTAGAGTGGGCTGATCGATGAGTGGAAAAATCGCGTCGCAGGGGTTCTAATTCGATTACTCTGATTGAGTCGTGTAGAATGTTCTAACCTCATCGTCAACGAAATTCACAAATTCAGTCGTCTTGGGAAAGCCAAGTAACCGAATCACATTGTATATATCTTGAATTGAACCGATGGTATTGACTACGAAGACTAACTCTGCGTAGTAACTCACTTTATTCGGCATGGGAAGTAACAATACACCAGCTGCGAGCGAATTAATCAAAATCAGCGGTGCGATAAGCACCAAAATATTCTCGTTACGAGAAATCCGTTGTTTGAGTGCAATAACATACGGATTTATCTCTAAGGGTAGTCCAACCGTTTTACCGACTTTCAATCCGAATTGTGGCTTCTTTCCTTCTGCGACCGCTGCCGCATAATGGATACACTCGTGGACAACAACAAGCAGGAAAATAAGACCTATTTCTGGGGCGATGCTTTGCAGCGCGCTAATATAGCCCTGATCCAACTCGCTTCCGAACCGAATGATTTCCTCCGGATAGAATAGTACAGACACCACGATCACTATCAAGACCCCTATTACTCCTATCGCTCTCTCTGGGATAATGTATTCAGTCCAGTTCGGATCAGCCGAGAGTGTTTTGAGTCGATGCTTCGTTGTGTCTGATTCATTGTGGCCTGACATAGCCAACCATAACCACTGTTCGAGGGTCAAAAAACACAGAAGACGTTTAAATCGGCTAATACGGGGGTTTATCGCTATCAACCGGGGTATTGATCGTCATCAACACCGGAACTAATTATTTACTTTCGGGTTTCGTGATATGTTCATATGGTTCAAATTCCGAATAGCTTCGAAGATGAATTCGATTCTAAGGGAGAAACGTTCTTCGAAATTGCAGAACTCCTGTACATGAACCATGGGAAGCAGTTCACACTTGATGAGATAGGGGATGCTGTCTCGGTCTCGAAAACTCGTGTCAGTGAACTAATTCAGGAAATGGAAGAGGGAGACGAAACATGGATTAACAAAACAGAAGCACAAATGACGGTCGTTTGGAATACAGAAACACACAATCCAGCCTCAACGGAGACTAAGACGGCGGTGGGTGGATTTTATCGAGAACTCTGGGGTCTGTTGAAACGACACTCCAGAACCGCTCCTGGTATGTATGTGATAATTGGCTCTTTGATGTTTGCAACGGCACTTATTTTGATTGGGACATATATCGGATTCTCTCTTGGTGGACAATCCTCTGGATTTCCAGTGAGAGCCTATCTCGTACTGGGTATTAGCTCATTTGCAGCCGGAGGTGTTGTCACTGCACTGGGGCCATTTCAGGCGGTCGTAAACAGACTATTGTGGCCTCTGCACCCAACAGAATTGTTCGAAAATGAAGACTAATTGTGGATTGATCTATACCCAGTTCTTGAAACTCATAGCCGCTTCGATACCGTCAATCGAAGTCGTCTACAGATCAAGCCGCTCGCGGAGTTCCTCGGTCGAACAGGTGTCGTCCTCATCTACATTGAGGGTTTCCAGCCGCTCGGAGACGGTATCGCCGTTTCCAAGCTCGGGGTCGTCCTGTTTATCGAAACCACTCATGACTCTTGCCTGAATTACTGGCGGCCACGTGAATAAGTTCTGACGCCACACCACGAGCTATGCTTCGAGAACCGTGATTTCGTACGGCAACTTCGGATGCTCGTACGTCCCTGGAGTCGCCTCGCTATCGACGACGGTCGCGCTGATCGGCTCGCTGTCGGCCACTGCCTCGGTCGGATACCACTCGCTGCCAGCGGGCAGCACGACGAACCGCGCCCGGCGGTCGCCGACCCACGCGAACGACGCAAAGCACTCATGAATCACGGATAGCGACTCACCACTTCAGGGATCACATTTACCTGCGCTGCACCCGAGACAGCTACTATACCATGGGCGACGACAGGCAGGTTGGCGAGGCCATCTTGGTCGTGATCGCGATCGTCGCCCTCCTGGTTTCGGCCGCGTTTCTCCCGACTGTCGACATCTTCGGCTCAAACGAAGCCATCGCCGAGCAACTCCCAGACGGCAGCCAACTGCCCGCCGGCACCCAATCGCCCGGCGGGCCAGCGGCTGGCACGCAAGCAGGCGATCAATCCGGCAACATGGAGTCCACCGGCGACGGCGAGTCCGGCGAAAGCCAGTCCGCTAGAAGTGGTGAGCCAACTGGGATCGGCGCGCCCGGACAGACCGCCGGGGGCTCGCTCACCAACCCCCCACAATCGGCTCAGATCAGCGGGAGCCTCAGCGAGCAGCCTAGCCAAGTCCCGCTGTTTACCGTCGAATCGCCGGTGAACACCTACTGGCGACAGACCGCCTACGAGACCTACACCGGCACCGGCTGGCGGCAGGCCGGGGCTCCAACCCCACTCGATGAGGGGATTCCAAACGACGACCGCACCGGCGGTAATCGACGGATCACCTACGATGTCACCCTCTTGGAGGGTGGTCGATCGCTGCCGACGGCGTGGCAGCCCGAATCAGTCTCGTTCCGCGGCGACGACAGCCAGCCAGCCCTACAAACCTCGGCGACCGGCGGGGTTCAAACCGACGAGCCGCTGTCGGCAGAGACGACCTACACCGCAACGAGCGTGCTCCCACCGCGGCAGCCGTCGGTGCTTCGAAACGCGGAGGGCCAAACACCACGGGAGATCCGCGAAACGTACACCCGAATGCCGGGCGACACCCCCGATCGCGTCGGCGACTTCACCGGCGAACTCTTGGCGGGGACAGACACCCGATACGACCGCGCGATAACCGTCCAGCGGTGGCTCACATCGAACAAGGGCTACTCACTGAATACCTCGCTCGACCCGAGCCAGCCGATCGCCGATCAACTGCTCTTTGAGGTCGATGCCGCCTACTGCCAGCAGTTTGCGACCACGATGGCCGCCATGCTCCGAAGCCAGGGCGTCCCCGCCCGGTATGTCGTCGGCTTCCGGAAGGGCAGACCGGTCGGCGATGACTCCTATCTCGTCACGAGCGACCGCGGCCACGCGTGGGTCGAGGTGTACTTCCCGGATGTCGGCTGGGTTCGGTTCGATCCCACGCCAGCCGACGAGCTTTCGGTGTCGACACCAGCCCCACCGTACGAGGTCTCGTTGAACCGATCGGCTGTTGTCGGCGCGCCGGTGTCAGTGCGTGTCACCAAGCAAAATGAGTCGATCAGCGGCGTCCCGGTGTTCGTCAACGACGGGCGGGTCGGGTGGACAGATGCGACCGGTGCCGTCGAGACCACACTGCCCTATACCGATCGGGTCACGATTCGGGCCGGCGACGACACCGCCCAGACCGAGTACACCGATGCCACACCGCCGCCGCAGGGGAGTCAACTCGCTGTGGCCTCGGTCGGCGCGATCACCAACGGTCTCCCACTGCTGAGTGCGGCGACACCACTGACACCGGAGAATACGGTGATCCCACAGGTCGATGGAGAGACAGCAGACTCAACAGCGACCTATCCGCTGGCGAAAAACGCAACACTCGCGGTCGTCGGCAGCCGAACAGCCGGCGAAACCGCCAGGGTGGTCGCCAGCGTCGAAGATATCCCGATCAGCGATGCAACAGTCTCGTTCGATGGAACCGAGGTCGGAACAACAAACCAGGACGGCTACTACGACCTCTCTTTGGCCGATGTCACTCCAGGCACCTACCGTATCACCGTCTCCCGGGGAGCCGTGAGCGAATCAACCACCTTCGAGGTCATCCCACCAACTGCTGACACGCCGAACGACGATCCGACGGCATTGACACCAAACGTCTCTGTCAACCCGGTTGGCATCGCGCTCCCCGCGGGGCCAGCGACGGCGACAGTGACACGATCCGGAGAGCCGGTCGACGGGGTGACAGTCCGTGTCAACGGTGAGACGGTCGGCGAGACAGACGAAAACGGCACGCTTGGGCTCAATTTTCCGATCGCAGACATCGCTCTCGTCGCAACGACGGTGACCGGTGTGACAGGTGAGACACAGATCGACGGGCTCTATCGGAACGCTGCTCTCGTTGGTGGTGGCATACTTTTCCTCATCGCCGGGATCGTGACTGCTGCCAGTCGTCGCGGTGTGACCAGCGGTTCGGTGACAGACCGGTTGGCGGTCATTAGATCATTTCTACGGCGGCTCCCTGAGCGAGCAACGACACTCCTGGTGGGGCTGGCAGACCGGTTGACCACCGCGATGAGGCGGCTTCTCGCCCGGCTCCGAGCGTGGCGGTCTGTGTTCGCCCTGTCAGTGAGTGAGATCCAACAGCGGCTTGATCCACGCCGACTGGTCGCCGCACTCAGATCGTGGCTAGAGCGCCTTCGTCGCCGGTGGCAAGCAGCTGCTGGCAACGGAACCCCAGAAGCGGCTCCCAGTGAGGCCAGCGGGACTGGCCCGGATCGACAGCTCAGATCGATGTGGCAGACCTTTGTCTCGCTCATCTGTCCCCCACAGGCTATCACCCGAACGCCCGTTGAGATCGGCCAGTACGCGATCGAGAAGGGGGTTCCGAGCCAACCGGTCACCTACCTCACAGATCTGTATCGGGCCGTTGAGTACGGCCAGCAATCACCGGGGGACTCACGGCTTGAGGCAGCCCGACAGGCCCTTGCAGATATCACCGAGTCCTCGGAGGACGACGACCCATGAGCCAGACACCCACCGCTCGTAGTATCGCGCTCGTTGGGAGTGTGAGTCTGACAGTCGGCTTTGCGTTGTTGATCGGCTACCGCCCGTCGGCCCTGCCAGACAGCGTGACCGAGCCACTCACCCAGGGAACCGAGGCGCTTGGCGATCGGCGCATTGTCCTGCTAACTGGCGGCCTGCTCGCGGTCATTGGATTGGTCGGATTCGGGTTCTGGAACGGCCGCGATGCCGACACCGGATTCAACACCACATCGGTCGAAACACCGACTCGCGACGTGTCGATCACAGGTGAGCGGCTCACGACAGCGTTTGAACAGACAGTCAACGCACACAGCGCGGAGACCCCCATCGAGGACGCACTGCGGCAAACACTCATCGCACTGTACACGCAGGACAGACAGAAACAGGACGCAGTCGGGTACGTTGACGGCGGCGACTGGACGACCGACGCTGTCGCGGCAGCAACACTGACGACGACTAATGCCGCGGACTTCCCGCTGTGGTACCGGCTCTACGAGTGGCTGTATCCAACCCATGCCTACGACTACCGTATTCGACGAACAGTGCGGGTTGTCGAAACACACTGTGCTGAGGCGACGACCGACTTTACGCCAGCCACCAACCAGCGATCATGGGCCGACAAACTGCGTGATCGATTACGGACAGACACTGGTGGTGACAGCTGATGCGGATTAGACGATTTAGTGGATTTCGGGCATATGCACTGCTCTTAGCAGCCACAGGTGTTCTCACCGGGACGTACGCGCTGATTCTCGCAGCCGGGATTCCGCTGCTCTTTGTGCTGACGGCGGCTGTGACCACCACACCGGCGATCGACGACACCGTCACCGTCACCCGAGAGCTCACACCCGAAACACCATCGCCCGGTGAATCGATCGCTGTCACACTGACAATCGAAAATACGGGGGCGTCGACGATCCCGGATCTGCGGGTTGTCGACGGGGTTCCTCCGGAGATCGGGGTTACTGATGGCTCGCCTCGATCCGGGGGCGCGCTCCGCCCTGGCGATCAGTATACCGCAGCCTACACGATCAGCGCCGACCGCGGGAGCTACAGCTTTGAGCCGGTCACACTCAGAGCCAGAAACACCAACGGCACCCGACTCGTGGAGACGACAAAAACGGCCGACGGTATCGATCGCTTCGAGTGTCGGGTAACGATCGAGGATATCCCGGTTCAACAGACAACCGCCTACGCGGGCCAGTTGGCGACAGACAGCGGCGGGCCGGGGGTCGAATTCCACGCCACCCGTGAGTACCGTCCCGGCGACCCGGTTACACGGGTTGACTGGCGTACCTACGCCAAAACCGGCGAGCTGGCAACCATCGAGTTTCGTGAACAACATGCCGCACACATCACCGTCCTCATCGACAGCCGCCGGACGGCCCACACCGCAGCCAATCGCAACGCACCGACGGGGGCGACACTGAGCGCGTACGCCGCAACGATCGCCCTTGAGGTGCTCATCAACGAGGGCCACGAGGTCTCGCTGGGGGCCCTCGGCGTCGCAGATCCGGAAACCGATCGACAGCCGCCAGCCTGGGCTGCTGCCGCGGAGGGCCGCTCATTCGTGCCACACGCCACCGCCATCTGTAATGCTGCTGCGACCGGTACGACAGACGAGTCACACACAGGCTTCGACCCGGCGGCGACCGCTGACAACACACCCTCCGCGGCGTCTGCCGCCGACGGCGGGGTGGCGTGGGATCGAACGCGGTCGCTCGTGCCGACCGGGGCACAGGTGATTCTCTGTAGCCCGGTGACAGACGGGCCGATCACCGACCTCGTCGAATCCCTCCGCGCTGATGGCCATGCGGTGACGGTTCTCTCGCCAGCGACGACGCCGGCGACGATCGGCGGCCGGATCACCGGGATGCAACGGGCAGCGCGACTCGAATCTCTCCGACTGCTGGGGGCGACCGTCATCGATTGGGCATCCGAAGACAGCCTTCGGGATGCCCTTACACGACTCACAGGGATGGGTCGATAACGATGCTTCGTGGCCGACTGTCGATTCCAGAACCGAATGTCACGCGGTCGACAGCGGCACTCATCGCGCTTGCGGTCGCGGTAGGGATCTGGCTGCTCACAACCGTCGTTGGGCGGACACTGCCGGCACTCGTCGCTGGCTGCTCCGGGGTAACCGTCGGCGCGCTAACGATTCTGCGTGACACAGAGACGCCAGTCGGCCTCGCCATCACCGCACTGTTGCTGCCGATCGGTGGTGGCAGTGTGGTGGCAGCGGTCGTCCTGCCAGTTCGTGTGTTGGTGCCGGTGCCAGTCGATGCGATTCTCGCAACGATTCCGACAGCGATCGGGCTATTCGGGCTCGTGGGGGCTGCATGGCTGGCTGGATTCGGCGTTCTCGGGCTGTTCAACACCACCGTTGGCAGCGGGAGTGTCGCGGACATGTGGGTGGTGAACAACAAGGCCGCAGTTGGGCCCGGTATCATCTTTGCGGGGATACTCGTGGGACGGTTTGATGCTCTGAGACAGGTTCCGTCAGTCGGGTTCGACAGCCTGGGCATCACCTCCGCGCTCCTTGCGCCGCGAAACGCGGCCGTGGCGATGATTACCTTTCTTGTTCTGTGTAGCTTCGTCATCGCAGGAGTACAGCTCATTCTTGCGGCCGCACCGATCGTCCAGCTTACCCCGCAGACGAGCCAAGCGCGGGTCGAAGCCGGTGTGAAGCAGCTCAGCCAACTGCTGAATGGCTCACTCTGGGTGATTGTGTTGCTGACTGTTGTGGGGATCGTCGCTGTCGTCTCGTCAGTCGACATCACTGCTATCGCCGGTCGCTACCCCACGCTATTTGGGCTGTTTGCGGCCCCAGGTCTCCGTCGAATGCTGCTTGTCGCCTTTGGTGGGGCGGTACTGATTGCGGCCGTGTTTGGTGGGGTACAGCTGGTCACCGGCCGGATCGCAAGCACCGTCGGCTGGTTTGTGCCAGGGCTGCTTGCAGGTGCTACCACGGGTGCGCTAGCTGTTGTCGGGACGCCGGCGGTGTCGATGCTGCACACCCGTGTCCCAGCGGCGGTTAGCCCCGTTGTTGAACAGCTGACGATCGCGCTCACGCCGGCTGGTGTGATCGCCGGCGGCATTGTCATCGGTATGTCGCTTCTGACAGTCATTTTCGGCGTCGTCATCCTCGGCAGCGGCATCAACTACTTTCCCGTCGAGACCGCCGGCAGCGCGATGGCGGCGACCGGCCTTGCGATCGGCGCGATTGCGATCGGTATCTTCGGAGCCTCGGGGCTCACGGTGTTTGCTCTCGTCGGCCTCTCGGTGTTCGTCTGGGATATCGGCGACCGGGGGGCGACCACGTGGGCGGAGCTTCAAACCGAGTCACCGCCGCAGATCGAGTTGATTCATACACTGTCAGCGGCGATAGTCACGATCGTCGGGATCGCCGTCGCGTGGGTCTTGTATGCGACGGTGCTCGGTAACGTTGTGTCTGCAGGCGGAACGGTACTTGCGATGCTGGCCGCCATGTTGAGCGTTGTTGTGATCCTCGCCGCAATCCAGGGCTGACTCTCAGGCCTCGCCGGTCGCCCCCGGAACAGGAACGCCCTCAAGTACCGATTCAACAATCGTCGCCGCATCAACATCTTGGATCGCTGCCTCCGAGGTCAACACGAGACGGTGTGTCATCACAGGACGTGCAATCGTCTTGATATCATCCGGTGTCACGTAGTCGCGACCCCGAATCACGGCCCGTGCCCGGGCGGCCTCGAAAAACCGCTGAACCCCACGCGGCGAGACACCAACGTCAACGCGGGCATCGTCCCGGCTTTCGCGAACGAGATCAACAAGATAGCCTTTCAGCTCTGTCTCCATCCGCACCTGCTCCGGCAGCTGCCGGAGTGTCGAAACCTGCCCGGCGTCGACGACGGGATCGACGGCGGGTAGCTTTGTTGTTCGATCCTCGCGTCGGGAGAGGAGCTCGATCTCGCCGTCACGATCCGGATAGCCGAGTGAGGTCTTCACCACAAATCGGTCGCGTTGGGCCTCGGGTAGCCGAAACGTTCCCTCCTGTTCGATCGGGTTCTGGGTCGCGATCACGAAGAAGGGATCCGGCAGCTCATAGGTGGTTCCGCCGACAGTCACCTGCCCTTCGTCCATGGCTTCAAGCAGGGCGGACTGCGTTTTCGGTGGCGCGCGATTGATCTCATCGGCAAGCACGACATTCGCAAAGACCGGGCCGCGCTGGAAGCGAAACTCCCCAGCCTGCTCGTTGTAGATCTGCGAACCGGTGATGTCGCTCGGCAACAGATCAGGGGTGAACTGGATTCGGTTGAACGCAAGATTCAACGCGTCGGCAAGGGCGACGGCGGTCAGCGTTTTTCCGGTTCCCGGAACATCCTCTAAGAGAACATGGCCTCTGGCCAGCAAGCCGGAAAGCACCGTTTCAAGGAACTCCTTGTCGGTAATGACCGCATTTCGAACCCGTGAAATAATGGTCTCGATTTGGTTCGACGCAGCATCGATGGTCGCTGTGTCACTCATATGTGTTGACTACCTGCCGGTGAGCTTGCTGATGATATGCCCATAGTTGTGTGCTGGCTGCCCCGAGGTCGGCGAGCAACGACTCGACTGATCCGACGATAGCTTCTATACTGGTCGAGACACATAGCTGTACCCTTTGGCCGCCCGACAAGCCTGATACAGACAGACGGCGGGTAGATAACGGACAGTGCTCGGGTCAGTAGGTATGTGCGATGAGTGGGTGAGTGAATATCACCCTGCTTAGAGATACAGTTTACAGCGGATCGACGGCTGTAGACGCGCTGCTCGTGGAACCCCCGCGGTTCGTTGACTCGTCACGAAGCGACAGATAGGCTTCGGCAAGGACACCGTACAGCATCACGATGATAGCTGCCATCGCAATCACCGAGACGACCTGTCCGGCGGCCGGAGAGATACTCGATACCAGTGCGGTTCCCATACCGAGTGCCATCGCAACGATCGTAAACGCCACCAGTATCGCAACAAGTCGCCACCTGTTGCCGCTGGCGAGCCGCCAACTTTGACGCAACGCGCCGATCGCTCGTGCATCTTCGACCCCGATCAAGAAAACACCAAACTGGAAACTAACCGCTAAAAAGAGTCCGGGGATAATCAACGGCATTCCGAGCAGTATCAACGGCGTCAAGATGAGTGACATGCCGACTCCCGAAAGGGTTGCTCGGCCGATCCGGCGCGTACACAGTGATCGCGGAAGCGTCGATAATTCATGTTGCTCGCGGGTGAGCAATCGGGTGCTGACAAGAAATACGACAGTTCCAAACAGTGTCACGCTGACAGCAATCGCGGCGGCGACCGGCACTGAAACTGGCACTGTGATGCCGATCTCTGTGCTCGTTGCCTCCGGTAGCAAGTCCGTAATGATGCTCGCTACGATCGTGTTTGTGGCCCCGACCAACAGCAACTGAGATGCGGCTGTCAGCACAAAGATCACCAACCCGGTAGTTGAGAGCGTCCGCTGTACTCCGTTGCTGACTGTTTGCCCAAGTGGCAACGTCATACAGACAGGTCGACTACCAGCGGTAAAGTACAGCAACCAAGATTTCCGGGCGTGAAACTCACGGTATCGTTTATGCGCGTTCGTGTTTTCTGGGCCTGAAACTGTCCGCGCTGTTTTTTTTAATATCTTTACAGAGCATCTGTATGGCATTCCGTCTTCGAACTGCTGTCACCGATGGGTTACGGCTGACGTTTTCACGAAACGGTGCGGTCTTTGTCGGGTGTAACGCCGTAGCACAATTTGTAAGCCTCATGTTGCTTGCCGTTGCTGTAAGCCAGCAGCTCCCGGTTTCATCCGGCATCGGGGCTGCCCCTCTCGCTGACGTTCCAGCTACTCAACCGCTTCCCACCGCAGCAACCGGCGTAACCGTTGGGCTTACGACGGTGTTTTCAGCTATTGTAACAACACCGATCACGATCATTACGATTCGCACCTTTGTGGATGGTGCAACCGATCGCATCCTTGAGCGTCACCTGTATGGGCAGCTTGGTCGAGCGACCGCTCGCGGATTGGTTGCTAGTCTGGTGTTCGGCGTGGTGATTTTCATCGGCTTTCTGTGTGCGTTTCTGCTTCCGGTCGCTCTTGGAATCGGGGTTATGATTGGTGTCGGGCAGATTGGATTTTTGCCGGACTGGATCGGGGTCGCTGGGATGGTGCTCATCGGAGCTATCGGATTCATCGGGGTGGTTGCTGCGGCACTTCTCTTGTACATCCATCTCATGTTTGTTCTTCATGAGATCAGCGTTCGCAACCGGTCTGTCATCACGTCACTGCGTGGGAGTTGGGGTCTCGTTCGGGGACATCGCCTCAGGCTTGGAGTGCTTTCAGTCGGGGTAATCGGGGTACAGAGTGCCATCAATTCCATCGCGACACCGAACCAGCTTTCTGATCCAACTACCGCCGAAGCACTTCGAACCTCGGTTTCGCAGCTAGTTTTTCTCCCGGTCGGGGTCGTCCTGACGGCATTCGTCACGACGCTTTCGGCAGCCATCGTTGCCAGAGCCTATGCCGAACTCACCACAGTCGATGTCGTCGGGGGACACCCTCGAGATATCGACACTGGTGATGACCAGCTAGACCGACAAGCAGGTGTCGACACCGACGGAACCGATGTAGACACCGAGCCAGCACCGTGACTATCCGTTTCGAGGTGTATCACAGCCGACTTCGGAACCTGAAAACTAGCCCCGACTTATACCGGCAGTCCCGCGGAGGGACGTGGTGTGAGTGAGGAGCCAACAGCCGAGGACTTGCTCGCTATCCTCGATGATGAGTACGCACGCCCGATCCTCGTCGCAGCGACTGCTGAACCGCAGTCCGCAAAGGAGCTCGCCGAAGCGTGTGGTGCCTCGCTTCCAACCGTCTACCGCCGACTCGATACCCTCGCCGAGTATGACCTGATCACCGAACGAACCGAACTTGATGACAATGGACACCACTACAGCACCTACGAAGCTACACTACAGGCCGTCGCAATCGAAGTTGATGAAGCGGGATTCACCGCCGATGTGTCCCGGGAGCCAACCGACGCAGCGGATCGGTTTACCAAACTCTGGGAGGAGATCTAGTCATGACTGGTGCTGAAGCGGCCCTCTACTTGGGCTTGGTAACAGCCACGCTCGTTGCGATGACGCTTGGCCTGATGATCGTGTTTCAGGCCTACCGTGGGTACCGGCGTAATGAGAGCCGGCGGATGTTGTATCTCGCCGTTGGCCTCGGATTCGTCACTATCGCCCCCTTTGGCCTCTCACTCGGATTTGAGGTATTTGCGCCGCTGGTTCCGCAGGCCACACTCGTGCGAACATCGTTACTGCCGTTGGGGTCGCGAGTACTGGAGATCATCGGGCTTAGCTTGATCCTCTATTCACTCTATAGCTCTCGGCTCAGCGGGTCGATATGATCGATTCGGTGACACACCCACTCGTGAACGGGTGAGATACAGCGTGGGTTTTAGACCTGTCCGCAGTTGGGTCGGGTGACCAATACGCACCACTCTGATTCAACATTTCGCCGTGCAAGCGTATGCCCGAGGGTGTGCCCCTACCGTACGGGGTTGGGCCACAACTCAGTGTTTGATTGTATATTTTATAATGTATTCTATCTGTTATTTCAATCGGCTGTTGAGGAAATCAAACATGTTTATTCGCACAAAACGGGTAGCAACGACGAAATCGTATACGCGTTAGGCCAGTTTGTAATAGACCGAGGTTCCGTCCTCGGTCTCAATTTCCTTCGTCGTCACAACGTCCTCCTCGACGAGTTCGGCGAGTGCCTCGTCGATGTCGTTGACGACGATTGTTGTGGCAGCCACATCCCCAGCAAAATCGATCAGCCCGTCAGCGAACGACCCGAGTGAGCTCTGGGTTCGGTTCATAAATACGGGGCTGTAATCCACACCAAGCACGACCTCTCGCTCGGTAAATGCTCTCTCCGGCCGTTCGCTCAGAAACGGTGTAATTAGTCCTTTTCGGTTTCAATCGGATCGATCTCGTCGTCGTCACCTGGCCCGTTGCTTCCTACATCGATACTTCCCGCCTCGAACTCATCATTGGAGATCGGCATACTGTGCTATCGGGTATGAGGACAGGGAGTAATTACCTGTCGAACATTCTGAGGGTCGCGCTGCTTCTAATCGGCGAGCGACTCGGTTATATCTCGGCAGGTTTCGGTGTGTACGAGTGACATCCTGGTCGCACGCTCACCTCTCCCTCTGAACGCAGCCAGCATCTTGGCTCCCCACCGCCGCCATTGATCGACCGGATGGCTACGATGGGTAGGAAACCCATCAGGAGCGGCTGGCAGTTCAACAGCGACCCGCCACACAATAAGAGATAGCAGATTGGCTGCGGACGAACGAACCCAGTCGAGTAGGTTGGTATTCAACAGAGCAGTCAAAACGGCTTTCAGCAGCTGCCACCCCTCCTTTCGGCCGGTTCTGGGATGCTAGCTAACAGCCGCCAACGGCCTGTAAGAACTGTTCGCCACAAGTTGGGCATCGCAACCAATAGTTATCGGTGGTTGTTGTAATCTGTTCTTCACAATCTGTGCAGTGGATTGTGTTCATACCAGCAGATAGACAGCCAGCGGAATTATTCTTTGGTATGCCGACGCATAATCTCAACCAGTCCCGAAGAGCGTGATCTGCTCAGCTAGATAAATAATCACTATTTCATTCAGCTGAATGGGTTGTGTAACGCAAAAATATGTGCGGTATTATAGATATAAAGTCAAACTCGTGCCGTCATTATCTCTGGATATAAAGATTGCTCGATCGTGTTTGTTTTCTCTCAGAGATATACGTACACGTAGTATACCGCGATAACAAGGAGGGCAAATGGGAGCGCAATCAAGAGGAGAAGTTCTACGATACTTGGATTAATCGAGCTAATGAGTGTTCTCATACCGATACAGACGAATAAGCAAAGCGCGATTGTGACTGTTACGGGTATCGTCTATCAGTACCATCTGTTATGTACTTCTTTAGGGGGACTAACCGCTATACCGTTGGATCAGATTGTTATGGCCTACGGTGACAACCAAGCCAGTTCAGCCAACGTCGCTGTTGACTGACCTCGTTTGGCTAACCAGATGGAAGCGGACAAGCTGTGCGGTTACCGTTTGGAATCAGCAATGTGGCCGGGTGCGTCGTCGTCGAAAGACGCATGCAGATCATCTTGAGCCGACGCAGATAGCCCATGCCGTCGAGAAAATGCAGCATCAGTGGTTTTCGTGGTTTCTGTAAATCGATACAAAAACCCCGCCACAGGGTCTCTGTCGTCGACAGATCAGGGCACGTCTCCCGTGTTGTTGCGGGTAGCGTTGGTTGTGGCTGCTTGTACACTGCATACGGGTTGTGGGTGCAACATATACGGCCGTATCCACTACTATTCACATGACCGACGCGTATCCGATTGACGACGCCCCCACACCAGACCCGGGGTACGATCCGTCCACGGTTGTCGAGATTCAACTTGAGGGATTGGCGAACAACGACGAACCCGTTGATAACGCCGGGGTCGCGACCGCATACAACTTCGCCTCACCGGCAAACCGTCGATCAACCGGCCCGTTCGATCGGTTTGTAAGGATGGTAACCGGGCCACAGTATGCACCGATGGTTGACCATGTTGAGGCGACGACGGGCCCACTGGAGCAGGACGGACACACCGCTGAGCAGCGCGTCACACTGACCGGTGCTGACGGCAGGGTCGCAACGTACCGTTTCGGCCTTTCAGATGATCGAAGCGGCTCACTCGATGGGTATTGGCTCACCGACCGCGTTCTCGTGATAGAGTCCTAGTCGGCGACGAAGCCTACACGGTGTCGAGCCCCGCGGATGCGACTCTCAGACTGCTCCCTCGACACAATTGATTGCCCCGTCGACTACTGGGTACTGATTCTCCCCGTCTTAGTAGTGTGAGCGCACACTGTATTTATATGTCGAGACCATCCCAACTCACACATGAGCAGTGACAGCGTCGATTCCGAGAGTAAGGTCTCGGGGAATCAAGCGAATATCCCCGCTTGTATCCGTCGGGAGCTTGATATCGACGACCGAGACACGCTTCGTTGGCGGATCGAAGACGTAGAGGAGATCCGCGTGCAGGTCATCCAACAGCGCAACGGAACGTTCGGCGCGTTTGAGGGCTATGACGGCGATCAAGACACTACTACGACCACCGACCACGACGCGTGGGGCGTTGACGGATAGATGCCACACGCGCTGATCGACACGACAGTGCTCTATGCAGCAGCCTATCGGCGCGACGCGGCCCACGAGGACGGACTTGCGATCCTTCGTGGTGTCGACAGCGACGAACTGCCCGAGGCGGTCGTCCTCGATTACGTTCTCGCGGAGACGCTGAACGGCCTGAGGACACATGCTGGCCACGAGGCGGCCGTCGATTTCCTTGACCGAATCGAAGAGAATGCCCGCTTCTATATCGAGTCACTGACTGCGGACGGGCGTGCGATGGCGAAGGCACAGTTCCGGGGGTACGAGGCGTTCTCGTTCGTTGATGCCTGTCTACGTGCATATCTGAAAGCTGAGGAGTTGGAGTACCTGTATGCGTTCGACGACAATTTTGATGTGGTTGGCCACATCTCGCGTCTCGACACGGTGACGAATCCGTATCAGCCGAGCTAATCTCTTTTTGTGTTGGATATCCGAACAAAGAGGGTATCGAAGTCATGTCGTATGCTCCGTTCTTCGGCTGAAGGGTCGTAGCACTACATGAGTGTGAGGCGTTGATGCGCACAAACACGTCTGTAGGGCTTTCTTCTCTGCTTAGCATACGGATTGTGTATCGCTACCGAACGCTTTTGCTCTCGTGTCCTGTACAGCCGTATATGAGCATCGAATCGGACGACGAGCCAGAGAACGCGGGTATTCCAACGCGGATTTCGTTGGAACTCTCTGACGACGGTGAGGTGTGGCTCGTCCGCGATGAAGAAACTGGCGTGGCTACGGAGGGCGAGACTCGCCAGCACGCCCTCGAAATGCTCGATGACGCGGTCGCCGCGTACAACGGGGCGGGGCACGAACCGACAGAGCAAGAACTCCGTGAGGTGGGGATCGACCCCGAACAGAACACGTCCGGATCGCTTGAGGACTCGAAAATCTTCGAGTAGTCAGTACCGAAAAAATCGGAGAAACGGTTTTAGGAATTCACATCTGAACGTCTAATATGGGAACGAAGTCGATTCAGGTCTCGGAGGCGTTTCACTCGTATGTGGAAGCCCACAAGAAAGAAGATGAGACGCTGGGTGAGACATTGGTTCGACTGACCGGCGGCCCACGACCCGAGATCGTCGCTGGCCTCGTCTCCGAGGAGACAGCCGAGGCGATGGAAGAGGCGATTGAGACCCGAAGTCAGAATCAGACGACCAGCCGCGAACAGATCGTCGAGCAGTTCGAGGCCACTAATGATGCTTAACACCCACCTTTTTCCGCGTCGGGTGGCCTCACTTCGTTCGGCCACCGCTCTCTGCTCACGGCGACGGAGTCGCCGTTCGCATGGTCAGCGGAACCTCCGGTTCCGCTCGACTTGAAAAAGCTGGATCAAAAACTGCTGCCTCCCTCCGGTCGGCAGTGAACCGCTCGCTCCCTATGGTCGCTTGCGAACGCTACTTTCGGACAATCACATCAACAAAATTGAGCTCGTCGTTGATTACGCTTCGTCGTCTTCGGCTTCGTTTCTATCGCGTTGTCGACCTTTTGCGACTCGTTCGCCGCCGCTGAGAAGGCTTTCACGCGCCTCCTCACGTGCGGACTGCTCGTCACTCTCGGTGCTCATATTAACATTTTCAGCGGCTAAGTGTATAATCATTGGGTCACCGCCACGCTCGAAGGTCGGTAATTGCACGTCGTGTCTGGGCGGACAGTCCGGATACCAAAACAACAACAGCGAGCAAGAGAACCGACGAGAGCCAAAGCCAGGCGGGGACGGCACCAGCGATGCTATGGTACAGCCCCAGCGCGAACGAAATGATAGCTGAGACGATCAGTAGTATCGTTATCTGAATCAGTGGGATATTGCGAACGTTTGTGCTCCGGTTGAAATTAATTCACATGATGTAGTTTTGTATCAGTAGTACCTCGGTTTCCTGCTGTTGGAAATCGGAGTTGAGCAGTTTCGTGAGGTTCTCGGAACTCACGCCAACATCGAGTTCCGATGCTGTGTAGGTCACCGCTGCAAACGCAGTCGAGAGAACCAGCGCGCCGATACCGGTCACGGTGTAGCTGTTGAGAAACGGTTCGACGGTTCCAACGCCAGCCGCCGAGCCAGAACCGAGCTGTGTTGCGATGGAGACCACCGAAATCAGGATGCCGACCAGCGCGATATTGAGCCGGAGTATCTTGCTCGCTTTCGTGTCGATGTCGGCGAGTGTTTCCCGCTGTGCATCGACGGTTGCTCTCGCTTCTGCTCGTAACTCCCCAAGCTGCTCTGAATCTCCGGAGAACTCGATTTTCTCCAGTTCCGACTTCAGTTCTCTCGGATCTCGACTCGACATAGTTTGAGCGTCGCTTCGGCTTTTGATTTAAGATATAGCCTGCGTTTTTCAAATAGTGCTGCCGCCGTCTGGAAGCGCAAGCTCTTCTATGCTCTCGTTTGTTTCACTCACGAGAACTGCGGTCGCTCGCGCGATCGATTCATTCCCCGACAGCTTCCTCGACAATCTCGATTTCCTCGTCAGTCAGCCCGTACAACTCATACACGATCTCATCGATCAAATCATCAGTCTCCTCGATTTTCGCCTCTAACTCCTCGGCGCGCTCCTTGGTCTTCGTATAGCTCTCTAACCCACTTTCGACATCAGCCACAGCGGGCAACGTCAGCTTCCGCAGTCGATCCACCAGCGAGTTCGTCCTCGCCACCCACCTTTTTCAGCGTCGGGTGGCCTCACTACGCTCGGCCACCGCTCCTTGAAAAAGCTGGATCAAAAACTGCTGCCTCCCTGAGGTCGGCAGTGAACCGCTCGCTACGCTCGCGGATGCTATTTCTCAATGGCCGCTGCTTTGACTAGCTCCTCAGCGCGTTCGTTCATCTCATCGGTATGGCTCACAGAGCTACGAGAGATTGTTCCAATTCTCTCGGTACCGCAGTCACTGTTCTCACTTAGGCAAACAGAATACACTTTCCAGCTACTCGGCTCCTCTTTGACCCCAGTTCCCACTTTTCCAACGCAGTGTCGACATCGGTACCCTGTGAGTTCAGTCACAAACACACGGAGGGGTGGCACCGTCTTCAGTTTTGAATCCTCGCAGCAAATATTATTTAATGGTGATTGACGAATCGAAGGGTAATGGGATACGATGGGCCGAAAGTGTTTCAAGCACCGTATGGCAACGATGCCGCGCTGGAAAATTTCGAAAAGAGTGTTCTGGAGGGGATTGATGCTAATCGTGTCCACCAGTATACCGATGAGGCACCCCAAACAGACAGTGAAGTCATTCGCCTATGGGGAACGAAACCATCACTAAACGGCGTTTGGAGTGCTATTGAACAGGGCGATTATCTATTTTTTTACAGAGACGGAACATATACGCATTCCGCGAAGATTCTCGCCACAGAACAGAACGAAGCATTCGGCAGAAATATTTGGCCAAATTTTGAGGATGATCCTTGGGATAGAATCATATATCTCGCACCACCAATGAAAGTGAATGTTTCCTCCAAAGAGATTCATAATCTTGCAGGATACGATATTTCCTACCCGATGGGTTTCACTTCTCTTAACGATATGGGGGTTGGTGGCATCCGCGGAAAGTACGGTTCCGTAGAAGCGTTAGCCTCCGGAGAAACTGGATCAACCCAAACCGAAATCACGGAGACGACAACAGATATTGAGATTCACAGTACGCCAGATTTCGACCTCGCAAACGAGGGACTTCTCGATGGGTTGTATTTCCAAGACAATCGTGGAACCGAGATTCTTGAACAAATCGAATCAGCGTTCAAAGCTGGTAAGCATGTCATCTTCACCGGGCCGCCCGGAACAGGGAAAACTGAAATCGCTAGACGAGTCTGTCGTTCGCTCGTAGAATCTCACAGCGATACCTATTCCGGCTACGAGATGACGACAGCCACAGCTGATTGGTCGACCTTCGAGACCGTTGGTGGGTACATGCCAACAGAGACAGACGGTGAGAACCTCTCGTTCGAGACTGGGCAGGTGCTACGGCGGTTCAAACAAGATGGTACTCAAGAGAACGAACTCTTGGTGATTGATGAGATCAATCGCGCCGATATCGACAAAGCGTTCGGGCAGTTGTTCACACTTCTCTCCGGACAAGAAGTACAGTTGCCCTATCGCCGAGATGGCAACGAAATCGTTGTCAAACAGGCTGACGGCAGTTCCGGAACACCAGCACCCCATGAGTATATCATGCCCACTTCGTGGCGATTGCTGGCGACGATGAACACCTATGATAAGACTTCACTATATGAGCTGTCGTACGCATTCATGCGGCGGTTTTCGTTCATTCATGTCGATGCCCCGCAGGTGCCTGAAACCCGATCAGAACGAATCGATCTACTCGAACAGTACGCAGACGCTTGGGGGATGGATCTGTCCAGATCGGCGAATGAAGATGTGCTCAATGCTGTGTCTGAAATATGGCTCAGACTCAATGACGGCCGGAGCGACCGCAAAATCGGCCCTGCCATCGTTCGAGACATGCTGGATGGGATCGTGAACTCGCCTTCTCGAACCACTGAACGCGCTGTCACCGATGCAGTCGGTAACTACGTTCTGCCTCAACTCGAAGGGTCACCTCGCCGAGAAGCGACAGTCAAACAACTCTCTCAGATCGATGCTGTTGATTTCAATCGACTCAGCGAACTCGGCCGTGATATGCTACAGATAGAAATCGATGGATAGAGCCGAACTTATCGATGCTGTCTCGGAGGATTTGTTCGCCTATGTGATGCATGGAGAGATTTCCGAACAACACGTCACAACACAACTCAAACCGACAGGGCTGGATGAACGTTTCGAGAGCTTCGACTCGCTTGTTGACCTCCATTTTCTTCTTCGACCAGCAGTCGTCGATTTCGTAGAACAACTCCCGGCTCGACTCCGGAGTATCAAGACACAGACGAAGAATGTCCAACAGACGACGCGAGGACAGATATCCGGGCGAATCGATTGGACTTCGACGATGAAACAACGCTCCTCGCAGGCACCGAGCGATACGTCGTTATTTGTCTGTGACAACCGTCACGAAAGCTATGACATTGACGAGAATATCGTTCTCAAACGTCTCTTGTCGATCATTTACACGACTCTGGAGGAGTGTGAGACATACCTCAAACAGGAATACGAATGGGTAACTGATCGCTGGCAGGAGAATCTTGAACTCGTTGAGCAGATGCGAGAGTTGTTTGAACGGAACGTCCACATCAAGCGCATTCGTGACCCCGAGACCTACGAGCCGACAGACCGAATGATTCAGACAGCAGCCATGTCGCGTAGCGATGTCTATCGAGAGGCTGCTTCGTTGTTACAGGATCATAGACGAGCCAGAGAGAGCAATCCGGACGCTCTCAGAGAATTGTTGGAGGAGACGCTGATTACGCCTGATGACGAGGAAACACTCTTCGAACTCTACGTCCTGTTCCAGTACGTAGAATCAATTGAGGAGTACCAGCAAAGCGAAACATCCGTCAAAACGATTGAATCTGGAAAACAAGAGGTCGCTCGGATAAAGAGCGAGGATCAGTCGATCACATCGGGTTAGTTTGAGTGTCTGCTTGGAGAAGATATGCACTCG